>CALGYZ010000075.1 GCA_937934645.1 uncultured Bacillaceae bacterium | reverse complement strand
TGGTATAAAAATGAATTATCGTTACATGAAGGGGATTGTGTCCGTTTTTTCGTCCGTTATGGCGGATTTAACTGTTTTGTTACCGGATATTCCCTCGGGATCAAAAAAGAACAGCCGGAACGTCCCGGCATCGTGCTGAAAAAAGATGGGATTACGTTTTTCATGGAAGAAGACGACGTATGGTATTTGGATCAAAAAGATTTAGTCATTGAATTTAACGAAACATTGGATGAACCCGAATTTAAACAAGCCGTTTAATAATGAATAAAAACTCCTCTTTGTTATTCCTCCTCAATGGCTGTATGAACTGTCAAAAAATGACGTTTATACAGCTTTTTTCTTTTCTTCCTTTCCTTTCATGATTTCTGTCATACTGTTTTATTCCGGGAATGCTATTTAGTTTCTGTTTTATTATGTTTATTTATGATTGATTTTTTTGTTCACCAATAAAGTTTGGCTTACTTTGTCACATTATTAAGGTATTCTTATTAGTAATTGTAGGTTTTATATACGAACACCCCCTAAAACGAACATTGACAAACATAATCAAACATGATAAATTTTCATTAAGTAATTAATGTTTTTATTTTTTTCTTTTGAAATTTTTCCGAACAAAACAGAAAGAAGGGTTGATCATGAAAGTATTGATTGGCGCCGATCAAGATGGCACACAATTAAAAGAAGTGCTGAAAAAACATTTGGAAAAACAAGGATATGAAGTCATCGATAAGACACCGGAAACCGGTCTTGATTTTGTCGATTCCACAACGCGAGTCGTAGAAGGACTTTTAGCGAAGGAAGGAGACCGCGGAATTTTAATCGACCGGTACGGTGCCGGTTCTTTTATCACAGCGAACAAATTTAAAGGCATGATTTGTGCTGAAGTATCCGATGAACATTCGGCAAAAATGACCCGCAACCATAATAATGCGATGGCAATTGCAATGGGCGCCGGTATTGTCGGGGAAGAACTGGCAAAATCTTGTGCAGATGCCTTCCTGCAATCCGAATATGCCGGAGGACGTCACCAAATCCGTGTCGATATGTTAAACAGAATGTGTTAGAAGGAGGAAAAATACATGATTATTTCATTAGGGTGCGACCATATTGTTACCGATACAAAAATTGAAATATCCAATTATTTAAAAAGCAAAGGCCATACCGTCATTGACAACGGCACGTACGATACCACACGAACCCATTACCCGGTTTTCGGCAAAAAAACAGCGGAAAAAGTCGCCAGCGGGGAAGCGGATTTAGGAATTGTATTGTGCGGAACCGGTGTCGGAATCTCCGCAGCCGCCAATAAAGTCCCCGGGGCTCGCGTTGCCCTCGTCCGTGATACAACTACGGCAAAATTTGCAAAAGAACAGTTGAATGCGAATATTATCGGGTTCGGCGGAAAAATTACAGGATTACATTTAATCCAGGCCATTATCGATACTTTTATTGAAACGGAATATAAAGAAACACCGGAAAATAAAGCACTGCTTGAAAAAATAAACGCGCTGGACAAAAAAATGGAAAATGCTGCGGGAGATGAACATTTCTTTGATGATTTGCTTGAAAAATGGGACCGCGGCGAATACCACGATTAAACGCGCGGTAAGGGAGCGAATTTCATGTTACTGTCAGTGACGCTGAATCCCTCCGTCGATATTTCTTATCATCTGGATGATTTTCAGCTCGATGAAGCGAACCGCGTTGCCCAAGTAAAAAAAACAGCCGGTGGAAAAGGATTGAACGTCGCCAGGGTAGCCTATTTGCTCGGTGGTGACGTTCTTGCTACGGGAGTTTTAGGTGGTTCATTAGGAAGTTTCATTGAAGATCAACTGGACAAAGACGGAATTAAACATTCCTTTTTGCATACCGACAAGGAATCCCGAAACTGCATCGCCATTTTGCACAGAGACAGACAAACGGAAATTTTGGAGCCGGGACCGGTTCTATCCGCCGCTGAACAGGAAAAGTTCCTTAAACATTATGAACGCTTATTGAACCTCTCTGATCTCGTATCCATTTCCGGAAGTATTGTAAAAGGATTTTCCGAAGATGTGTATCCGCAAATGATTGCCATGGCAGATAGCCGGGATGTTCCTGTTATTCTGGATACTTCCGGAAAAGCACTGGAAGTCACTTTGCAAAACAAATCCGCCCGGCCGTATCTGATTAAACCGAATACTTCGGAATTGGAGCAGCTGCTCGGGGAAAAAGCAGACGAAGACATTGAGAAGATCATGAAGGCGCTGAATGATCCCTTGTTTGAAGGAATTACGTGGATTGTCGTCACCCGCGGCGGGGACGGTGCATTGGTAAAACATCAAAATCAATTTTACAACGTAACCATTCCGGAAGTGCCGGTCATCAATCCGGTCGGTTCCGGAGATGCAACGGTTGCCGGTCTGGCAAAGGCCATTGAACAAAATGCGGATGTTCATACGGTGATCAAGTACGGCATGGCCGCTGGAATATTAAATGCCATGGAAGCCCAAACCGGCTTTGTTGATGCAGGAAAATTTGAGCAATTCGTTAATAAAGTGAAGGTCGAAGAAATATAAAGGAGTGGACAATGTGGCAAAACTGTCGAAAGGAAAATACGAAGGTTTGCAGAAGCTGTCGGATGAAAACGGCATTATTAATGCTTTAGCCTGTGACCAGCGGGGCTCGTTAAAGAAAATGATTGCCGGATACGGAAATACGGAGGATGCTGTACTGGAAAAGTTTAAAACTTTAGTTTCCCGGGAATTAACACCTTATGCTTCATCGATTTTGTTAGATCCCGAATACGGCTGGCCGGCCGCAGGTGAAAAAAATCCGGATGCCGGGCTTTTAGTCGCTTATGAAAAAACCGGTTACGATGCCGATGCGGAAGGACGGCTACCGGATTTGCTTCCGGACTGGTCGGTCAAACGCTTAAAAGAAAAAGGCGCGGATGCGGTAAAACTTTTGATTTATTACGATATTGATGAGCCGGACCATATTAATGACCAAAAGCAGGCCTTTGTTGAACGGGTCGGCTCCGAATGCGTTGCCGAAGACATTCCGTTTTTCCTTGAAATATTAACTTACGATGCAAACATGGATAATATGAAAGGATCGGAATATGCCAAAGTAAAACCACATAAAGTAAACAGCGCCATGCGGGAATTCTCCAAAGACCAATATGCGGTTGATGTTTTAAAAGTGGAAGTGCCGGTGAACATGTATTACGTTGAAGGTTATACAAAGGATGAAATCGTTCATACGAAACTTGAAGCAAAAAAATACTTTAAAGAACAGTCCGAATCTACGCATCTACCCTTTATTTTCTTAAGTGCCGGAGTATCCGCAGGCTTATTCCGGGAAACTTTGGAATTCGCCCGTGAAGCAGGATCCGGATTTAACGGCGTACTTTGCGGACGGGCAACTTGGAAAGGCGGAATTGAGCCCTTTGGCAAATACGGTGAAAAAGAAGCAGAAGCCTGGTTCCGTTCACAAGGCCGGGACAATATTCTCAAACTGTATGAAGTATTAAAAGCGACCGCTCAACCGTGGTATAACAAATTTCAATAAACAGCGGCGCAAAATGAAAAAGATGATTTCCCCGGGGAATCATCTTTTTCCGGTATTTTCCGAAAAAAGTTTCTCCCGTAACCGCGTGATTGTTGTAATATATAAATGAGGAATTTATTTCTTTCCTCACATAGCGGACAAAATTTCCTTGTCCGGCTGTGCTAAACACTATAAAAAAGACAGGTGTATACCATGATTAGAGAAGAAAGATACCGCGCCATTCTTTCTTTGCTCGATAAAAACGGTACTGTTCAAGTATCAGAATTAGCGGAACAATTTAACGTGACGGAAATGACGATCCGCCGGGATTTACAGGCATTGGAAGATGAAGGCCTTCTCGTACGTGTTCACGGCGGGGCCAAAAAGAAGGACGACCCGTACAAAGAATTATCCAATATTCAAAAAGAAACCTTGAACGTGGAAGAAAAGAAACATATCAGTCAGATATGCGCTGATTTAATCGAAGATCACGACACGGTTTTCATCAGTTCCGGCACAACCGGAGAATTTATATTGGATTATATACAGAACAAACCGATCATGCTGGTGACCAATTCCATTTCCGTTTTTCAGAAAGCCGTTAAACTTCCCAACGTGGAAACATTGTTAACCGGCGGACGCTACCGAAAAAAAACCGGTACACTGATCGGATATTTTGCCAACAAATTATTGAGCGAAATCAAAATTAATAAAGCATTCGTCGGCACCAACGGGATTTCCGGTGAGGATATTACAACAGCCAATGAAGAAGAAGGCCACAGCTTGCAAATTATCTTGAACAATTCAACTGAGCGCTATATCATTGCCGATCACACGAAATTCAGCGTCCGGGCATTTTTTACATTTTATCATGTAAAAGATGTCCATGCGATCATTACCGATCCGAAGATCAATAAGCACGTGGAGAGTTATTATGGTGAACTGACAAAAATCATAAAATAAACGTTTCCCCGGGAAGCGTGCGTTTATTCAAAAAACAAAGCCGGCTGAAATACAGCCGGCTTGTATTATTTAAAACACGTACCTTGCGTTATGGATGGAGACGGTGGGAGTCGAACCCACGTCCAGGAATATCGCCACCCAGACGTCTACGAGCGTAGTCGATATATTATGTTTCGCAGTTACTTCAGCCTATCGACGGGCTTCCGTAACGCTAGTCTGATTGGTTCTCTTCCTTTCATCCTCAGACGGCGGATGAAAGGCGTATCCCACTCAAATGAGCCCCTGGTCTCCACGTGGGAGATGGAGGCAGGAGCGCTTTAGCAAAATTAAGCAGCTAAAGCTAAGTTATCGTTAGATTTGCCAGTTATTATTAGGCGTGGCGCTTTTTACGAGTTCGCCGACTCGGCTCGCAGCCTGAGCTCGATCTATCCCTGTCGAATCCATAACGTCCCCGCATTAAGAAATCAAGCTTATACATGTCGTTTTTCCAACGCCTTCTCTCTTGCGGCATTTATATTATAGCATAAAATCAGTCAATGTCAAATTTCATCAAAGGCAATTATATTCTTTGCCTTTCCTTAAATGCACGTTCAATTTCACGTTGTGCTTCTCTTTTCTTCAACTGTTCACGTTTATCATATTTTTTCTTCCCTTTGGCCAGTGCCAGCTCTATTTTTGCATAACCGTTTTTTATATAAATTTTCAGCGGAATCAAGGCATAACCCGCTTCCTTTGTCAATCCAATCAATTTATTAATCTCCCTGCGGTGAAGGAGCAGTTTCCGCGTCCGCAGCGGGTCATGGTTATAACGGTTTCCCTGTTCATACGGGCTGATGTGCATATTGTATAAAAACACTTCTCCGTTCTCTACACGGGCAAAAGAGTCCTTTAAATTAACCCGCCCCGCACGGATTGATTTAATTTCCGTTCCTTTTAAAACAATTCCCGCTTCATAAGTTTCTTCAATAAAGTAATCATGGTACGCTTTTCTGTTTTGGGCAATGATCTTTCTTTTCTCTCTTGACATCAGGCATTCCCCCAGTAACATGTAATTTTAACAAATCAGCAACGGAATTTCAATTTTCGTTTCTTGACAAATAAATAATTGATAAATAACTTAAATATTTTCACCCGCTTCTATTATATTTCAAAGATTCACTTCCGTCCGGACGGTCTTCATAATCAAAAGGAAACAGCCCCGTAAATATATTCAGCGCGGGGCTGTTTTGCACCGGTCCGCTTATTTCCTTTTCGCTTGCCGCTTCGCTGCCGGCTCATTTTCATAAGCTGATATTTTTCTTTTGCGGCCGGCACGGTGTTGCCCTTCCCTGCCAACATGTTTTCCTTCCGGCCGGGCGGAAATAACGGTCGGCTTTTCCTTCCGTTCCCTGCGGGGCTTTTCTTTCATGCCGACAATTTCAAAGTCTACGTTACGTTCCTCTTTATTTACGTTAATGACACGGACAGTAATTTCATCCCCGATCCGGAACACTTTTCCGGTCCGTTCACCGATCATGGCATACTGGCGCTCATCATAATGATAGTAGTCATCAGTCAAATAACTGACATGGACAAGCCCTTCGATGGTATTCGGCAGCTCGACAAAAAGACCGTAGTTCGTAACGGAACTGATAATTCCGTCAAACTCTTCACCGATTTTATCTTCCATAAATTCCGCTTTCTTCAGCTCATCAGTTTCCCGTTCAGCATCAACGGCCCGGCGTTCCATTTTCGATGTATGTTCGGCAATATCCGGCAGAATGGACCCCCATTTCATCCGAGTCGCCTGGTCAATTTTCCCTTCAATTAAATACGTGCGGATTAACCGGTGGACAATTAAATCCGGATAACGGCGGATGGGGGAAGTAAAATGGGTGTAAAAATCCGTTGACAAGCCAAAATGCCCCAGATTATCCGGATAATATTTCGCCTGTTGCATCGACCGTAACATGACGGTGCTTACAACCATCTCTTCTGGCTTTCCGCGCACTTCATCCAATATCTTTTGTAGTGCCCGCGGATGCACGGCATTTGCTTTACCTTTCACGATCAGGCCGAAATTCGTAATGAACTCAAAGAAGTGCTGCAATTTTTCCTCTTTCGGATCTTCATGGATACGATAAATAAACGGAAGCTCCATCCAATGGAAATGTTCAGCAATGGTTTCATTGGCAATTAACATGAACTCTTCAATGAGCCGTTCCGCCACAGACCGCTCCCGGATAATAACGTCTGTCGGGCGCCCTTCTTCATCGACTAATACTTTTGCTTCTTTAAAATCAAAGTCAATAGCACCGCGGATCATCCGTTTTTTACGCAAAATGGAGGCCAGTTCTTCCATTTGCTCAAACATCGGCACAAGATCGGCGTACTTCTTTCGCAACTTTTCGTCTTTATCAACTAAAATCCGGTTGACATCGGAATACGTCATCCTTGCTTTCGACCGGATTACACTTTCAAATACTTCATGGTGGACAACGACACCCTTTTCGTTAATTTCCATCTCGCAGGATATCGTTAAACGGTCAACATTCGGATTTAATGAACATATTCCGTTAGAAAGGCGGTGGGGGATCATCGGAATTACACGGTCAACAAGGTACACGCTTGTTCCTCGTTCATAAGCTTCCTTATCAATCGCACTGCCTTCTTTAACATAATAACTGACATCCGCGATATGTACACCGAGTTTATAATTGCCGTTTTCAAGTTTTTTTACGGTAACCGCGTCGTCTAAATCTTTTGCATCCTCCCCGTCGATCGTGACGATCACTTCATCTCGGAGATCTCGTCGTCCGGCCAGTTCATCTTCACTGATCGTATCCGGTACATCCCGTACTTCTGCCATGACTTCATCGGGAAACTCTAGCGGCAGTCCGTGCTTATATATAATTGACAAAATATCAACGCCCGGATCATTCCGGTGGCCCAAAATTTTTATAACTTCCCCTTCGGCACTCATCCGGCCTTCCGGATATGCAGTAATCTTTACGACTACTTTATGTCCTTCCACCGCTCCCATAGAAGCATTTTTCGGTATAAAAATATCGCCAAAGAACTTTTTATCGTCAGGGATGACGAAACCAAAATTGACACTTTCCGTGTATGTACCGACGACTTGTTTCGTTCCCCGTTCCAGGATCCGGATGATCGTCCCTTCGCGGCGGGCGCCGGTGCTCTCTTTGGATACACGGGCAATGACAAGGTCCCCGTGCATCGCCGTATTCGTTTCACCGGGCGGTATGAAAATATCATCCATTCCCGGTTCTTCCGGTACAACAAATGCGTAGCCTTTCGCATGTCCGGAAACCCGGCCGCGGACAAGGTTCATTCTTTCCGGCAATCCGTACCGGTTGCTTCTCGTCCTGACGACAAGTCCTTTTTCTTCCATATACACCAGGGTTTTAACAAATTCCTTAAATTCAGCAGCGTCTTTTATGCCGAGGGCCGTTTCCAGTTCACTGACGGTTAAAGGCTTGTATGCCTCTTCCTTCATATACTCAATCAGCTTTTCCACCAATGCTTGGTTAACCACCCTAAAGCCTCCTTTCTTGTTTCAAGGCTCTCTTTTTATTATTCTTTCCAATCGAGGCTGTTTAAAAACTGGAGAATATCTTCATGCAACTGGTCTTTCTCCTGATCAAGGGTAATCACATGGCCAGAGTGTTCATAAATCTTCATCGATTTCTCCGTGGATTCCAGTTCGTTATAAATAATCTCCGCGCTTTTTACATCCACCATTTCATCATTTTTTGCCTGGACGACGAAAGCCGGTGCATAGATAAGGTCAATGGATTCTTTTACCCGGTTCAAAAAATTTTGATTGGCTTTTAATAACTCCTGCAACTCTTTTGAGTCAAATTTTTCCATTTCCTGCTCAATTTGCTCCAGTGTTTTTCCTTCTTTTTGCTTATACTCCCTGGCAAACTGCAATACTCCTTGATACAGAACTTCATCGTTTTTGAAATACATCGGTGCACACATCGGGATAATTCCTTTAACCGGTTTTGAAAATCCGAGCTTTAACGTAAATAACCCGCCAAGGGATAAACCGGCAACGGCAATTTCCTCATGGCCCATATTTTGCAAATCTTCATATGCCTGAAGAACATCTTCCCACCAGTCATCCGGTGAAAATTTCAACAGTTCCTCCGGCTCTTTTCCATGTCCCCGGTAAATCGGGGCATGGCATGTATAACCGTTTTTATGCAAAAAACGTCCCAGCATTCTCACATCCGCGCTGTTTCCGGTAAGTCCGTGCAGCAGTAGGACCGCACGAGGACCGCCATGAAACGTAAACGGTTTTGGTGGAATAATTTTCAAAACCCATCTCCCTCTCTTTTGTCAAACACTACATGTATTTTTTGCGGTTGTTTTGAAAAATAAACCTCTTTCCTTTTATTCGTTATGCTTGCAAGGTTGTATACGGTTTTCATTTCAAACACGAAAAAACCTGACCGGCATCGGCTTGGTCAGGTCCGTTTTCCTAATAAAAATATGCAAGCAGGATCGTCAAAATGAAAAAGATTATCGCTAATACGATCGTAATCCGTTGTAAAACAAGATCCAATCCGCGGGCCTTTTGTTTACCGAATAAATGCTCGGCCCCGCCGGAAATCGCACCGGACAGCCCTGCGCTTCTGCCTGACTGCAGCAACACGACCGCAATTAACGCCAGGCAATCAATGATTAATAAAACTGTTAAAAATGTTTCCACGCGCCTACCTCCTAAAAGGAAAGAAACTCATTTCACTAGTTTTAATTTAGCACAAATATCTTATAAAAACAACGAACGGAACAAGAAGGCCGGCAGCTTTTTATATATGCCGGTCCTTCCGCAAAGCTATCCGGTTATAAAAACATTTCAACGATAAATACGGCAAGACATGCGGTCATTGACACGGTTACCAGACTGCCGCCGGCATAAGCCAGTAGGATCGCTGTAACAAATCCGGCCAGTGCAGACCAGACGGAAGCCGTTGCATCCAGTACCGCAGGAAAAATCATAACCGATAGCGTGACAAAGGGAACGTAAAATAAAAAGGAACGGATAAACGGGTTTTTGATCTCTTTCCGGAAAATTGTAAGCGGCAATACTCGGATGATATAAGTAACGACCGCCATAACGAGGATATAAAAAATAACTTCAAGATCCACCCTGCTCCGCCTCCCCTTCTTTTACAGGAAAAAAATAAGCCGCCAGTGCACTTATGACAAGCGATAATAAAATAATTTTTATTCCCGGTGTAACAAAGGTGAAAAAGTGTGAAATCATGAAACTGGTAAACATGGAAATAATGATCACCGGCATCAATACTGAATTTCCCTTCGCCGGAGGTATGATGACAGCGGTAAGCATAGCATATAAAGCAATGCTTAATGCACTCACCGCTCGGTCCGGCAAAATATTTCCCGATACAATACCGAGCAACGTTCCAAAGACCCACCCGGGAACAGCGACAGTCATTAATCCGTATATGTATGCGGGTGTGAGCCGTTTCTGCAAAACAGCTGCACCGAAAATCTCATCCGTAACTCCGTAGGCCATCAACAGCCGGTGAAGCATCGGCGTATCCGGGTCAATCCTTTGTGACAAGGCAAAGGACATTAATAAATAACGTGAATTAATAACAATTTGAGCAATGATCAATTCGATTACAGCGGCAGATGCGGCAATCAAAGTGACCCCCGCAAATTGTCCCGCTGATGTTAAGTTTGTTCCGGACATAAAGACGGCTTCAAAGGGGTTGAATCCCCACTGTTTGGCAAATATTCCAAAAGTAAATGAAACAGCGAAATAGCCGGACATAATCGGAAGACCGTCTTTCATTCCCTGCTTCCAATCCTTCAACCTTTCCCCTCCTCCGTCCTGTTGAGTCTAAACTGCTATGATTTTACCAGACTATATGATATAAGTGAAATTAATATATATAATCAAACTATTAGTAAAGCTAATAAAAAGGAGAATACAATGAACCGTTTTGAGACGTTTATGAAAGTTGTAGAAAAAGGGAGCTTTACGAAGGCGGCCGACGAAATGGGGTATACACAGTCTGCCATCAGCCAAATGATTCAGACGCTGGAAAACGAACTGGAAGCAACTTTGTTCATCCGATCCCGTAAAGGAATCCGCCTGACTCCGGACGGAAAGCAGTTCCTCCCATATATTTCAAACGTGCGGAATGCTTATCGTGAATTGATGGAAAAAAAGAAAGAAATGCAAGGACTGGAAAGCGGCCTGATCCGGATCGGAACCTTTTCAAGCGTATCAAGCAACTGGCTTCCCCCGCTCATAAAAGCGTTTAAAAAACAGTATCCGTCCGTCCAGTTTCAATTGCAGCAGGGAGAATATACGAGTATTGTCAATAGTATTAAAGACGGATCGGTCGATTTCGGGTTTGTCAACCCGAAAGCGGTAAAAGAGCTCCATACGATTCCGCTGCAGGAAGATGAAATGCTGGCCATACTGCCTGTCGGTCACCGGCTGGCCGGAAAAGAACGGGTTACACTGGAGGAATTATCCCATGAACCGTATATTTTACTGGATGAAGGAGAAATCAGCGAACCGCTGGAGTTTTTTAAACAAAAACAACTGGAACCGAACATCCAGTTCCGGGTTCATGACGATTACACAATTATGTCTATGGTAGAAAACGGCCTCGGCATTTCCATATTGCCGGAAATGATTTTAAGGCGGATAAACTACAAACTCGTGAAAAAAAGAATCTCCCCACCGATCAAACGGATGATCGCCATTTCATACAAAAATAAAAAGATATTGCCCATCTCCAGCCGCTATTTCATTGATTTTATCATTGATCAGTTTAAACGTGAAACTTTCCTTGATCATTAAAAAACCGTCTGCCGATAAGGCAGACGGTTATTCGTTACAAATTATTTTTTCAAGTTATAGAAAGTATCTTTTCCTAAATATTGAGCCAGCTCACCAAGGGAGTCCTCGATGCGTAGCAGCTGGTTGTATTTGGCAACCCGGTCGGTACGGGATGGCGCACCTGTTTTAATTTGTCCGGCGTTTGTTGCCACAGCGATATCCGCAATTGTTGTATCTTCCGTTTCACCGGAACGGTGGGATATAACAGCCGTGTAACCGGCACGTTTTGCCATTTCGATCGCATCAAAGGTTTCCGTTAATGTACCGATTTGGTTCACTTTGATGAGGATGGAGTTGCCGACGCCTTTTTCAATACCTTCAGCTAGTTTTTCCGTATTTGTAACGAACAGGTCGTCACCCACCAGCTGAACTTTATGGCCTAAACGTTCAGTAAGCAGTTTATGGCCTTCCCAGTCGTTTTCATCCAGACCGTCTTCAATGGAAACGATCGGGTATTTTTCGCACAGCTCTTCAAAGTATGCGACCATTTCCTCTGAAGTACGTACAACACCTTCACCCGAGAAATGATATTTGCCGTCTTCTTTATTGAACAGTTCGGAAGCGGCAACGTCCATCGCCAATAATACATCGTCACCCGGTTTGTATCCGGCTTTTTCAATTGCTTCAACAATCGTAGCCAGCGCTTCTTCGTTCGATTTTAAGCTTGGTGCAAAGCCGCCTTCATCACCAACAGCCGTGTTATAGCCTTTTTCCTTCAATACACCTTTTAAGCTGTGGAAAATTTCAGTACCCATGCGGAGGGCTTCACGGAAGTTTTCAGCACCCACAGGCATAATCATAAACTCTTGAATATCCACGCTGTTGTCGGCATGTTCCCCTCCGTTTAAAATGTTCATCATCGGTACCGGAAGCTGTTTTGCGTTAAATCCGCCAAGATACTGGTACAATTCCATATCCAGCAAATCAGCGGCTGCACGGGCAACAGCAAGAGAAACACCAAGAATCGCGTTTGCGCCTAATTTTCCTTTATTCGGCGTACCGTCCAGCTCAATCATTGTTTGATCAATACCGATTTGGTCCAGTACGTTATATCCGATCAATTTCGGAGCGATAACTTCGTTTACGTTTTCTACTGCTTTTAATACACCTTTTCCTAAATAACGGTTTTTATCTCCGTCGCGCAGTTCTACAGCTTCATATTCTCCGGTTGAAGCACCACTTGGAACGAGTGCACGGCCAAAGCCTCCGGATTCAGTATATACTTCCACCTCTACTGTCGGATTTCCACGGGAATCAAGAACTTCACGTGCGTAAATTTCAGTAATGATCGGCATAAAGATCTCTCCTTTATCATTTTTCGTTTATAATTACAAAACTACTCGATAATCAGTGATTCTCCGGTCATTTCTTCCGGTTTCGGCAATCCTAACATGTGCAATAATGTTGGTGCCAAATCACCCAGTTTTCCGGTTTTGCGCAATTTTACGTTTTTGTCTGTCACAATTACCGGCACCGGATTGGCAGTATGGGCAGTCATCGGTTTTCCATCCGGTGTAAGCACTTCGTCGGCATTACCGTGGTCTGCCGTAATAATGGCCTTTCCGCCTTTTTCAAGAATTAAGTCCACAACTTTACCAAGGCACTCGTCAACCGCTTCGACAGCTTTGATTGTTGGCTCCAGTTTTCCAGAGTGGCCGACCATATCCGGATTGGCAAAGTTTAATACAATGACATCATATTTGTCCTTTTTAATCTCTCCGATTAACGCATCCGTTACTTCATATGCGCTCATTTCCGGCTTTAGATCATAGGTCGCAACTTTCGGCGAATCGATTAAAATTCGGTCTTCTCCCGGGTTGACTTCTTCTTTTCCTCCGTTTAAGAAGTATGTAACGTGTGGGTATTTCTCCGTTTCAGCAATGCGCAACTGTCTTAAGCCGTGTTTCGCCAATACCTCGCCCAGCGTATTGTCCAGGTTTTCCGGTTCGAAGGCGACATATCCCTTCACTGTTTCGCTGAAATGGGTCAGGCATACGAAATGAAGGTTTTTCGGCCATTTCGGCCCGCGGTCGAACTCATTAAACTCTTCATTTGTAAAAATATTGGATATTTGAATGGCACGGTCAGGCCGAAAGTTGTAGAAAATAATCGCATCTTCATCTTTGATCGTTGCGACCGGCTCACCGTTTTCATCAACCATGACCGACGGGATCACAAATTCGTCGTAAATCCCTTTTTCATAACTATCTTCAACCAACTGGATCGGATCCTGATATTTCGGGCCTTCGCCGTAAACCATGGCACGATAACTTTTCTCTTCCCGGTCCCACCGGCGGTCCCTGTCCATGGAGTAATAGCGGCCGGAAATTGTGGCAAATTGTCCGACACCGTACTCCACTATTTTTTCCAATGTTTGACGAATATATTTTTTGGCCGTTTTCGGACCGACGTCCCGTCCATCCAAAAAGGCATGGATATAAACATTTTTCACATCGTGGTCCCTTGCCATTTTCAGCAGGGCGAACAAGTGATTAATATGGGAGTGAACTCCACCGTCGGATAAAAGCCCGAAAATATGCAGGTTCGTTCCTTTTTCTTTCACATGGTTCATCGCATTGATGAACGTCGGATTCTTTTCGAATTCACCTTCCCGGATGGAAATGTTGACCCGTGTCAAGCTCTGGTAAACAATCCGTCCTGCACCGATGTTCATATGACCGACTTCCGAATTTCCCATTTGCCCTTCCGGAAGTCCGACATATTCACCGTCAGCACGGATGGTTGTATGGGGAAATTCATTCCAATACCGGTCAAAATTCGGTTTATTCGCTTGTGCAACGGCATTTCCTTTCGTCTCTTCACGTAAGGCAAAACCGTCTAAAATAATTAATGCTGTCGGAGCTTTACCCATTACTTACCTGCCTCCAATAGTTTTAAAAATGATTCCGGATCTAAGCTTGCACCGCCGACCAATGCACCGTCAATATGGGGCCGGCTCATCAGTTCATGAATATTTTCCGGCTTTACGCTGCCGCCGTATTGAATCCGCATCGCTTCCGCCGCTTCACGGGAAAATTGTCCGGCAATCACTTCGCGGATATATTCACAAACTTCATTGGCGTCGTCTGCGCTGGCTGTTTTTCCTGTACCGATTGCCCAAACCGGCTCATAGGCAATGACCAGATTTTTCACCTGTTCAGCCGTTAAACCGCGCAATCCTTCCGTCAATTGGCGGTTAATAACATCTTTCCATTCGTCTCTTTCCCGTTCTTCCAACGTTTCTCCGACGCACACAATCGGCACTAAGCCGTGTTTAAATGCGGAATGCACTTTTTTATTGACAGTTTCATCCGTTTCGTTAAACATTTCCCTGCGCTCGGAATGGCCGATGATCACATATTGTACACCCAGATCTTTTAACGCCAGGGGGCTGATTTCACCGGTAAATGCTCCGGAATCTTCAAAATGCATGTTTTGGGCGCCTATTTTCAAATCAGAATCTTTCGTTTCCTGAAGCAAACGTTCTAAAAATAATGCAGGGGCACAAATCACGGAATCGACTTGTTCCGGATTTGGGATGTTTGTTTTAACTTCCGCAACAAAGTCTCTTGCTTCCTGCAATGTTTTATTCATTTTCCAGTTACCTGCAATAATTGGCTTTCTCATTGTGCACCTTCCCTCGTTTTTCTGATAATATACTTATTTATCGTCCAATGCGGCGACTCCCGGCAATACTTTCCCTTCCATAAACTCAAGGGATGCACCGCCGCCTGTAGAAATATGGGTCATTTTATCCGCAAGATTGAATTTCTCCACAGCAGCCGCAGAATCGCCGCCGCCAATTATTGTAACGGCATCTTCAGCTTCTGCAAGGCTTTCCGCAACAGCTTTCGTTCCTTCGGCAAACTTATCGAATTCAAATACGCCCATCGGTCCGTTCCAAATGACAAGTGCGGATTTTGTAATCACATCGTGATACAGTTCGCGGGTTTTCGGACCAATGTCAAGCGCTTGCCAGTCTGCCGGAATTTCGGTAATATCCACAACTTTTGATTCCGCGTCTTCGGCAAAAGCTTTCGCAACGACGGCATCAACCGGCATGTAAAAGTTTACGCCTTTTTCTTTTGCTTTGGCCATAAATTCTTTTGCCAGTTCTATTTTGTCTTCTTCCAACAATGATTGTCCGATTTCATGACCCTGGGCTTTTACAAATGTATAAGCTAGTCCGCCGCCAATAATTAAATTATCTACTTTTTCCAGCAAGTTTTCAATAACCCCGATTTTATCTTTTACTTTGGCGCCGCCGATAATTGCAGTAAACGGACGTTTCGGATCATCCAATGCTCCTCCGAGTACATCCAGCTCTTTTTGCAGCAAAAATCCGGAAACCGCCGGTAAATGATGTGCAACACCTTCTGTTGACGCATGGGCACGGTGTGCGGTTCCGAAGGCGTCATTAACATAAATGTCCGCAAGTTCGGCAAAAGCTTTCGCCAGTTCGGGATCATTTTTCGTTTCACCCGGATAGAAACGGACGTTTTCCAGCAACAAGACATCGCCGTCTTCCATTTTGGCAATTTCCGCTTTTACTGCTTCCCCGTAAGCTTCATCCACTTTCCGTACCGGTTTTCCGAGCAGCTCGGACAGTCTTTCACCTGCAGCTGTCAGGCGCAGTTCTTCCACGACTTGTCCTTTCGGGCGGCCAAGATGGCTAGCCAAGATTACTTTAGCTCCTTCTTCAATGAGATATTCAATCGTCGGCAAAGCTGCACGGATTCTCGTGTCATCCGTGACTTTCCCATCCTGCATCGGCACGTTAAAGTCAACCCGTACAAAAACCTTTTTCCCTTTCACATCAATATCTTTCACGGTTTTCTTCGCCATTTTCCTGAAACTCCCTTCATCACACGGTTTTTAATATATGTAATATTATGTAAAAAAAGGGAGGGGGAATCGTGCACATCCCCGCTCCCCCCGTACAGGTTAAAAAGGCCACATTTTTAATAATATGCAATTTTCCTGAAACAAGCAATATAGGAAGATTATTGTTCGGAATTAGAGACCTTTTTTCGCAATATAAGTAACCAGGTCAACTACACGGTTGGAATAGCCGTATTCGTTGTCGTACCAGGATAATACTTTAACAAGGTTTCCTTCGATTACCATGGTGGACAGGGCGTCGATGGTCGAAGAAACAGTTGTATGGTTGTAGTCACGGGAAACAAGCGGAAGTTCGGAATAAGCCAGGATTCCTTTCAGTTCACCTTCTGCCGCTTTTTTCAATGCACCGTTAACTTCTTCAACCGTTACGTCTTTTTCCACTTCAACAACCAGATCAACAAGGGATACGTTCGGAGTCGGTACACGTACAGCCATTCCGTTTAATTTACCTTTTAACTCCGGTAGTACCAATGCCACTGCTTTTGCAGCACCGGTTGTTGTCGGAATCATGGATTCTGCAGCCGCACGTGCACGGCGGAAATCTTTATGCGGCAAGTCTAAAATTTGTTGGTCGTTTGTATAAGAGTGAATTGTTGTCATCATGCCGCGTTTAATTCCGAAGTTTTCATGAAGAACTTTTGCAAAAGGTGCTAGGCAGTTTGTCGTACAAGATGCGTTAGAGATTACATGGTGGTTTTCCGGATCATATTTGTCTTCGTTAACACCCATGACAATTGTAATGTCTTCTTCTTTACCCGGAGCGGAAATGACCACTTTTTTCGCGCCTGCTTCCAAATGCTTTGCAGCATCGTTACGTTGAGTAAAACGTCCGGTTGATTCTACTACAACCTCTACGCCGAGCTCTTTCCACGGCAATTGGGCCGGATCACGTTCAGCGATAACCTTTACTTTCTGATCACCGACAATAATATATTCGCCATCAACTTTTACATCTTCTTCCAATGTGCCGTGAACGGAGTCATATTTCAGCAGGTGGGCAAGCATGTTTGCATCTGTCAGGTCGTTAACAGCCACAATTTCTATATCAGGATTACCCAGTGCTGCACGAAGTACGTTTCGTCCGATACGTCCAAAACCGTTAATTCCAACTTTTACTGCCATGTGAATATCCTCCTTTAAAATGTTGTGGAAAAATTTATATAAAAGGGGATTACCCTTTTAAAACTTCATTCGTTACTGCCTCATCAGTAACAAGCACGGTATGTTCCGGTGCAATTTTCATGTAGGCTTTAATGGCTTTTGCCTTTGAAGCTCCTCCGGCCACTGCATATATATGCGGGATCTTTTGCAAATCTTCCAATTGCAGGCCAACTGTTTGCACCTTGTGAACGACATTCCCTTCTTCATCAAAGTAATAACCGAAGGCTTCTGCCACTGCATTTTCCCGGACCAGTTTTTCCATGACTTCATCAGGTGTATTGCGTCTTTTTGCCATTGTCAGGGCGTCCCCGATTCCGTGTATAACGACATCCGCTGATTTAATTTTTTGCAAAACTTTGCGGAATACGGATTCCTGGATAAAGGACTCATACAGTTGTTCCGTTATTTGGTCTGGTGAATACAGAACCATATATTTTCCACCGGATCTCCCCGCCATTTTTTCACAAATAGTATTGGCCTGGTATTCCGTATGCGATCCGATGCCGCCGCGGGCCGGTACAAACAGTAAATCCTTTTTCCCCAAATCATCCGGAAAAGCCTCAGCTACCGCATTAATGGTGGAACCGCCGGTTACGCTGATCACGTATCCGTCCTTCAGAACTTCTTTCATATCATCTGTGCATACACGTCCCAGTTCTCTTTTCACCCAGCCGGATTCATCGCTGTTACCTGAAACGACAATGCACTTCCGGATGTTTAAAGCGTGGGTAAGCTGCTTTTCCAATTCGGAAATACCGGAGAAGTCTTTCATGATATGTTCAAGTTTCTCCAGAAGTATTTTTCCCTCTTTCGTTAATCTCATTCCGGTATTTGAAATTGAAATTAATTGCTGCTTTTTGAGAAAATCTGTCTCGCTTCGTAACACCCGTTCAGTCATATGAATATTCTGGGACAAACTTCTTCTTCCAACGGGCTGCATCATTTGGATCGACCGGAGGATCCGGTATCTTTTTTGCATTACTTTTATTAAATCAGGCACTAACCTTTTCTGCAGTTCAATGATTTCATTCATATTCATTCTCCTTATCCACGGCAGGTTTTCTGGGTCATAAACTATCCCTGTATTCTTTATTTTGTCCCGGAAAACCAAAAAATAAAAAGAACAGAATATTTCATTGGTCAAATAATGCCCCGTACGGATGTTTTATGTCCCGCTTTTGCCAAAAAAGAAAATTCCTTTTTGCACTCTCATGTTATCAGAGATTTTTTGTAAAATCAACTTAATAAATAATTGTTTTCATTTTTGTAACTTCCTCTTAATGACATGTTCATCAATATGTCCATATTGAATAACTTCACCGCCGATTTCGACCACCGGAATCATTAAACCGTAATGTTCCATCAGCTTGTCGTCCTTTTCAATGTCCACCGCACGGAGATGAAATCCGATCTCTTTTTGCAGTTCTTGCAACTTACCAAGTGCGAGATCACATAAATGACAATTTTGTTTTTTATAAATGACAACTTCTTGTGACATAGTTTCCTCCTTGCCTGTTTTTTGTTGATTGCTCCCGGATCCTTCATTATTCATAATAGTATCATTCTGCCTGTTCAATTTGAATATTTAAAATATTTTATTCCCAATAAGACTGATAAAGTTCCCGGTCATCTTACCTCCGGTATCACTTTTTCTGTTGTGTTTTACCCATAAAATTTTTTATCAGATAAAAAAATAAAAAATCACTTGCAATTTTGCAGAACATCCCGTATAATAGTTTGTGCTGGATGAGTTAAATAATTTTCCTGCCCTCGTGGTGTAATGGATAGCACGCAAGATTCCGGTTCTTGAAATGGGGGTTCGATTCCTCCCGAGGGCGCTAAAAGACTGCTGCGTTTGAACGCAGCAGTTTTTTATTTGCATCAATGACACATTCCGCTTATTTTTCCGGATCTACCGGAAGGATTCTGCTATTGTATAAAGAATTATAAATAAAGAAATTTAATAAATTTTTCCTCTGCAGGTAAAAGTTGGCATAAATATTGATACAATAATAATGAAAGGCTTCGATTCTGCCCGTTTAAAAACGAAATTATCCGGTTATATTGGAAAGGAGGTAAGAAAAAACACCATCATACAAATGATTTTCTGAGTATTTTATTTTACTCCTTTTGTTTGACCTTCATTGACCTTTAATGTAAAATATACATATCATGCAGAGCGGGAAAAATTCCCATTCAAGATCTGAAAATCCAGTTTAAAGGAGGAAATATTATGCCATTAATCCCTACCGTTATCGAACAAACGAGCCGTGGTGAACGGGCTTATGATATTTATTCCCGTTTATTAAAAGACCGGATTATTATTCTCGGCGGACCGATTGACGACCAGGTGGCCAACTCGGTTGTAGCCCAGTTGTTATTTTTAGATGCAGAAAACCCGGAGAAAGACATTTCCCTTTACATTAACAGTCCCGGAGGAAGCATCACAGCCGGTATGGCGATTTATGATACGATGAACTTTGTAAAGGCCGATGTGCAAACCATTTGCATCGGAATGGCAGCTTCCATGGGAGCATTTTTACTCTCTTCCGGTACAAAAGGAAAAAGATTTGCCCTGCCAAACGCGGAAGTAATGATTCACCAGCCGCTTGGCGGAGCCCAGGGACAGGCAACTGAAATCGAAATCGCCGCAAGACGGATTTTATACTTGCGTGATAAAATCAACCAGATTTTAGCGGAAAATACCGGGCAACCGATCGAAGTGATTGAAAAGGATACGGACCGGGACAACTTCATGTCCGCCCAAAGAGCAAAAGAATATGGTTTAATTGATGAAATCATCACAACAAGCAAAAAATAACGCAATGCTAAAAAAGGATTCAGAGCCGGTGGCTTTGAATCCTCTTTTATTCTATATAATAAAAAAATAAATATTTCAGAGCGTCGGTTTAAGAATACGTTTACTTTAAACCGAACAACACTGAAACAATAGAAAGCCGCTGCGTCTTTATTTAGTTTCTTCATATTAATTTTGTTCATTCTCAATAAATTTGACTAAAGCTTCTACTGCTTCCTTTTCATCACTGCCCTCAGCAATGATTTTCACTGATTTTCCGGTACCGATCGCCAAGCTCATTATCCCCATGATACTTTTTGCATTTACTTTCCGGTCATCGCTTTCCAAAAATATTTCCGAAGAAAAACGGTTCGCTTCCTGAACAAACAACGCAGCCGGACGTGCCTGTAAACCGGTTTTTAGTTTCACTACTGCTGTTCTTTCCTCCATAGCAATCTCCTCCCAATGTTCTTAATCTGTGAAACTTGTAGATAATCATCCATAAAAATAAGAAAAATATAAACCGGCGGTCAAACGACCGGTGGCCGTTCTCCCACCCTATGATTTGAACTGGACATCTTCTCCCGAGCGGAGCCGGTTGGCAATCTCGTCAATTTTGCGCAGTCGGTGGTTGATTCCGGATTTTGTTATCGGTCCAGGAACAAGCTCTCCCAATTCTTTTAATGTAACATCCTGATGCTCCATGCGTAACTTTGCAATTTCCCGTAATTTTTCCGGTAAAGCGTCGAGCCCGATTGTTTGGTCAATATATTTTATATTTTCGACCTGGCGGATCGCCGCACTGATGGTTTTGTTTAAATTTGCCGTTTCACAGTTGACCAGGCGGTTAACCGAGTTTCTCATATCACGGATAATCCGGACATCTTCAAAACGCAGCAATGCATTGTGGGCGCCGATGATATTTAAAAAGTCGGATATTTTTTCCGCTTCCTTCAAATAAACAATGTATCCTTTTTTTCGTTCCAACAATTTGCTGTTCAGGCGAAATTCATTCATCAGCTTTGCTAAAGATTCCCCGTGTTCCCTGTATAGTGTAGAAATTTCCAAATGATAGGAAGAAGTTTCGGGATTGTTAATGGAACCTCCCGCCAAAAAAGCCCCGCGCAAATAAGCGCGCTTCATGTGCTCGTCTTTTATGATACCGGGGGAAATCGTATGAATGTAATTAAACTCAGGGTCCGTTATTTGCAAATCAATTAAAATTTCCTTGACCTGTTCGATGAGCCGGACAATGTACACATTATTTTTTTTCAATCGCATTTTTTTCCGGACAAAGAGCTCAACTTCCGCATTGTAATGCTTTTTAATTAATGTATAGATCCGGCGGGCAATCGCTGCGTTTTCCGTTTGTATATCAGCCGTTAAACGTTTATTTGTGAAAGAAACCGTACCGTTCATGCGGATTAATGCTGATAGTTCGGCTTTACTTGCGTGCGGATCTATCGGCAAATTTGTCAATTCTTTTTTAACATCCGAAGCAAAAGACAATTCATTAACCCCCGATCAATTTACATATTATTACAACTGAAAGGGTCTTCCTTTCTATTTATAAGCATCCGGTATATTAATGAAGCCAGTTTTTTTGTATCATGCCTTAATACACCGCCGGAAAATGTAACGATCGGTTTCGCGATCACTTCCAGTCCCATTTTTTCCAAATTCCCGCGGTCAATGATTACCGGGGATGCATCTTCATCTTTGTACCGTAATTTTAAGTTTTCCGGAATCTGACCGCTGTTTACGACGATTTTTTGGATAGACAGCTGTTCAACATGTTTATAGATTGCTTTGACATGATCACTGGCAGTAAAATCGTTTGTTTCCCCGTTTTGCGTCATTAAATTGCAAATATAAACTTTCGTTGCGCGGGACCGGGCCAATTCCTCCCCCAGTTCCGGAACGACAAGATTCGGTAAAATGCTTGTAAATAACGATCCCGGGCCGATAACAATCATGTCTGCTTCCCGGATGGCTTTAACCGTTTCCGGAAGAGGACGGAGGTCCTCAGGAGTTAAAAATACACGTTCAATCCTTTTTCCGTATAACGGTATTTTCGATTCTCCCGAAACAATTTTGCCGTCTTCCATTACCGCATGGAGCACGGCGCTTTGATTCGCAGAGGGAAGTACCCGGCCCTTTACATTCAACACCCGGCTTAACTCATGTACGGCATGGGTGAAGTTTCCTGTAATATTCGTCATAGCCGCCAGCATCAGATTACCCAGGGAGTGTCCCCGCAGATCGCCTTCCGCTTCAAAGCGGTACTGGAATAATTGTTCAAATAGCGGCTCAACTTCTGAAAGTGCCGCAAGAACATTCCGGACATCCCCGGGAGGCGGAATGGAAAAATCTTTCCGCAGACGTCCGGAGCTGCCGCCATCATCCGCAACAGTGACGATGACGGTAAGATCGACCGGGTATTTTTTTATCCCGCGCAGTAAAACGGGGAGTCCGGTACCTCCGCCGATCACGACGATTTTTGGCCGGCGGTCCTTCATTGCCTCTGAATCCTTTCTTTTGCGATTTCTCTATGGGACACCTGTATTTTATAGTCTTTTTCCAGCAGTGCCCCCAAATATTCGGCTATGGCGACGGACCGATGCTGGCCTCCCGTGCATCCGATTCCGATGACAAGCTGGCTTTTTCCTTCCCGTTTATATAACGGAAGCATAAACTTCAATAGTTCTGTAAGTTTATCGATAAATTTTCTCGTATCTGTCCATTGCATCACATAATCATATACGTCCCGGTCCAGTCCGGTTTTTGGCCTCAAATCCTCAATATAGAAAGGATTCGGCAAAAAGCGGACGTCAAAAACGAGATCGGCATCAATCGGTATTCCGTGCTTAAAACCGAAAGATATAATGTTAACCGTAAAAAACGGTTGTTTGCTGTTGGAAAATATCATTGCAATTTTTTCCCGTAATTCTCTCGGTTTTAAGTCGGACGTATTGATGATCGTATGGGCACGGGCTTTTAATTCTTCCAGCAATTTTCTTTCCTGTTTAATTCCGTCCAGGGGTAGACCGGATTTGGCCAGCGGATGGGAACGGCGTGTTTCCTTATATCTTCTCACCAGCGTTGCATCATCAGCATCTAGGAAAACGAGGTGGGGCCGGATCCAGGATAAATCCTCAAGTTCGTCAAATACATGAATCAGCTGGTCAAAAAATTCCCGTCCCCGCAGATCCATGACAAGGGCAACTTTATTCATCTTATTTTTCGTTTCTTTCATCAATTCAAGAAACTTCGGCAATAGAGAAGGCGGCAAGTTATCGACACAAAAAAATCCTAAATCTTCAAAACTTTGAATGGCTACCGTTTTACCGGCACCGCTCATACCTGTAATAATGACAATTTGCATATTATCGGCATTCATTATTCCACCATTCCTTTATAATCTCTGCAAAAATATATTCATAACATCAGTCTTTTTATCTGTCCGTTTTATATGATAGTAAGCGGAAATCTTCCGTATATTCAAAGGTGCCGAATAAAACATCCTTTCCAAATAACGCCTGGCGGATAATGGAATGATCACCTTCCGCCATCGGTAAATGCTTCACCTTTTCAATCGGATGCCACTGCAATTTCCCTTCAAGCGTCTCTTCCTTTGCTTCCCCTTCTCCTTCATTTGCAAAAAAAGTGAACATCATCCACTCTCTTGTTTCATTCTGGTCACCGTTCCGCATTAAAAACGTATAAATTCCCGTCAATACCGGGTTTTTTATCGTAATTCCCGTTTCTTCCCAATATTCACGAATGACCGCTTGTTTTACCGTTTCTTCCGGCTCGACCTTGCCGCCGGGGATGGCCCACCAGCCGCGCCGGGGTTTTTGTAATAATAGAATTTGGTTATTTTTTATATATATACAATTGGCTACCCTTTGCAAAAAGATCACCTCTGATTGTAAAAAACAAACTGACTATATTTCACTGTCCATAATTAAATTCATTATACTATATGTACACTAGTTCAAACAATAAAGGGGTTCGGCGGCGGATGCGCCTGCCGCTGCCGCCATTTCTAATTTCCGGCAGTAGCCCTACCCCAGACACAACGGGCCGCACTTGTACATACAAACGGATTATATCCGTTTCCGGTATGAATTCATTCAAAAAACCAGTAAGTTTTCCTTAAAGGCCAAAAAAATAGCACAGGAAAATCCTGTACTATTAATAGTATATGAAAAGGGGGTTAAAAATTCTTACGTTGTTATTTTAACGCACCTTTATTGCATAAATGTTACAAACGGGTTAATCGGTGTTAACTTTAATATAAAATAAATGTTAATTTCCCCCCGGAAAGACACGAATCCGTTTAGTTAACGCCGGATTTCAATTCTTCCTTTAATTTTTCAACATACTGCTGGGCACTTTCGGCAGCAATACTTCCGTCACCGGTAGCCGTTACAACTTGCCGGAGCTGCTTATCGCGCACATCCCCCGCTGCAAAAATTCCGGATACTTTTGTTTCCATCGATTCATTTGTCACAATATACCCGGTTTCATTGGTAATCCCCAGCTTTTCAAACGGTTTTGTCAACGGAACCATACCGATGTAGACAAATACCCCGTCACACGGGAATTCCCGCTCTGAACCATCCTTTGTTGATTTTAACGTTACACTGGTTACTTTTCCGTCTTTTTCGTTGATTTCTTTTACTGTATGATTCCAGATAAAATCAATTTTTTCATTTTTGAAAGCCCGTTCCTGCAATATTTTTTGGGCACGCAATTCATCACGGCGGTGGACAATCGTTACTTTTTTGGCAAAACGGGTTAAATACATTCCTTCTTCAACCGCAGAATCTCCGCCTCCGACAACAACGAGTTCTGCATCCTTAAAGAATGCACCGTCACAAACGGCACAATAAGATACACCGCGGCCGGTCAGTTCGGCTTCGCCGGGCACGCCCAGTTTCCGGTACTCCGCACCTGTGGCAATGATAATCGCCCTTGCTTTATATTCTTTATTTCCAGCTTTAACAATTTTATATGCTTTTCCGTCCACAATTTCCTGTACATCACCGTATGCGTACTCTGCACCGAACTTTTTCGCATGTTCAAACATTTTGTTGGATAGATCAGGACCGAGGATTGAATCAAATCCTGGATAGTTTTCAATCGCTTCTGTATTCATCATTTGGCCTCCGGGAGCGCCACGCTCAAGCATTAAGGTGGATAAATCAGCCCTGGATGTATAAACAGCAGCGGTCATACCTGCCGGACCGGCACCAATAATAATCACATCATAAATTTTTTCCTCAGACATAACTCCCACTCCATTCTTTAAAAATTATTCTCCGCAAAAATGCCTGAAAAGCGGCCTGAAAAACGTTTATCTTTAAAAATCCTGAATTTAGTATTTCCTCCTATACCTTCATGCTATAAAAAAATCACACTTTTCGCCAATAAAATGCCTGTCCGGGTAGTACAAAAGCCTTAAAAACGGATGTAGCGGGAGTCTATTTTGTAAATTGGGGCTGATGATTGCTTTTCCACGGTTCACAACCTTCTTTATCCGGTTCGGCAATAACAAACTTTTTCCATGCATTCTCCGCAGCGGTGACGTTGCCGACCATATATGCAGCATATGAAAACCAGTAATAAAAAATACTTTCGGCCTGGATTCCTGTATTCAGTAATTTTTTCAACAATGCATATCCTTGTTCATATTGTTTTAAAATAATAAAGGTCACCGCCAGTTTATACCGGTGGTCAACAGAAATCGGATGTACTTTTTTCAACGCCTCTAAAAGTTTAGTGTAATCTTTTCCTTCATAATAATGGAAGAGTACCATATTGCACAGCGCATGCAAGTTTCCCGGATTTTCCTTTAGAACTTTCTCCAATAATTGATATGCTTCTTCCGTTTTTCCCTGGTAAAAACAGGCGATGGATAAATTATTATATGCGGGCCAGAATGTCGGATACTCTTCGATCATTTGCCGCAAATACACGCTTGCTTCGTCAAATTCCCCTTTTTCCAAAAGCCCGCGGGAATATTCCTGCTTTTCAATCAATTCTTCTTCGTATTCCATTTCGCCGTCTAAATTCATGCAGTGTCCTTTGTTCTCGTCCGCTTCCATAGTCACAATTTCCAGCAGCTCTTTCGTATCCCTTGCATACTCCCCGTCCGGCGCATATTGCAAATATTTTTTTGCATGCTCCATTGCCAGATGGAAATTCCCCATGTATGCATAGTTGTTGGCTAAAAAGTAATGGCACTCATACATATTCGGTTTCAGTTCGTTTAAAATCCGGAACAAAATTTTGTTTGCTTCATGAAATTCGCCGAGTTCAGCCAAAACAATCGCCAGCTGGCACGGGATTACCGGTTCATCCGGCTCCAAATTCCATGCCCGTGTTAAGTATTTTTTTGCTTTTGACAGGTCATTTCGTCTAAAGGCTTCGACTCCTTTGGAAAAGTAAAATTCTGCCGTCGGGTAAAAAAATAATACATTTTTAGGTTTTGGTTCAGTAAAAATATGCTTTTTCACAGAGAATCCTCCACTGTTTATTTATATTTATTTATATATAAAAAGTTCGTTTAGTAGTCATAGATTGTATTTTCTCAACATAGTATTTTAACATACTTTCATCCGCGGTGAAACAGCAAAAAACCAAGTTTTAAACTTGGTTTTTCCGCTGTCCGGTTTTAATGGAGGTCTGTTTCCGTAAGGCAGGATCATAAACCTGTCTCCGTTCCATTTCTTCTTTTGTGTAAATGACCCGCATCGGATTTCCGCCGACGAAGCTTCCCGATTCAACATCCCGGTTTACGAGCGTTCCCGCTGAAACAACGGCGCCGTCACCGATGTTCACACCGGGCAATATCGTCGTATTCGCGCCGATCATCACATTGCTGCCAATTTTTACTTCCCCGAGCCGGTATTCTTTAATTAAATATTCATGAGTTAAAATGGTTGTATTATACCCGATGATCGTATTGTCCCCGACGGAAATCTTTTCCGGAAATAAAAGGTCGGGATACACTTTAAGGGCAAAAGAAGTCTGCGCTCCGACTTTCATTTTTAATAAATTCCGGTACATCCAGTTTTTCCAGGACAAAAACGGGGTGATTCTTGCAATTTCAATCACGATAAAATTTTTTACGACTTTCCAAAAAGGAACGGTTTTATACAGCTGCCATAAAGAATTCGGACCTTTTATCGGATACCGATCCGTTCTCCTCACTTTTATTTCACTCCGACGATCGGCAATAATTCCTTCATATGATCAATCATATAGTCCGGTCCGAGTTTCTGTAAATAATCTTTACCTTGGATGGTCCATGAGACCCCTACCGAACGTACCCCCGTATTTTTTGCCCCTAAAATATCATGGTACGAGTCACCGACCATGATAGTATGTTCCGGTTTTGCCCCGAGCTTATCCATCGCTTTTATCAGCGGTTCGGGATTGGGCTTTGCATTTTTAACGTCATCGAGGCTGACGACAACCGGAAAATATTCATAAAGCCCTGTTGTTTTTAAACCTTTCAACACCATTTTGCGTATTTTTGTGGAAACGACGGCCAACTTATATCCGCCGACGGATAAAGCTTCGACCGTTTCCCGCACCCCATCAAACTCTTTCACTAGTTCATCATGAAACTTATCATTATACTCCCGGTAACAGGCAATCATTTCGTCTGCCTGCTCCGGGGAGATCTTTGAAAAAGTTTCGTCCAGGCTTGGGCCAATAAAGGAATAACAATCTTCCTTTTTGATTTGGTGAAAACCGAATTCCCGGAATGTATGGAGAAAGGATTGAAGAATTAACTCATACGTATTAATCAATGTACCGTCTAAATCAAACAACACCGTATCAATATTATTTTGCTTCATAGTAATATTCCTTTCTTTTTGCAGATAATTCGATCTTGTTCCAAATCCGCCCGACAATCAATGTTAAAAGAACAGCAGCCCCCAGCCGGATCAAAAACAATGCCAGAATCGGCACATCCAGCGGAGCAAAAATTAACGTATCTTCAACAACGGCATGGCAGGCAACCAAAAAGATAAAGGCAAGGGTTGCGTCCTTTTGGCTGACGCCATCTTCTTTCACAGCCTGTAAAAGGACACCCGCACCAAATGCCAGACCGAAAATTAATCCCGCTGTCAACACTAATGCAGTATTTTCCCGCATGCCGAGCATCCTCGTCACGGGTGCCATCCAACCGGTAAACACATCAAGCCATTTTAAATCTTTTAATATTTGAATACCGATCATCAGCGGAATAACGACGATGGCAAGCTGCAGCACACCGAAAAAGGCCTTTTCCAGACCGGTGAGAAACATAGCCGAAATGCCGTTCGGATCTTCTCCGGCGGCATTGACAAATCCGTACCGGGCGATATCATCCCCGCCCTGCCAGAGAAGATTGATCATTACAGCAGCAAAAATTGCGAGGCCGATCCGCACAGCCAATACAATCCACAATTTAACTCCTGATTTTAATGCCACACCGGTTTCAATCAGCAAGTTATGGCAAAAGCTGAGCATAACGGCAATGATAAAAACTTCCTTCACCGTTAATTCCAGCGTCAGAATACCGCCGATTGCAGCGTATAAGTTTAACAGGTTACCGAAAACAAGGGGGATGGCCGCCTCCCCGGGTAGTCCCAAAACGGACATAAACGGAGCAATCCGGTCAAACAGCCAGGGAAGCAACGGCGTATATTGCAAGACCGTAATAATTAACGTAACCGGAAAAATGATTTTTCCCAATGTCCAGGTCGTTTCCAGTCCGCTTTTGAGCCCTTTAACCACAGAAGTTTTGAGCATAAAATTCCCCCTCTATGAATGTTTATAAACAGGCAAATCGTACTTTTTCCGCCTGATTATAATCAGAATGACAGCAACCACGGCCGCCAGTACCGATACCAGTTGGGCGGTACGGATTCCTGTGCCAAACAAATACAAACTGTCCGTACGCAATCCTTCGATAAAGAAACGGCCAATTGAGTACCAGATTACATATGATAAAAAGATTTCTCCCCGTTTCACCGGCAAACGCCGCAATAATAATAATAGAATGAACCCGAGAACATTCCATAATGATTCATATAAAAAGGTCGGATGGTAATAGGCACCGTTAATATACATTTGATTAATGATAAAATCCGGTAAAAACAGTCCTTCCAAAAATCTCCGAGTCACTTCCCCGCCATGGGCTTCCTGGTTCATAAAGTTCCCCCAGCGGCCGATTGCCTGGGCAATGATAATTCCGGGAGCGGCAATATCCGCGACTTTCCAAAAGGAAACATTCCGCTTCCGGCAAAACACAACCGCCGTAATAACAGCACCGATCAATGCGCCGTGTATGGCAATCCCGCCTTCCCAGATGGCAATAATCTTTTCCGGATGAATGGAATAGTAATCCCATTGGAAGATGACATAGTACAGCCTGGCGGACACAATCGACACTGGAATACCCCAAAGCAGTAAATCGGCAAAAAGGTCATCCGCCAAACCGCGCCTTTTTCCTTCCCGGACTGCGATCAAATAAGCAATAATAATGCCGAGAACAATAATAATCCCGTACCAACGGATCGAGAAAGGTCCGATTTCAACGGCAACGGGATTTAACGGCTGGACCGTATCCATATCATCAGCCCCCTATAATCGTCTGAAACTATTATAAGCAAACTCTACCCGCTATATAAGTTCTTGTCAATAAAAATGAGCCCGGCTAAATCGCCCGGGCAAGTGCCGGAGAAAAATAAATAAATCAATCATCAAATTCCTGTATCGTCTCCTTCAGTTTTTCCGTAAACTGTTCAGCAGTATTAACCCCCATCCGCTTCAGGCGGAAGTTCATCGCCGCAACCTCAATAATGACAGCCAGGTTGCGCCCTGGACGTACGGGAATGGTTAGCTTTGGTATTTCCGTATCAAATATTTTCATTGTGTCTTCATCCAGTCCGAGCCGGTCATATTGTTTCTGATCGTCCCAGTTTTCCAAATGGACACACATCGTAATCCGCTTGCGGGAACGTACCGCGCCGGCTCCGAACAACGTCATGACATTGATGATTCCGAGACCCCGGATTTCCAGTAAATGTTCGATGAGCGGGGGGGACTTTCCGACTAATGTATCCTGATCCTCCTGGCGGATTTCTACACAATCATCGGCAACCAGACGGTGGCCCCGTTTGACCAGTTCAAGAGCCGTCTCACTCTTTCCGACTCCGCTTTGTCCCGTTATCAGCACGCCGACGCCGTACACATCGACCAGAACCCCGTGAATGGCAATAATCGGCGCCAGTTCAACTTCCAAGTAGTTCGTCAGCTGGCTCAATAACTTCGTCGTTTTCAATTTGGAGCGCATAACGGGAACAGCATCTTCCTCGGAAGCCTCAATCAATTCTTTGGGAACTTCTAGGCCTCTGGTTACGATGATGCCCGGTGTTGCATCTGTACACAGCTTGCGCATCCGGATCCGTTTATCTTCATCGTTCAACATCGAAAAAAAACTTAATTCCGTTTTCCCCAGCAATTGGAGCCGTTCTTCCGGATAATAATCAAAAAAGCCGGCCATTTCCAATCCCGGACGGGAAATATCGCTTGTCGTAATCGGCCGGTTAATGCCATCTTCACCGCTGACCAATTCTAAATCAAATCTTTCCAATAAATCTTTCACTGTCACACTTGCCATGTTAAACGACCTCGCTTATACAGAATGGACACTGTTTGTCAACTTGTAATCTACATTTTACCACTTTTACAGCTAAAACCAAAACCGGCTCTATTCTTTGTATCCAATAACAAATGCCCTGTTTTCCTTGCTCCGGAAACAGGGCAGCTGGCAGCCGTTATTTGTTTTTCACCGTAATCATCCCGGTTTTTGAACCGGCAAACAAATATGTTTTTCCTTTTAATTCATCACTTGTGTCAAAATAAATTGTTTTCTGCAGGGCTTCCTTGGTTTCTTCCACTTTCCTTACATGATCAAGATTCAGCTGGACGGTGCCGAGATTGGATTTCATCTCACCGCTCAACGGGAGTTTCCGGTCCGCATAGACAAATATATTTCCGGTACCGCTTGATAGTCGGATCGTTTTCGCATCTCCTCCGTCAAGATAAACCGTAATCGTTCCGCTGAATGTTTGGATCTCTGTTTTTTCATACTGTCCGTCGACCGTGACCTTGCCGTTTAACGTTTCTGCTTCCAGCTTTTTGCATTGACTTTCCGTTATCTGAATGGATCCGTTGCCTGTTTCTGCTTCGGCTTTTCCGCATTCAGTACGGATCAGGCGGATTTGTCCATTGGCCGTTTTCACATCCATTTTTTCTGCCTTTATCCCTTCTGCGGTTACCGGACCGTTGAAAAGTTTGATATCAATTTTTTCGTATTTCTTTTCCGGCACATAAATTTTGGCATCTGTTTTCATAAACTTTTCCTTCGATGAAAAAGAAAACTTTCCGTCATCAATCTTGAACTCAATATTATTTAGAAACTTTTCCTTGCCTTCCACAGGATCTTCCGTCCGGTAAACTTTCCCGTCCAATTCAATCCGTACATCGGTGTGGTCCCAGGCGTGAAGGGTTACCGATCCGTTAGGAATTTCGATTAAAATACCGTTAAACGAACTGTCATTTTGTTGGTAAACATGGGATACCGCAACCGAATGCTGGGAATCAAATTCAAAATCTTTTATTTTATCCAGAGCGTCTTCAAACAGCCCGAACAACGTGTCTTTGAGCGTTTTTCTCCTGCCGGATGTACCGCCTTTTTTGTTTCCGCCATCCTTTGACTCCCATTGTTCAAAAACCGGTAACCGGTGGTCAATACTGGCTTGTTTTTCTTTTTGCCTGCTTTCCAATTCTTCCAGCTCATCCAAAAGCTTTTCGGCTTCTTCGATACTGACTTCCCCTTTTTTCACCATCTCCAAAATTCGCTTTCGTTCATTTTTCATTACCATCCCACCTTTTTCCCTGAGTCTGATAACATATACGATTGACCGGCCCGGAATGTTTCATATTTTTATCTAAATCCGGTTATGATAATTGACTGTGGAAGGAAAAAATACGCCGGTAACAACCGGCGTATGGTTATTGTATGCAAATTCTGAGTGATTACAAAAAGACGGACAGATAGTGAAAAAGCGATGAAATGAACGGATCCGAATCATGCTTGTGCTTCCACGGAAAATAAAACAGTTTTACCTGCTTCAGCCGCTCCGCTATGTCCGGATATAACTTTAAATTTATTATTTTCATTGTTCGTAATGACGACCGGAATCACGGAGTTTTTACCGCTTTCCTCAATCAGGTTGAAATCGACTTCCAAAAGCGGCTGACCGGACTCCACATCATCACCTTTGGAAACAAGGGAACGAAAACCTTCCCCTTTCAGATCAACCGTTTCCAGGCCGACATGAATTAAAAGTTCGACATCATTTTCTCCGCAGATGCCAATGGCATGAAGTGAGTCCGCCAGCATGACTACTTTTCCTTTCACCGGGGAAACGATTACCGTTTTAGTTTTCTCCGGCTGAACAGCCGCACCGTCGCCGACCATTTTGGCGGAAAATACCGGATCGGGAACATCGTCCAGATTCACAAATGTTCCGGTAGCTGGTGACATGATATCAATCGCAGTTTTATTTCTCTTTTTAAACAATTTTTTAAACATATAAACCCACTCCTATAACGTCAAGATGACCGTTTAAACCGTCCGGATCAACGCAAAACCGCTAAGAAGTGAAAAAAATAACAAAGATAAAGCCATGATTGACACGGTTTTGTTTCTCAGGAACAACTGCACGCTCATGGACTGTCTGAATCCGGCTCTTATTTTATACAGAGTAATCCCTGCTAAAAAAGCCAGGAAAATATTGGAAACGAAAATTTGGGATATGAACAGAATCCATAAAATAAAGCCGATGTATTCAAAATCCGTTTCCTTATCCGTCCCTGGATACATTTTTATAAGAATATAAGTCCAAACTAAATTCATCAGTACATTTAAGAAAAGAAGATTATTCCAGCTGCTTTGGTATAAATATTCGGAAAATGTCAATTCTTCCCTGGCTAATGTGAGGAAAATATAAATACCAAATAAAACAGGAACGAGAAATACCATCGTCATTAAAATTTTTAATGCCCTTTCCGGAGTTGAAAAAGGGTGCAGAACATTGTTCAGCATGGTTTTCAATACTATTCCCTCACTTCATTTATAATTTCGTATACATTTCAATAAATTTGATGTATAGCAATTCACATAAAATATGTAACGTACACATCGAAAAATATGTAACGTACACATCGAAAAATATGTAACGTACACATCGAATCGTCCTGATATACCGAGTCACCGGAAATAGGCTTCATAATTTTCATCGACTGGAAATACAAATTGTAGGTGGCCAGTGTCGCCAGTTCGTTACTTATCAAATCCGTGATGGATAATACGGGAATCTGTTTTAACTTCAAGATCCGTAAACTGTCAATAATTTCATGGATCTTACCGCTTAACGAAATGATAATAATAAAGTCATCCTTTGTATAATTCGGCAACATTCCTTTAAATTCATTGTAATCTTTAATTAAAATCATCGGGCGGTTGCAATTGATGAATGTTCTCATCAGCTGTTCCCCGGCCAGCTTTTGTGCCCAGCCTGTACCATATACATACATATGCCTTGCATTTTTTAAACACCGTAATATATCCGTAATATCTTCTTTATGAAAATATTTAAAAATGCTGTTTACCGTTTTTTGAAGCTGGTCAATATAATCCTCGCCGGATGATAGCATCAGTTCGGATTGAGATGCCAAATCATTTTTTAAAGTGAATTTAAATTCGCTGTATCCGGAAAATCCGAGTTTTTGCGTCATTCTTAAAATCGATGATGTCGACATATTGCATTTTTTTGACAGATCGGTAATACTTAAATTCTGGCATTCTTCCTTATGCTCCAATATATATTGCAACAAATACATATCGTTCTCATTTAAGTTTTCATAATATTTATTAATGAGGCTTTCCAGCTCCATTGTACAACCTCCTCTTAATTGTCATAAGATTATTATATCAAAATAGTAATAAGTTACCCTGTTATATTTTTATAACAGGGTAACAGTTAAGAAGAGGAGGTTAACAACCGGCCGGGTCCGGCGATTATTGCAACTCCGGCCAGTAATCTTTATTGGCTTCAATCAGATCATCCAATATTTGCTTTGCAACCGTGGCACTAGGTACAGTTTTTGACAGTGTTAATGCCTGCCATAATTTTTGGTAAGATTTTTCAATCCAGGCATCGACAACTAATTTTTCCACGGCAACCTGCTGTTCCATTAATCCCTTTTGGAAAGTAGGAATTCTTCCCATAGACAATGGTTCAGGACCGTTGGAACCGATCATGCACGGTACTTCCACCATGGCCGTCGGATCAAAGTTTTCAATCGCTCCGTTATTTTCTACAATGACCAACATTCTTTCGCCGGTGTTATATGCAATGGCCCTTGCCAAATCAATGATGTAACCGGCATGGGCATCAGATATTTCAAAATCGAAGCCTTCCGTTGATTGCTGCTCTGCAATTTTCCGGCACATTTCGAAAACTTTCTTTTCCCGGTGTGCCCGGATTTCATCCACCCGTGTGTGGTTCGGATCACTGTTTTCGACCACATAATCCGGATATAGATAATATTTTAAGTATGTGTTCGGCAATGTCTCCGGTTCAACTGCGTACACATCTTTCGCTTTACGGAATGTGTCCGCCCAGCTTTTTTCCATATAATCTTCGGCGCCCGGAGGCAAATATCCGTTCTCTTTTACATATTCTTTCAGCTTCGGCATTAAATCGTTGCCTTCTTTATCGCGGATATCCGTCCACCAGCCGAAGTGGTTCAAACCATAGTAGCGGACTTCCATATCTTTATAGGAATTTAATCCGAGAATTTCTGCCATGTTGCCTTGAATGGCGATCGGCATGTCGCAAATATTTAATATTTTCGAGTTCGGTCTCAGTCTTCTTGTTGCCTCAGCGACGATGGCAGCCGGGTTGGAATAGTTTAACATCCAGGCATCCGGCGAATATTTTTCCATATAGTCAATCAGTTCCAAAACGCCGCCGATGGAGCGCATTCCATAGGCAATGCCGCCGGGGCCGCATGTTTCCTGTCCCAGCACACCATATTTTAACGGAATTTTTTCATCCTTGTCCCGCATTTCATATTTTCCGACCCGGATTTGCGCCATCACAAAGTCAACATCCGTGAAACCTTCTTCCGGATCCGTCGTGGCAACAAATTTAATATCAGGTGCTTTTTCCCTTAAAACAACTTCCACCGCATCGGCAATAATTTTTTGTCTTTCCGCATCATTATCATATAGTTTGATTTGCCTCAGTGGAAATTTATCCAGATTGTTGATTAACGTTAATATGATTCCAGGCGTATATGTGCTTCCGCCTCCTGCAATAACAACGGAGAATTTTTTCATTTATCCACACCTCTGTTTATTTGATTTCCATTTTCATTAATCGCTCAAACTCTTCCCGAACTTGCGGAACAGACAATCCGACGATGATTTGAATTGACTGACCATTTTTCACTACACCATGGGCCCCCGCGTTTTTAAATACAGTATCAGAGGCAATCTTGGAATTGTCATTTACGGAAATCCGCAAACGGGTCGCACAGTTCGTTACGGATTTGATATTATCCCTGCCGCCGAGCGCTTCCAGATATTGGGAAGCTGCTTCCGTAAACTGGTTTGCCCCCTCCAGTCCGGAGATCGCAACGGTTTGTCCTTCTTTCTTCTTCTTGTAATCTTCTTTCGTATACAATTTCGTTTCAACTTCATCCGGTTCCCGTCCCGGCGTTGCATAATTAAATCTTTCAATCATCCATTTGAACACGAAGAAGTAGATGACGATAAAAATTAAACCGATTACAATTTGGGTGACATATGTCGGCCAGTGATTATGGAACAATGGTAGCCAGTTTTGGGTAATCCAGTCGATTAGACCGCTGTTGAAATTTCCTGACACGCCGAATGCAAACATGAGTGTATTCATGGTAGCGGAAATTATCGCGTAAACGATGAACAATACCGGCGCAACAAACAGGAATGTAAATTCAAATGGTTCGGTAATGCCTGTAAGAACCGCGGTTAGCAGTGCAGGAATTAATAATGCCAATACTTGCTTTTTCTTTTCCGGTCTTGCCGTCAAATAGAAGGCTGCTGTAATGCCGAACGGGGCAATGACTTTTTCCAGCCCGAACATCATATATGCTCCCTCAGGGAACAACTCCTTGATCGGTGCTGTAGATGCAGCAAATTCGTTTAAATGCTGCAGCCAGTATTTCACAAGTCCTTCTTCAACAACCGCGGGGCCGTACAAGAAAGGCATCCAAATAAAGTGATGCAGTCCTGTCGGAATTAACACGGTTTAAAAAGTTGTAAACCCAAATGCCCGGATAGCCGGCGGTTACCATAAAGTCCTGCAAACCGGCTATACCGCTTTGAACTACCGGCCATACAAAACAGGTAATCAATGCGATGGGAAACATAAATAAAAATCCGATGATTCCGACAAATGTCGAACCTTGGAATATACCAAGCCAATCCGGCAACTTTTTATCAAAGTACCGGTTATGTATCCAAACAGAAATGGAAGCGATAATGATTGCACCGAGAATATTTGTATCCAATGTTTTTATCCCGGCAATCAAATCCAGTCCTGTACCTGCACCTGGCTCCTGGGAAAAATCAACACCGAAAGTCGGTCCCCAGAACGTTAAAATACTGTTAATAAAGTAGTTAAATGTTAAATAGATTAATAACGACTCGATCGCAGCCCTGGCCTTTGCTTTCTTCGCCAGACCAATTGGCAATGCAGTCACAAAAATAAGTTCCATCTGGTTAAAGATGGTCCATCCTGCATTTTGAATTGTCATCCAAAACTTATACCAAAAGTGTTCGGGGTCTGCCAGTCCGCCGACAAATGACGGGTTCGTCAGCACGATGGTCAGAGCGATAATGATTCCAGAATAAGTAAAGAATAAGACCGGAGTAAACATCGCTCCCCCGAAACGCTGCATCGCTTGCATAAATTTACCGTTTTTCATTTTGTTCACCTCTCTTATTTTTGAGAAAAAGAATAAAATTTACCCGGATAAACTTTTGTTCATGTTGCGATCGCTTACATCAATAGTAAAACGCTTTCAAAAGATTTACAATGACTTGTGAAGTTTTAGGCAAATTATTTGAAAGATGTAATACTTTTCATTTTCCGAAAAAATTGCCAGTGTTGATAGTCTGCGGGTTTGAGATGAATCAAGCCGGAAAATCACCGGAATACTTTTCCAGTTGGCGCTATCGAGTAGGAAGGAGTGATTAACTCCCGTCCTCTCACACCACCGTACGTACGGTTCCGTATACGGCGGTT
>CALGYZ010000074.1 GCA_937934645.1 uncultured Bacillaceae bacterium | reverse complement strand
TTCCCGGCGATATCAAGGATCCAGCGATCGTCACTAAGAGCCCTACAATCAAAACCGCTAGATATCTCCCCATAAACGGGAATACAAGTTCTGTGTCTTCCTCATCAATACCTTTCAAGACAAAATACGAAACTGTCAAAAATCCAAGAAGGAGACCGGTCAAAAGAAAATTGCCGAAAGTTGTCCAATGATTCCATTCAGGATGCAAAGCCATTTGATAATAGACCATTCCGGAAATGAGTACTAAAACAATACCTACCAGAGCCGTCAGTGAACCGAGCCATTTTCTTAGTCCCTCTTTATCGCTCATTTTCCACCATACATAGAAAAGAACTATAAGAAAAATATTAAAGGCGATGACAGCGATAATCTCTCTGCTCAACCAAGAATGAAACGTCCCAATTAAACTCATGTAACTTTTGAAGGGATTCCCTAGGTGAAACAGCGAAGCAATGGTACCGCCAATGGATAAGCCTAATGCCAAATAGACGGATTTTTTAAAGGCATGTTTTCCGACGGATTGTAGAAATTTCGGTTTAAACCATTCAAACAAAGCAATAGCGATTACGATTCCAACAGCCCATTGAGTCAAAACGGTAAAAATGACCAATGGAATTTCATATGCTTCCATGTACTTGTCACTCCTCTTCCAACCTTCCGTTTAATTCGCTGCAATAATAACAATGTTCGGCTTCGTAAATTTGTGAGATGGGAGATTATACATCCGCTCAACAACTTCAATATCGTTTCCGTACTCTTTACGAAGTTCTTCAATTTCTCCCCACTTCAACACGTCACCTGGACAAGACTCGACGCAAGCTGGTTTCAGCCCCTGGTCAATTCTGTTCACACACATATCGCATTTGCTGACCTTCTTTTCCACCGGGTCGTACTGGGTCGCACCATAAGGACAAGCCATAACGCATGATCGGCAACCCAGGCAGCGCTCATGATCTTGAATTACGATTCCGTCGTTTCTTTTTGTATAGGCGGAAACAGGACAAACCTCCATACAGGCTGGTTCATCGCAATGGTTGCAGGACATAGAAATAAAATTCAGGGAGTGGGGATACTCCGTCTTGAATTCCCTCACTTTTCTCCATTGCACCCCGGACGGAGTTTGATTTTCCGACTTGCAGGCAACGGCGCATGTTTTACATCCGTAACAATCTTGCAGGTTGATAACAAAACCGTACTTTGTCATGACCGGTCCTCCTTCCTGATTTCAACCAGGGTGTTATTACATGCTTGTCCAAATCCTAGTGGTTCTGGCTTATCATTAGTCACATGACTGCTGCTGCCCCCCTGCTGTTCCCACCAGCCATTTTGCAAAGCTACAATTCCTTCTTTGATATGGCATGTTACAACAGCAATTGCTTTATGTTCTCCCCTGTCGTTATATACTACAACTTTATCGCCGTTTTTGATGCCCCGTTTTTTCGCATCATTCAGATGAATAAGGACTTCCGGTTTGTTTTGATGAACCTCATTTATCCACTGAAGATTGCTAAAACTGGAGTGGATGCTACGCGCCAATTTATATTGGACAGCCATTAATGGATATTTTTTTGCAAGTTTGCTTGATTTGTTTTTCACAAATTCTTCTGCTTGGATATAAGTTACAACAGGACTATAACCCTTTTCTTTCCACTCTTCCACAAAGAAATGCGCTTTTCCCGTGGAAGTGCGAAACTGACCGTCTTTAAAGGGGATATACGGCGTTTCGACTGGTTTAACGGGTCCTTTTCGCAATTGTTCTAAAGTAACACCTGTTCCTTCCAAGCATGTTTCAATAAGCTCTTCTATTGGCTTGTCAAATGCTTCTCCGAAACCAAATCTCTTTGCCAACTGTGCAAAAATCCAATAGTCTGGTTTGGCTTCGCCGGGCGGTTCAACTGCTTTTTCCATCAACTGGATATAGTGACTACGCGTGCCTGCCATCAAACTAGTGTCTTCAAAAATGGTTGTAACCGGCAAGACTAGGTCAGCATACAAAGCGGTAGAAGTCATTAAATTATCAGCTACAACTACAAAGGGAACTTTCTTTAGGGCTTTGCGGATCATATTCGTATTTGGCACTTGAGTCATAGGACTGGATGTCATAATATACCAAAATCCAATTTCTGACGGCTCTCCTTTTACAATCGCTTCTCCAAGTTTTGCTATAGGGATACCTGGTATTTCTTCCGTTACTTCCGGAGATGGGACCGGCGGATTGATCTTAACCAATTGCGTTACTCCTCCAGCATCACAAACGCCAGATCCTGCTTTTCCAATATTTCCCGTTACCAATGCTAGATAGAATTGGCTGGCCGCCACATAGGTACCGTACTCCGTTCTTTGTGCACCCGACATATTTTGAATAATCATCGCCGGTTTATTTGTGGCATATTCTCTTGCAAGACGGATTACAGTTCCCTTGGGAACATCCGTCTCCTCTTCTGTCCTTTCAGGAGTCCACTTTGCTGCTTCCTCCTTAATTAAATCAAAGACAGTTTTGTATCCGTCTGGAAGTGCAGTTTCATTGCTGCTCAACGCTGGCGAAGCTCCTACTGCATCATGCCGGACCAATGTTTTTCTCATTTTGTCGTAAACAAGATAAGAATCTGGATCTTCAGAGTTTTCACGGACAAGTTCCCCGTTTTGATCCACTAAATAAACTGCCCCGGTATGGTTGACCAAGAAATCACGGTCAATGAGATTTTCCTGAATGATGACATTCAACATTCCAAGGGCCAACGCTGTATCAGTGCTGGGCATAATGGGAACCCACTCATGCGCTCTGGCGGCAGTTTCGCTATAACGGGGATCTATGACAACCAATTTGGCACCGTTTTTCATCGCTTCTTCATATTCTTTGAAATATGCTTGCATAGTTACGGCAGGGTTGTTCCCCCAGCAAATAATGTACCTGCTGTCACGGATGGTGTCGCGGGTATCAACATAACGAAATCCGACCATCGGATTCATGGCCGCAGTTACTGCTGAACAGCATAATGAACCTTGTGGACGAGTAGCTCCGCCGAGATGATTAAAGAAAGCCACAGCCATTGAGTTTTTTATTGAATCCATGTTTCCTGATGCTGTTTGCAACAATAAGCCCCGATTACCTAATTTTTTCTTTGTTTCCGTAATTTTTTCAGTAATCAAATCTAATGCTTCATCCCAAGAAATTTCTTTGAATTCTCCAGAACCTTTTTCACCGGTTCTCACTAACGGCTTTTTCAATCGGTGGGGATGATTCACCCATTGAGTCCTGCTCATTCCCCGCAGACAGCCTTTAACATTAAAGTCGGGGTTTGCCTCCACCTTAACTAATTTTCCATCTTGAACATACGCTTTGAGATTGCAATGGAGACACTCCATCGCGCAAGAAGAGTAAAAGATTTTATAGTTTTCCAGTTCCGCTCCGAGCGCCTTATTCGCTTGCTCGCCCACAGCCTCTTTTACGAGCCTGCCGGCACCTCCTCCAAAAGCTGCGGCTGCTCCAACAGCACCAGTTGTTTTTAAGAAAGAACGTCGTTTCATTTTCTTGTTTAGAATATTTTCATTGTAAATTTGCTTCACTAAAATCCCCTCCCTTGAAAATCCTTTTCAAAACATCCAAACTTTATCAAGGACAAATACATTTATTCTGGCTTTTTGCACAATGCGTATAGAAGCGGAACTTCCACCGTTTGTTCTTTTTCGTTGGCACTCTCAAACCGAAAAACATAAGACGGATTTTCTTCGATTTCGATAATTTCTAATCCTGCTGAACGAAGCCATTTTCTCAACCAAGGAATTTTAAAACCAGACCAAAAATCATGTTCCTCTTTCAACATCCAGCTTTCCGTTGTGTAAACGAGGTCAGCAATAAGCAGATAACCACCGGGAACAAGTGTTTCAGCAATATTTTCGAGTACCTTCTGAGGAGCAAACACGTGATGCAGAACCATACAACAAAAACCAACATCAACACTTTTCCTTAGTTCGCGCATTTCCTCTCTGATATCTAGGCATAAAGGAACAACATTTATTAACTTCTGTTCCTTTATCAACTTTTTTAACTTGTGGATCATTTCGGACGAATAATCCACGGCATAAACAGTTTTCACATGAGGACTGAGTATTTTTGTCAACGCTCCCGTCCCGGACCCGAAATCAGCTACTTTTAATTTTTGGTTTAACGGCAAACGCGACAAGAGGAATTGTTCCAAATTTTTCGGATATGTTTTTTTTCGAAATAAATCATAGTTTTGAATAAATCCATTAAAAACGGCTCTCCTTTTTAAAGAAATCTCTTCTTCCACATTTTCAGGGAAATCTAAGATATCAAACCATGTCAGCAAAGTAGTTAATTCGTAAATAGATAACGGCAATTTCAACGCAGAGGGATGATGCTCAATTATCACTTGTTCAAGAAAGGCTTTTCTTGCTCTTCTCAAAAGAGAGCTAAACGCTTCTTCCGAAATGCCTAATTTCCGGGCGCATTCTTTATAGGGCAAATGTTGAATATCAAACAACCAAATAGCCTGCCGATGATTTTTTTTTAATTTCTGTAAAATCTTCTCTATAAAAACCCTCAATTCTTTTGTATGCAGAACGGTTTCTGTATATAATAATAGTGATTCTACCGAGTTAAGCTCTTCTTCTGTCAGGGGAATAACTTGCTGTTTCTGCAAAAATTCTTCACACAAGTCCTGAGC
>CALGYZ010000073.1 GCA_937934645.1 uncultured Bacillaceae bacterium | reverse complement strand
GCTGCGGGGGAAAAGGGGCCAACCAGGCCGTTGCGGCGGCGAAACTCGGTTCAAAGGTCATGATGGTGACGAAAACCGGGGATGACCTGTTCAGCGATATGACAATTCAAAACTTGAAAAGTTACGGTATAGATACCGAATTTACGGTGAAAGAGCCGGGAACTTCAAGCGGCGTTGCCCCGATTTTTGTTGATCCGGAATCACAAAACCGCATTTTGATCATTAAAGGGGCCAATAACTGTTTGAAACCAGAAGATATTGACCGTGCCGCACGAAAAATCAAACAATCCTCCCTCATCGTTTTACAGCTGGAAGTACCGCTAGAAACGGTATATTACGCAATTGATTTCGGTAAGAAACTCGGGATCCCCATTTTACTTAATCCGGCGCCGGCAAATTCGGATCTCGATTTTGACTACGTTACGAAATGTGACTTTTTCATCCCGAACGAAACAGAGCTGGAGATGTTGACCGGCACGAAGGCGGAAACGGAAGAAGACATTGAAACGGCCGCCAATTATTTACTGGAAAACGGCGTGAAAAACGTTATCGTTACACTCGGATCCCGCGGTGTCCTTTGGATGACGGAAGGGCGAAAAGAGCGGATCCCTGCATATAAGGTCAATGCTATTGATTCCACGGGGGCGGGAGATGCGTTCATCGGCTGTTTTTCCCACTATTATGTGAAAGAAAAGGATCCAATAAAAGCGATTCACATGGCGAATGCCTACGCCGCGCTCAGCGTAACAAAAAGAGGCACGCAAAAATCATACGCCTCCTGGGAGGAATTTGCTTCCTTCCTTGCTGAGAACAAAACGGAATAACAGAAAAAGACCCGACGGTTGCACCGCAGCCTGTGGGTTTTATATGGAAAAAATGGGCAAAAAGGGGGCGAAAAACGATTGACCTCCTTTCTCTTTTTGCATATACTTATATACACAGGTATATAACCATAAAGGTAGAGAACATCCGGATTTTCCTTGTGTTCCAATTTGAAGGTGGTGAAACCGTGAAGGAATTCGACAGCGATAAACCGATCTATATTCAAATCCGGGAAAAAATTGAAGACCAGATTTTAACCGGTTTGCTGAAAGAAGGGGAACAGGCCCCTTCAACAAACCAGCTTGTGCAATTTTACAAAGTAAACCATATTACGGTGGCGAAAGGGGTTAACCAGCTCGTGGACGAGGGAATTCTTTACAAAAAACGGGGAGTCGGCATGTTTGTGGCAGAGGGGGCGCGGGAAAAACTGTTGAAACAGCGGAAGGAAAAATTTTTGAATGAATATTTGGTGAAGCTCTTGGAAGAGGCGGAAATTTTAGGCATAACCGAAGTGGAATTGATTGATTTTATTAAGCGTATGAAAGGAAGAAAGGCAAATGGGCGAGTTGATTAAAGCGGAAAACTTGTCACTCAAATATAAAAAAGAGTATGTGTTGAAGGATGTCACCTTCTCCTTGGAAAAAGGGATGGTGTACGGCCTGCTCGGTAGAAACGGTGCCGGGAAAACATCTTTGTTATCGATCATGGCATCCCTCCAGCGTCCGACATCCGGAACGCTGACGATTGACGGGGAAAATCCGTTTGAAAATGCCCGCATCATGCAAAGGGTGTCGTACATTTACGACCGGGATTACAAAGATGACAGTACCCCCGTGAAAGAAATTCTGGAAATGGCCGAAAGGTACCGGCCGGATTTCGACCGGGAATATGCGGAATATTTAATGCAAAAGTTTGAACTGCCGCCGGACAAACCGGTGAAAAAACTGTCCAAAGGAAAACAATCGGCCCTGAATATTACCGTCGGGCTGGCATCCCGGTCCCCGTTGACGATTTTTGACGAGGCGTATCTAGGGATGGACGCCCCGGCAAGGGAATTGTTTTACCGGGAACTGCTTGAAGACCGGGAAAAAGATCCGCGCACTTTTTTTCTCTCAACCCATCTGGTGTCGGAAATGGATTATTTGTTTGATGAGGTATTGATTCTCCACAAGGGGAAACTGCTCTTGCATGAAGATTACGAAACTTTTATATCCAAAGGAACGACCGTGACCGGAGAGGCGGAAAAAGTCGATGGGTTCGTCCGGGGAAAGGAAGTTTTAAACGAACAGCAGCTCGGTCCCGTCAAGTCGGTCATGATTTTCGGCCGGTTAAGTGACAGGGAAAAGGAAACGGCGGAAGCCATCGGACTGGAACTCGGCCCGGTTAAACTTCAGGATTTATTTATTCATTTAACGGAGGAGAGGAAGTAAATGAAAGGTTCACCCGTATACAGGAAAGTCGCCGTCGATTTGTTTTTCAAACAAGGTTCGTGGACGATGTGGTTTATGGGGATTATGCTCATCGTCCATCTCGTCCAGGCGGTCCTGTTTCTAACCGGAAACAGTGACGGCACGCTTGACAACTTTTTTACCAAAATCTTTTTGGCGGGAAATATTTATATGTTCATTATCGGCATCATCGCTGCGGTCAGTCTGTTGCCGTATTTCGTTCAGAACGGTGTGACGAGGAAAGATTTCTTTACCGGCGGGGTTTTTGCGGCCATCGGGCTGGCTACAGTCATTCCCATTGCGGCCTTTCTCTTAAATGCGCTGACGGAATGGATTGCCGCATTCCTGAATATTCCGGTGGAAGCCGGCGGACTGCCGGAGATTACCGGCGATCCGGATGATCCGCTCATTGCCACCGTGATTCTTGCGGTCATTAACGCCCCGTCGGTGACGGCTGCGGTCTGGCCGAATCTGTTCCTTTCCATCATGAATCTGTTTTTTTATTACATGACCGGCTGGTTGATCGGCACCGGATTTTACCGTTTCGGCGGGAACACCGGTTTCCTGTTTATTGTCATCGCCCTCGGCGTCTTTTTAACGAACGCCGGCATCTGGGGCAGGGAGATCCCGGCATGGCTTCCCGTCCCGGATCTGTCCAGATTCCTTGCCGCTTCGGTGACGGGCACCTTGGTACTGACGATCATCATCCTCGTTATCATCCGGCTCGTGACGAAAAATATGCGGATTAAAATTTAATCCGTCAACCGGAAAAAATAGGGCATGCAAACGATGTTGCATGCCCTATTTATTAAAACTCCTCGTACACCGCAGGGTCCTGGTTTTTCTGTCTTCCGTCCGGGCGGGTGAGGGAGTTAATCGTTTTCATATCCTCTTCATCAAGGGAAAAATCAAAAATATGGATGTTTTCTCGCTGACGTTCTGGTGACGACGACCGCGGAATGACGACCGAACCGAGCTGGTAATGCCAGCGCAGCACAACCTGCGGAATCGTTTTTTGATGTTTTTCGGCGATCGCCTGCAGCTCCTCCAGCTCCAAGATTTTCTTCATCCGGAAAAGCGGACTCCATGATTGGGTTTGAATACCGTTTTCTTCATGCCATTTCCGCTGTTCTTCCTGGTTAAAGAACGGATGCAATTCAATCTGGTTCATGACCGGCTTGACGCCTGTTTCTTTAACGAGCCGTTCAATATGCTCCGGCAGGAAGTTGCACACGCCGATGGAGCGGACGAGCCCCCATTTTTTCGCATCAATCAGCGCCTGCCACGCTTCGACGTATTGATCCTGGATCGGATTCGGCCAGTGGATTAAATATAAATCATAATAATCGAGACCTGTGCGGTACAAAGATTCCTGGATGGCCGTAATGGCGAGGTCATATTCATGGTACCGGCCCGGCAATTTTGATGTAATGATCAATTCTTCCCGCGGAACCGGACTCTTGCGCACCGCTTCCCCAACCGTGCCTTCATTTTCGTAGTTATAGGCGGAATCCAGCAGTCGGTAGCCGGACTCAATCGCACTGAGAATCGCTTGCACCCCGGCAGCGCCTTTCAGCGTATATGTACCCAGCCCGATCACCGGGATTTTCAATCCGTCATGGAGCGTTACTTCAGGAATTTGTCTTTCCATCCTCTCTCACCTCTTCCTTTTTTTGCTAATTCAATGATACCATGAAAGGAGTTCGGAAAACAAAAGCCGCCCGGCGGTACAGAAATAGGGAAGAAGTATGACCGTTTTCACTGCCGACGTTAGAAAAATGAGGTTGAATAAAAAAGGAAGAGAGAAAGAAAAGAGAGGAACCGGTATGAGTGTAAAATTGCCCCGCCAGCATGGTGCCTGGGCGATGTTGTTTGTACCTTTTCTTTTAAATGTCATCACCGGAACACCGAAATGGAGGCATCTGCTGCTTTTGGTCGCATGGATTTTGCTTTATTTGGCGACCTTGCCGTTTTTCATGGTGTGGAAGGTCACACGGAACAGGAAAGCGTATCTGAAACGCTTTTTGCAATGGTTCATCCCCGCTATTCCCGTGCTGATCATTCTGCTGTTTTTGAATTGGAAATTGGTCTGGTTCGGCCTGGGGATGTTGCCGTTCTTTTTCGTGAACATCTATTTTGCCAAAACTAACAATGAACGGGCCTTTTGGAATAATCTCGCCGTCATCATCATTTTCTGCACCGGCGGTCTGGCGGCCTATTTTTACGGTACCGGCACCGTAGATAGAACTGCGGTTCATCTCTTTATCCTTAATTTCCTGTTTTTCACCGGCACAACCTTTTACGTCAAAACGATGATTCGCGAAAAGCACAATCCGCAGTATAAATGGTATTTCTGGGTATATCATGTTGGCGTCGTTATTTTATTTCTTTTGCTGCAAAAATATTGGCTTGCCCTGGCTTTTCTTCCCGGTGCCGTCCGGGCAGTTGTGTTTTACGGCCGGAAACTTTCGATTAAACAAATCGGGATCGTTGAAATTCTCCATGCCGTCTGGTTTTTTGTCATCATCATCCTTGCCTATGGTTGAGCGGAAAGTTTTATTGATAAAATAAAAAGCGGAAAGACCGAAAGTGGCCTTTCCGCATTCAACCGGCCGGCCCAGCAGCCGGCCGGGACGGACGCGGTGGAAAGGGGAGGTCAGGCGCGGCTTAGTAAACGAAAGCTGCGCCGACAATGATGAGCAAGATGAACAATACAACGATCAACGCAAAGCCAGAGCCGTTGTATCCTGACATGCAACTTCACCTCCCTGTTCTTTGTACTAACATCTTAAGCAGAAACGGAAAAAATGAAATGGACAAACACCCCCGGAATGAAAAATGTGTGTTTGTCTCTATTGGGATTAAGGGAAGGAAAACCGGCCGGGATAAAACTTTTCTAGTAAATTTTTTATTGACAGCCGAATGTGGTATCCGTTAAAGTAAAGATAACGAAAAATGAAACGGAAGGATGAAGCAGCTGACATGCGCAACTAATCCTATCTACCGGAATGTCCAATGGAAAAGAAAAAACCTCACTATGACAACGGGGGCTTTTTGTGCTTTTTTCCATTGCTTGGTCCGGGATAGGATTGGTACATGTCAGCCATGTGAAAAAAGGGGGAGAACTCTCTTTTTTCGGCATGCGCTCCCTTTGTGCCTCCTGTTCCGGACAGAGCAGGAGGCATTTTTTGTCTCCAATAATGATTAGCATTGGAGATGATTGCATGCTGTTACTGGAAGCGCATGATATAAAACATTATATAGGGGATCGTTTATTGCTCGATGTAAAACAATTGAACATTTACGAAAATGACCGCATCGGCCTGATCGGCAAAAACGGCAGTGGAAAAACAACGTTGTTAAACATTTTGGCAGGCAAGACCAGACCCGGTGAAGGGCATGTGATCCGCCACAGCCGTTGTGAACTATTGCCGCAATTGAAACGGACCGATCCGGAAAAAAGTGGCGGAGAGATTACGCAACAATATATTTTAGATGTGATGGCGAAAAATCCTGAGCTCATTTTTGCCGACGAACCGACCACCCATCTCGATACCAATCATATTGAATGGTTGGAAAAATTGCTTCGAGAACGGCCGGGCGCCTTTGTCGTCGTCAGCCATGACCGGGCATTTCTTGACGCCTTGTGTACAACCATTTGGGAGCTGGATGACGGAAAAGTGACCGTTTATCCGGGAAATTACAGCGCCTATGCGGATCAAAAAGAACTCGAACGGAAAGAACAAACGAAAGCCTATGAGCAATATGTAAAAAAGAAAAAACAGCTAGAGGAAGCGCTCTGGAAGAAAAAGGAAAAAGCGGAACGGGCAGTGAAAAAGCCGAAAAAAGTAAGCCCATCCGAAGCAAAAATCACCGGGGCAAAACCGTATTTTGCCAAAAAACAAAAGAAACTGCAAAAAACGGCGAAAGCGATCCAAACGCGGATTGAAAAGCTGGAAAAAGTGGAGAAAGTAAAGGAATTGCCACCGGTGAAGATGGATTTGCCGAACGAGGAAACGATAAAAAACCGGATCATCATCCGGGTGGAAGACGTGGAAGGGGTGATCGGCAGCCGCCGGTTATGGAAAAAAACAAGCTTCCAGATCCGCGGCGGAGACAAAGTGGCTGTCACCGGAGCAAACGGCAGCGGGAAAACGACTTTTATCAATATGATTGTCAACGGCGCAGAAGGAATCACCGTTTCCCCAGCGGTGAAAATCGGATACTTTCACCAGCATTTGCAAATTATTGATCCGGATAAAACGATCCTGGAAAATGTGAAAAGCTCGTCAAAGCATGATGAAACGTTAATCCGCACCGTATTGGCCCGCATGCATTTTTACCGGGATGATGTCTTTAAACCGGCCGGCGTGTTAAGCGGGGGCGAGCAGGTGAAAGTCGCCCTGGCGAAAATCTTTTTAAGCAACATCAACACCCTTGTTCTGGATGAACCGACGAACTTTTTGGATATCGAGGCCGTCGAAGCACTGGAATCGCTGCTCAAGGAATATCAAGGCACTGTTCTGTTCATCTCCCATGACCGCCGGTTTATAAAAAATGTCGCCACGAAAATTATTGAAATCCGCGATGGGAAAATGCATTTCTTCCCCGGTACCGCCGAGGAATATGAGGAGGCAAAAAAACGGGAAGCAAAAGACAACCGGGAGGAACGGCTGATGGTGCTGGAAATGAAAATCACCGATGTGTTAAGCCGGTTAAGCATCGAACCGTCGGAAGAACTGGAAGCCGAATTTCAAAAACTCTTGAAAGAAAAAAGAAGATTGATGGAGAAAACGGAATAACAGACAAAAGGGAGCTTGCCCGGAATTTACCGGGCCGCTCCTTCTTTGTATTCCCAAGCCGATCCGGACCTTTAAACAGCGGACTGTTCATGATCCGAGTTTTTTGCCAGCCTGCGGTAGACCTTTTCCGCAACGGGCATGCAGAAGTTTAATACCGCGCCCCCGAAGGCAACGGTCAACAGCGTTCCGATTCCGACCGGTCCTTGAAACAGAAGGGAAAGAATGAGACAAATGACGTAAATGACCGTCCGGGAAAGAAAAATACTCGCGTTCAACAATTTTTTTAACACGAGTGTCAGAAGGTCGATCGGGTTCGGAGCAAACTCCGCCTGCAGGTAAACCGCCGTTCCGAGGCCGATGAAAAACAATCCGGCGCCGAAACAAAGAAGTTTGCTAATGATCCCGTCCGGCACAACATACTGCCGGCAAATAAACAACCAGAGATCGATCCCGGCACCGGTCGTGAAGGATGTAAACAGCGCCAGCACATCCGGCCGCTTTTTCTCCAACATCGCATTCAAGCCGATGAGAAGAAAACCGATGATCACTTCCCAGCTTCCCGCTGTCAGCCCCACACTTGACTCCAGCCCGACCAGCAAGGCATCAAAAGGCGAGGCGCCAAGATCCGACTGAACCGTCAATGCAATACCCAGAGTGAGAATGAGAATCCCTGTGGTGTAGAATAATAGCTTCATTGCTTACCTCGATGAATATAAATTTTACATTCTCATATATTGTAACATAGCCATCAAGCAATATTCTGATTTGTGTAAAAGGTTATTTACGGAATTGACATACTTGGGAAAGATGTATTAATTTTTGAAAAACTTTTCGGCTAAATGAGAAAATAATAAGTTAATTGATAATTAAGCCGTTAATAAATGGATTATCGTTATCAAAGGTTGCTACGGTATAAATACATAAAACCCGCATATGATCATATTTTCTTCAATATAGTGTCACGAAAATGTTTAGTTCAACAATTGAACAATCTGCTCTAATTAGAATTAGAAAAAAAACATTTTAAATATATGAAAGGGGAATGGATGATCATGTTTAAACGGTACAACCGGCTTCCGATTGAATTACCGAAACCGGAGCATGCGGATCCAAATGCGGCAGCGGCAGTACAGGAGCTATTGGGCGGACGTTTCGGGGAAATGTCCACACTGAACAACTATTTGTTCCAGTCCTTTAACTTCAGGGAAAAGAAAAAATTCAAGCCGTTCTATGATCTGGTGGCCAGTATTACGGCAGAGGAAGTCGGACATGTGGAGTTAGTAGCAAACACGGTCAACTTATTGCTGGTGGGCACAACTGAACCGAAAGATCCGGACAAAAAACCGTTGGAGAAGGGGAAAGATTCCAGAAATACGTACCACTTCATTGATACGGCCCAAACCTCCAAACCGTTTGATTCCCATGGAAAACCGTGGACAGGGGACTATGTCTTCAACAGCGGCAACCTCTTACTTGACTTATTGCACAACTTCTTCCTGGAAATCGGTGCAAGAACCCATAAGATGCGTGTGTATGAAATGACAGACAACCCGGTAGCGCTCGAAATGATCGGCTACCTGTTGGTACGTGGCGGCGTACATACAGTCGCCTATGCCAAAGCGATTGAGAAAGTCACAGGCATTGACCTGACAAAAATGTTACCGATTCCAAGCCTGGACAACGAGAAATTCGACTACGCGAAGAAATATATGCAGATGGGCTGGCACCGCCGTCTGTACACCTGGAGTGATTCCGACTACGAAGACATCGCCAAAATCTGGACCGGTACACATCCGGATGACGGCTCCGAGGTGGAAGTCGTCAAAGGGGCACCGGAAGGATTCCCGATCCCGGATCTGCCGGAAGTCAAAGAAGAATTCGCACCGGGGATCGATCCGGACGATTTCGAAAAGATTTATCAGCGGCTTAAAGACGCAGCCAACATCCGTGATTAATCATCCGAACCCGGATGATCCGGATGCCCAAACGGGCGTCCGGATATTTTTTTGCACTTATTAAGATATTTTTTATTGTATTGGAAACAGAAGCATTCTAGTTTATATATAAATAATACAAATTTTGGATTTATATAGAAATTAAATGAGAAAGGACAACCTGAAGCTTATTGATAATCAGGCTGTCCTTTTTCTTTATTATTATAATAATATATTCATCTCAATAATCGTTTTTCATTATTACAGATTTAAAATAAAACAATAGAGTTGTTATTTTTATAAATTTTTCGAAATTTGTCGAAGAATCATATTCTGTTATAATGAAAATGTATTTATGCCAGCTGTTTCTTGAGGTGAAAATTATGTCAAAGACCATTTTTGATTGTTTACAGGAGTTAGAACCGGAACTGGTTAAAATTGCGAATAGTATTGAAGATATTTTTTTTGATGATCCGCATGGGGTATTAGTAAAAGCCCGTTTGTTTACGGAAAAGATGACGAAAAAAGTGGCGGAATTTGAAAATCTTCCCCATTTATTAAGCTCGAGACAGGTAGATCGTGTTCAATATCTGGACCAGGAAAGGATTCTTACGAAAGAAATTGCCCGGGCTTTTGATACGATTCGTACAATCGGCAACAAAGCTTCCCATGAGAGCTTGCAGGCCGATTTTGAACTCGCTTTTAAAGTCCATAAAAATTTATATAAAATTTCTGCATGGTTTTTAGAATTATACGGTCCGCACGACATAGAAATACCGGAATACCAATCCCCAATACCCAAAAGAGATGAGGGCATTAATAAGGAAGAAATTAATAAAATGCTTGAGTCCATTGTGTCGAAACAATTTACGGCCGTATCCCAACAACTAGCAGCTCTGATACAAGAAAAAAGGGATCAAACCGAGCCAACGGATGAGGCATCCGGTCCAAGTAGCACCGGTGAAAAAGCTGATGATAAAACTGATGTTAACGGGTTTGAAGGCAAACAACTTCATGGCAGTTATCTGTTATACGAATTATCGAAATTAAAAGAGTCTTCCCAAGAGGCTGTAGAAGGATCGGATTCTTTCAGTCAATTTAAAAAATATTTGCATGTGGAACGCCTGATTCAACGGGATTTAATGACGGCCCTGGAAGACGCAAAGGAAAGCAGCACCAGCCAATTAATTTTGTTATGCGGCAGTGTCGGCGACGGGAAATCCCATTTATTGGCATATATGAATGAAGAGCATCCGGAGTTAATGGAAGGATACCAAATTCATAATGATGCGACAGAAAGTTTCGATCCCTATAAAAACTCATTAGACACCCTGGCTGAGGTGCTTAAAGGTTTTTCTGATGACCATATTGAACATTCCAATGAAAAATTAATCCTTGCCATCAACCTGGGAGTACTTCATAACTTTTTAGAATCCGATTATGCAAAAAAACATTTTACAAAACTTTCATCATTTATCGAAAAATCCAGAATATTTGAAAGTGATTATTTATCTGAAAATATTCAGGATACCCATTTTAAATTGATCAGCTTTTCTGATTATCATCCGTATGAATTAACAAAGGACGGTCCGAAATCTGATTATTTTGTTCAATTGCTGGAAAAAATCGTTCAAGACGATCCTGGAAACCCTTTCCATACTGCCTATGAAAAGGATATGGAGAACGGACTAAACACCCCTTTTATGTATAATTACCGATTATTAAAAAGGGAGACTGTCCGTAAACTTGTATCCCATTTATTAATTAAGGCAAGTGTCCAGTATAAACAGATCATCTCCACCCGCGCATTTTTAAATTTTATTCATGATATTATCGTTCCATCTAATATTGAAACGAACTCGATCATTGAGGAATTGGAAGCATTTTTGCCAAATCTAATCTTTGACAGTCCCGATCGTTCACCTTTACTGAGCGTTCTGTCGAAATTAGATCCGGTTCATTTCCGTTCAAAGAAAATTGATGAAGTTTTGATGCAACTGAATAACACAAACAATATTGTTGATGTTTTTCAGGAACATCTTGAACTGGATGAACAGGAAGAATGGATTGAGCAATTATCAGATTTAGGAGCTTTTTATGAATTAACGAACTCTTCTAAGCAAGTATTGAATTCTACACTCATCCGTTTTGCTTATTTCTTGGGGAAAAATTTCCAGGACGATTTCAGACAACAAACCTATGAAAAATATATGGATTATTTATATAAATACAATGTAGGCGATGTCAAAGGATTAAGACCGCTTTTCAAGGAAGTCAAAGAAGCAGTGTTTAACTGGAAAGGAAAACCAAAGAAAAATAAGGAATATATATTCCTCGAAGAAACATCGAAGGATATGAATATTGCTCAATCGCTTAATATCAGACCATATGTCAACCACTTGAATACACAAGAAAGTGATATTCTTTACCGGTTTAAGAATGTGATTAAGATCGGATTTCAGGACGAAAATAAAACAGAACAGGCATTTTTGGAAATCGATTTTCCCCTGT
>CALGYZ010000072.1 GCA_937934645.1 uncultured Bacillaceae bacterium | reverse complement strand
AGCCAGGATCAAACTCTCCAAAAAAGTTTGATTGCTCTGACTATCAAACGCTTTGTCTTGTTCAGTTTTCAAAGTTCAATTTAACGACTCTTATATCTTATCATAAAGTTTTTAGATTTGTCAACACTTCTTTTGAAAAAAGTTTTAAGTAATGTTGCCTTTCAGTGACATATGCCATTCTATCAAATAATATTTATGATTTCAAATGTTAATTTTTTCATGCTGCTTATCTTATAAAATTCCTTTCTTCCATTCCCGGCTTACTTACAAAATAATGATTGAAAGTCTGAATCAATAAAAGAAAGTCTTACACGATCCATAATTGTATAGCTGTAAGGGCACACACACCGGGAATTCCTAAAAAACCTGATATTGATGCCGTGATCAAGTTAATCGGAATATGGATACCGAAGTTGCTTCCAAAAGTATTGAGAAAAAACAACAACAGTGCTCCTGTTAATATTTTTATAACACCTTGTCCTAAAAATCTCAACAATTTCACCGGATTTCCAAACAATAACAGCAAAAGAATCGCACCTGTCGTGAGTGCAATAACCCATCCGTATTCCGTCATTTTATCACCTCTTTCCTTGTCTAAATCCAGGTTATGAAAAAAAGTATAAAAAAAGAACCACTTTTATTAAGGCTCTCCCTTAATATAAATGGTTCTTTGGCAATTAATACAGTTTAGATGTAATTTTTATTTTTCGTTTCCTTGCCTCTTTCAATAGAAAAACATATTTCAGTTTTTTCAATTTCACCCGTATATCCAAGTCATCATGAAAATCTATACATTGATCCCTGAACATCTTTTCGTTTTTCCAACGTTTTTGCAAATCTTCCAGCTGATACAGAAGCTTTTTGTCAAATTCTTTCCTTACATACCCTTTTCGTCTAAAAAGCAACGGCTATCCCCCCGAGTGTCCTGAATTCAGATTTCCCTTCTCCCTTCAAGGGCTTTCGATAATGTAACTTCATCCGCGTATTCTAAATCACCGCCAACCGGTAAACCATGGGCAATTCTTGTTACTTTTATACCCGAGGGTTTAAGCAAGCGGGAAATATACATCGCTGTTGCTTCACCTTCAATATTCGGGTTTGTAGCCAAAATTACTTCTTTAACTTCTTCATTTTGAAGTCGTTTTAACAAGCCGGGAATATTTATATCTTCCGGACCAATTCCTTCCATCGGGGATATAGTCCCGTTCAATACATGGTAAAGTCCCTGATATTCTTTCATTTTCTCCATGGCAATGACATCTTTCGGATCCTGCACTACACAAATCACTGACCGGTCACGGTTTTGATCGTTACAAATATAACACGGATCCCGGTCGGTAATATGACCGCATACGGAGCAATATGTTAAATCCCTTTTTGCATTGATAAGTGCTTTGGCAAATTCGAGAACAGTCTCTTCTTTCATTGTTATTACGTGAAATGCCAATCTGGAAGCAGTTTTCGGACCAATACCCGGCAATTTCATAAAGCTGTCAATCAGTTTGCTGATTGGTTCAGGATAATACATGTATACGAATGCCTCCTAATTCATTAAAACATACCGGGGATGTTAAATCCTTTTGTAAACTGTCCCATTGTATTGGCTACCAGCTCATCGACTTTGGCAAGAGCTTCATTTGTCGCTACTACAATCAAATCCTGCAACGTTTCAATATCTTCCGGATCAACAACTTCTTCGTTGATTTTCACTTCGAGAATTTCCTTATGTCCGGAAACAACCACCGTTACCAGCCCTCCGGCTGCTGTTCCTTCAACTTTTTCTTCACCTAACTTTTCCTGTGCCTCCTGCATTTTCTTTTGCATTTTTTGGACTTGTTTCATCATATTTTGCATATTTCCCATACCACGCATTGTAACGACCTCCTCTAATTTAATCTCTGATTTCAATTAATTCTTCACCAAACAGCTTTTTGGCTTCTTCAATTAACGGGTCCTCCCCGTTCTTTGGCTGTTCTTTAATAGCTTCTCTGTGCTGGCTGATAAAAGATTGGCGGAGTTCCAGCCACTGCTTTTCCGGAACACCGACAAATTCCATTTGCCGGCCCGTTATTTGTTGTAAAAGATGATTGAACACACTTACAAATTCTGCATTATTTAATGCCATTTGGCAATGGATTTCATATTTAAATTTCACAACACACCCCTGGGCTGATGCTGCCACAGGCTCAGCATCATTCAATAAAGCGGCGTGGGATTTTTTTAGATTCTCCAAAATGGAACCCCAATTGCTTTTTACGAGCTGCAGATCTTGTTTTGTCGCTTTTAAAAGGATATTCTCTATTTTGCCCGCCGGAACTTTAAACGTACTTTTGACCGGCCGGGTCTTCTGTTGTTGCACAGGATGACCGGGGCCTTTTTGCTCAACAATTCCCCGTTCCTTCAACTGTTTTAATTCCTGCTCCAATGAAATAATTTTTTCCTGTAGCTGCTGGACTATATGATTTATGCTATCGGACTCCCTGGAAATATCCGTCTGGCAAGCCCGGACCAGGCATACTTCAAGTATAATTTTTGCATGGTTTGTCCACTTCATTTCCTGCCGGGCTTTGCTGAACCGGTCAATGAATTCGTAAATCTGCTCCTCTCCGTATTTTCCTGACAATGTTTTAAAAGTTTCATTCACAATTGCTTTTTCTAAAAAATTCTCCATATCCGGGGAGCTTTTATACAGCAGCATATCCCGGTAAAATTGGATAAGGTCCTCCACGATCCGACCCGGATCTTTTCCTTCTGTAAACAATCTATGCAAAAGCTCCAAAGCCTTCGGAGTATCCTTTTCCAGAACCGCTTCGGCAATTTGGTTTAGTACAGTTTGTGAAACTGAACCGGTAATCATCAATGCGTCCTGTACTGATATTTGATCCTGGCCTAGGGAAATCGTTTGGTCCAAAAGACTTAATGCATCGCGCATACCGCCTTCAGAAGCCCTTGCAATTAAATGTAATGCTTCTTCTTCATATTTATAACCGTATTCATTTAAAATGTACTTCATTCTTTCGGCAATCGCTTCTTGAGGGATGCGTTTAAAATCAAACCGCTGGCAACGGGAAATTATTGTTAAGGGAATTTTATGAGGTTCTGTCGTAGCCAAAATAAAAATGACATGTTCCGGAGGTTCTTCCAATGTTTTTAACAAAGCATTAAAAGCTCCGATCGACAGCATATGAACCTCGTCAATAATATACACTTTATATTTTGACATATTCGGTGCATATTTCACTTTATCACGGATATCCCGGACTTCTTCCACACTGTTGTTTGATGCCGCGTCTATTTCAATGACATCCGGGTTGGATCCGTCGGTAATGCTTTTGCACACCGCACATTCATTGCACGGTTCAGATGACTCTCTATTTGAGCAGTTAACGGCTTTAGCCAATATTTTTGCCGCACTCGTTTTTCCGGTTCCCCTGGGGCCTGTAAATAAGTAGGCGTGGGAAATTTTTTCTTGCAAGAGGGCATTTTGCAGTGTTTTCGTTATATGCTGTTGTCCGACGACATCCTGGAATGTTTGCGGACGCCATACACGGTATAACGCTTGATAAGCCATCTCTACCCTCCTTCAACCGGACGGACCGGTTAACAGTTAACAAATAAATCACTTCTATCTATTATACCTTAAATGTCTTTGCACTTACTATAAAATCAAATAAAAAAACATCCTTTTCCAAGGATGTTCTGCTGCCATTTATGTAATTAAACTGCCGTGCACCTGCCTCCGACTGCTAACCATAGGCGTTGCTTCCGTAGTTAGCTCGGTCCAGGCAACCCTGCGGCACATGGGAGATTCCACTTAATGCTGCTTCCTTCCGGACCTGACATGGTTCATGGATTCCCATTGCGCAGGACCCAAACGTCAACACCACTTGCGGAAGACAGGCCCTACAATTAGACAGCCTCGGGCAGGAATTCAGCCCTGCTGGAGCGGATTGCAGGATACAGGGCACCGCTACCTCCCCGCTTAGCACGGCAAATTTGCTACCTATTTAAAGGACGTCTTTAAGACGTATCTATAGTATACTAATGATTGATTTAAATTGCAATGGTTCACTGCTGTTAAATCATTCCTCCAATATTATTATACACCATTGTTTTTCCTTTTTTCCCGTAATTCTTTAAAAAAATCAGTTAATAATTGCCCGCACTTTTCCTCCAACACTCCGCTTTTCACTTCACATCGGTGATTAAACCGTTCATATTGCAATAAATTCATTAATGTTCCGGCACAGCCCCCTTTCGGATCCCGGGCTCCATAAATTACACGTTTGATACGGGACATGATAATCCCCCCGGCACACATTGGGCAAGGCTCCAATGTTACATACAGTTCGGCTTCTTCCAGTCTCCAGCTGTTTGTATACCAACACGCTTCTTCAATCGCTATCATTTCTGCATGAGCCAGCGCATTTTGTTCCGTTTCCCGTAAATTATGGCCGCGCGCTATAATTTCATCATTCAATACGATAATGCAGCCGATCGGCACCTCACCTTTTTCCTTTGCTTTTAATGCTTCCTCTATCGCTTCATTCATATAGTAAACATCACGTTCCACAATTTCACCTCCTTTATAAAAACAACCGCTTTTATTTTATACCCAGGGGAAAGTAAAAACTTACAGCCGGTGAACCTGTTTTTTACAGGGTTTCCGCGTTATATGCGGATACATAAAATCTCCTTTATGCTCTTGTCCGTACAATCATTTTTTCAAATTGAAAACATAGACTTTGAATAGTGTTATACAAGGAGGTTGTTTCATGCAAATTCATGTTGTTCAACCGGGACAAACTTTACTCGGAATCGCACAGGCTTACAACACAACGGTCGAGGACATCATCACCGCCAACGAAATTCCTAACGCAAACCGTTTGGTTGTTGGCCAGACATTGGTCATTCCGATCACCGGCCGCTTTTATTGGGTACAACCGGGGGACAGTCTCTATTCAATCAGCCAGCGTTTTGGTTTGTCCGTGCAACAACTTGCTACAATCAATCAAATACCTGCAGATCAACCGCTTCCGGCCGGCATCCGGCTCTATATTCCCCCTGTACCGAAAGTAACCAAAGAGATCAATGCTTATATCGAGCCGAGGGAAGCGGTTACCGCAGCATTGGAAACCAGTGCCAGAAGGGCTGCCCCGTTTCTTACTTACCTTGCACCTTTCAGTTTCCAAGTATTACGTGACGGGTCTTTAAAAGAACCCCCGTTAAACCAGTTCCTTGCAATTGCCCGGGCCAATCAAAATGTCTTAATGATGGTCATTACAAATCTGGAGAATGACCAATTCAGTGATGAGCTCGGCAGGATTATTTTAAATGATGAAAATGTCCAAACCGCTTTGTTGGACAATATCGTTAACACGGCAAGACGGCTGGGGTTCCGGGATATTCATTTTGACTTTGAATATTTGCGTCCGGAAGACCGGGAAGCATACAACCGGTTTTTACGGCGTGCGAAAGAACGGTTCAGCAAAGAAGGATGGCTGTTATCTACTGCGCTGGCGCCGAAAACAAGAGCCAACCAGCCGGGACGCTGGTATGAAGCCCACGATTACCGGGCCCATGGGGAAATTGCCGACTTCGTAGTGATCATGACTTATGAATGGGGTTACAGCGGAGGACCGCCTATGGCCGTATCACCGATCGGTCCCGTCAGGAATGTTTTGGAATATGCAATTACTGAAATCCCCCCGGAGAAAATTATGATGGGGCAAAATTTATACGGATACGATTGGACCCTTCCTTATGAACCGGGAACAACCGCCCGCGCTGTCAGTCCCCAGCAGGCAATCTCGCTTGCAGCAAGGTATAATGTACCCATACAATATGATCAAAGAGCACAGGCCCCGTTTTTTGATTATACGGATGAGAACGGCCGTAATCACCGGGTTTGGTTTGAAGACGCCAGAAGCATCCAGGCCAAATTCAATCTCATTAAAGAATTGAATATCCGCGGCATCAGCTACTGGAAACTCGGCCTTTCCTTCCCTCAAAACTGGCTGCTTATTTCAGAAAGCTTTAATGTCCGGAAGCGATAGCCGCCAAATAAAAAAACTGTCTTTAGTCAGGCATGAAAAACTGACTAAAGACAGTGTAATCTCCAATTTATGCGTTTGCGTTTTCATATTAATGGCGGAGGAGGAGGGATTTGAACCCCCGCGCGGGTGTAACCCGCCTGTCGGTTTTCAAGACCGATCCCTTCAGCCAGACTTGGGTACTCCTCCTTTAAGACACCAACGATTATACCATACCATCCCTGACTAGTCAACATAAAAATTTAATAAATCAGGGGAAAAAGGGTGGTTACAATCGCTTCATAAAAGTCGGTGAACCACCCGTTTAGAAGTATAACCACAAATTTCCGGTTTATTCGATGTACTCTTTCCCACCCATATACGGACGAAGAACTTCAGGAATCAAAACTCTTCCATCTTTCTGCTGGTAATTTTCCAATATAGCGGCTACTGTCCGTCCGATAGCCAGCCCGGATCCGTTCAATGTATGGACAAATTCCGGTTTACCCTTTGGCTCTCTACGGAAGCGGATGTTTGCCCTTCTCGCCTGGAAGTCCTCGAAGTTACTGCAGGAAGAGATTTCACGATAAGTATTATAACTAGGCAGCCAAACTTCAATATCATATTTCTTTGCAGCCGTGAAGCCCAGGTCAGCTGTGCACATGTTCATCACGCGGTACGGTAAATTCAGCAGCTGTAATACTTTTTCCGCATGCCCGGTCAGTTTTTCCAGTTCATCATAGGAATCTTCCGGTTTTACAAACTTCACAAGTTCGACTTTATTAAATTGATGTTGCCTGATCAGCCCTCTTGTATCCCTGCCGGCAGAGCCAGCTTCTGACCGGAAGCATGCACTGTAAGCCACGTAGCTCAGCGGCAAATCTTTAACAGAAAGTATTTCGTTCCGGTGATAATTGGTAACAGGGACTTCGGCGGTAGGAATGAGAAAATAGTCTTCCTTCTCCACTAAAAATACATCTTCTTCAAATTTCGGTAGCTGACCTGTACCTGTTAAACTTGTTCGGTTTACAAGATACGGCGGCAACATTTCCACATAACCGTGTTCCTCCGTATGGAGATCAATCATGAAGTTGATTAATGCCCTTTCCAGTTTTGCCCCCATTCCTTTATAAAACACGAACCGGCTTCCCGCTACTTTTGCTGCTCTTTCAGCATCCATGATTCTTAAATTTTCGCCAATTTCCCAGTGGGGCTTTGGTTCAAAGTCAAACTTCCGGAATTCTCCCCACTTTCGTACCTCCACATTATCGTCTTCTGACTCACCGGAAGGAACAGTTTCATGAGGAATATTCGGAATGGAAAGCAGTAAATGATTCAATTCTTCTTCGATCTCGCGCAACTCAGCGTCAATCTCTTTAATGTTTTCGCCGACCTCTCTCATTTCTTTAATCAGGTCATCGGCATCTTTCTTTTCCTTTTTCAAAACTGCAATTTGTTTCGATACTTCGTTCCTTTTTTGCTTTAAACGTTCGCCTTCTTGAATTAATTCCCGGCGTTTTTTATCCAGTTCTCCAAACTTGTTTAAATCCGTCAAATCTTCACCGCGGTTTTGGAGCTTGACTTTTACTTCCTCAAAGTTTGTACGTAACAACTTAATATCAAGCATCAGGTTTACCCTCCTTTTGATGGATATTTATTGTTTCAAAAACACAAAAACCCCCATCCCAAAGAAGGGACGGAGGTTGATCCGCGTTGCCACCCTAATTGCAGGCATAGAAACACACCTGCCTCTCCATTGGATAACGGCTGTAAACCGGCAGTATTTACACACCTGAAAAACCAGGCTTCGATACCGCTCTCGAGGACGGATTCACAAGTGTTTGTTGCTGATTCGCACCACCCATCAGCTCTCTTAAAACAAAACCACTTGCTACTGGTTCCTCTCATCGATCCAATTTCTTTACTTTTTATGTTGATTTTATCAAAATAAGGAAGTTTTTTCAAACATGAACGAGATAAGGACTGGAAAATTTAAAACCATCCGGCAACAACTGAGACGATACCGCTCCATAAGTTAGAAAAGAAGTTACCGATTGATCTGAACAACAGAACAAGCCAATTAGCCTTATCAACTGATTCAGCTGCAACAACTTCAACTTGGGCTTTTTGGTTCGGATATAAGTAGTCTCCGTCTTTTTCTGTTTCATAAGTCAGATATCCTACCACTTCGCCTTTTTCTACCGGAGCAGTTAATTTACCGTTTTCATCCACCTTCTTTTCATTTAAAACGATCTTAGGTTTATATTGTTCGTTTTCACCATTTTTTATAACCACATTTAAAGGTTCTTTGGCCACGATTTTTACGGAATCTTTTTTCCCTTTTTCAACAGGCAGTGTTTTATATCCTTTAATCGAACTGTTTTTCGGCACAATTTCCTCTTTTTTGAAATTGCTGAAAGCATAATCAAGCAGTTTTCTCGTGTCTTCAAAACGTTCCTGCTGTGATCCGGTTTTCATCACGACAGAAATAAAGCGTAATCCATCCCGTTCGGCAGTTGCCGTGAAGTTATAACCGGCAAAATCCGTCGATCCTGTTTTTATTCCGTCTACACCTTCATATTCATAAACTAAACCAGGTAACATCCAGTTGAAGTTTTTATAAGTTTCCCCGCGGAATTCCAACTCCGGTTTACTGGCGGTTTCAAGCACTTCCGGATAGTCCTTGATCAAGTTGTATGCGAGCTTTGCAGTTGCCCTTGCAGACATTTGGTTCTCATCATTAACATCGGTACCCTGGGGATGGTTGCCTAGCATATCGGAGTTGTTTAAACCTGAAGAGTTTACAAAATGGTAATCTTCCAAACCCATTTCTTCCGCTTTTTCATTCATCATTTTCACGAAATTCGCTTCACTTCCGCCGATCAATTCGGCCAATGCAACAGTAGAGGCATTCGCAGAATGAATGGCCATTGACTCATATAACTCTTTTACCGTATAAGCTTCGCCCTCGGTTAAGCCGACGGTGGACAAGCCTAAGTTCGGGCTTGATAATTTATGAATAAATTCACTTATTGTCACTTGTTGATCCCAGCTTATTTTTCCATCGGAGATCGCTTCCAGCACCAAATATTCAGTCATCATTTTAGACATGCTTGCGACGCCAAGCAGTTTATCGGCATTTTTTTCGTATAAAACTTTTCCTGAATCAGCATCTATTAAAATAGCAGCTTCCGCTTTTAAATTTAACGGATCGGTTTCCGCCATCGCTTTATTTGCGTTTACAGAAAAAAGCGATATTACAAGAAAAGTAATCAACGAAAATAAAAACAGATTTTTCCGTTTATTTCCCAACGTTATTCCCTCCACATTGCTTGTCCGTTTCACACAGATTTTAGTGTATCATATTTCTTTTTATAAAAATAGCCTTAATAAATGGAAAAACAAAAAAGGAGCCGGACTTACAAAATAGTCATATGGAAATTTTTGTAAGTCCAGCCCATCTTTTTTAATTAATTAAAGGAATAGTTTGGAGCTTCTTTTGTAATTTGGACATCATGCGGATGGCTTTCTCTTAATCCTGCTCCGGTCATACGGATAAATTGTGCTTTTTCCCTCAATTCTTCCAAATTCCGGCAACCGGTATAACCCATTCCGGAACGGATTCCGCCAACCAGTTGATAAATTGTATCGGCTAAAGGACCTTTATAAGGTACGCGTCCTTCGATGCCTTCCGGAACAAGTTTTTTCTGTTCTTCCTGGAAGTAACGGTCACTTGATCCTCTCTCCATCGCACCGATGGAACCCATGCCGCGGTAGACTTTAAAGCGCCGACCCTGATAAATTTCTGTTTCTCCTGGACTTTCGCTTGTTCCGGCCAGAAGACTTCCGAGCATTACAGCATGCCCTCCTGCAGCAAGAGCTTTTACAATATCACCGGAATATTTTATTCCTCCATCGGCAATTATTGCTTTATTCATTTTTCTTGCTACGGATGCACTGTCATAAATAGCGGTAATTTGGGGCACACCAACACCGGCAATGACACGGGTTGTACAAATTGAACCCGGCCCAATTCCTACTTTTACTACGTCTGCTCCGGCTTCAAATAAAGCCTTCGTTCCCTCTGCCGTAGCTACGTTACCTGCAATAATATCCAAATCAGGGTAATTTTCCCGGATTTTTCTTACTGTTTCTAACACACCTTTGGAGTGGCCGTGGGCAGTATCGACAACAATGACGTCCACTTTTGCTTCATATAGTTTTTCTACCCGTCTCATTGTATCCTTGGAGACACCGACAGCTGCCCCGACCAGTAAACGGCCTTGTTTATCCTTGGCAGCATTCGGATATTCGATGACTTTTTCTATATCTTTAATAGTAATTAATCCTTTAAGTACACCTTTTTCATCAACAAGAGGTAATTTTTCAATCCGGTGTTTTTGTAAAATTTTTTCCGCTTCCTTAATGGTTGTACCTACCGGAGCTGTAATTAAATTTTCTTTCGTCATTACCTCTTCAATCCGGATTGAATAGTCTTCAATAAAACGCAAATCACGGTTTGTAATGATTCCGACGAGCTTTTGTTCTTCTTCGTTATTTACGATCGGCACTCCGGAAATCCGGTACTTTGCCATCAAATGTTCAGCTGCAAAGACCTGATGTTCCGGTGTCAAATAGAACGGGTCGGTAATGACACCATTTTCCGAACGTTTTACCCGGTCAACTTGTTCAGCCTGTTCCTCAATGGACATATTCTTGTGAATAATACCTAAACCGCCTTGTCTGGCCATGGCAATCGCCATCTCTGTTTCCGTAACAGTGTCCATACCTGCACTGATAATCGGAATATTCAGCTTCAAATTCTTGGTTAATTGGACAGATAAATCAACTTCCCTTGGTAAAACGTTAGACTCTGCCGGAATGAGCAAAACATCATCGAACGTCAAACCCTCTTTTACAAATTTGTTTTCCCACATAATCCACATGCCTCCAGAAAAATTATTATTAGTAGGTTACCAATTGGTTAAAATACTGTCAAGGAACTTTCAATTAATCAAACTTTTCTGAATTGGAGGTCATATCTTGTACACAAAATTACCTTCTACAATTTTGGAAAAATTCCTTTATCTTTCTTCAACCGAAACATCACAGCAATTTTTATTTTTAGCGTATGAACAACAGAAAATTCCTGATTCAAAAAAGAAAAGTTACCATAATTGCACAGCCTTTAATTCATACATTGAACAAGGTATTACGTTTTTGGATCAAGCCGGAAAATCGCCACTGAACATTCAGCCTATTTTGCTTTTCTACGGTCTTGTTTTTCTGATCAAAGCATGTATTTTAACGGTTGATCCGTCATATCCTGAGTCAAGTTCAGTTCTGGCACATGGAGTTTCAACTAGGAAAAGGAAGAAGCAAAACTATCTTTATTTGCAAGATGAAGTAAAAATACAGAAAAACGGCCTATTTCCGCACTTATCCGACAAAATGTTTCATATGAAACATTTGGAAGGGATAAAATTAAAAATTGAAGCCTTACTTAAAGAAATTCCGGAACTCCTTTCGTTTTTTCAAAAATGGAATGCAGAGAAATACGGAATTAAAATTGAAAAAATTGGCGATCATTATTGCATTAGTGAAGAGGTTCTTGATTATTTTAATATGACAAAGGAACGATTGAAACATTTTTTGCACACAAAGTCAAATATTGATTTGAATTTTACGGAAATCAATTCCCTGCTGGCTTTTTCACTGAAAGACGAAAAAAGCGGACGAAAGGAAATTTTGCCTTTCCGCTTTCATATTTTGGAGCAAACATATTATTTGATTAAAAATAGCAAAGATATATCATTTTTCCCTGAATTGAGCATTCACTATCTGCTTTTATACCACTTAAGCATGCTTGCACGTTACGAAGCTGAATGGTGGACTGAATTAATTCACCATAAACCATCAATCGAATATCCGCTAATTGTCTGTTACATAAATATTACATTCCAAAAAATCCCATTCCTAATAAGTGAATTGATATTCCGGCATCATCCACTGGAAGAGATGGATCTCTGAAAAACAGCAGAAACGTTCTTTAAAATCTGCCGGCTATTTTTCTGTTTTGGTAACTCTAATATACAAAAATTAAACAAAAAGGACAACTGAAAATCAGTTGTCCCTTATTATTTGTACAATTCGCCCGGCAGCGTCCTACTCTCGCAGGGGGAATCCCCCACTACCATCGGCGCTGAGAAGCTTAACTTCCGTGTTCGGAATGGGAACGGGTGTGACCTTCTCGCTATCGCCACCGGACTGTATTCAATTTTGAGATTCGTTCTCTCAAAACCGGATCACGCGTAAGGCTTTCAACCGGATGTCCTCCGGC
>CALGYZ010000071.1 GCA_937934645.1 uncultured Bacillaceae bacterium | reverse complement strand
CCCACAGGCTGAAAATGTAGAGTCAGAAACCGGCGAAGGCGAATAAAAAAGAGGAACCAATTGGAATCTTACTTCCAATTGGTTCCTTTTATTTTGTGATCGTTTTGGCAATTTCTTCAAAGCTCATTCCCCGTGTAAACGTATATTCACCGGGTTGGATATTTTTTTCATGGCCGTTTTTTATCATAAAATCAGTAAACTCTTTCCGGTTATCAATGATTTTAATTCCTTCCAAGCTTCTAGCAATATCTTGCAGGCTCATTCCTTGCCGGATTTCAAACGTTAATTCTTCATCAGAAGCGCCATTTTTTTCAGTTTTATTCATATCTTTCAGTTTGTTTTGCAATGACTTATTTTCGTTTTCAAGGCTTGCAATTTTTTCTTCAAATAAATGGAGCCGTTCTGTTTCGATCATTGTGTATCCTTCTTTTGCTTCCTCCGGTTCCGGTTTTGAATCAAATCTGCCGGCGAATACATGAAATAATGAAATAACAGCCACGGCGATAAGCATTCCGATACTGAAATAGCGCAGTTTCATACTACTCATTGCCGGAGCCCCCATGATCCGCCTGCAATATATTTTGAACCTGCTCGACACTGAGCGAGGATTGTTTAGCTATTTGTTCAACGGTTAATCCTTGTTCATTTAACAGGCGTACTTGATTCACGATAATCGGGTTAATCCCCGTTTCTTTTTTCTGCTTGCCTTCCAGTTCGTTTGGAATCAGCAGCTCTTCTTCCAGCCTTTTTATCCTCTTTTTCAGCTGAAAGTTTTCCTGATACATTTGAATCGAAAGCTGCTCTACTTCTTCCGTTAACTCTTTTACCGGATCCGGAAGAAAGAAGGATACGATAAACAAGATGATTGAAACAGCAGCCAAAATGATTAAAACTATGTTCATATGATCACTCCCACCGTACAGTTTATCATAATTCACGCCTGAAAGACATATCATGTTAAAAAATGATAAAAAACGCACAAAAAAAATAATATGTCGTTTTCCTTTTAAAGGTGACGTAAAAATTAATGAAATAAAACAAAATACGACAAAATGATTTATTGTTCATTTTGTCTATTGGTGTTACGATGAATACAATGTTATGTTCGGAAAAATCAAAATAAATAATAAAAATGGAAAATTGTAAAAATTAATAGGTGGAGGAGTGGAAGAAATGAATATACTCTATTTGGAAGATTACATAAAAAAGATAAATGATCAAGTATCCGAGGATCATTTTTTGTACTGTAACGGACAATTGAAAAAAATCCGGGACGGGGAAAACCGATTGGATGACGGACGGTTTTATGTTTTGCGGAGCACATTAGATGAGAAGGATAACCATACTTTGGTAAAGTTGTTTATCAAAAATTTATCCGCTCAACCGGTGGAAATAAAATTATTTGTCGGGAACTGTTTAATTGAATTAAAAAATAATTATATTTTTGTTTCACCGAAGAAAAATGTAATGTTTTTGGCAAATGATGACGGTTTGACACTGGCTTCAGGCATGATTCATAAATCACCGTTCAGCCAATACGGCGTATTAAAAAGAAAAAATTATACGGAAAAAATTTCATGTGGCAGGCTGCCTTTATATCCGCTGGGTGCCGGGGATGTCGTTGGGATCTATTCTTTGGAAGCCCGTGTAAGGCCTTATCAGAATGTGACCGCATATACGTGGATGATCCGTTCAAACAAATATCATAAAAATGAATTATTAAAATGGAATGAGGAAATTAAATCAGGACTGGCTTTTTCCAATAATTAATGGTATTATAATAAAGTCGTAATTTGTATATGGACTGGAGGGATTAGTATGCGCATAAACATTACACTGGCATGTACGGAATGCGGTGAACGTAATTATATAACTACAAAAAACAAAAATAACAACCCGGACCGTTTGGAACTGAAAAAATATTGTCCGCGTGACAGAAAGCATACTATACATCGTGAAACCAAGTAAACAGCAGGTGTTTTCCTGCTGTTTTTTCATTATAACTATATTAAAAGGGGATTGACAGGATGCAGACGAAGAAGGAACTGAGAAAACAAATTTTGGAAAAGTTGAACAGGCTGTCAGAACAAAGTTATAAAGAAAAATCCAGGCGTATTGCCCGGCGGCTTTTCTCTACTTCAGAATGGAAAAAAGCCCGTACTGTCGGAATCACAATTTCCCGCTTTCCGGAAGTAGATACCCGGGGAATTATTAAACAAGCATGGAGAGAAGGGAAGCGGGTAGCAGTTCCGAAATGTTTGCCTGCGGTAAGGAAGATGGAATTTTATCTCATAAATAATTTTGACGAAGTAGAAAGTGGATATTTCGGCTTGTTAGAGCCGGTGATACTGGAAAAGGAAAGATTGGTGAATGACGAAATTGATTTTTTAATTGTTCCGGGACTGATGTTTACACCGGACGGTTACCGGCTTGGATTCGGCGGTGGATATTATGACCGATTTTTGCCTTTTTTTAAAGGAAAAACGGTTTCTCTTGCGTTCAAAGAACAATTGACAGGAGAGCTCCCGGTGGAAGAACATGATGTTCGTGTGGCACAGATTATATCGGAAAATGAGTCTTTTATTTGTTTCACCGGTGAATAATCGTAATAAATATTCACTATACGGATAAAAATAACGGATCAGCTCAAACTATGTTTGGAGGGTGATAAAATGATCAATAAAATGATCCGTGTGTTTTTATTATTATACATTTTGAAAGCAGTTTATCGAAACCGCTACCGGTTATTAAATTGGATTCTAAAAAGTGAAACGTTAAGAAAATGGGCCGTTGCGGCAACTATGCGTCTGCCGGACGTACGGGAACTGCTCATCCGGTCAGTATTTCGTCCAACTAATACCCCTTGATCTTTGTTCCGGGGGTTTTTTAATCTTTCATTTTTTACGCAGTTTCGTTATAGTAATTGATGAGAGAAAAAAGTTTTTGACCGGACGGATAAATATGATGAAAGCAGGGAAAGCTCTTGGGATTTCGGGAAGATTATATTTATTGGAAAATATGTTATGAACTAATGGTTAATGACCGGTACCGCATCATTCATTTATCCCCGGATTACGGGGAAGTATGGTTGGAAAATATTGTACATAAATCCTATCCCCTGATCAGGCTGAAGCGTTTTGATATAGACTGGAGCAACTGGTTAAAGCGGGACATTCAAGGTGCGCTCACGAACGCGAATCATATACGGAAAATGTTTCTGCGGAAAAAAATTAATGTACTAAACATTTACATTACATCGCTTCCTCCCGTTGACTCCTATGAACATATCATCAACCAGATGCACCGGTTTGAAAACACGAATACAATGTTGAAACCGGTAATGTTTGACGGCAGTGATTTAGGCGGTTCCGCCCGGATTCTTGAAGAACATTTGGGCAGGGATGTACTGGGATTTATAAAGAGTGATTATGATTATGATGAAACGGAGTACTTAAAAAATAAAGTTTTACGAGAGGTGGAACGGGCCGAGAAAAATGACAGGCAATTGTTGAATCAGGCGAAACCGTTATTTACCTATGTTTTTCTCGGTTTACAAGTGTTTGTATTCATGCTGCTGGAAATGAGCGGAGGAAGTACGAATCCGCTGGTCCTTTTAACTTTTGGAGCAAAATATAATCCGCTGATCCTGGAAGGGGAATGGTGGCGTCTTATTACCCCTGTTTTTTTACATATCGGTTTCCTTCACTTGTTTATGAACAGTCTGGCTTTATATTACCTCGGAATTGCCGTTGAAAGGATTTACGGCCGCTTGCGTTTCCTCTTTATTTACCTTTTTTCCGGATTTTTCGGCGCACTTGCAAGCTTTATCTTCAGCCCTCATCTGTCGGCAGGTGCCAGCGGGGCAATCTTCGGGCTGTTCGGTGCTCTTTTGTTTTTCGGGACTGAACACAGACAAACTTTTTTCCGGACAATGGGGATGAACATTATTATTTTAATCGTCATAAATATTGTCTTTAGTTTAGTTGTGCCTTCAATTGATATGGCCGGTCATTTCGGCGGTTTAATCGGCGGATTTTTGGCCGCTGGGATTACCCGTCTCCCCGGGAACACCCGTATGAACAAGCAGTTGATTTATCTTGCTGTGACGATTTTATTAACTGGAATCGGGCTTATTTACGGATTTCAACATCCGACTCTTTAACCAGGAATCAATTGTTTGAGGATAATTATTTCTTTACTTTTTGTCTCAAACACCACATATAAGTGGCTTTTGTCTTTCGACAACAAAATGAGCGGTATAGTGGTGCCTTCGGGGGATTCAACTGCACCGCTCTCTTTTCTGATTCCAAGAAAATAATTTTTATAAAGCCCTTCCCATAATCTTCCGATGATTGCATCTGATTGTACTTTTGTAAAAGAAGGGAGGGGTTTGTCAATATACTCCGTTAAACCAGTAAGCGGAATGATCACATAATGTTCTGTCCGTATCCCGTCAAGCCTTTCAAGTACATCATTAATCACGCTTTTTTCTCTCTTGTCCAACAATTCTTTCCATTTTTCTTCCCCGTGCCCGGGCTTGCGGAAAAAAAGCTCCTCATCCGGAATGACATAAATATAGTCACCGGACATGCGGTGAAAACCGGTAATTTTGTCATTGTTGCGGTGAAATTCCCCGTGATGAAAAGATATGGTCCGGATCATTTGCCTTCCGCTTCCGCTAAACTGTCCGCTTGCTCTTATTTCCCCGGTATTTTCCTTCCAGTCTCCTGTTTTACCGGTTAACCTGCCGTTTACAAAGATCATTGAAATATCCTGTCTTAAATAAGCGGGTTCATTCGTTCTTGAATAGGTTTGCACGGTATATGTAAATTGATCATGATTGATTTTTATATTTCGAATGGATGTTTCAGCATCCAGAAATCTGGCTTTTGTATCCGGAGGAAAGTAAGTAATGCTTTCTACATCCTTTTTTTCATTTACTGACAACCAATAGACACAAGTTAAAATCGTAAGCAATGCACAGGTGATGATTAAAATTTTATTCATCAAAATCATCCTTTATCCTTAAACTATGTTCAATATATGTATCCTGTCCGCTGATTATGTGCCTTCCGCGTCCCTGTGATAGCGTATGATTTGATACCTGCTTGTCTATCCTGTTTACTAGGAAAAAACAGGCAGGTGTGAAAAAATATGGAAAAGAATCAAGAAAAATTACCTGTTTCCACAAGTTTGGAGGAAAATATACAGCAGTTAAAAGAAATATTAGGCATTGGCAAAAGTTTTGATGTCATCCAACTGGATTTAAACTATGCCGACCGGGATATGGCGATTTTTTTTATTGACGGATTTATAAAAGATGATATTTTTTTACAAATAATGAAGCTTTTGGCACGCCTGGAACGTGACCAGCTGGCAAAAGAGCCGCTGGAAAGGTTATTAAAACGGTATATTCCCTATGTGGAAGTGGATGCTACGGATGATTTAATAGAAGTTGCTGATATGGTGCTTGCAGGTCCGACCGCTTTAATTGTGGACGGCATTAATCAGGCAATTTTAATTGATGCAAGAACATATCCGGCTAGGAGTCCGCAGGAACCGGATATTGAAAGGGTTGTCCGGGGATCCAGGGACGGATATGTGGAAACCTTGGTTTTTAATACGGCATTAACCAGAAGAAGGATCCGAGACCGATCGCTCAGGATGGAGTACTTTCAGGTCGGCAGACGTTCAAAAACAGATGTTGTATTATGTTATTTAGAAGATATTGCCGATCAGGATCTCGTTAACGAAATTAAAGATTCCCTTGCGAAAATTGATACAGACGGCTTGCCGATGGCTGAAAAAACAGTAGAAGAATTTATTTCCGGTAATCATTGGAATCCGTATCCAACCGTACGTTATACGGAAAGGCCGGACACAGCCGCCAGTCATTTGTATGAAGGCCATGTGTGTATTATTGTAGACGGGTCACCGAGCGTAATTATTGCACCGACAACATTTTGGCATCATTTACAGCATGCGGAGGAATACCGGAACAAGCCGGTTGTCGGCGCTTATTTAAGGATTGTCCGATTTTTGGCCGTATGGGCATCTGTTTTTTTGCTGCCCTTATGGTATTTATTTGCGGTAGAACCCGGCCTGTTGCCCGAACGTCTTTCATTTATCGGGCCGAATGAAAAAGGACAGGTCCCGCTGTTTCTACAGTTTTTATTGATTGAAATCGGTATCGACATGTTAAGAATGGCGGCTATCCATACCCCCAATGCCCTGGCTACGGCATTGGGGCTCGTCGCTGCGTTAATGATCGGGCAAGTAGCTGTAGAAGTCGGTTTGTTTTCCAACGAGGTAATTTTATATTTGGCCATTGCCGCCATTGGAACTTTTGCAACACCAAGTTATGAACTGGGTATGGCCAATCGGTTGTTCCGTATTATATTATTATGTTTGACTGCCGGATTCGGAACAGCGGGTTTTATCACGGGGACATTCCTTTGGATTGTGCTTCTGGTCACAATGAAATCTTATAATGTACCCTATTTATGGCCGTTTCTCCCCTTTGATTTTAAAGCCTTTATGGATGTGTTAATCCGGGCTCCCATTCCGTTAAAAAGAACCCGGCCGAAGTTTTTAAATCCGAAAGATCCGGATCGTTAACTCCTCCAAAAGGAGGAGGAATATGAAAAAAATGTTATAAATATCATTTTTATTATCAATTTCTATAACTTTTGTTTATAATGAAAGTATGTTTGGTTATGAATTTCCTGAAAGGTGATTTCTTTGCAGACAATCTATGATGTACGACAATTGTTAAAACGTTTTGGTACGATTATATATGTCGGAGACCGTTTGGGTGATCTGCAATTAATGGAAGCAGAATTAAAAGAGCTGTACGGGACCCGGCTAATTGACATAAAGGATTATCAAATGGCAATGCTGTTAATCAGACAGGAAATTCAAAAAGAACTGGATAAAAAAAGAAACAGGTGATTTGGCTTTATGGACAAAGATTTCATATTTTCAATTGATTTAGGCGGAACGACAGTAAAACTCGCCATAATAAAAACAGACGGCGAGATAATTGAAAAATGGGAAATCCCGACTAACAAAAAAGAAAACGGAAAATGGATTGTCGATGATATTTATTCATCATTTATGTCAAAAATCAAACAATCTGGTTTAGTCAAGAATCAATTTACCGGCGTCGGAATGGGTGCTCCCGGTCCTTTTCTGCCCGACGGCACCTTAATACGGGCTGTCAATATCGGTCTGGAAAATTATCCGTTAAAACAGATCCTGGAAGAAACCTTTTCTCTGCCGGCGTTTGTTGAAAATGACGCCAACTGCGCCGCATTGGGTGAAATGTGGCAGGGAGCGGGAAAAGGACTGAAAAATTTAATTTGTATAACTCTCGGCACGGGTGTCGGCGGAGGGATCATTGCCAACGGACGTTTAATTTCCGGTATTACCGGCGGAGCAGGCGAAATTGGACATATTACTGTCCGGCCGAATGACGGTTATGTTTGCAATTGCGGTAAAACCGGATGCCTGGAAACCGTTGCTTCGGCCACCGGGATCGTCCGGACGGCTGAGGAGTATGTGAGCCGAACACAGGAACCGTCTTCACTCAACCTCTTGTATGAAGAAAAAAACGGCAAAATTACCGCAAAAGATGTTTTTGATTTGCTCCCAGGGGATAAAGGAGCAGAGAAAATTGTGGACCGAACCGCTTATTATCTTGGCAGTGCGCTCGGTACGTTAAGCACTCTGCTAAATCCTGAAGCGATTGTGATCGGCGGCGGGGTTTCCAGAGCCGGGGATAAATTATTAACACCGGTAAAAAAATATTACGAAAAATTTGCCTTTCCTCCGACACGGCATGATACGAAAATCATTCCGGCAAAATTGGGGAATGATGCAGGAGTATTTGGCGCTGCTTATTTAGTTATGCAAAATGTGTTGTAATCAATCATGCCATAATGCTCTGCGGGACTGGCAAAAGTTCATCTCTCCAAACATATGATGATTTTAGCGGCATCACTTTCGCTGAATCATCATTCAATTGAGGGGATGAAAAAATGAAAATATTTGCCAGAGAAGGGGATTCATTTTGGTTATACAGTCAAATTTTCCACATTCCCGTTCAATTAATCGAAGACTCGAATCCCGGGATTGTACCTTCCTCACTTCAGGCGGGCCGGGAAATAAATATTCCGGGCTTTGTTAAAAAAGATTACCGGATAAAAACCGGTGATTCACTTTGGAAAGTGGCAAAAAAGCACAATATTTCCGTTGATGCCATTCAACTTCTCAATCCATCGATCCCCCCACACTTAATAGCGGACGAAATCATCAAAATTCCGGAGCGGATCACCACTTTCGTAATTGATGATTTTGACAATTATGATTTCCACAAGCTTGAGAAGGATATACAGAAATTAACGGAAATATATCCCTTTATTAAGGTGAATAAAATCGGTAGCAGTGTCCTTGGAAAACCGATTTACGAGCTTGAAACCGGCAGGGGGAACCGGGTCGTTCATTTTAATGCTTCCTTTCATGCTAATGAATGGATTACGACGCCGGTTCTCATGCGGCTTTTGAACGAGTTTGCCCTTGCTTTGACGAACAGTAAAACGGAACGGAAGATTTTTCCGCTACCCCTTTACCACCGCAATTGTATTTCTGTAGTACCTATGGTCAATCCCGATGGCGTAAACCTTGTATTAATCGGTCCTCCAGAGGAACGAAAAGACGAAGTGATTCAAATAAACGGCGGTTCCACCGATTTTACCCGTTGGAAGGCGAATATCCGCGGGGTTGACTTGAATAACCAGTTTCCCGCTAACTGGGAGATTGAAAAGAAAAGGAAAGAACCGAAAGCCCCTGCACCTAGGGACTACCCCGGTGATGAACCGTTGACGGAGCCGGAAGCAATTGCCATGGCTCGTCTTGCCCGCGACAGGGATTTTGCAAGATTGCTGGCATTTCACACCCAGGGCAGGGAGTTTTACTGGGGATATGAAGGAAAAGAACCGGAGGAGTCGGAAATTCTGGCCAGAAGGTATGCATTGGCAAGCGGTTATGAACCGGTCCGCAATATTGACAGCCATGCCGGTTACAGAGATTGGTTCATTCAACAATTTCAAAAACCCGGATTTACATTTGAATTGGGGTATGGCGTTAATCCGCTTCCGATTTCCCAATTTTCTCAAATATATAAAGAAATGCAAGATGTCTTTCTTGTAAGTTTGCAATAATAAAGGATTCTATGGTCATCCGGAGTAAAGACAAAAGGATCTGTCGTTTTGACTTTCCTTTTGTCCTTGTTTTTTATTCCGGACATGTTTTCATGTTTGTATCCGGTGAGTGTGACGAAACAGCAATCCGGGACAACATTTCATAAAAAATGGACAAGAAAGGGAACAGGTTTATAAATGAGGAGGAAGAAGGGTGGGGAGCATTTTTACTATTTTCATGGTTATTATCCTGGTTTTAACCGGTTGCGGAATCAGCGATCCGCAATCAAAGCAAAAGGGGATACCGGATACGGAAGAGCGACAAAAAAAACAGCACGACGAGGTCGTACATACATTAACAAAAGAACGGAACGATGATTTGTTCATCGCCGGCTGGTTGTCCGATGAAGAAGTTCTTTATGCAAAAAGCTCAGGTGAATCCTATTTACTCGTTTCTTTCAATATTCATACAGGGGAAAAGAAGAAAATTTACCAGTTTAAAGAGCCTGTGATAACGGCTAAGGTCAGCCCTTCAGGAAAATATGCCATAGTTCATACCGGAATATCCGAGTTTGAAGCACGCATTTCTGTATTCACATTGGAAGATAAGGAAATTGTATTTGAAGAAACCTTTGAATCAAAGGAAATCAGTTATGAATGGAACGAATATGATGAGTCCAAAATTTTATTAATTGCTTTTGCCGATGACTGGTCCTATTCCTCTTTCATCATTGATACTTCTGCAAAAAACGTCCATAAAATTGCGCTCTCTGATCCATTTTCAATCTGGCACAATGATTCAACGCTTTTGTATTTAGACTCGGATCCGCAAAAAAACGGGACTGCTGCCCCGATTATCAAATATAATTACCGGACTGGGAAAAAAGAGGCTGTTTCCTCAGAGCGATATTCTTTTCTCAGAGGATGGAAGAATGTTTATATGGCTGCCGCTCCTGATGAAAAACTTGACGATTTTACAGAAATCGTGTTTTTCAATGAAGAATTTGAAGAGATCTCACGTTTTTCCATTCCTTTTCCAGCCCATATGGCTGGTTGGCCGCCTCCGTATATTGACATGACAAAACATCAAGTCTTCTTTTTTGTTGAACCGAAAAAAGTAAAAAATGTGGAGACCAATTCGTACCGGACGGATAATCGGTTAATAAAGCGGAATATTGTCACAGGAATAGAGAGTGTCGTAATTGATAATCTTCCTGACGGTCCGGTTCTCTGTAACCCGTCCGGCACATATTGCATAACCGGTTACTTATATGAAAATATAATAAATGTTGAAGAAAAAAAGATATACCCCTTTGTTGAGGAGAAGGAATAGAATGAATTACTCCCCTGAATGCAAAACGAAAAAGTTTCAGGGGAGTTTTTGTATCCACTGTATTTTTCAAAAGAAAACCGGTTGAAGCACGGTTTATGTTCTATGTGTTCCGCTGCGCTATTTTACAATATTTCGCTTCTAATCAACCGGAAAATAATTATTTTTTATTTTTTGTTAACATTTTTATACTCGTTTTTAAAGTATAGGGGATGATTCCGAACCATTTATATGTGAATGGTACTTTTTTTTGTTTGCGCATTTCTTTTTTGCGCCGGCGTTCTTCTTTAGGAGTGTCGAAATGTTCGAGAAATGTTTCGGTCAGGAACCGGACATAATCGTTCGATTTCATATTGACATCCTTTCTGGCATAAAATTCTATTCTTGTTAATCAGGATGTCCATTTTTACCTGATGTTATAACATTACTTCGTTTCTTCCTGATCCGCTTCAATAAACAGTTCTGTATAAAACTTTCCGCCGTTATCAGTACGGCATTCAAAGGATACCAGCGCACCGTTTTCTTCTTCCTGCACGACCTTATATATAACAAATCCGGAATGATAAAACAGTTTCCCTTCCAGTTCGTCTTTCCCTTCATTAAACAATTGTTTAACATCTTTGTAAGCAGAGTGTAACATCGTTTCCAAAGTATAGGTTGTTTCTATGTTTTTAAAATATTGTTTCTCTGTTTCCAATTTTATTGCCGCATGAAATGTTAAAGTTGTAAAAAGAAAAAACAATAATAAAGTTACGGGCAGTACAATACCGTTTTCATTTTTTATCAATGACCGGAATCTCCCTTGGCAAAAAGATTTTTGCTTCATATAATCTCCCGTTCTCATGTAATACTGTAATAGTGATCCCATGCTCCATTTTTCCATATGAAAACTGTTTTATTTTAAACAGAATGATCTGATGTCCTCTGCCGTCAACTCTTCTTCTAATCCGGTTTCCGTATTTTTCATATAAAATATTCCGGTCACCGTTCCATAAAAGGACCCGGTTATACGGGGTAAATTCAATTTTTTCACTCATCCGTATTTCTTTTTTTATCTGGTTTATAAACATTTCCCACTCCATTTGATCATGAATTTCTCCTGAATATTGGTGATAGCATATTAGAGGCGTCATCCCGGCAATAAAAGTAACGATCAAGCCCAATACAGACAAAGATAACAGCATTTCCGCCAGCGTGAATCCCTTGTTGTTATGAAACATGCCGGCATACATATTTTTCTTTGTCTTCCTCCCATTTGTAATATATACACAGTTCCTTTCCATCACCGTATTCGTTGATTGCAGTATAATAGGCGGGAAACCCGTCGACACGGATGACGGGGTCAACCGGCTGATTGTAGATAATTTTTTGATATTGTTCGGCCAGAATGCTGTTACCCATATGTTCGATGAGCATTTCTTTTCTGGTCATCGTTAAATGTAAAAATGAAGGAACGGTCGATGATAAGATAAGGAACCAGATAAGAAGTGCAAGCAATGCTTCCAAATAAACCGATCCGCATTCAAACATTTTTATTTTCTTCAAATATTTCAAACCTTCCACTCCCGATACTGATATAAATCCTGTATACTTTCCCGTTAATGTGTACCCATATGTTCCCGAAAGTATTAATGTTTCCTTGTCCGTTAAACCGAAACTTCGTCAAATGACCGTGATGCATGACCACAGGTTCCGGCAGTTGTCTTTCAATATAAATGTTTCCGTATACATCTGAAATTGTGTATATTTTTTTACCTGAATGGTATTCATAGTAGATCGCCCGCCCCGTGCTAACCGCCAGACTTTGGGCAAACAGAATATCTGTTTCAAATTGTTGTAAAAAATATTTTTCTGTTATTGTTTTTTGGACAGAGAGGAAAAGTGGGGGAGCAGCCATTAAAAAAACGGAGAGAATCAACAAAACAAGTAACATTTCCGCCAATGTCAGCCCCCGCTGTTCCTTTATGATTAAACGACCCAATAATCTCTGCTCCTCCTGCTTAATTGCTTGCTACTTTTGCTTTTCCGTTTTCAATGATGACGGCTTTTCCGTTCGGGCAAACCGGCGGTTCTTCCAAATATTCCGGTTGCAGTTCATTCACATTTTGCGGCAGTTTATTATGGTCAATTTGGTATGCCTGAATTTGTGCTTGAACCATGTTTACAAGTCCATCACAGCCTTTTTCACTAATCGAAGACTGATGTTTGGTCACATTCGGAATGGTAATCAAAAGTAAAATAGTAATGATAAACAACACGATCATCATTTCAATAAGGGTGAAAGCTTTTTCGCTTTTTAACATGTTATCTCCTCCGTTTTCGCTATGAAATAGTGTCCGGGGACTTGTCTAGATATAATTAATAATTTGAAAAGACGGAAGCATGATTGAAAAGTACATCATAATAATCCAGAAAGCGATAATGAAAAAGATCAACGGTTGAATCATGCGGATCATCATTTCCAATAATTCAAAAAAGATTTCTAAACAGTAGTCGCTGTAGGCTTCCAGTTCAATGTCAATTTTTCCGCTCAATTGCCCGTGTTCAATGACCGTAGCAAATTCTTCTTTCCAAAACGGGATCCGTCCTGCGGCTGAAGGAAAACTTTCACCGTTTAACAAACTATTCTCAATTAGTTTTACTGTTTCCTCCAAGTATGATTTGTTCGGGTCCTTTCCCATAAATTGCAGGGATTGAAAGATCGACAGCCCGCTTTTTAACAATTGGCTTAAATGATAGGCGATATAATACGTATTCCATAATTTGAAAAGACGTCCGAGTAGGGGAAGCCGGGATAATAAAACCTGGATGTCAAAACTCGACTTCCGTCTCTTATAAAATTGCAGGCAGAATACATTTATAAGGATCATTGAAGCAAGCACAAGGATGATGTGAAAGGGGTGTTCACGGAACCAGAACAAAGCCTTAATCACGGCATTCGGCTCCGCCTGGAAAGAGCGGTATAAGTGAATAAATTGGGGTAGCAGATACCAGCCGATGATTAAAAACATTCCTCCGGTTGCGGCTAACAAAAATACCGGATAGATGAGCAGCTTTTGAATTCTTTTTTTCCGCTCCTCCCTTTCAGTCAGCACCCGGGCAGCCGTTTGCATGGATAAGGACAATTGTCCGGTTTGATTGCCATAAAAAACAAAGCTGACGGACACAGGATGAAAATTCAGATCTTCGAGCACCCGGTAAAAGTTTTCACCGTTTTTTAATTTTTCTATTGATTGTTGTAAACAGCGCTTTTTTTCATCGTCAAGCTGGATGGCGATGAAACCTAGGGCATCATGGATTGCATATCCTTCATCCAATAATGTACCTAGCCGCTTTAACAACATAATCTGTTCTTTCACCCGCCAGTCTTTATGCATCAAAGTCATGCACCCATCTTTCAAACTCTTTTTCTTTAATAAATCCGAGGGCCACTCCCTTGGCAATGTTTTTTGCCAGTGTCTCGTATTTTACCGTCACATTTTTTCCTTGAATGGATAGTAAGGTTTGTTTCAGGGAATTACCAAATAATATTTCAAATACAGAAGTTCTGCCGTTTCTTCTTTTGTCACAATATACGGGACATTCTCCCTGGCAAAAGGGGCAGACAAGTTCAACAAGTCTTTGGGCGGTAACGGCGATTAATGATTGTTCAATTTCATGGAACTTAACACCAAATTCCAAAAGACGGTAAATCGCGCCTTTTGCATCTTTCGTATGCATCGTTGTGAGAACGAGATGACCGGATAAAGAAGCCCGGATCGTAGTCCTTGCCGTTTCACCGTCCCTGATTTCACCGATCATAATCACGTCAGGATCATGCCGCAATATTGCTTTTAAACCGCTGCTGTACGTAATGCCGGCTTTTTCGTTCACCTGTACCTGAAGCAGGTCATCGCTGCTTTTTTCGATCGGATCTTCCAAGGTAATGACATTCCTGCCTAAAGATTTTCTTGAATATTGAAGAAGGGAGTAAAGTGTTGTTGTTTTTCCTGAACCTGTCGGACCGGTTAATATGATTAATCCGTGGGAAAATGTCATGGCTGACAATAATTTTTTTGTTGCTCGGGGAAACAGGGATAGACGCTGCGGTGGGAATTCAGGTCCACGGGGTAAAATGCGGATAACGAGACTTTCAGAATACAGCGAGGGAAGTGTCGATAACCGAAGTCCGACGATTGCCTGTCCGAGTTTCATTTGAAAAGACCCGTTTTGGGGTTTGCGTCTTTCTCCGATATCCATATCGGCTTTAAATTTTAAATAAGAAATTAAACGTCCAGCTTCCTCTTTGGAAATGGTTTTAAAGGGGATGAGCCGATATGAGATCCGAAACAGGATTGAGGTATGTTCCGATTTGGGGATGATATGTATGTCCGTGGCATGTAAGGCACAAGCGTGATTGATTAAGCGGATGACTTTTTGTTCAACGGATGTTGTCAAAGAAAAAACCATCCTCCTTCGAAATAGTCTCATTTCCTTAAGTTCGACATGGGTAAAAAAACTCCTTCTTTTTTTAAATAAATTTTGGAAATTTTTTTAAAAAAATGTGTATTTATGAACGTTTTCTAACAAACCCTTTGATAATCGCTGATATCCATTCCAAAGTTACATTTTCTATATTATAATGATAAAAAAGTTAAATGATAAAAAAGTCCTACAAGAGGTGATGGTATTGCAACAAACTTTAAAAATTACAAATGTTTTATCAGATCCGACACGTTTTTCGATTTATCAGTATATTACGAAAAACCATAAGGATGTAACGGTTCAGGAAATTGCTCAAAAGTTTAATATCCATCCGAATGTTGCCCGCCTGCATTTATCCAAACTTGAAGACGTTGATATGTTGAGTTCCGAAAACAAAAAGACAGGAAGAGGCGGAAGGCCGAGCAGGGTATACCGGTTGTCGGAAAAAGTAATCCAGCTGAACTTTCCTTTCCGAGATTATCATTTGCTGGCAAAAATTGCGATTGATTCCATGGTTAAATTGGGTAAACCTGCAGAAGATGCTCTTTATGAAACAGGTAAACGGTACGGATACGAACTCATGGAAAACGAATTGACTAAAAAAGGTTTATCAAGGGATCAGTTAACTTTTGATGAAAAATTTGAAATTTTAAAAGATACATGCACGATGTTAGGTTTTTATCCGGATGTATATGTACAGGAAACCGGAAAGAAAATACATCTGCAAGTTTTTAACTGTCCTTTCCATGAAATTGCGAAAGATTATACAGACCAAACATGTAATATGCATATTGCTTTTATTCGAGGAATGCTGGAATCCTTATACGAAGAATATGAGCTCGTGAATACGCAAAATATATTCGCAGGTTGTGAAACATGTGCTTACAGAATTAGTGTCGAAGAATAGAAAAATGTAAATGTTTACATTTTCCAATATTGTGTATATAATTAAAATATACTGAAACTTCTATCAATACAGCTGTTTTTTGATAGAAGTTTTATTTTTTTGATTAACAAAGGGGGGATTGCTTGTGGAGCGAATGTACCGGGTACTGTCTTTTTGGACCGCAGTTTTTACCGTTTTGTTTTACATCGGGGAAATGTATGTACCAGCATTGTTGTTCCTGGCCCAAACCGGATTTTTCCTGCTCCTCGGATTGCTACGGCTTACAGAACGGATGTACATGTACATTTTCGCTGCATACTTAACCATATTCTTCGCCGCCTTCACCTACTACACTACGTTCCACTTCGTTCCCGGCACAGGTTAATTACTATTAAGGGGGATGGGTCATGGGCACGGTCATTATCACTGGTTTAATTACCTTGCTTGCCATCATGTCCACTTTTACCTCATTTAAAAACAAAAATTATTTAGGGTTATTTTTTTCAGTAGCAGCCGTTCTTGTTTTTGGATTTTTTACGATTATGACGCTTCTATTTGACGGATTTCCGAATGTTTAACATGCGGGAAGTTGCCCGGGAAGAAATCCGCGGTCTCTTCCCGGGCATCCGTTCATATGAACGCCTTTTATTGTCTGTTTGTTACAGGCACCGGCAAAAGCCGGCTGTGAATCATAATCCCGGGTGCCGGACCCTGCAGAAATCTTTGAGGTCAACTGTTATATTTTTTCTTATTCATTTGCAGAAATTTTTGTGACAAATAAAACAGGCCACCGTTAATGATGGAAACGGTTATTTTTGGTTCATATTGATTAAAGATGACCTCTTTTTCAACGAAATACCGTTCCGGTTTTTCTTCTGTATGCTCAAAAAATGAATCCAACAATTTCATGTCTTTTTTCCGTCTTTTCCTTGCTTCTGTTGCCCAACTGTGATCATCCCGCAAAATTTCCTGTTCCACAAATTGTTTAATCCTCCTGATCCCGCTTTCCGGTTTAAACAATGGACTGAATGTGAAAGCAAAGTCGGGAATTTTCGGTACGAGGGGAACGTTCTTATCCGTTAATTTCCGGTGAAAATCATCAACAATCATTCCGTTAATTAAGTTCATGCTGAGGGAGCGGAAAAAGTCTTTTCTACGGTCGCAAATATAACTGATTTTTAAGTTTAAACAAAGCCACGGATAAAGAGCGGTATGCTTCCCTTCCCGGCCGGGCTGATTTTCATATAAACGGATAAATCCGCCCATTTTTTTTGCTGCGTGAAAAATTTGCTGCAGGCGGGGGGAGCCGAAATGAATGCGTTCTCCTTTTACACTATTTTTCTCTGTGGAAAAGTTCGTAATGAATGTAATTTTTTGCGGTTCGGGAATTCCTCCGGTTTTTTCAATATAATGCCAATAGAACGGCCGGTTCATCAGCATTTTATCCATTTCACACGTGAGTTGGACGGTTAAATAATCTTCTGTTTCCTTTTCAATCTCACAACCGGTTGTCATGAAAAATTGCTTCAGATAGGAGTGGATTTCCATTTGCTGCATATCACTCCGCCTCCTTCATTTTTTCCGCTAGTTCGATCATTGCTGTTAAGTTTTCCATTTTGACCCGCATTTCCCCTACAGAAGAGGAGCGGGTGAATATGTCGGCGAAATGTTCATCTAAAGAACAGATATCAAGCCTCGTTAAAATGTCATCCAATTCACCGATTACCCGCTCAAATAAATCAATTTTCTCATACAGAAGCTTTAAAATATGTTCTTCGATTGTCCCCTTCGTTGCAAAGTTATAAACGATAACATCTTTCTTTTGTCCGATCCTGTGGACCCGTCCAATTCTTTGTTCCAGCCGCATCGGATTCCAAGGCAGGTCAAAATTAATAATATGGTTGCAAAATTGAAGGTTGATTCCTTCTCCGCCCGCTTCCGTCGCAATAAAGACACGGGCATGTTTTTGGAACAGCTCTTTCATCCAATCTTTTTTTCCCTTCCTGAATCCCCCGCTAAAAGGTACAGACGAAATTCCGTGCTGTTTTAAAAACCACTGTAAATAAAGCTGGGTAGCACGGTATTCAGTGAAAATGATCACTTTATCATTAATGGATTGAATCAGTTCCAATGCTTTCTCGGCTTTAGAATTTATTTGAATCTTTTCGATTTTTTCCATTGTTGTCCGGATAAATTTTTCAAGCGGCTTTTCTGGTTCTTTATTATTTTTAAGCATATTTTTCAAAGTAACAAATACTGCTTCTTTACTGCTACATGCTTCTCTTTCCAGCGTTAAAATAGAAAAAGTATGATTGAAAATTTGTCCGTATTGTTTGCGGGAACCGGCAATATGATCATACAGTTCCCGTTCTTCTTTTGAAAAATCAATCAACACTGTTTCGATATGCCGTTTTGTCCATTGAATAGTTGTGTCTTTCCGCCGGTTGCGGATCATGACTTTATTGATCAGCTCTTTCAGATGATCATCGTTAACTCTGTTTTTTTCTTTTTTATATTTTTCTTTAAATTCTTCGTAAGTACCGAGGTGGCCGGGTTTTAGCAAAGAGACCAGATTAAATATTTCCTCAATTTTGTTTTGAATGGGGGTGGCCGTTAACAATAAACAAAACTTTTTCTTTAAGTTTTGGACAAACTCATAATTTTTCGTTTTATGGTTTTTTAATTTATGTGCTTCATCGATGATGACGAAATCATAGCTCTGTTCCAGAATAATTTCCCTGTGGGGACTTCTTTTTGCCGTGTCCAATGAAGAAACCATCACATCCGTTTTTTCCCAGGAGTAATTTTTCCGGTAAGCGATGGCAGGGATGTGGAATTTCCCGTTCATTTCCGCCACCCATTGGGTAACGAGGGAGGCGGGTACGAGAATCAACACTTTTTTTGCCAATCCGCGGATCATATACTCTTTCAGGATTAAACCGGCTTCAATCGTTTTTCCGAGTCCGACCTCATCCGCCAATATAGCTTTTCCGTTCATTCGCTCGATCACTTTCCGGGCCGCTTCCATTTGATGCGGTAACGGTTGTAATTCAGGCAGGAATTTCGGGGCCTGCAACCCTTCAAAGGAAGGAATCATTAAATGTTTTTCTGCTTTGAGGGCTAGATTGTATATATTCCAGTCGGACCATGGACCGTCATTTTCTACTCTTGTTAAAAAGGATTCTTCCCATGTTTCATCAAAATGGATCGGGACATTCATATAAACACCCCTTTAAGCTGCCGCAAAATTGGTTGAGAAAAAAGGGAGATAATGGTACGATGAAATTACAATTTTGATAATATTTTAAAAAAGCGGGCTTCTTTTCTTGTGTGATTATTATTTCCTTTTGGGAAAAATATATGAAAAGAATTAAATAAACCTGATCAATACATAGCCGTTATTCCAGTTAGGAGGAAAGTCAATGGATCATTTGAAAAAAACGCCGCTTTTTGAAGAACATAAAAAATTGGGAGGAAAAATCATTGATTTTGGCGGTTGGGCACTGCCTGTCCAGTATTCCGGCATAAAGGAAGAACATGAAGCCGTCCGGACAGCCGCGGGACTTTTTGACGTTTCACATATGGGAGAGATTGAGGTAACCGGTCGGGATGCAGAAAAGTTTTTGCAAAAATTGTTCACAAATGATCTTTCCAAGGTGAAAGACGGTAAAGCCCAGTATACGCTTTTATGCAATGAAAACGGGGGAACCATTGACGACTTATTAGTCTATAAACTGCACGATGAAGCTTTTATGTTAGTTGTGAATGCCGCAAACACAAAAAAAGATTATGAGTGGTTAATGAAACATAAAGAAGAAGGAGATACGGAAATTACGGACCGTTCAAGTGAATTTGCTTTACTTGCTTTACAAGGACCAAAATCGCTGGAAATTTTGCAAAAGTTGACCCCAGAATCGTTGAATGAAATTCCTTCCTTCGGATTTAAGCAGGATGTGACGGTAGGGGATACCAAAGTGCTACTTTCAAGAACGGGCTATACAGGTGAGGACGGATTCGAAATATATGCCCGTGCCGATGATGCGGTGAGTTTATGGAATAAAATTTTGGACGCTGGGATAGAAGAAGGGTTGAAACCGTGCGGACTGGGGTCTAGGGATACGCTCCGGTTTGAAGCCGGGCTGCCACTATACGGCCAAGAATTGTCGGAAACGATATCACCTGTTGAAGCAGGTCTCAACTTTGCCGTTAAAATAAACAAGGATATTGATTTTATCGGCAAAAATGAATTAAAGAAGCAAATCGAAAACGGCCCCGGACGTATGATTGCCGGTATTGAAATGGTGGAAAGAGGGATCCCGAGAACCGGATATAAAGTGTTTTCCGAGGACGAAGAGGTCGGTTACATAACGACGGGAACCCATTCGCCTACTTTGAAGAAAAATATCGGACTGTCGCTTATAAAGAGCGAATATTCCAAGCCGGGAACAGAGCTGTTTGTCCAAATACGAAATAAACAAGTTAAAGCGAAAGTTGTACCGGTACCCTTTTATAAAAGAAAAAAGTAAATTCATATAAAAAATTACGTAAAGAGGTGGAACACAATGGCATTCCGGTATTTGCCGATGACCGAACGAGATAAGCAGGAAATGTTGAAAAAAATCGGAGTAAACTCTGTCGATGAATTGTTTTCGGATATTCCCGAAAGCGTCCGTTTTAAGGGCCGGTTAAATATTAAAGAGGCGAAATCGGAAACAGCGTTGTATCAAGAGTTGGCCGGACTGGCGGCTAAAAATGCCAATGTTAGAGAATACATAAGTTTTTTAGGTGCGGGAGTTTACGATCATTATATTCCATCGATTGTTGATCATGTCATTTCCCGATCGGAATTTTATACTGCATACACACCTTATCAGCCAGAAATATCCCAGGGTGAACTACAGGCCATGTTTGAATATCAAACGATGATTTGTGAATTAACAGACATGGACGTAGCAAACTCTTCGATGTATGACGGGGGAACGGCTTTGGCGGAAGCGGCCATGCTGGCAGCCGCACAAACAAAACGCAATACCGTTCTTATTTCCGAAGCGGTTCATCCCGAATATAAGGATGTAGTAAAAACTTATGCCAAAGGACAAAAGATTGATGTTATTGAAATTCCTCTGTCTAACGGTGTCACCGACATTCAAAAGTTAAAGGAAATGCTGACGGATGACATTGGCGCGGTTATTGTCCAATATCCAAATTTTTTCGGCCGGATTGAAGATTTAAAAGAAATGGAACCAGCCATTCATGGGAACAAATCGTTGTTTGTTGTTTCCAGCAACCCGCTGGCACTCGGTATTTTAACTCCCCCTGGAACATTCGGCGCCGATATCGTTACAGGGGACGCCCAGGTGTTTGGCATTCCTCAATCTTTTGGCGGACCCCATTGCGGTTATTTTGCCGTAACGAAAAAACTGATGCGGAAAATTCCAGGACGTTTAGTTGGGCAAACAACGGACGAGGCAGGCAAACGCGGTTTCGTATTAACGTTACAGGCAAGGGAGCAGCACATCCGCAGGGAAAAGGCAACATCCAATATTTGTTCCAACCAGGCACTGAGTGCACTTGCCGCAAGCGTCGCCATGACCGCCCTTGGAAAAAAAGGAATCCGGGAAATGGCCGCAATGAACATTCAAAAGGCGAACTATGCAAAACAGCTGTTCAAACAAGCCGGTTTTGAAATTGTATTTGACGGACCGTCTTTCAACGAATTTGTTGTCAATGTCGGAAAGTCGGTTAAAGAATTGTCTGATTATCTGTTTGAAAAAGGTATGATTGCCGGTTATGACCTGTCAAAAGTCGATTCGAAATATGACGGTTACATGCTTGTATGTGTGACTGAGATCCGGACAAAAGAAGAAATTGAAAAATTTGTTAAGGAAGTAGGTGCATATTGTGAGTAAGGAACATATGCCACTTATTTTTGAGAGAAGCAAAGAAGGCAGAACAGGTTATTCTTTGCCGGATTTGGACGTTCCCGCTGCTGATTTGAGTGATCTTGTCCCGGACGGTTATATCCGCACAGAGGAGCCCGCTCTTCCGGAAGTATCCGAACCAGAAATTATGAGGCATTATACGGAATTGTCCAGGAGAAATCACGGTGTTGATACGGGTTTTTACCCTCTCGGATCCTGTACGATGAAGTACAATCCGAAAATCAATGAAGATATTGCCCGGCTCCCCGGATTCAGCCATGTCCATCCCCTCCAGGATGAAAGCACAGTTCAGGGTTGTCTGGCATTAATGCATGATCTACAAGAACAGTTGAAGGAAATCACCGGTATGGATGCGGTCACGCTGCAGCCGGCTGCGGGAGCCCACGGTGAATGGACTGGATTAATGATGATCCGGGCATTTCATGAGGCCAACGGCGATCATCATAAAAATAAAGTGATCATTCCGGACTCCGCCCACGGTACGAACCCGGCATCAGCCAGCGTTGCCGGCTTTGAAACGATTACGGTAAAATCTAATGAGCATGGTCTTGTTGACATTGAGGATTTAAAACGGGTGGCCGGTCCCGATACTGCAGCTTTGATGCTGACAAACCCGAATACATTGGGACTGTTTGAAGAAGAAATTATAGAAATGGCTGAAATCATTCACTCCGTGGGCGGGAAACTTTATTATGACGGCGCGAATTTAAACGCGATTATGGGTAAAGCCCGTCCCGGTGATATGGGATTCGATGTTGTGCATTTAAATTTGCACAAAACCTTTTCCGGACCCCACGGCGGCGGAGGCCCGGGAAGCGGCCCGGTAGGAGTAAAGAAAGACTTGATCCCTTATTTGCCTAAACCGGTGCTGGTAAAAACGGATGAAAGATATTCTTTTGACTATGACCGTCCTTTAACCATCGGCAGAATCAAGCCGTTTTACGGAAACTTCGGCATAAATGTGCGGGCATACACGTATATCCGCACAATGGGGCCTGACGGATTGAAAGAAGTCACGGAAAACGCGGTTATTAATGCGAATTATATGATGCGTGCACTGGCGCCATACTTTGATTTACCTTATGACCGCCATTGTAAACACGAATTCGTTATCAGTACAAGAAAGCAGAAAAAACTGGGCGTCCGGGCACTGGATATTGCAAAGCGGCTGTTGGATTTCGGTTTTCATCCGCCAACCATTTACTTCCCGCTTAATGTGGAAGAGTGTATGATGATTGAACCGACGGAGACAGAATCGAAGGAAACGTTGGATGCCTTTATCGAAGCGATGATCCAAATTGCAAAAGAAGCTGAGGAAAATCCGGAAATTGTCCAGGAAGCCCCGCACACAACGGTGGTCAAGAGACTGGATGAAACGCAAGCAGCCCGTAAACCGGTTCTCCGTTATATTCCGGAAGAGTGAAGAAAAAATGAAAAACCACAGTCTGCAAAGGCAGGCTGTGGTTTTTATTTGTGAGAAAACGGTATGTTGATTATTATATGAATGAAGTCCGGGACATGAATATTTTATTTGCCGACTTTAATTTTTCCTGTCCATTTTTTAAAGCCGCCTTCCAGTTGATAAAGCTGTTTATACCCTTTCCGGTACAGGATTTGTGCGGCCCTCCCGCTACGAGCTGTTCCCTGGCAGTACAAATAAACAGGCTTGTCCGGCCGTAATTCTTTCAGTCTCATTTTCAGCTGGGAAAGGGGAATGTTACGTGCGCCCAAAATATGTCCGGACTCAAATTCATTCGGCTCCCTGACATCAATTAACTGGGCTTTCCGGTAACCTTTAATAAATTCTTCCTGGGTTAACCGGGTAACAATTTTTTTTTGGTGGAAATGGTTGAATAACCAGTAACCAATCAGTGCAAAAATAATAATTAGCAATACATATGTCATTCTCGTTCTCCTTTCTCTTGCACTTATACACAAATACTATTATATAAATGTAGGCAGTTTTACGCAAAGAAATTTTTGAATGTAAAATGTCCGGAATGTATGAAGACGGAATGTTTTACGCTATCCAGTTAAATTTCACTTTATTTTTACCGGTTCGTTTGATAGAATTTATTCTTGTTGGATGAAAAACGGTAGACTGTTTATTAAAATCCGGCCGTAAATGATATATCCGCAATACAACCGGTATGCACCGCAAGGGTTATAACCGGATTTTTTAGTGCAGGAGTTAAAAAACACCGGATCTGTTGCAGCAGGGTGACCGGAAAATTTATCCGGTTATTATTAGACTGCAAGTGAACAAAAGGATTGACAAAAAGAAGAAAATATGCATCAAACACAATATATTGGTGTGTTATTGATAGTTAAACACAATATATTGAAAAAAATCCGTCTGTATGATATTGTATAGGAGACAATAGAGAACTAGATTTGTTAAAGGAGATGGATGTATGGCTGTCGCATCTAAAAAATCACCGAAACTGAATATAAAAAAATTAAATGAGGCAATCCGGCTTTTTCCACAAGTGCATCCGATTACCGATGACATGAAAATAACATTTAAAGGTGTATCCAGGCTTGTCATGCTTGACCGTTATTCCTTTAAAGATACAGAAAAGTTGACATTATCCGAAGGTGATTTTGTAGTATTGACGGTCAAAGAAGACCCGAAATTTCCAGCAAGAGGTTTAGGTTACATTTTAAATATTGACTGGGAAGCAAAAAAAGCTACGGTACTTGTCGAGGAAGAATACAGGAATGTTCTCGAAACCAAAGAAGAAAGGGAATCCGGAGTTATTGTCCGTCCGCTTGATGTCATTGAAAAACCGCTGGAAATTTTTTATGAACAAATCGCGAAACGGAATGCAACAGGACTGGCCGAAGTAGAAGAAACAGAAGAAAAACGAAAAGAATGGGCAGAAAAATTTTATAACGAACTTGTTCAGTTAAATTTCGTACCCGCAGGCCGTGTACTTTATGGCGCAGGATCTGGAAAAGAGGTTACATACTTTAATTGTTACGTCATGCCCTATGTACATGACTCCCGGGAAGGTATTTCCGAACACCGGAAAAAGGTAATGGAGATCATGAGCCGGGGCGGAGGTGTAGGAACGAACGGTTCAACATTAAGACCGAGAAACACCCTGGCAAGGGGAGTAAACGGAAAATCTAGCGGTTCGGTATCCTGGCTGGATGATATAGCAAAACTGACCCACTTGGTCGAACAAGGCGGCAGCCGTCGCGGAGCGCAAATGATTATGCTTGCATGCTGGCATCCGGATATTATTGAATTTATTATTTCCAAAATGCAAAATCCGCGAATTTTACGATTTCTGATTGAAACGATGAATGATGAACAAATTAAGAGACTTGCCCGGGAAAAACTGAAATTCACTCCGCTTACGGAAAAGGAACGGACAATGTATGAAGCGATTGTCCGGTATAAAAATATACCGGGATACGGCGGGTTTACTAAGGAAATTATTGAAGACGCTCAGGAAAAACTGCGTGATGGCGGAACATATGAAGTAAATAATCCGGACTTTTTGACCGGTGCCAATATTTCTGTTTGCATCACAAAAGAATTTATGGAAGCCGTAGAAAATGATGATGATTATGAACTGAAATTCCCTGATGTGGAACGTTACAATGCGGAAGAAATGAAAGAATACAATGAAAAATGGCATAAAGTCGGTGATGTGCGGGAATGGGAAAAGATGGGATACAGAGTCCGCACTTACCGTAAAATCAAAGCCCGGGAGTTGTGGAATTTAATTAATATTTGTGCGACATACTCCGCAGAACCGGGAATCTTTTTTATCGATAATGCCAACGAAATGACAAACGCAAGGGCATACGGCCAGAAAGTGGTGGCGACAAACCCTTGCGGTGAACAACCGCTTGCTCCTTATTCCGTATGTAACTTGGCTGCGGTAAACCTGGCAAACATGGTAGATAAAGAAAAGAAACAGGTGGATTTTGAAAAATTAAAACAAACGGTTAAAATCGGTGTCCGAATGCAGGACAATGTGATCGATGCCACACCGTATTTTCTTGAGGAGAATAAAAAACAGGCGTTAGGTGAACGAAGAATCGGACTTGGCGTGATGGGACTTGCCGATCTTCTCATTTATTGTGAAAAAGAGTACGGTTCCAAAGAAGGAAATGAGCTGGTGGATAAAGTATTTGAGACGATTGCAACAACCGCATACCGGGAATCCATTGAACTGGCAAAAGAAAAAGGAAGTTTTCCGTATTTAATTGGTGAAACGGAAAAAGAAACGAAAAAATTGCGGGAAGCGTTTATTGAAACCGGATATATGAAAAGAATGCCGGAAGATATACGGCAGGATATTTTACGGTACGGAATACGCAATTCCCATTTACTCACCGTAGCGCCGACAGGAAGCACCGGAACGATGGTCGGGGTATCCACCGGACTGGAGCCTTATTTCTCCTTTACTTACTACCGGAGCGGACGTCTCGGTAAATTTATTGAAGTGAAAGCGGAGATCGTCCAGGAATATTTGGAAAAAAATCCGGATGCTTCGCCGGACAATCTGCCACATTGGTTTGTTACTGCGATGGAATTAACGCCTGAAGCCCATGCGGATGTCCAATGTGTGATCCAGCGCTGGGTGGACTCTTCCATCAGTAAAACGGTAAATGCCCCGAAAGGTTATACAGTGGAACAGGTACAAAAGGTGTATGAACGTTTGTACAGAGGCGGGGCTAAAGGCGGCACCGTGTATGTCGACGGAAGCCGTGACACGCAAGTTTTAACTTTAAAAGCGGAAAAAAATGAAGAACAAAAAGACGATCATAAAATAGACAGGAAAATAGAAGAACCGAAAGTCGTCCTCGTGGAAACAATCCAGGATTTAAGATCAACGGACGTTACCGTAGGTTCGGAAATCGGTGATACCTGTCCCATCTGCCGGAAAGGGAAAGTAAAGGAAATCGGCGGATGCAATACATGTGACAATTGCGGTGCCCAGTTAAAATGCGGACTGTAATATAAAGAAAGTCAATACGGGTACTTTCTTAAAGAGACGGATCATTGAAAACAATATCTGGCTCGTTCATAGCAACATTTGATTAAAATAACCTCTTCGGATGCTATGTCCGTAAGAGGTTATTTTGCTTTGGAAGGATGGCCAGCAGCCAGCTGGTGATCGATTTTTAAGCAGGAGTGAATACCTTGTATGTCTCTTCTCATGGGAAATGAATCTAAAAAATCCCGTTTAAAAGACGGAGGTTTTATAAAATGAAACAAAATATAATCGGGGCAATTTGTTTGACCCTGGCTGCAAGTTTGTGGGGCGGTATGTATGTGATCAGCAAATATGTATTAAATTATATTCCGCCTTTGACACTGGTCTGGTTGCGCTATGCGATAGCGTTTGTTGTTTTATTTGCTGTAATGAAGTTCATTAAAGCAAAAAATCACAAGCGCAAAGGAATTACGAAAAGAGATTGGGGTCTGCTGGCTTGGATTGGTTTTATCGGTTACTTTTTATCCATCGCGCTCCAATTTATTGGCACAAAATTATCGGACGCACATACAGGTGCACTAATTACATCAGCTACACCGGCCTTTATTGTTATTTTTGCAAAGTTTATATTAAAAGAAAAACTGACCATTAAAAAAATGATTTCAGTGTTACTGGCTACGATTGGTGTCGTTATTGTCATTGGCTGGGATCCAAAATTCGGTACATACTTCCTGGGAGGTATCATATTGGTGGGGGCTGCGGTTACCTGGGCTTTATTGTCGGTCTACGTAAAGGTTGCTTCTCAACGTCTTTCAACTTTAACCATAACAACTTATGCCATATTATTTGCACTTGTTTTTACTACGCCTGTAATGCTCTGGGAGCTTCAATTTAGTGATCTTTATTATCAAAACATTTTCGTCATTTTAGGAGTTATATATCTTGGAGTCATTTCAACCGCCGGCGGATTTTTCCTTTGGAATAAAGGTCTGGAGTTAATAGACGCCGGCGTAGGTTCATTGTTTTTCTTTTTCCAGCCGCTAGTTGGCTCTTTTTTAGGATGGTTGTTGTTAAAAGAACGTTTAGATTTGAACTTTTTTATTGGCGGTTTTTTAATCATTGCCGGTGTAGTTATCGTAACATTACAAAAGAAGAAGGTTTCTTGAAAATAAGCGTTCAGGGTTTCCAGTCTTTTTCAAAAACGATTACGTAATATGCGGACAGCTGGTAAAGCTGTCCGCTTTTTTAAAAAATCTGCTTGTCTTCCGTACTAATTTGTAAATCAGAAGATTAATAATGAAATATAAAGATTAAAACGGAGGCGGACGTTTTGGATATTGACGGTGTTTTTTCTGGTGGGGGAATCCGGGGGCTTGCTTATGCGGGTGCTTATGCTGCATTGGAAGAAAAAGGATTCCGGTTCAGGAGGGTGGCGGGAACGAGTGCGGGAGCGATTATTGCCGCATTTATTGCAGCCGGTCTTTCAGCAGAAGAAGTATACCGGGAGCTGGAAAAGCTGGATTTATCCAAAATTCTCGATGAACGGAAATTTAAAATCCCCTTTAAAATTTTAAAATGGCTTCCAATTTACTGGCGGCTGGGAATGTATAAAGGACAAGCGCTTGAGGAGTGGATTGATTCCGTTCTTCGTGAAAGGGGAATCCGGACGTTCGGCGATATAAAACCCGGTGTGCTGAGGATGGTTGCATCGGATTTAACGAATGGAAAAATTGTTGTGTTACCTGATGATCTGTATCATTATAATATTCCTTTTGAGGATTTTCCGGTAGCCAGAGCGGTGCGTATGAGCGCAAGCTTACCGTATTTTTTTGAACCTGTCCGGCTCACAACGGAAAAGGAAATTACGATAATTGTCGACGGCGGTGTGCTAAGCAATTTCCCAATGTGGCTGTTTGATCAAAAAAAAATAAAAAAAGAACGTCCAGTACTCGGAATAAAATTAAGTCCCCATTTTAACGAACGTCCCCCGAGAGAAATTACAAATGCCCTGCAAATGTTTGAAGCATTGTTTTTGACGATGAAAGATGCCCATGATGCCCGTTATATTTCCAGAAAACATGAAAAAAATATTATTTTTATACCAACGGACGGGATATTAACATCGGAATTCAGCATTTCGGATGAGAAAAAAGCGGAGCTTGTTCGGATTGGCAGGGAAAGGACTCTATTATTCCTGAAAAACTGGACATATTAATAATTTTTTAATAATTTAGCAAATTTTAAGTCTTATAATAAAATTTGTCAGTGCATTGCCCGATTTTTTTTCTTTCCTTTTTTACCATCAATTACTGTTAAATGGCTTCTGGAAAGCCGCCGTTTTCGAATCACCCCGTTCTTTTTAAATCTTGACTGCTTCATATCTTTTCTGTATCTTTTTTGTGATTGCCGTGCTGCTTTTAAGAATGCCCGGTGCTCACTTCTGGGAATTCCCGATCCTGTGGTAGCCCTCGGCATAATAAACCGTGTAAATATAAGTACAAAAATCCCGACAATAATCGCTGTGATGATCAGATAGCGGACGATGTTCATCGGATTTGTTAACAATAATACAAATAAACCGAATACTGACAATGCAATTAGTGTACCGAAAATCATATTGGTCGCTTTACCTTTCATTAAGCCCTCACCTCCTAAGAGCATCATTAGCAAGAAGATATATTTTTAAACTTTTTCCCAAGTTTTATTAACAGAGCAATATGTTCCCTGCTTATATTTTACAAAAAAAAAAGTAAAACCTCTACCCCGTTCGCATAAAGGGTGAAAAAACACACCGAATAAGGACATACTATGACCGGAGGTGTGTCCCATGGGTGGAAAATTAGAACAAGATCAGCATGCAAGACCATTATCCCTTAAGGCGGTGACAGCCATAACCGGGTTTTTCGGCGGAATATTTTGGGGAGCCATCGGCTGGTTATTCCACATTTTCCATTTTACTGAATTGCAGCCGAGCACGATTCTTGAACCATGGGCTGCAGGAGATTGGAAATACAGCTGGCAAGGCTCGGTTATTTCTTTAATTTTCCTCGGCTTAATCGGGATTTTCGCCGCTTTTATTTATTACTATACTTTAAAACGGTTTCAAAATGTTTGGACGGGTATTCTGTACGGTGTTGTTTTGTTTGCCATCGTTTTCTTTCTTTTAAATCCATTGTTTCCGAGTTTGAATGACATATCGAAATTAAGCGTCAATACAATTATAACCACGCTTTGTTTATATATATTATTTGGACTGTTTGTTGGTTATTCCATTTCATATGAATACAATGAACAGATGATGAAAGAGGCCCTGGCAAAAAAGGATGAGAAATAATGGCCGGATATGGTAAAATAAGGGTAATAACTTGTTAGCATGGGGAGATAAAGAAATGAAAAAACTCGAAAAACTGCGCAATGAATTTGCAAAGCTGGGAATTGATGCTTTGCTTGTTACAAGTCCGTATAACCGGCGCTACATCACAAATTTTACCGGTACGGCCGGGGTGGCGTTAATTACGGAAGACGATGCTTATTTTATTACTGACTTCCGATATACGGAACAGGCAAAAAAACAGGCCGCAGGCTTCCGGATCATTCAACAAAAACAGCCGATCCCGAAAGAAGTCGCCCGGATCTGTGAAAAAAAGGGTGTTAAGAAATTGGGGTTTGAAGAGAATCATATGACGTTCGCCGTGTACCGGCAGTATGAAAAAGAATTTTCTGGCACGCTCGTTCCCGTCAGTGATACAGTAGAGAAGTTACGCTTGATAAAGACTGAAGATGAGATTAAGATAATAAAGGTGGCATGCGACATTGCCGATGCTGCATTCAAGCATATACTTGATTTTATAAGACCCGGAATAACAGAGCTTGATATTTCCAATGAGCTCGAATTTTTCATGAGGAAATGCGGCGCAACCTCATCCTCTTTCGATACGATTGTCGCTTCGGGAGTTCGGTCTGCCTTGCCCCACGGGGTCGCTACGGACAAAGTCATTGAAAAAGGGGATCTCATTACCCTTGACTACGGAGCATATTATAACGGTTATGTTTCAGATATTACAAGAACTGTAGCTGTAGGCGAGCCGGAAGAAGAATTGAAAAATATTTATCAAGTTGTACTGGAAGCCCAGCGCCTCGGAGTGGAAAAAATCCGTGCAGGAATGACCGGCCGTGAAGCGGATGCAGTGACAAGGGACTATATTACGAAAAATGGTTACGGAGAATACTTCGGTCATTCAACCGGCCACGGAATCGGGCTAGAAGTGCATGAAGGGCCTGCGCTGTCCAAAACTTCCGAAACCGTTTTGGAATCCGGAATGGTCGTTACTTGTGAGCCGGGCATTTACATTGCTGGTCTTGGCGGCGTCCGGATTGAAGACGACTTGCTTATTACTGAAAAAGGGAATGAACGATTAACCCACTCTGCAAAAGAATTAATCATATTGTAAAAGGATTAGGAGGAAGGACCATGATTTCAGTTAACGATTTTAAAACAGGATTAACGATTGAAGTAGACGGTGATATTTGGCGTGTTTTAGATTTCCAGCATGTAAAACCGGGGAAAGGTGCCGCGTTTGTCCGTTCAAAATTACGTAATTTGAGAACCGGGGCAATTCAGGAAAAAACATTCCGCGCAGGTGAAAAAGTAGAACGTGCGCAAATTGATAACCGCCCGATGCAATATTTGTATGCCAGCGGGGACTCCCACGTATTTATGGATACGGAAACATATGAACAAGTTGAACTTTCATCCAAACAAATCGAATATGAGCTGAACTTCCTGAAGGAAAATATGGAAGTACATATTATTATGTTCCAAGGAGAAACGTTGGGTGTCGAATTACCGAAAACCGTGGAATTGGAAGTCATTGATACCGAACCGGGAATCAAGGGAGACACAGCTTCCGGCGGTTCAAAACCTGCAAAATTGGAAACAGGTTATGTTGTACAAGTGCCCTTCTTCGTAAACGTTGGAGACCGGGTTGTCATTAATACGTCAGATGGTACATATATTTCAAGAGCATAAACTGAAAAGTTATTACTGACACTCTTCCGGAATGACCGGAAGAGTGTTTTTTCTTTCCGGGCACTGGATTCACGGAATGAAAACAGTCATACTTTGTCCGGCGAATCAATACATTAAAATAAGAGAAAATCTTACAATTACCGGTTGAGAGAGGTTTTTCAAATGCAAACAGTTTTGCCGTTTCTCCCCAAAAGAATCCAGGAACAATTTACGAATTTTCCGCAAGCAAAACTTAAACTTATTGAAGAAGTCCGGATCCGGATCAACCGTCCGATCGAAATTATAGCAGATCAAATGAGCTGGTTTTTGCCATATATTGTAAACAATAATGATATAGAGCAGATTTTAAATAACATCAGCCGGAATTCTATCTATACGCTGGATGAAGAGTTAAAAAGGGGTTACATCACGATCGAAGGAGGACACCGCATCGGACTGGCCGGAAAAGTAATTTTGGAAAACGGAAAAGTAAAAGCCATTCGTCATATTTCCTCCTTCAATATCCGTATTGCAAAAGAAAATATCGGTGTTGCTGAGAAATGGCTGCCCTATCTCTATCAATCCGGCTGGAAAAATATTATGATTATCGGTCCACCGCAAACAGGAAAAACAACTTTATTAAGGGATATTGCCAGAATAATGTCAACGGGGTGTGACAAATATAACATACCGCCTGTAAAAGTCGGTATTGTTGATGAGCGCAGTGAAATCGCCGGAAGTGTAAACGGGATTCCCCAACTGACTTTCGGCCACCGGATCGATGTTATGGATGCCTGTCCGAAAGCTGAAGGCATGATGATGATGATTCGTTCGATGAGTCCGAATGTCCTCGTTGTTGATGAAATTGGGAGAAAAGAGGATACAGAAGCAATTCTTGAAGCTGTTCACGCAGGAATCCGGCTCGTAATGACCACACACGGGGATCATTTGGCGGATATTTCCGGCAGGCCCATTTTACAACCCATATTGTCTCAAAAAATATTTCAACGTTTTATCGTACTATCCCGTGGCAGGGGGCCGGGAACAGTTCAAAGCATAAAAGATGAAAACGGAAAAGAATTATTGAAAAAGTGAGTGTGCATCAATGATTAAATTGATCGGTGCAATTTGTATTTTAACGGCTACGAGCTGGATTGGTTTTGAATCATCAAAAGCATTGTATGAACGAACCCGGCAAATCCGGATGTTAAAGTCTGCTTTACAATCGTTGGAAGCAGAAATTATGTTTGGACATACTCCGCTTCATGAAGCATCCCGCCGGATTGCCGGTCAAATCGGACCGCCGGTCGGCAAAATTTTTTCGCAATTTTCAAAAAATATATTGTCCGGCGATATAACGGCAAAAAAAGCGTGGCGGGACAGTTTACATGCCGTATGGAACCAAACGTATTTAACAAAAAGCGAATTGGAAATATTGCTTCAATTTGGAGAAACATTAGGAATGCATGACCGGATTCAGCAGCAAAAGCAAATTCAGCTGGCTCTCGTTCACTTGGAACGGGAAGAAGCGGAAGCGCGTGAAAAGCAGACAGCATATGGAAAAATGATCAGAAATTTAGGCTTTTTATCCGGGCTTTTAATCATTATATTGCTTATGTAATCCATAGGGAGGAAAGATGATGGGCATCGAAGTCGATGTGATTTTTAAAATTGCCGGGGTCGGTATTGTTGTTGCCTTTTTAGTAACGATCCTGGATCAGGTAGGAAAAAAAGAATATGCCCAGTGGGTAACATTATTTGGTTTTATATACATACTATTTCAAGTTGCGACGATTGTTAATGATTTATTTCAAAAAATTAAATCCGTTTTTCTGTTTAACAGTTAAAGGAGGGCATGATCGATTGATATTATTCAAATTGTCGGAATCGGCCTTGTTAGCGCGTTTCTCGCCTTAATCATCAAAGAACAGAAGGCAAATATTGCTTTCTTGCTTACTGTCTTTACCGGTTGCGTTATATTTTTATTTTTAATCGACCAAATCTACAGTGTCATACAAATGATTGAAAGAATTGCTATTAATGCAAATGTGGATGCAGTGTATGTTGAAACAATTTTAAAAATCATTGGTATCGCATATATAGTCGAATTTGCTTCACAAGTTACAAAAGATGCGGGACAGGGATCCATAGCTTCCAAAATTGAAATGGCGGGGAAAATTGTCATATTGGCAATGGCTGTGCCGATTTTAACCGTATTAATTGAAATGATATTAAAAATGCTCCCTTCATAAAGGATGAAAGGAATGACCGGGCTTGAGGTGAAAGAATGAAGCAAAATATAGCGGTATTTGCGATCACATTCGTTTTTTTGTTCATTTTTTATCGGACAAGCGATTTCGTATCAGCTGCACCGTACAATAAAACCGGCGCAGAACAAGAAAGCCATGCAATGGAATTTGTCAATGAACAAATTGACAAGATGGATTTCAGTGATATTGAAGTCTATTGGGATCAAATTATCAGAGAATATGGCGGTTTTTTACCGGGACTGGAGAAGGCAGATTTTAAGGAGTATATTCGGAGTTCAGACGGCTTATCGGTAAAAGATCTGTTTACGGGTGCATTGAAATTTCTATTTCACGAACTGATCGTGAACGGGCAATTAATGGCTACGTTAATCTTACTCACAATTTTTAGTATGTTTTTACAATCGATACAAAATTCTTTTGAAAAAACTACCGTATCAAAAATAGCCTATTCCATTGTTTTTATGGTATTAATCATTATCGCTCTAAACAGTTTTCACACAGCCGTTCAATATGCATCGGATGCCGTACAAAATATGGTTCATTTTACCATTGCATTTATCCCGCTATTATTGGCGCTCATCGCAACTGGCGGTGGCCTTGTTTCTTCCGGATTTTTCCACCCGGTCATTTTGTTTTTAACGAATATCAGCGGTGTTTTCGTTGACCGGATTATTCTGCCTTTATTGTTTCTTTCTGTTCTGTTAAGCATTGTCAGTACATTGACGAACCAGTATAAAGCGACACAGCTTTCGGGATTGTTGAGGAACTGGAGCATCGGACTCCTCGGTATGTTCATGACGGTTTTTTTAAGCGTTGTTTCTCTTCAAGGAACAGCCAGTGCCGTGGCTGACGGAATTGCAATTAAAACGGCAAAATTTGTTACAGGCAACTTTATTCCTGTTGTCGGGCGGATGTTTACGGATGCCGCAGATACGGTAATCAGCGCATCGGTATTGTTAAAAAACACAGTCGGGCTTGCGGGAGTGACCATTCTTTTATTGTTAATCTTGTTTCCAGCCTTAAAAATATTGATCATTGCTTTTATTTATAAATTCTCCGCTGCTTTATTGCAACCGCTCGGCGGAGGACCGGTCATTGCCTGCCTGGATACGATATCAAAAACGGTAATTTATTTATTTGCCGCCCTGGCCATCGTTTCTGTTATGTTTTTTCTAACATTAACAATTATTATCATTGCCGGGAATTTAACATTGATGGTCCGTTAGGCGGGTGAAGATCATGGACTTTTTATCCGAATGGATTGCTAATATCATATTATTTATTTTGCTTGCTGTAGTCACGGAGATGTTGTTGCCGCAGACGGGTTTGCAAAAATATGTAAAGATGGTTCTGGGTTTATTGTTGATCATCATTTTTTTAAAGCCCTTGTTCACATTGTTTTCGAAAGAACCGGATGAAATATTAAAAGAAGCGGAGAATTTAGTGCAGAATAAAAACAATTTATTGGGGAATTCAATAGAGAGCAAGAAAATAGAAATACAATCCGACATTAATGCATATATTTTAGAACAAACGGCTGTCCAATTGAAGGATTTATCCGAAAAGGAGCTGATGGAAACATTCGGTTATCAAATTGAAGACATTGAGATCGAATTAAAGGAGCCGGTGGATCATACGGTTTCTTCAGATGATCTATTAGACAACCTTAAAACAATTCATGTATTTTTGTCCGCTGATGCAAATGAAGACCGGGTGGAGCCGGTCCGGGAGGTCAGCATCCAAATTGGCGGTGAGGTCAAGCGCGAAAAATCCGAAGACACAGACAAGCTCGCTTCATTTTTTGCAAGACAATGGGGGGTAGATAAAGAACGGATACTGATCACGGTTGAAAGGGGAAAGGAAACGGATGAAAGATCGTAAAGGTTTTGTATCCGTTATAAAACGATGGCTGGAGAAAGACGGAGAAAAGCTGAAAAAAAAGCACTATATTATTGTTATTCTGGTGATCGGAATCGCCATTATGCTGACAGGTGAATTTCTCAACAAAGAAACCAACCAATCTTCTGATCCTGTACCGGTCAATTCAGAAGCGGATGTGGAAGATGCGGAAGCTTTTGCCGGACAGAAAAAAAACCAGCCTTCAACGATGAGAGAGTATGAAGAATATTATGAGAACCAATTGAAAGAAGCAATTGAAGCCATAGCCGGTGTGGAAGAGGCAACAATTTTCGTTAATGTGGATTCAACCGAACAAGTAGTATATGAAAAAAATATTATTAACAAAAAACAAATTACAAGTGAAACAGACTCCAACGGAGGGACACGGGAAGTAGAAGATCAATCAAAAGAAGAGCAGGTGATCATTGTCCGAGAAGGGGAGAAAGAGGTCCCCTTGGTGGCAGAAACAAAAAAACCGGAGATTCGCGGAGTTTTAGTTGTAGCTAAAGGAGCAGAACAAATTCAGGTGAAGAAATCGATTATTGAGGCTGTGACCAGAACGCTGGACGTACCGAGCCACCGTGTTTCGGTGCTGGCAAAAAATTAAAGTGAATAATAGAGCGATTTTATCAGGAGCGCCAAAATTACACGGAAAAGGAGGAAATATTTTATGATGCTGAAAAAACAAACCGTATGGTTGTTGACAATGCTCAGCTTGGTCGTTGTATTGTCGGTTTACTATATAACGGCGGAACCAGTGGAAAATGATAATCTAGCCAACGTAGATGTTCAGGAGGAAGAAGATAAACAGAATGCAGACGGAACTATTGAAAAATCAGAAAGTCATACTATCGTTCAGGACGTTTCAAAGGACGAAGTATTTGAAGAGATCCGTCTCCAAATTCAGGATGAACGGAGTAAGAAACTGGAAGAATTACAGCAGGCTGCAGGTTCAGCAGATTTATCAGCGGAAGAAAGAAGTGAAGCTAAAGATGAAATGAACCGTCTGCAAAAAATGGCGGAGAAGGAAAAGCAAATTGAAAGCTTGATTATTCAAACTTTAGGTTATGAAGATGCCCTTGTCCAGGCAGATGAAAGGGATGTTTTAGTCACAGTAAAAGGTGATGACCACTCCAAGGCGAAAGCAAATGAAATAATTAAAATCGTCAAGGAGGAAATGGGAAATTCATCTGTTACGGTAGCGTTCCAGGAGGAACATGGTACAAAATAGGAAATAAATTGTTCCATGCCTGAAGTCCTGTTTCTCCGGCAAAGTCAAAGAAACAAGTGAAAAGTTCCGGTTAACGGAACTTTTTTTGTCTTTATTCTCTTAGAAATATTCCCAAATTTCAGTTCGTTTTTCCGTTTTTTAGCATTAATTTTCTTAAATTAATGACGACAGTCTTGTCATTTCAGCATGCCTCAAGTAAAATCTTATCGTATACAGATAGATTTTTTGACTATTAAATAAGGGGTGGATTTTTCATGATGAAAATGCAGCAAATTCGTGAGCTGATTAAAATTGTTGATCAGTCAAGTCTGGATGAATTCAAATATGAAAATGAAGATGTAAAAATCTTCATGAAAAAAAATAACCAAGGGCAAGTCTCGAATGTTGTGACCGCGCCGCAGGTACAACCGGCCGTTGAGACAAAGCCTGCACCAGCCGTTGAACAGCAACCCGCCGTCCAAAAGAAAGAAACGGTTCAGGAACAGGCGGATAAACAAGATAAAAGCGATGAAAAAGAGATAAAAAATGAAAATTTACATAAAATTACTTCTCCGATGGTAGGAACATTTTACCGGGCTCCTGCGCCGGATGCGGATCCGTATGTCGAAGTCGGTTCAAAAGTAAAAAGCGATACCGTTGTATGTATCGTGGAAGCAATGAAACTGTTCAATGAAATTGAAGCCGAAGTTGAAGGTGAAATCGTTGATATTTTAGTTGAAAACGGACAGCTTGTAGAGTTCGGGCAACCGCTGTTTCTTGTAAAACTCGATTAAGAGGGGGTTTCTTATGTTTAACAAAATATTAATTGCTAACAGAGGAGAAATTGCTGTACGAATCATTCGGGCATGTAAAGAACTCGGAATAAAAACGGTTGCAGTATACTCACAGGCTGATGAGGAAGCACTTCATGTACAATTGGCGGATGAAGCATATTGTATAGGTCCGGCGCTATCTCAAGAAAGTTACTTGAATATGGCCAATATGATCAGTGTCGCTACAATGACCGGATGCGAAGCAATCCATCCAGGATACGGCTTCCTTGCCGAAAATGATAACTTTGCCAACCTCGTGAAGGAGTGCGGCTTGACTTTTATTGGTCCGAGTGCAGAGGCCATTAAAAAAATGGGCACAAAAGACGTGGCAAGGGAAACGATGAGAAAAGCCGGGGTGCCGGTTGTTCCGGGTTCAAACGGAATTGTAGAGGATATGGACGAGGCTTTAAGCGTTGCGGAAGAAATTGGTTATCCCGTTATTATCAAAGCGACTGCCGGCGGAGGCGGAAAAGGGATTCGTGTGGCCCGCAACGAAGATGAACTAGTTAACGGCATTAAAATAACAAGACGTGAAGCGGAAACTGCTTTTGGAAACCCGGGCGTGTATATAGAAAAATATATTGAAGACTTCCGCCACGTGGAAATTCAAGTGCTCGCAGACCATCACGGGAATGTCATCCATCTTGGTGAACGGGATTGCACCATCCAGCGCAGACTGCAAAAGTTAATAGAGGAAGCCCCTTCACCGGCATTAAATGAAGAGATCAGGAATAAAATGGGAGAAGCAGCGGTTAAAGCAGCAAAAGCAGTTGATTATACCGGAGCAGGTACGATAGAATTTATATATGACTACCGGAATAAAAAGTTCTACTTCATGGAAATGAATACCCGTATACAAGTAGAACATCCCGTTACCGAACTGATTACGGGAGTGGATTTAATCAAGGAACAAATTTTGGTAGCCGCAGGTGAAAAACTGTCCATTAAACAGGAAGATGTTACCTTTAAGGGATGGGCAATTGAATGCCGGATTAATGCGGAAAATCCGGAGAAAGATTTTATGCCTTCGCCGGGTAAAATCAATATGTATTTACCGCCGGGAGGCCCTGGAGTCCGTGTGGATTCGGCCGTTTACACCGGATACTCCATTCCGCCTTACTATGATTCAATGGTTGCCAAACTGATCGTTCATGGTGCAACGAGGGAAGAGGCAATCAAACGGATGGAACGGGCCTTGAGTGAGTTTGTTATTGACGGCGTCCATACAACCATTCCGTTCCATTTAAATGTAATGCAGCATGAAGCGTTTAAGAGCGGAAATTTCAACACAAAATTTTTAGAGAAGTATGATGTAATGAAAACTAACGCATAAGGTGGTGTTTTTTACATGCCCGAACAAAACACTTTGGAGATGACGACCCAAGACGACCTGGGGAAAATCGAAATTGCCCCGGAAGTCATTGAAGTCATCGCCGGCATTGCTGCTTCTGAAATTGACGGTGTAGCGATGATGAGAGGAAATTTTGCCGCCGGTGTAGCTGAACGGCTCGGCAGAAAAAATCACGGTAAAGGAATCCGTGTCGATCTGTCGGACAATAAAATTAAAATTGATGTGTACTGTGTATTAAACTTCGGTGTTTCCATTCCGCAAGTAGCACAACAAATCCAGGATAATATCCGCCAGGCTCTTTTGAACATGACCGGACTGGAAACAGATGAAATCAACATTCATGTTGTAAATATTAATTTTGAGACCCGGACGGATGAAGAAGCGGAAACGGAATAATTCAAAAGCAGGAAATGATCCTGCTTTTTTTCATTGAATGTATATTGCGTCTCTTTCCTTCCATGAAATATTTATGCTATGATTCTGTATAGTCCGGATTGCATAGAATAGTCTATAAAGTACATAGTAAAAAGGAGTAACCAGTATGAAACGTAGAACAGCAAGAGAAAAAGCTTTACAGGCGCTGTTTCAGGTTGATATCGGAAAGAATGATGCAGAGGACGCTCTTCGACATGTAGCCGGGGATGTAGAAAAAATGGATCCATTTTTGAAGTCATTGTTTTTAGGTACGGTCAAACGCTTAGACGAAATTGATGAAATCATAAAAAAACATTTGGAAAACTGGTCCATCGACCGGTTGGCAAATGTTGACCGGAATTTGTTAAGAATCGCCGTTTATGAAATGAAATACATAGATGATGTGCCTTTAACCGTTACAATCAACGAGGCCATTGAAATTGCAAAACGGTTCGGTGATGAAAAGTCCGGACGTTTTATTAACGGTGTTCTTTCAAAAGTTATGGAAGATTTAACAAAAGATTAAATACTACGGGAGATGGAAAGTATGCGTGGTCAAATCATCAATGGAAAAGAACTGGCTCAGAAAAAAAGGGAAGCTTTAAAACAGGAAGTCGAAAAATTAAAAGAACAAGGAATTGTTCCCGGGCTTGCTGTTGTTTTGGTAGGGGATGATCCGGCAAGCCAAACTTATGTCCGGAACAAACAAAAAGCTTGTGAACAAGTCGGAATCCGTTCGATGTTATATCATTATGACGGTAATATTTCTGAACAGTTTTTGCTGGAAAAAATAAAAGAATTAAATGAAGATCCTCAAGTTCACGGTATTCTTGTCCAGCTGCCGCTTCCTAATCATATAGATGAAAAAGTGGTTATTGAAAATATAAATCCGGACAAGGATGTCGATGGTTTCCATCCCTACAATGTCGGAAAATTATTAATCGGTGAAGATACGTTCATTCCGTGCACTCCGTTCGGGATCATGGAAATGTTAAAGGAAATCAATTATGATTTAACCGGGAAACATGCCGTTGTAATCGGCAGGAGCAATATTGTCGGAAAGCCGGTCGGACAATTATTGTTGCAAAGAAATGCAACCGTTACTTATTGCCACTCAAAAACTGCTGATTTGGCGGCCGTCACAAAACAGGCTGATGTGGTCGTATGTGCCGTCGGCCGGGCAAAAATGATTACGTCAGAATATATAAAAGACGGTGCCGTCGTAATTGATGTCGGTATTAACCGGGATGAAGAAGGGAAATTATGCGGAGATGTTTTATTTGACGATGTGAAAAACAAAGCATCATATATTACCCCGGTACCGGGCGGCGTCGGTCCGATGACAATAACAATGCTTTTGGAAAATACAATTAAAGCGGCTAAAAGGATTGATCATGCCGGACAGTAATATCCTAGTTTTAAGCAGCACCATATTTAATCAGGTGACTGCTTCTCTTTTTTTTAGTACACTATTAATTAGGTTAACTTCGGGTTTGGAATAATTTGCTTATATATTTTTTCGGGGAGATTACTCATGAGTGACAAAATCATTTATTTAAAAGATAAAATCCGGTACGTAACGGTAAGTGCATTGACCAAATATATTAAAAGAAAATTTGATGCCGACCCCCATCTTCGGGATATTTATGTAAAAGGTGAAATATCGAATTTTAAGAGGCACTCAAGCGGTCATTTATATTTTACTTTAAAAGACAGTAATGCCCGGATTTCAGCCGTAATGTTTTTATCCGATGCCCGGAATCTTCCATTTGAACCGGAAGACGGCATGACTGTTTTGGCCCGGGGGGAAATCAGCGTTTACGAACCGAACGGCCAGTATCAGCTGTATGTAAGTCAAATGCAGCCTGAAGGAATCGGAGCTCTTTATCTTGCTTTTGAACAATTAAAAGAAAAATTGGAAAAGGAAGGGCTGTTCCGCGAAGAAAAGAAAAAGCCGCTTCCGCCGTATCCGAAAACGGTAGGCGTTGTAACATCACCTACCGGCGCTGCAATTCGTGACATTATTACAACAATTAGACGCCGTTATCCGATTGCCAGGATCATTTTATATCCCGCAACCGTCCAGGGTGAAACGGCAGCCCCATCTGTGGCCAGAGCGATCAAAACGGCGAATGAAAGAAAAGAAGCGGATGTGCTGATTGTCGGCCGCGGCGGAGGATCAATCGAGGAGTTATGGGCTTTTAACGAAGAAATTGTGGCAAGGGCCATTTACGAGTCAGACATACCTGTTATATCCGCAGTCGGACATGAAACGGATACGACGATCGCGGATTTTGTTGCCGACCGCAGGGCTCCGACTCCGACCGGTGCAGCCGAACTCGCCGTGCCGAACATTGATGATATTATTGAAAGAATATTAAACCGGAAAATCCGGATGATCCGGGCGATGAAAGAACGTTACAATGCCGCTGCCGAATGGCTGAACCGGCTGAAAAAGTCATACGCATTCCGTTATCCGGAACGGTTATATGAACAAAAAATGGAACAATTGGACCGGACACTGGAACAATTAAACCGCTTGCTGAAACAAAAATATATGGACCAACAACAGGAGCTCCGTTTGTTGACAAAACGGATAGCTGCAAAACATCCGCAACATGATTACGAGCAAGCGGCTCGCCAGTTTCATGAGCGGCTAAAAAGACTTAACCGGTCGATGTCCGGAATATATAAATTAAAACAGAAGGAGTATGTCCGTGTTATTCAAACATTGTCTGCGCTGAGTCCGTTAAAAGTGATGGAAAGAGGATTCAGCATCGTCTATGACGAAAAAGACGGGATTGTAAAATCAGTGCGGGACGTAAAGGAAAATGAGTTAATCACCGTCACTGTGTCTGACGGAAAAATAGAAGCCAGAGTGACGGATAGAAAGGAAGAAAGAAGATGACAGAAAAGAATGGGAAAAAAAAGAGTTTGAGTTTTGAGGAAGCAATGCAAAAGCTGGAAGAAATTGTTGAAATCCTGGAACGAGGAGATGTGCCATTGGAAACGGCTATTACGAAATATAAAGAAGGAATGGAATTGGCGGAAATATGCCATCAAAAACTGAAAAATGTGGAAGAGCAGCTTACCGAAATATTGAAAGAAAACGGGGAGACCGAGAATTTTCAAATCAATGAGGTGGAATAATGCAAAATTTATCAGGATTCATGAAGAAGTATGCAGAAATGACAGACAGGCAATTGGAAAAATATATTGCGGAAATTGACGCACCCGGAATTTTAAAAGAAGCAATGGGCTATTCGTTGCAAGCAGGGGGAAAAAGGATCCGTCCAATATTAACCCTCTCTACCCTTGCCGCCTTCAAAAAAGATATTACGATCGGTATTCCGGTTGCCTGTGCCATTGAAATGATCCATACGTATTCATTAATCCATGATGACCTGCCTGCCATGGACAATGATGATTTCCGTAGGGGAAAGCCGACGAACCACAGGGTATTCGGTGAAGCGAATGCAATATTGGCAGGCGATGCGCTGTTAACATACGGTTTTCAGGTTTTGTCGGAAATGAATATTTCTCTTGAAAAACGGATCACCTTAATTAACGGTCTGGCCAGGGCAAGCGGTCCGGAGGGGATGGTTGCCGGCCAGGCTGCGGATTTGGAAGGTGAAAACAAATCTTTAAATATCGAACAATTAGAATATATCCACCGTAATAAAACAGGAAAGCTGATTTCCTTTTCGGTGCTGGCCGGTGCAGTACTTGCCGATGCCGGACAGGAGATCACCGAAAAGCTTGAAAAGTTTGCTTATCATATCGGAATGGCTTTTCAAATCCGGGATGATATTCTGGATATTGAAGGATCCGTTGAAAAAACCGGTAAACCGGTAGGAAGCGACGAGAAAAAGCAAAAAAGCACCTATCCGCAGCTTTTAACACTAACCGGTGCAAAAGAAAAATTGAACGAACATACACAGGAAGCATTAAAAATTTTGGAAGAACTCCCTCTTGACACGAGTAAATTACAATATGTAACAGAGCTGATCAGCCGGCGGGATCATTAACCGGCATTTAGCAATGTCTTAATTGTTTGTAGATTGATCTCATATTGTTATAATAAGAGATAATGGAAAACTTTTTGCCAGGATACGGAATTTGAAATGAAAGCGAGTTGATCCGTAGTGGATCTGACATCCATTCAAGGACCGTCATTCCTCCGTGATTTATCTGTAAGAGAGCTGGAAGCTCTTGCAAGCGAGATCCGGAGATTTTTAATCAAAACACTTTCCAGAACCGGCGGCCACATCGGGCCGAATCTCGGAGTTGTTGAATTGACGATCGCCTTGCACAAAATGTTCGACAGTCCTGAGGATAAAATTATATGGGATGTCGGACATCAAAGTTATGTTCATAAAATTTTAACGGGACGTGCAAAAGATTTTCATACATTAAGACAATATAAAGGTTTAAGCGGTTTTCCGAAAAGAAGCGAAAGCCCGCATGATGTTTGGGAGACCGGACACAGTTCAACAAGCTTGTCGGCAGCCATGGGAATGGCCGTTGCCCGGGATTTAAAAGGGGAGAATTATCATATCGTCTCTGTGATCGGGGACGGGGCATTAACCGGCGGAATGGCTTTGGAAGCCTTGAACCATATCGGCCATGAGCAGAAAAATATGATTGTCGTTTTAAACGATAATGAGATGTCCATTTCGCCAAACGTCGGTGCCTTGCATAATCTGCTCGGAAGAATCCGTACAGCCGGAAAATATAATTGGGCGAAAGATGAAGTGGAAGCTTTGCTGAAAAAAATTCCGGCAGTCGGCGGCATTGTGGCTTCGAAGGCAGAACGGTTTAAAGACAGTTTGAAATATTTGTTCATACCCGGCATGTTTTTTGAGGAGCTCGGATTTACGTATTTGGGACCGGTGGACGGTCACAGCTTTCCTGACCTTCTTAAGATTTTAAAATATGCAAAGAAAACGGAAGGTCCTGTGTTAATCCATGTTATTACAAAAAAAGGAAAAGGTTACCACCCGGCAGAAAATGATAAAGTGGGAACATGGCACGGTACCGGACCGTATAAAATTGATACCGGTGATTTTATTAAACCTGTAAATCCGCCGCCTTCCTGGAGCCAGGTTGTCAGTGATACCGTTCTTGAATTGGCAAGGGAAGATGACCGAATTGTAGCCATTACCCCTGCAATGACGGTCGGTTCAAAGTTGGAGCGGTTCCAAAAAGAATTTCCCGACCGTGTGATTGATGTAGGGATTGCCGAACAACACGCAACAACATTGGCAGCAGGACTAGCCATCCAAAATATGAAGCCTTATTTGACGATTTACTCTACATTTTTACAAAGGGCATACGATCAAATTGTTCACGATATTTGCAGGCAAAATTTAAATGTTTTCATCGGTGTTGACCGTGCAGGTTTAGTGGGTGCAGACGGGGATACCCACCAGGGCGTGTTCGATATTGCCTTTTTAAGACATTTGCCGAATATGGTGCTTATGATGCCGAAGGATGAAAATGAAGCCCGCAAAATGGTTTTTACAGCCATCCGGTATGATGACGGACCGATTGCTATGCGGTTTCCGAGAGGCAATGCCACAGGTGTGGTAGTGGATAAAGAATGGGAAACCATCCCGATCGGTTCATGGGAAGTTTTGCGCCAGGGTACGGACTATTGTATATTGACTTTTGGTTCAACAATTCCGATGGCCCTAGAAGCTGCAAAAAAGCTGGAAAAATACGGCATTCAGACGATGGTTGTCAATGCACGGTTTATAAAACCGCTGGATGAAAAAATGCTTACGAATATTTTGGAACAAAAAATGCAAATTATTACAATTGAAGAAGGTGTTTTACAAGGCGGATTCGGAAGCGCAGTTTTGGAATTCGCAAATGACCGGGGGTATACCAACCGGATTATCAGATTCGGAATACCCGATCAATTCATTGACCACGGCAGTGTCCAGGAATTACGGGAAGAAATCGGTTTAACCGCGGACAATATTGTCCGGACAGTCAGAAATATGATACAAAAATTAAAAAAGAGGGCTTGAGGAACTTGGAAAAGAAAAGACTGGATGTTTTACTATATGAACGCGGATTGTTTGAAACTCGGGAAAAAGCAAAACGGGCGGTTATGGCCGGAATTGTTTATTCAAATGATCAACGCCTGGAAAAACCCGGAGAAAAAGTTCCTGTGGATATCCCGATCATCGTAAAAGGAAAGGGAATGCCCTATGTTTCCAGGGGCGGTTATAAATTGGAAAAAGCATTGAAGACTTTTCATATATCCGTCCGGGATAAAGTTATTATCGATATCGGTGCTTCGACAGGCGGTTTCACTGACTGTGCCCTGAAAAACGGGGCAAAGTATTCCTATGCTGTTGATGTCGGTTATAACCAGCTGGCTTGGAAGCTGAGAAATGATGAGCGGGTTATCGTAATGGAACGGACAAACTTCCGGCATATGAAACCGGAAGATTTAAAACGGGATAAGCCGGCATTTGCTTGTATTGACGTTTCTTTTATATCCTTAAGACTGATTTTGCCCCCGTTAAAACATATATTAGTTCCCGGCGGTGATATTGTTGCATTAATAAAACCGCAATTTGAAGCGGGTAAAGAAAAAGTGGGTAAAAAAGGCATCGTTAGAGATCCGGAAGTACATGAAGAAGTAATCCGGGGAATTGTAAACTTTGCTGTGGAAGAAGGCTTTGACGTACACAATTTATCTTATTCGCCGATTACCGGCGGAGACGGTAATATAGAGTTTTTGCTCCATTTGAAATGGCCGGGGGAAAAAGAAGGATCCGGAAAAAATTTACTAACGGTGTCGATAGAAAAAATAGTCAGAGAGGCGCATCTGGAATTAAAAACATAACAAAGAGGGGACGGATGATCCTCTCTTTTTCGTTTTTTCTTTATTTATTCCGATTTTTTTATGTACAATAAAACTGTGGACCAATAATCAGACTGTTAAGCAGGTGAAGAAATGAGCAAGAGGCAACGTCATTTAAAAATCCGTGAATTAATTGCAAAATATAATATTGAAACCCAGGATCATTTAGTTCATTTATTGCGGGAAGCCGGATTTAATGTAACACAGGCGACGGTTTCTCGGGATATTAAAGAATTACATCTTGTAAAAGTGCCTGCTGAAAACGGACAATACAAATACAGTCTGCCATCAGACCAAAGGCATAATCCGCAAGAAAAACTGCAAAAATTATTGATTGATGTCTTTGTTGATATAAATACAGCCGGAAATCTTGTCGTCTTAAAAACGATTCCCGGGAATGCCAATGCAGCCGGAATATTAATTGACCAATTGGAGTGGGATGAAATAGCCGGTTCGGTATGTGGTGATGATACGTGTTTAATCGTCGGCCATATTCCGGAGGATGCTAAAAAAATTAAAGATAAAATCATGAACTTAAGGCAGCTAAAAATCCGCGAATTAGTGACGAAACATGATATTCAAACCCAGGAAGAACTGGTGAATTTATTGCGACAGGAAGGCTTTGCCGTGACCCAGGCAACGATTTCCCGGGACATGAAAGAGTTAAACTTAATGAAAGTACCGTCTGATGAGGGCCGGTATGTATACCGCATTTCCCAGGATCAAAAGTTTAATTTGCAGGAAAAGCTGCAAAAGTTATTGGTCGATGTACTCGTGAAAATTAATACAGCCGGTCATCTCGTTGTCCTAAAAACGGTTCCCGGGAATGCCAATGCAGCCGGAATATTAATTGACCAGCTGGAATGGGAGGAGATTGCCGGAACGGTATGTGGTGATGATACCTGTCTTATTATTGCAAAAACAGATGAAGAAGCCGAAATTATTAAACACCGGATCATCAATTTGTTAGAGTAGTGACAAAGGAGAGGGAACGAATTTGTTGGCTGAACTTGCAATAAAAAATTTTGCGATCATTGAATCAGTTTCGGTATCTTTTAAAGAAGGTTTTACCGTGCTGACCGGAGAAACTGGTGCAGGAAAGTCCATTATAATTGATGCTATTCAATTATTAATCGGCGGCAGAGGATCAAGTGATTTTGTCAGACACGGAAAAGATAAAGCAGAAATCGAAGGTTTGTTTCTCGTTGATCCTCCCCATCCGGCGGAAGAAATATTAAATGAATTCGGCATTGATTGCGATGACGGCATGATTGTACTCAGACGGGATATTTACGCATCAGGAAAAAGTGTTTGCCGCGTGAACGGAAAACTGGTAACCATTGCAGCATTGCGGGAAATCGGCAGATATTTGGTTGATATTCACGGCCAACATGACAACCAGGAGTTAATGGATGCAAAAAATCATTTATCGTTACTTGATCAATTCGGAGGAAAGGAAATAGAGGAAGCGCTGGAGGAATATCAATCAATATACCGCCAATATGAAAAAATTAAACGTGATATTGCCGCCCTTACAAAAGATGAACAAATCATGGCCCAGCGGCTCGATTTGTTGCAGTTTCAACTGAATGAAATCACCAATGCCGGTTTGACCATCGGTGAGGATGAACAACTGGCAAGCGAAAGAAAAAAATACATGAATTATGAAAAATTGTTTTCTGCACTGAAAACCAGTTACGAAGCATTGCAGGATGAGCATAAGGGGCTGGACTGGATCGGTCTTGTGCTGACAAATTTGGAGGAAGCGGTCCAGCTTGATGATGAAAACGAGGAACTTTATAAAATTGTTTCCAATTGTTATTACCAACTGGAAGATGTTGCTCATACATTGCGGGACAAGCTTGAGCAATTCGAGTATGATCCGAACCGGCTTGATGAAATTGAGAGCAGGTTAAATGAGATTCACCAGTTGAAAAGAAAATACGGGGAAACGATTGAAGAAATTTTGGAATACGCCGCTAAAGCGGAAGAAGAAATTGATTTTATTATGAATAAAGAAAGTCATATTGATCAATTAACGGAGAAACTCCGGTCTGTTGAAAAAGATTTAATCGTCGAAGGTAAACATTTGACAAATGTCCGGAAACAAACGGCAGAAAAATTAAAACACGCGATCCATAAAGAACTGAAAGATCTTTATATGGATAAAACAGTTTTTGAAGTAAAGTTCCATGAGAATGAGGATGACCGTTTTTATCCAGACGGAATGGATCAAGTTGAATTTTATATAAGCACTAATCCGGGAGAACCGTTAAAACCGTTGACAAAAATTGCTTCAGGAGGAGAATTGTCCCGGATCATGCTTGGTTTAAAAACCATTTTTTCAAGACATCAGGGAATTACGTCTATTATATTTGATGAAGTGGATACCGGTGTCGGCGGGCGGGTCGCCCAGGCGATTGGTGAAAAAATTTACCAAATTTCCATCGGTTCGCAAGTCCTTTCCATTACCCACCTTCCTCAAGTAGCCGCTATGAGTGACCACCACTTTTTCATTAAAAAAGAAATCCGGAACGGTAGAACAGAAACGATAATCTACGAGCTGAATGAAGAGGAAAAAATTTCAGAATTGGCAAGAATGATTTCAGGTGCCCGGATTACAAGCGCAACAGAAGAGCATTCAAAAGAAATGCTCACTCTGGCCCGGCAATTAAAACAGCGATTGGTTTAAAAAGGGAACGCCAGCCGTCTCCCTTTTCTTTTTTTGTCTTCATTTGTCTCTGTTTCCTTTTCAAAAACTTACCTCATTCTACATTATTTTTTTATGTTTCAACATTATAAATGGCTGCTGAAACGGCAAGATTATAAATGTAACCTTTGTGTGGACCAGAAGCGAGGAGAGTGAATCGATTGAAGACAGACACGATAAGAAAAATAACAGGCTGGATTCTCCTTGTTTCTTTCGTTTTAATTGGTTTTTTCACACCAGTTGGAAAAATTTTGCAATTACCGCACGAAATTACTTTGTTTAAAGGCCAAAGTATAACACTTCCTGCTACATCCTATGTAAAAGTTTCGTCAAGTCAGCAGGAATTTAAACATATCGGAGAAGAGGTAAAAATTGACGGACGGGAAGACAGGTTAAAGGAGCTGACCTATGATTTTTCAGGTGTGCCGATCAAAAAGGTAAATGTAAATGTGTTGAAGGACTTTAAAGTTATACCGGGCGGACAATCCATCGGTGTTAAAATAAATTCCAAAGGGGTTTTAGTCGTCGGTTACCATCAGGTGGAAACGGAATCAGGGAAAGTATCACCGGGCGAAGAATCCGGTATTAAAATAGGTGATTTGATTACAAAAATTAACGGAAAAACGATTGAAACAATCGGAGACGTCGGCCGTTTTGTCCAGAATGCAGGAAACGAAGGAAAGCCCTTACAGGTTATCATCCAGCGCCAAAATGAGGAATTCCGCACGGAACTTGTTCCGAAAAAAGATAGAACCGATCAAAAATTTAAATTAGGATTATATATCCGAGATTCCGCAGCCGGGATTGGTACTTTGACTTTTTATGACCCCGGAACGAAAAAATTCGGTGCCCTCGGTCACGTGATTTCAGATATGGATACCAAGATGCCGATTGTCGTCAAAGACGGATATATCGTGCCATCAACTGTCACCTCTATCCAAAAAGGTGAAAACGGTGTTCCCGGTGAAAAACTGGCAAAATTTTTAAACGAAAAAAACATAATTGGTAACATTCAAAAAAACAACCAGTTCGGAATATTCGGAACATTAAACAAAGATTTGTCCAACGGCATAATCAACAAACCGTTACCCGTTGCATTATCCCATCAGGTTAAGAAGGGGCCGGCAAAAATATTAACGGTTGTTGATCATGATAAAGTGGAGCTTTTTGATATTGAGATCATCAGCTCGGTTCCGCAAAAATTTCCTGCTACAAAAGGAATGGTCATCCAAATTACCGACCCGAGGCTCTTAGAAAAAACAGGCGGGATCGTTCAGGGGATGAGCGGAAGCCCAATTATTCAGGATGGAAAGTTAATCGGGGCGGTTACACATGTTTTTGTCAATGACCCGACTTCCGGATATGGCGTGCATATTGAATGGATGTTAAACGAGGCCGGCTTAAATATATATGCCGGACAAAGCGAGGCGAGTTAAACGGGGAAAAGCGCTCCCCGTTTTTTTATTAAAACCGGAATAAATTAGAACTTGTTGTAATATATTGTAGAAAAAAATACCGTAGATAAAAAGGCACAAATTTAAAAAAATTAAAGGAATTTTCATTCGATTTGTCGAAATTGTTACAATACATATACAAAAAAAGGGGGATGTTAAGTGGAGAAAATAAAATTATGCATTGTCGACGACAATAAAGAGTTAATCCAGTTGTTACAGGATTACATAAATAACCAGGAGGACATTGAAATTGTCGGCATTGCTTATAACGGACAGGATTGCCTTTCCATGGTTGAAAAGTTAAAGCCTGACGTGCTACTTCTTGATATCATTATGCCCCATCTCGATGGAATTGCGGTCTTAGAAAAATTGAGGGAAAAAGATCTGCCGACAAAAATTATTATGCTGACAGCCTTTGGCCAGGAAGATGTGACGAAAAAAGCTGTAGAATTGGGCGCGTCGTATTTTGTACTAAAACCGTTTGATATGGAGCAGCTGGTTAATCAAATTCGGCAGGTTTATCGGACGGATTCCCATGATGCGAAGAGTGCGGCGGTCCACAGCGGCGGAACGAATTCAACAGAAAACAAAAAGTCCAAGAAAAGCCTTGATGCCAGCATCACGAGCATCATTCACGAAATCGGCGTTCCCGCACATATTAAAGGATATTTATACTTACGTGAAGCAATTTCCATGGTGTATAACGATATTGAATTGCTCGGTTCGATTACCAAAGTTTTATATCCGGATATTGCGAAAAAATATAATACAACCGCAAGCCGTGTTGAACGGGCAATCCGTCATGCCATTGAAGTTGCCTGGTCCCGTGGGAATATCGAATCCATATCGAATTTGTTCGGTTATACCGTAAGCATGTCAAAAGCTAAGCCGACGAACAGCGAATTTATTGCAATGGTTGCGGACAAATTACGTTTGGAACACCAGGCTTCCTGAACGGAAAAAACCATTTTTGAAGGAATCAAAAATGTTTTTTTCCGGCATATTTTTCTTTCTGGTCGGGTGGGATGAATGACATTAATTTTCGGTCATCGGGGTTCAAAAGGCACGCACCCGGAAAATACGATGCCCGCTTTTGAAGAGGCAAGGCGGGCACGGGCGGATGGAATTGAATTGGATGTTCAATTGACAAAAGACGGGGAAGTTGTGATCTTTCACGACGAAAAAGTAAACCGGACAACCGATGGAAGCGGATACGTCTGGGATCTGACATTAAAAGAATTGAAACGATTAAATGCAGGAGCCAAATTTCAAAACGGTCAATACAAGGCGCCGGTTCCGACGCTGGAAGAATTTTTCTGCTGGTTTAAACAATCGGATATGCTTGCTAATATTGAGTTAAAAAACCGCTATCATGAAAATTATGAACTGGAAGAAAAAACCGTTTATTTAATAAAAAAATACAAAATGGAAGAGCGGGTGATTTTGTCCTCTTTTAATCATTATTCGATTGTTTATTGTTACCGGCTGGCTCCTGAAATTGAAACAGCTCCGCTTTTTTCCGAAAAAATGTATATGCCATGGATTTACGCCGAGGCCATTCGAGCTAAAGGGATTCATCCGCACCATAAGGTCATGTCAGTAGCACTCATTGAACAGTCGCAAAAGTACGGAATCCGGGTCCGTCCGTATACTGTGAACAAAAAAGAGGATTTATTCATGTTTATGAAAGCAAAAACATCTGCCGTCATTACCGACTTCCCCGGAAAAGCCGTAAAAATAAGAAATCAATTGTCTGCTTTACCGTGATGAATTGAACCGGCGCGTTTTAACCCTGTTTCGTTTTTTATCACGGTGATAGATAAATCCGCCTATAAAAGCGCTGCCGGCCAGGAACATGAACGTTCCGCCAAAGCATTGCGTCCAAAAACCAGAAAACGGCCAATGAAAAATTTGAAAAAAACTGTCACGAATGAGCTTTATTCCTGTGACCGCAACGATGCCAGGTAATAAGATCACCAAAAAAGCGATCAGTCTTGCCACGACCCTGCCCCTTTCATTCTCAAATTTCTCTCCACACACAAATTTAAATAACATCTCCCTGTTTTGTTTCCCATATCCGCAGTATTGTTAGAAAATGTAATTTTGTCAAGTATCTTGTTTTCAGGAGGGTGCTGAAATTTGCAGTATATAGCTATGATAATTGGTGCCGGAGACAGCGGGGTTGCTTTATTAAAAGCTTTAAGAGATCTGAAGTCCATATGTTTAGGAGTCATTATTGACGAAAATATTAATGCTCCGGGCATACAATTGGCCATAAAGGAAGGTATCCCGTACGGTCCGGATTGGAAACGGTATTTATTTAGTCAGAAATACGATATTATTTTTGACGTTAGTGGGGATGAAGAGATTTATAAGGATCTGCAAAAGTATGCAAAAAGTTCCGTTGTCGTTTCTGGAACGGCAGCCAGTATGGTGGTTACCATGTTGGAGGAAAAAGAAAAATTAATCGGCCGGCTCCGGTACAAAGTATTTAAGAATGGACTTACTTTTGAATCCTTCCGGAACGGGGTCATGATTACCGATCACACCGGAAAAATTACCGTATTTAACAAAGCTGCCGAACAATTATCGGGGCTCGAGCAAGAGCAGGTAATAGGAAAAAGCGTAAAAAACCTTTTTCCGCAAAGTGAGATTTTGTTAACGTTAAAAACAAAAAAGCCGCGTGTACACCGGCAATTTATTTTTCCCAACGGTCAAAAGGCAGTATTATCTGTTATTCCCTTAATGGATAACCAGGAGACTTTTCATGGGATTTGTTCGGTTTTCGAAAACATGGACAGCTTTCTCGAATTTGCGAATCACATAACAAAAGCAACGGAACTTCAAAGTTTGTTGGAGACTGTAATTTATACGAGCATTGATGCCATTTCTGTTGTTGATGAACAAGGCAAAGGATTGGCAATAAACCCTGCTTATAAACGAATGACCGGATTAACGGAAAAGGAAATAACCGGTAAAATTCCTACATTGGATATATATAAAGGTGAAAGCTTGCATATGCATGTTTTAAGAACGAAAAAACCGCTGCGCGGGGTGAGAATGTTCGTCGGACCCGGGCAGAAGGAAGTCGAAGTCAATGTTTCACCGGTGCTTGTGGACGACCAAATAAAGGGGAGCGTCGGCATACTGCACGATATGTCCGAAATCCGGGAATTGACTGATGAGCTGGAAAAAGCACAGGAACGGATCCGTTTGAAAGAGGCGAAATATACTTTTGCCGATATTGCTTGCGATACAGAAGAAATGAAGGAAGCTGTAAATCAGGCAAGGATTGGCGCCAACACTCCCGCCTGTATATTGCTCATGGGAGAGCCCGGAACAGGAAAAGACTTGTTTGCCCATGCCATACACAATGAAAGTAACAGGAAAGATGAAAAGTTTATCCGCTTTGACTGTGCACAAATTTCAGATTTCTTGTTGGAAAGAGTATGGTTCGGTTATGAGAAAGATGTTTTTTCCGGTACAGGCAGGCGAGGAAATAAAGGTTTGTATGAGAAGGCAAACAACGGAAGCATTTTTCTTGATAAAATTGATGAACTTTCTCTCGACGGGCAGGAAAAATTACTGCGTGTTCTCCGGGGAAGGAAAATTTACCGTATCGGGGGTACGGAGTCTGTTCCGATCAATGTGAAAATTATGGCGGCAACGAACCGGGATTTGGAGCGGGAAGTCGAAAGAGGAAATTTCCTGGAAGATTTGTATCTATTGTTGAATCGGATCCCTGTCTGCATCCCTCCTTTGAGGGAGCGGCTGAATGACATTCCTTTATTATGTAAAAGTTTAATTGCCAAATTAAATCATGAATACGGAAAAAATGTTTCCGGCATTTCAGCAGATGCGATCCGCCTGTTACAAACTTATAATTGGCCGGGAAATGTACGGGAATTAGAAAATGTTTTGGGCCGGGCGATAAGCATTATGCGGGCGCATGAAAAAGTAATCAAAATCGGACATCTCCCTCCGCTTGAACATAACCCGGGCACCGGGCCGGAAACCGTAAATCATCATAGTATGGATTCAACGCCACTATATTTATTAATGGAACAGTATGAGAAAAAAATCATTTTATACACTTTAAAAAAGAACGGGGGAAATAAAACAAAAACAGCGGATGAACTCGGCATTTCTATCCGTTCTTTATACTACAAACTGAACCGTTATCTGTAAAATATGCAAAATCTTACTGAAAATAACAATTTATTTTCTTTCTTTTGCAAATTATTATTGAATTCATAACAGAATTTAATTTATTCTTAGTATATAACAAAAAATTTTTATGATGGATTGTCTGATTATACATAATTATCGTCAGCAAGGAGGATACTGTGATGGAAATATTGAAATATATGGAAAAGTATGATTATGAAGAGTTGCATTTTGTCCAGGATCAACAGTCGGGATTAAAAGCGATTATTGTCATTCATGATACAACATTGGGTCCGGCTCTAGGCGGTGCACGGATGTGGACATACAAATCAGAAGAAGATGCCGTCATCGATGCGCTCAGACTTGCGAGAGGGATGACTTATAAAAATGCGGCAGCCGGTTTAAATTTCGGCGGTGGAAAAACCGTCATTATCGGGGACCCGAGGACAGATAAAAGTGAAGAAATGTTCCGCGCGCTCGGGCGTTTCGTTCAAGGGTTAAACGGCAGATATATTACAGCTGAAGATGTGGGTACTACAGTTGAAGATATGGATACGATTTATCAAGAAACGGATTATGTCGTTGGTGTGTCCGAGGGATTTGGATCTTCCGGGAACCCGTCTCCGGCAACCGCATACGGCATATATCAAGGTATGAAAGCAGCAGTGAAAGAATATTTCGGCGATGATTCCTTGGCGGGAAAAACTGTTGCCATCCAAGGCATAGGGAATGTTGCTTACAATTTATGTAAATACTTGTATAAAGAAGGGGCTTCTTTAATCGTTACCGACATCAATCGTGATGCGGTAAAACGTGCAGTGGAAGAGTTCGGCGCCAAAGCGGTGGATCCAGATGACATTTATCAAGTAGAATGTGATGTTTTCTCGCCATGTGCCCTTGGTGCCGTTCTTAACGATGAAACGATACCGCAATTAAAGGCGAAAGTTATTGCCGGCTCGGCCAATAACCAGCTGAAAGAGAACCGGCACGGGGATATGTTGCATGAAAAAGGCATCGTTTATGCACCGGATTATGTGATCAATGCCGGCGGTGTCATAAATGTTGCCGATGAATTGCACGGCTACAACCGGGAACGTGCATTTAAGAAAATTGAACAAATTTATGATAATATCCAAAGGGTATTTGAAATATCCAAACGGGATAATATTCCGTCTTATTTAGCCGCTGACCGGATGGCTGAAGAAAGAATAGAAAGTATCGGAAAAATCCGGAAAAACTTTTTATTGAATGAAAAAAGTATTTACAATTTCCGGAAAAAATAAAAACTGAAGGGATCCCTTATTCTTTTGAAAAAAAGAAAGGGATCCTTTCCGGATAAGGAGTGGTTTTTTGGCAAAAGAATATGATTTGGTCATTTTAGGCGGCGGAATCGGCGGCTATACGGCAGCGATCCGCGCCACCCAGCTTGGATTTAAAACTGCCATCGTAGAAAATCATAAGCTGGGGGGTACATGCCTGCATTACGGTTGTATACCGACAAAAACATGGTTACAAAGCGCCGGGATTTACCGGATGGTAAGAAACAGCGGTGAATTCGGAATCATAACGGAAGATCCCGTAATTAATTTTAGCGCTGTCCGGAAACGAACAGCATCTGTCATTAACCGGCTTCACAGAGGATTAGAACTGCTTATAAAAAAAAGAAAAATTGATGTTTACCACGGTTATGGCAGGATTTTAGGCCCCTCCATATTCTCCCCGTTAGCCGGTACCATTTCCATAGAAACAGACGACCCGCAAAAGACAGAAATGCTTATCCCCAAATTCTTATTAATTGCAACAGGATCCGAGCGAAAAAACATTCCCGGTTTAGAAGTCGATGGAGAATATATTTTTTCATCAATGGAAATGCTGGAATTAAATCAGCTGCCGCGGTCCATCATGATTATCGGCGGCGGTGTGATCGGAACAGAATGGGCATCACTACTTGCCGATTTTAATGTTAACGTTTCCATCATTGAACAGGCAGAACGGATTTTACCGTTCGAGGATGAGGAGATCAGTGCGGAGATTTCCAGCCTGTTTGCGAAAAAAGGTATACAAATTTATACCAATGCCAAAGTATTACCCGATACATTGGAGAAAGGTAACGGTGTCTCTGTTCAGATTGAAAAGGAAGGAATAACAGAAACAGTTGAAGCGGAAAAAATGCTAATTTCGACCGGGAGGACAGGTAAGATTTCCGGCATCGGACTGGAAAATACAAATATTGAAACAGACGGGAATTTTATTAAAGTGAATCCGTACTATCAAACAAAAGAAACTTATATTTACGCGATCGGTGACTGTATCGGCGGTTTGCAGCTTGCCCATGTAGCGGCAAAAGAGGGTATTACTGCTGTTGAACATATGGCCGGTAAAGATCCCCAACCTTTGGATTATACGATGGTACCGCGATGTATATATTCCCATCCGGAAATTGCCGCAATCGGCTTGACGGAAACGGAAGCGAAAAAGAAGTATAACCATGTGAAAATCAGTAAAATTCCTTTTCAGGCGGTCGGAAAAGCTGTGGTGGAAGATGAGACAAACGGATTTATTAAAATGATTACCGATGCTGAAACCGAGGATCTGCTCGGCGTCCATATTATCGGTTCACGAGCATCAGAATTAATTTCAGAAGCAAGCCTTGCAAAATTTTTGGATGCCACGGCGGATGAAATCGCTTATACCATTCATCCCCATCCGACGTTATCTGAGATCTTTCCAGAAGCCGGGTTGCAAATTGACGGAAAAGCAATTCATATTTAACAAGTCCAAAGGAGGTTAGCCGTTTGGAAAAGGTCCGTCATGAACAGTTAGGTTTGTGCGGTCAAACTGTGTTGGAAATGTATGAAAAAATGCTTTTGGCCAGAAAATTAGATGAACGAATGTGGCTGTTAAACCGATCGGGGAAAATTCCTTTTGTTATTTCCTGTCAAGGCCATGAAGGTGCCCAAATCGGTGCAAGCTTTGCCCTGGACCGGACAAAAGATTATGTTCTGCCTTATTACAGGGACTTGGGAGTCGTCCTTTCGTTTGGCATGACGGCAAAAGAAGTCATGCTTGCCGCTTTCGGCAAAGCGGAAGATCCGAATTCCGGGGGACGGCAAATGCCGAACCATTTCGGACAAAAGAAAAACCGGATTGTTACCGGTTCTTCTCCTGTAACAACACAGGTCCCTCATGCTGCGGGATTTGCTCTTGCCGCCAAAATGAAAAACAAGGATTTTGTAACCTTCGTTACTTTTGGAGAAGGTTCTTCCAATCAGGGGGATTTTCATGAAGGATTGAACTTTGCGGGTGTTCACAAATTACCGGTCATTTTCATGTGTGAAAACAACCAGTATGCCATTTCAGTACCATTATCAAAACAGCTGGCATGCCAGCGTGTTTCCGACCGGGCGGCCGGATACGGAATGCCGGGCGTCACGGTGGATGGAAGTGATCCGCTTGAAGTGTACCGGGTGGTGAAAGAAGCGAGGGAAAGAGCCGCAAGCGGGGAAGGACCGACATTGATCGAAGTTTTAACAAGCCGTTTCACCCCTCATTCCAGTGATGATGATGACAACTATCGTGATCCGGATGAAGTAAAGCGGGCAAGGGAAAGAGATCCGTTACTGGTTTTCGGACATTACTTACGTCGGACGGGGATTTTGGACGATGTGCGAGAAAAAGAATTACAGGAAAAAATCACGGCAATTGTTGATGAGGCTACAGACTATGCTGAATCGGCCCCGTATGCGGATCCGGAGGACTCCCTAAAATATGTTTATAAAGAATAAGGAGGGGCTTTTATGGCGGTAATTTCTTATATTGATGCGGTAACGGCGGCTTTACATGAAGAAATGGAGAGAGACGAAAACGTTTTTGTGCTCGGTGAAGATGTCGGTATAAAGGGCGGTGTTTTTAAAGCAACGAAAGGCCTGTATGAACGTTTCGGGGAAGACCGGGTGATTGATACCCCGCTGACAGAATCCGCCATTGCCGGGGTGGCGATCGGTGCAGCGATGTACGGTTTGCGGCCGGTGGCAGAAATGCAATTTGCCGACTTTATTTTGCCTGCCGTCAATCAAATTATTGCCGAGGCGGCACGAATCCGTTACCGGTCAAATAATGACTGGAGCTGTCCTCTTGTCATCCGCGCCCCTTACGGCGGTGGTGTGCACGGTGGTTTGTATCATTCCCAATCGGTCGAAGCAATTTTCGCTAATCAACCGGGTTTGAAAATCGTTATGCCTTCCACACCATATGATGTGAAAGGATTGTTGAAAGCTGCGATTCGCGATGATGATCCGGTTTTGTTTTTTGAGCATAAACGTGCTTATCGTTTAATTAAAGGGGAAGTGCCCGATGATGATTACGTCCTCCCGATTGGAAAGGCTGATCTGAAAAGAGATGGGGATGATATCACCGTTATTACGTACGGCTTATGTGTCCACTATGCGCTCAATGCGGCAGAAAAATTGGAAAAAGAAGGAATTTCCGCATGTGTTCTGGATTTACGGACCGTATATCCGTTAGATCATGAAGCGATTATTGAAGTAGCGACGAAAACAGGAAAAGTATTACTCATAACGGAAGATAATAAAGAAGGAAGTGTGATCAGCGAAGTAGCAGCTCTTATTGCCGAACACTGCCTGTTTGATTTGGATGCACCGATTATGCGGCTTGCGGCACCGGATGTACCGGCAATGCCGTTTGCTCCTCCATTGGAAAATTTTTTTATGGTCAATGAAGAAAAAGTCGAAAAGGCAATGCGGGAATTGGCTGAATTTTAACGGACAGGGGTGGTGAATGTATGGCAATACAAGAATTAAGAATGCCAAAACTGGGGGAAAGTGTAACCGAGGGAACGATAACAAAATGGCTTGTTTCCCCCGGAGATTTTGTGAATAAATACGAGCCGGTTGCCGAAGTATTGACGGATAAAGTAACAGCGGAAATTCCCTCCGCATACCGGGGAATTATTAAAGAAATCGTGGCAAAAGAAGGGGAAACATTGCCGGTTGATGCCGTAATATGCACGTTGGAAACCGAAGAAGAGCCCGCGGGCGGCAAAATGGAAAAAGAAACGGATAAAATCCGTCGGAAAACGGCGGAAGATAATAAAACAAAACTGTTAAAACAACGCTATTCACCGGCAGTTCTAAAACTGGCCGAACAGCATAATATTGATTTAAAAAAGGTAAAAGGAACCGGAAGAGGAGGCCGGATTACCCGGAAAGATGTGCTGAAATTTATTGAATCCAATAAAACATCCATTGATGAAGTCCGTGTAATCGGTCAAGAACAACACAAGATGGAGCAAAAAACCATTCATACCGTATCCGCAGACAGTGGAATGGTAGAAATTCCGGTGACGGGTATCCGGAAGACCATAGCGGAAAACATGGTCCGTTCAAAGCGGGAAATTCCCCATGCATGGATGACGGTGGAAGCAGATGTGACAGACCTCGTAAGATTGCGTGACGCTATAAAAGAAAAGTTTAAAGCCAAGGAAGGATATCCGATTACGTATTTTGCCTTTTTTGTAAAAGCCGTTGCCCAGGGGTTGAAAGAGTTCCCTGAATTAAATGCAACCTGGGAAGAGGACAAAATTGTTTGTAAAAAAGATATCCATCTGTCGATCGCCGTAGCAACCGAGGATGCTTTATTTGTCCCGGTCATTAAACATGCCGATGAAAAGTCAATTAAAGGAATCGCTCGGGATATCTATGAATTGGCAAAAAAGGCCCGGACGGGAACATTGGAACCGGAAAATGTACGGGGAGGAACGTTTACGGTCAATAATACCGGTGCCTTTGGTTCGATCCAATCGATGGGAATTATCAATTATCCCCAGGCCGCCATTTTACAGGTAGAAAAAATTGTAAAAAGGCCAGTTATTATTAACAATAGTATTGCGATCAGGGACATGGTAAACCTGTGTCTTTCAATAGACCACCGGGTATTGGACGGACTGATTGCAGGAAGATTTTTGACCCGGGTTAAGGAAATTCTGGAAAATATGAATGAGGAACAGACAAATATATATTAAAATCAAAACTTCATATTTTATTCCGGTATTTCCGCAAAAAGTAAAACATTTTCATTAGTTATGTCAATTGCTTTGCAATTGGCTTTTTTTATAACTAAAATAATGTTAATAAATAAAATTTTCAAATAAGGGGGAATAATTTTGAAAGAAGTGAAAGCGGCCGAACATGTACAAAAAATGATCGGCACAGAGTTCCCTGAAGTTACATATGAACAATGGGTGGAAAAAAGCAACCGTGTATTGAAAGGGAATACGGTCAGCGACTATTATTCAGAAACATATGAAAATATTACGGTAAAGCCGTTATATACCGATGCCGACCTGGATTCGAATACGGAACGGTATTATCCGCTTGAACAAATAAATTCAGGATGGAAAATCGCCCAGACCATTAAAGGGGATACGATAGATGAAATCAATAAAAAACTGAAAACCGCCTTGGACAACGGGCAAAACACAATATCTTTTCAAATTCTGTCCGGATTAAGCGTCCGGCAATTTGACAGGCTGTTTAACGGAATTGATCTTGCCGGATTGCCTCTGTACATTGACGGTAAAGAAGAAGTCATTCCGTTTACCGTCATGTTATCGGAATGGATTAAAGACCGGTACAAGCCTGAAGATCTTTCGGGTTTTATCGGTATTGATCCGCTTTCCGTCATTATGGAAAACGGGTATTCCGAAACAGAATCTGAATCATTTTTTTCACTATGGTGTGACCATATAAAAAATACGGCGGATGCTTTTCCGAATATAAAAACGGTTTATGTGGACGGAATGATGTACGGGGAAGCCGGCGCCAATGCGGTGCAACAATTGGCAATATCTCTTTCCGCAGCCGTTGAATACATAGAAAAACTGAGACAAAAGGGAATAAAGCTAGAAGAAATATTTTCAAAAATTGTGTTCGGATTGACTGTCAGTTCCGAATTCTTTATGGAAATTGCCAAATTGCGGGCGGCAAGATATTTATGGTCCAAAATCGGTGAAGCCTACCAAATCCCGGAAAAGTACCGGCAGATGGATATTTTGGCCAGGACTACCGCGATCAATAAGTCAAAGCTTGATCCGTACACAAATATGCTCCGGCTTGGAGGAGAAGCATTTGCGGCAGTCATCGGCCAAGTCCAGGCATTAAGGGTGGATCCGTATGATAGCGTAACCGAAAAAGAAAGCGAACTGGGAGCACGTCTCAGCAGAAATGTCCATCATTTATTGAATAAAGAAGCCAAGCTGTCAGCAGTCACCGATCCGGCCGGCGGTTCGTATTTTGTGGAATCGCTGACAAAGCAGCTTATAGAAAAAGCCTGGGCATTATTTTTAAAAATGGAAGACGGGGGCGGACTGCTACAGGCCTTGAAACGCGGTGACGTCCAGAAAGAAATTACTGAGGTACGCAAAAAAAGGTTAACGGACTTTTACCGCCGGAAAATGCCGCTAATCGGGACAAACAGGTATGTTGATACAAATGAAAAAATTGAATTGTCAAGCCGACAGCAGGAAGAAGCTTCGTCTGCATACAAGCTTTCCGTTATGCAGATGGATGAAATAAAGAAACGGATACAGAACGGGGCATCCGTCAGCCGTTTTCTTGTTAAACATAGTGGCAACAGTGCCATAGAACCGGTAAAACCAATCCGGTTAAGCATTTATTACGAAGAATTAAGATATAAAGCAGCATTACACGAAGAAAAAACCGGCAAACCGCTGAAAGTGACCTTGATCGGTCTCGGAGAATATAAAACATTTAAACCGGTTACCGATTTTGTTTCCGACTTTTTACTCAGCGGGGGTATACGTACGGAGATCATTGAAAATCAGCCGGTTGCCGAGACGGTAAAAAGCAACCCTGACAGTTATTACTGCATATGTGGTACGGATGCTGAATTGGAAAATGAGTATGAAAATATAAAAGAAGCCGTTCAAGCTGCTAAAAAACCGGTCATGCTTTCAGGGCTGAAAAACAGTGAATTGAAAAAACGCTATGAAGAAGCCGGGATCAAATCCTTCATTCATAGCCGGATGAATCAGGCTGAATTTCTCAATTCACTGCTGAAAGAAATGATAGGGAGTGAGGACAATTGAGACCGGACTTTAAATCTATAAATCTTTTCGAAAGTGAAAAGCCGGAGGAAACGGTTGCACGGGAAGAGGTTCTGGAAACTTATGAAAATATAATCATTCAATCTTACTATACGAAAGAAGATCTTGATGACGGGGAAAAGCTTGCCGTATATCCCGGTTTTCCTCCTTACATGCGGGGACCGTATCCGACGATGTATGTCAACCGTCCGTGGACGATCCGCCAGTATGCGGGATTCTCAACTGCGGAAGAGAGCAACGCTTTCTATTTGAGGAATTTAAAAATGGGGCAAAAGGGATTATCCGTTGCATTTGATTTGCCCACACACCGCGGTTACGATTCCGACAACCCAAGGGTGCTCGGGGATGTAGGAAAGGCCGGTGTTGCCATTGATTCGATTTTGGATATGAAGATCCTGTTTAATAATATTCCGCTTGATCAAATGTCCGTCTCGATGACAATGAACGGCGCCGTCCTGCCGATTATGGCTTTCTATATCGTTACCGCAGAAGAACAGGGTGTGCCGAAAGAAAAGTTATCCGGCACAATACAAAATGATATTTTAAAAGAATATATGGTGAGAAATACATATATTTATCCGCCGGAAATGTCCATGCGCATTATTGCCGATATTTTTGCCTACACGGCAAAATACATGCCGAAGTTTAACAGCATCAGTATTTCGGGTTACCATATGCAGGAAGCCGGTGCCCCTGCGGATATTGAATTGGCCTATACACTTGCCGACGGTCTGGAATATGTTAGAACCGGGTTGAGGGCAGGAATAGATATTGATTCTTTTGCACCGCGGCTTAGCTTTTTCTGGGGAATCGGCATGAACTATTTTATGGAAGTGGCAAAACTAAGGGCGGCACGGATTATTTGGGCAAAATTGATGAAGCAATTTAATCCGAAAAACCCGAAATCACTGGCACTGCGCACGCATTCGCAAACATCCGGCTGGAGCCTGACGGAACAGGATCCGTTTAATAATGTGATCCGAACTTTGATCGAGGCACATGCAGCAGCGATGGGACATACACAAAGTCTGCACACGAATGCCCTGGATGAAGCGATCGCACTTCCGACCGATTTCTCCGCACGGATTGCCCGGAATACGCAAATTTACTTGCAAACGGAAACAGATATTACAAAAACCGTTGACCCGTGGGGCGGTTCCTATTATGTCGAAAAATTAACGAAGGAGTTAATGGATAAAGCATGGAAGCATATAGAAGAAATTGAAAGTCTGGGCGGTATGACAAAAGCGATCGAACAAGGTTTGCCGAAGTTGAAAATTGAAGAAGCTGCTGCGAAGAGACAGGCAATGATTGACTCGGGTAAAGAAAAAATTATCGGCGTGAATGAATACAGACCGGAAAGCGATGAAGAGATCGAAATTTTAGATATTGACAATACAGCTGTCAGGGAGAAACAAATTCAAAGATTGAAAGAGTTGAAGGAGAGACGGGACAGCGAAGCCGTCAAGCGGTCCTTGGATGCGCTGACTGAAGCAGCCAAAACCGGTAAAGGCAATTTGCTTGAATTATCTGTTGAAGCTGCCCGGCATCGTGCCACATTGGGCGAAATTTCCGACGCTATTGAAGCAGCCTGCGGCAGACACCAGGCAACGATCCGCTCTGTCAGTGGTGTATACAGCAGTACGTATGAAAAGAAGGATGACATTAAAGAAGTTAAAGCCCTGACCGATGAGTTTTATGAACTGGAGGGAAGAAGACCGCGCATGCTTATGGCAAAAATCGGCCAGGATGGCCATGACCGCGGCGCGAAAGTAATTTCCACCGCTTTTGCTGACATGGGCTTTGACGTTGATATTGGTCCGTTGTTCCAAACACCGGAAGAAACAGCCCGTCAGGCAGTCGAAAATGATGTACACGTTGTCGGTATGAGTTCACTGGCGGCAGGACATAAAACATTTTTGCCGCAGCTGGTGGATGAATTGAAAAAGCTGGGCAGGGAAGATATTGTCGTTATTATCGGCGGAGTGATTCCCCCGAAAGATTATCCGTTTTTAAAAGAGCACGGCGCAGCGGCAATTTTCGGCCCCGGTACGAACATCCCAGAAGCTGCAAAAATTGTTCTTGAAGAAATTTACAAAAAGCTCGGATATGAGGAAGTGTGATCCATGACACTAAGTAAAACCCGGCGATACAGGAGGAAGAAAAATTCACCACCGGTTTCATACTACGTTGACGGTATAAAAAAGGGCAACCGTGCCGTTTTGGCCAAAGCCATTACCATTATTGAAAGCAATCATCCGGATCATTTTCAAACCGGGCAGCAAATATTAAAAGAAATTATGCCTTATTCCGGACGGTCGGTCCGGATCGGCATAACCGGTGTTCCCGGCGCCGGAAAAAGTACTTTTATTGATAAATTCGGAACGGAACTTTGCAAAATGGGTAAAAAAGTTGCCGTTCTCGCCATCGATCCGTCTTCCGTTATGTCCCAGGGCAGTATTTTGGGGGACAAGACGAGAATGGAACATTTGTCGCGGGAACCGAATGCATATATTCGGCCGTCCCCTTCCGGTGGGACATTAGGCGGTGTCCACCGGAAAACGAGAGAAAGCATTCTTCTTTGCGAAGCGGCAGGATTTGATGTCATCCTTGTTGAAACGGTTGGTGTAGGACAAAGTGAAACAGCCGTCCGGACAATGGTCGATATGTTTCTTCTTCTTGCTATTACAGGTGCAGGGGATGAGCTCCAGGGCATTAAGAAAGGAATTATGGAGCTTACTGATGCCATCATCGTTACGAAAGCCGACGGACAAAATAAAGAAAAAGCCTTGAAGACAAGAAATGAATATAATCAAATTTTACGTTTATTGAAACCCGTAACAGAAGGATGGCGTACCAAGGCTTACGCCTGCTCGTCACTGACCGGCGAAGGGATTTTGGAAATTTGGGATGTTGTACAACAATTTGTGGAAACGACAAAAAAATCAGGGGTGTTTTATGAAAGGAGAAAAAAACAAGCAACGGACTGGCTGCAAATGTCCATTATGGAAAGGCTGGAACAATCCTTTTTCCAAAATGAAGCGGTTCAAAATACGTTGCCGGATATTATGCAAGATGTCAGGGATGAAAAAATACCTGTTTCTGCAGCTGTTGAACAATTGATGGGCCTTTATTTGAACGGAAAAGGAAAAAGTAATGCGAGAGCAAATTTTATTTAAACATAACCGTCTTTTCAGCAGATAAATAAAACCGCCGGCCTTTGAGCAAAATAAAACTAAAAGGCTGGTGGTTGTCATGCAAAAGCTGTTTGCGTTTTTGTTCGCTTTTATGACCGTTTCGCCGCTCTGGCCCCTCGGTCCGAACCCGCTTCCGGGTGATCCGTTCATTATTGTCAATAAAAGAACGAATGAAATTGCTTTCGTAGATGACGGAGAAATTCAAGCGGTATATAAAGCAGCAACCGGAAAAGCGGAAGATTTAACGCCCGAGGGAATGTTTACGGTTACAGTAAAGGCAGTAAACCCATATTACCGCAAAAAAAATATCCGGGGAGGATCACCGGATAATCCCCTCGGCAGCCGATGGATCGGATTTAACGCATTGAATACAGACGGGAGGGTATACGGGATTCACGGAACAAATGCCCCCTGGTCGATCGGGTTATATATTTCCCAGGGCTGCATCCGGCTCAATAATAAAGATGTAGAAGAGCTATATGACAAAGTTCCGCTGGGAACAAAAGTATTTATTACGAGTGAGCAGAAAAGCTTCGAACAAATCGCAAAAGAAAAAAGGGCAATTCCGTAACTGGGGAATTCCCTTTTTCATTAAAAGAACATTGCCAGTCCGGTGAAAAGCGTAGTAGCGACCATGGCAAAAATCATTAAATAGATTACAAGCCTTCTTAGTTTCCTGTTACCCATACTGATTTTTTTACCTCCGTATCTGTATCTGTCATTCTTATTTTACCGGTTGCCTGCCGCCGGGACAAGTTGTTTATGGATTGTCAAGATGGAAGGTGGTATAGGAAACAAAATATTCAAAAATAATAAATTTAATCATATTTTCAAATAAATAGATGAAAAAAATAATAGTATGGTATATGATATAAATATGTTGTATAACAGAAAAAATTGTACAATAACAGAAAGGGGTCGGCAGCGGAATAAAGGAGGAAATGATATGAAAAAAATTGACCATATCGGGATTGCGGTTCAATCCATTGAAAAGGCATTGTCTCTTTATACCGGGATTTTTCCATTCAGCCATACACAGACGGAGATCGTTGAATCCCAAAAAGTAAAAGTGGCTTTTATTGATGTCAATAATACAAAAATTGAACTGCTAGAACCGGCAGGCGCAGACAGTCCGATTCAGAAGTTTATTGATAAAAGAGGGGAAGGTATCCATCATATTGCTTTTCAGACAGATGATATCGAAGGAGATTTAAAGAGACTGGCAGAAAAGGGAATGAGATTAATTGATGAAAAGCCGCGTACCGGTGCCGGTGGGGCATTGGTTGCTTTTATTCATCCGAAGTCTTCATACGGTGTGCTTTATGAATTATGCCAGAAACAGGTCTAATTATATAACCATCATAGTAGGACAAAGGGGAGAGGGAATATGATTGATTTGAAGAAACCGGATATGTTAGATAAAATTCATGAATTATACGATAAAAAAAGTGAAATCGAACTCGGCGGCGGGGAAGAACGGATTGAAAAACAACATGCAAAAGGAAAGATGACCGCCCGGGAACGCATTGATATGCTTGTCGATGAAGGTTCTTTTGTCGAATTAAATCCATTTGTGGAACATCGTTCCCCGGATTTGCCGCCCGGACCCGGTGATGGTGTAGTAACCGGATATGCAAAAATTAATGGCCGCCCCGTATACATATTTTCCCAGGATTTTACCGTTTTTGGCGGTGCATTAGGAGAAATGCATGCGATGAAAATTGCCAATATTATGGATTTGGCTGCTAAAAACGGTGTTCCGATCATCGGCTTAAATGACTCCGGCGGCGCCCGTATCCAGGAAGGGGTCGTTTCCCTAGACGGCTATGGCCACATTTTCTACCGGAATGCGATTTATTCCGGCGTTGTTCCCCAAATCTCGGTCATCATGGGACCTTGTGCCGGCGGTGCCGTATATTCACCGGCCATTACCGATTTTGTGATTATGGTTGAAAAAACAAGTCAAATGTTTATTACAGGACCGAAAGTCATCGAAACAGTAACCGGTGAGAAAATTACAACGGAAGACTTGGGCGGTGCACGGGTACACTGCTCTGTCAGCGGCAACAGTCATTTCCGGGCAAAAAATGAAGAAGATGCATTGCAAATGGTCCGGACTTTACTCTCTTATCTGCCGGACAACAATGAACAGAAACCTCCGCGGGTGGAAGCGGATGACTCAGGTGACGACTACCGTCCGGAACTGATTGAAATCGTTCCGGTTGATAATATCCGTCCATATGATATGAAGAAAGTGATAGAACAAGTTGTTGATAAAGATTCCTTCTTTGAAGTGCATAAAGATTTTGCCAAAAATATTGTTGTTGGTTTCGGACGGATCAAAGGGGAAACGGTAGGACTGGTTTGTAATCAGCCAAAATTTTTAGCTGGCGGTCTCGATATTGATTCTTCCGATAAAGCTGCCCGGTTTATCCGTTTCTGTGATTCTTTCAATATACCGCTTATCACATTTGAAGATGTTACCGGATTTTTTCCGGGTGTTAAACAAGAGCATGGCGGCATTATCCGGCACGGTGCGAAAATTTTATACGCATATTCTGAGGCAACGGTACCGAAAATCACGGTCATCACCCGGAAGGCTTACGGCGGGGCTTATGTGGCATTAAACAGTAAATCCATTGGTGCGGACCTGGTATTCGCCTGGCCGAATGCGGAAATTGCCGTCATGGGTCCGGAGGGAGCTGCTAATATCATTTATGCCAAAGATATCCAGAACAGCCCGAATCCGGAAGAGACCCGTCAACAAAAGATCCAGGAATATAAAGAGAAATTTGCCAATCCTTATGTTGCTGCTAAAATGGGAATGGTTGACGACGTGATTGATCCGCGGGAGACCCGGATTAAGTTAATCCAGGCTTTGGAAATGTTGCGGAACAAAAAAGAAGACCGGCCGAAAAAGAAACATGGTAATATTCCGCTGTGATTTTTCAGAAAAGGGGAAATCGTAAAGAAGGGTTTTGCCTACTTTACGGGTTTCCTCTTTTTTTATGAAGAAAAAAGAAAAACCTGCATCCCGTATTTTTAAACGTTAACCCGTTTCTATTTGAACATTCCGGTTTGTCAAAGATAAATTGAACGGTTGCGCACTTTAAGGGTATACTTGTTTATGTCAGTATATTGGAGGGATTTTTTATGATTCATGAAGAAAGATTGTTGCAAGAGTTTCTCGAACTTGTTCAGATTGATTCAGAAACGGGAAACGAAGGAAATATTGCAAAGGTTTTGAAGAAAAAATTTTCCGGCCTCGGACTCGAAGTAATAGAAGATGATACGAAAACGATTACCGGTCATGGTGCTGGAAACTTAATTTGTACATTGAAAGGAACAGACGGGGAGATCGATCCGATTTATTTTACTTCCCATATGGATACGGTAGTACCGGGAAACGGGGTGAAGCCTTCCATCCAAAAAGGATATGTGGTCAGTGATGGAACAACCGTTCTGGGAGCGGATGATAAAGCCGGTTTGGCAGCAATGTTTGAGGCGATCCGGGTATTAAAGGAAAACGAAATTCCCCGCGGGGATATTCAATTTGTTATCACGGTGGGAGAGGAATCCGGACTTGCCGGGGCAAAAGCTTTGGATCCTACTTTGATCCGGGCGAAGTACGGATTTGCTCTCGACAGTGACGGAGAAGTCGGAACGATTGTCACGGCTGCACCCAGCCAGGCGAAAATAAATGTTACAATTACAGGTAAGAGCGCCCACGCCGGCATCGCACCGGAAAAGGGTGTTTCAGCCATCACTGTCGCAGCAAAAGCTATTGCAAAGATGCCCCTCGGCCGGATTGATCATGAAACGACGGCAAACATCGGCCGCTTTGAAGGCGGCGGTGCAACGAATGTTGTTGCTGATAAGGCATACATTTTTGCTGAAGCCCGCTCACTGAAGGATGAAAAATTAAAACGGCAGCTGGATACAATGAAAACAATTTTTGAACGGACCGCTGAGGAATCCGGCGTCACAGCTGAAGTGGAAACAAAAGTCATGTATCCGTCCTTTCATTACGGGCCGGAAGATTTAGTCGTTCAAATCGCTGAGAGGGCGGCGGAAAGAATCGGAAGAAAAAGCAGGCTTATTAAAAGCGGAGGAGGCAGTGATGCGAATATTTTTAGCAGCAAAGGAATTCCGACCGTCGTACTCGGTGTCGGCTACGAAAATATTCATACAACGAAAGAACGTATGCCGATCAGCGAATTGAACAAGCTGGCGGAAATGGTAATCAGTATTGTCGAAACTGTGGCAGGTGAAAAATAAAATGGAAACGGTAAAGCTTGTCATTTTCAAATTGAAAAATGAGGAATACGGAATTGATGTTAATCATGTGATTTCCATTGAAAAGCCTACCGGTATTAAACCAATTCCACGTCTTCCGCACTACATTAAAGGGGTCACAAAAGTGAGGGAGCAACTGATCCCGGTTGTTGATCTTCACTGGGTGTTTTATGATTCGGAAGGTGAAATGACAGATTCGTCAAGGCTTGTTGTTTTAAAGACGAATCAGCTGAATTTGGCCTTATTGGTTTCGGAAGCAAAGGAACTTTTGGATGTTGAACGGGACTCGATTAAACAGTTGGGACTTGCAGCTTATGAAAAAACCGCATATTTTCCAGGTGTTGTCAATTTTGATGACCGTCTAATCACACTGGTCAAACCTGACGAGTTAATAAAAGGGCTGGATGGATTGAAGGAAATTGAAGAATATATGAGGGAACAAGAAGAGATGCAGGAAGATCCCCTCTGATATTGGCAAGGTGATCCTAAAATGGGCATCCGGACAAAAAATAAAGCAAGAATTATTTTTCATGTGGATATGAACAGTTTTTATGCATCAGTGGAAATGGCGCTGGATCCGACATTAAAAGGAAAGCCCCTGGCCATTGCGGGAAATCCTGAAGAAAGACGCGGAATTATAGTCACTTGCAGCTATGAAGCGCGGAAATTCGGGGTGAAGACGACGATGCCGGTATGGGAGGCAAAAAAACGGTGCCCCGGTTTGATTATACGGCCGCCAAATTTTGAAGAATACCGGAAGGCATCGAAGAAAATTTTCCAACTATTGCGCGAATATACGGATCTTGTAGAGCCGGTTTCGATAGATGAAGGATATTTGGATATTACTGAACATGTAACGGACCATCCGGTAAAAATGGCCCGGATCATTCAAAAACGTCTGCTGAAGGAATTGGATTTACCCTGCAGCATCGGAATCGCCCCGAATAAATTTTTGGCCAAGATGGCATCCGATATGAAAAAACCCCTCGGGATTACGGTTTTGCGCAAAAGGGATATCGGAAAAATTCTCTGGCCGCTGCCCGTTGAACAAATGCACGGTGTAGGGAAGAAAACTGCTGAAAAGTTGAAAAAATACAAGATCCATACAATTGGTGATCTGGCAAAGGCTAATGACGTTTTTTTGGAAAAGCTATTGGGGATCAACGGGATCCGTTTAAAGGAAAGGGCGAACGGTATTGATTACCGGCGGGTCGATCCCGACAGTATTTACGATTATAAATCGATCGGCAACTCCAAGACTTTACCCCGGGATATCAGTTCGGAGCAGGATCTGCTCGATGTATTGCGGAAGCTTGCGAAAATTGTTTCGGCCCGTTTAAAAAATAAAGAGGTATATGCAACCAGATTAACGGTCACAATACGATACAAAAACCGCCGTACGGTAAACAGAAGCGAAAAATTGGAAAATCCGGTCCAGGACCGGGAAGATATTTTTCAACATGCCAAATTTATCTTTCAAAAACATTGGGATGGCTCCCCCGTCCGTCTTCTCGGCATAACCGGTAATGATCTTATTGAAGAACAATATGCGTACAAACAACTGGACCTGTTTACTTATAAAGAGGACGCAAAAGACGAAAAATTGATCGAAACCATCAATTACTTGCGCAAAAAGTTTGGAGAGGATATTATAAAGAAAGGTTTGAAAACTTCTCACAAAGAAGGACAAACCGATACGAGCTTTAACAAAGACTTTCTTTTGGATCGGGAAAATTTTTAAATTCACAGTGAAAGGGTGTCTTGATGAAGAAACAACAAATCGGAGTTGTCGGTCTTGCAGTAATGGGAAAAAACTTAGCCTTCAACATAGAATCGAAAGGATACTCTGTTGCTGTCTTCAACCGTTCCCGGGAAAAGACAGATAAGATGATGGAAGAAGCAGAAGGCAGAAATATTGTTCCGGCTTACAGCATTGAAGAATTTGTCGGACTGTTGGAAAGACCTCGGAAAATTTTGCTGATGGTTAAAGCGGGTAGCGCCACCGATACTACTATTGAACAATTAAAACCGTATCTGGAAAAAGGCGATATTTTAATTGACGGTGGAAATACATATTTTAAAGATACAATCCGCAGAAACAAAGAATTGAGCGAGCTGGGTATTCACTTTATCGGTGCGGGTGTTTCCGGGGGTGAAGAAGGCGCGTTGAAAGGACCGTCCATTATGCCGGGCGGACAAAAGGAAGCTTATGAGCTGGTTGCCCCGATTTTACGGAATATATCCGCCAATGTAAACGGGGATCCATGTTGTACATACATCGGTCCCGATGGCGCCGGCCACTATGTGAAAATGGTTCATAATGGCATTGAATACGGTGATATGCAATTAATCGGTGAAGCGTATTTTCTGTTAAAACATATTTTAGGTTTGTCGGCAGAAGAGCTGCATGAAGTGTTTTCCGAATGGAACCGCGGTGAACTGGACAGCTATTTAATCGAAATTACAGCGGATATTTTTACAAAAATTGACGATGAAACCGGAAAACCGCTGGTTGATGTTATTTTGGATAAGGCTGGTCAAAAAGGAACCGGAAAATGGACAAGCCAAAATGCCCTTGACTTGGGTGTTCCGCTGCCGCTCATTACGGAGTCGGTTTTCGCCCGGTTTATTTCTGCTTTAAAGGAAGAACGGATCGAAGCAAGCAAAGTTTTATCCGGTCCTGGAATACAGTCTTTTGACGGTGACCGGGAACAATTTATCGAGCAAGTCCGCCAGGCTCTCTACTTTAGTAAAATTTGTTCCTATGCCCAGGGGTTTGCCCAGCTGCGGGCGGCTTCCGAAGCATACGGCTGGGATTTAAACTTCGGTGAAATTGCCATGATTTGGCGGGGCGGCTGCATTATCCGCGCCCAATTTTTACAAAAAATCAAAGATGCTTATGACCGCAATCCGCAATTGAATAACCTGCTGCTGGATCCGTATTTTAAAGATATTGCGGACCGTTATCAAAGCTCCTTGCGCCAGGTCATTTCCACGGCAGTAACAAACGGGGTCCCCGTACCGGGCTTTTCCGCTGCTCTTTCATATTATGACAGTTACCGGACGGAAACACTGCCTGCAAATTTATTACAGGCGCAACGGGATTATTTCGGTGCCCATACGTACGAAAGAATTGATAAAGAAGGTACATTCCACACAAACTGGACATAAGAAAAAGGGCAGGACTTTTTGGAGCCTGCCCTTCTTTATTTACGTTTTTTTATTGATTAAACTGGCCACCAGAAAAATCCGTCTTTCTCCAGCAGCTCATCAGCTGCCTTCGGTCCCATGGATCCGGCTTCATAGTTCGGAAAATCCGCTCGTTCCCGCTCCCAGACTGCGGATATTTGATCGATGAAACGCCAAGAAAGTGCAACTTCATCCCAGTGGGTAAAATTTGTTGCATCCCCGCGGATACAATCATATAAAAGTTTTTCATATGCTTCCGGTGTATTGATTCCGTCAATATTTTTTGAGGAAAAATTCAATTTTACCGGGGTTGTTTGCATGATTTCGCCGGTTTTTTTCGCGTTTAAATGGAGCGCAATTCCTTCTTCCGGTTGGATATTGATGACGAGTAAGTTCGGATTTAAGCTGGATCCGTTTTTGTAATACAGGTTCATCGGTATATCTTTAAATTGGATAATAATTTTTGTTGATTTTGTCTTCAGACGTTTTCCGGTCCGCACGTAAAACGGAACACCAGCCCAGCGGAAATTATCAATGAGAAACTTGCCCGCCACATAGGTTTCCGTGTTGGAATCTTCCGGTACACCCGGCTCATCACGGTATGCAGGAACTTCTTTTCCGTTTATAATTCCTTTTCCATATTGGCCCCTGACAAAATATTTATGGACTTTTTCACCTTCAACCGGCCGTAACGCCCGCAATACTTTAACCTTTTCACTGCGGATTTCTTCTGTTGTTAATCGGATCGGCGGTTCCATAGCCAGGAGAGAAACCATTTGCAGCATATGGTTTTGCACCATATCACGGATGGCACCGCTTTTGTCGTAATAACGGGCCCGTTCTTCCACACCAAGCATTTCACTTAATGTAATTTGGATATTGGAGATATAGCGGTTGTTCCACAAAGGCTCAAAAACAGCGTTTGCGAACCGGATGACTTCGATATTTTGCACCATTTCTTTACCCAGATAATGGTCAATCCGGTAAATTTCTTCTTCTTTAAAGGCTGTGCGAATCTGCCTGTTTAATTCGATTGCTGATTGCAAGTTGTGGCCAAACGGCTTTTCGATCACAAGTCGTTTAAAACCTTTCGTATCTGTCAGTCCGGCCACTTTCAGTTGCTCCGTCACCGTGCCAAAAAACTCCGGTGACATGGCCAGATAAAATATGCGGTTTCCCTGGAGAGCGTAAGAACGGTCAAGTTTGTCAACGAGTTTTTTCAGTTGTTCATAAGATGATGGATCTGTTACGTCATGGGACTGATAATAGAAATGGGATATGAAATCTTTTAAGTCCCCGTAGCTTTCCCCGTATGTCATCACTGAATCTTTTACCCAGTTCCGGTATTCGTCATCGTTTTCCAATCTCCGGGAAACGCCGACGACACAAAAACGTTCGGATAACTTCCCTTTATAATAAAGGTTATACAATGACGGATATAATTTTCGTTTCGCCAAATCACCCGTTGCACCAAAAAGCAATATTAATGTTGGATGTTCTTTCGTTTCCATGTTGACCCTCGCTTCATGTGTAGTGATTAACAATATGAATTTTACATTGAACCGTGTAAAATAGCAAATATTATTCCGAAAAGTGAAACGAAAATTACAGAAAACAGTATTCGCCTTTATTTTCTGCCATGAATCTTTTTATTTTCCGGAGCAAGAGTGATTGAAAAAATATGCAGAAACGTTGATAATAAAAAGGAGTACACGGTAGGATACATTGGAGGAAGTCATGTTGGAAATCATCTTTTTGGGAACCGGAGCCGGGATGCCGGCAAAAAAAAGAAATGTAACTTCGATTGCAATGAAACATTTGCATGACGGCTCCATTTGGCTGTTTGATTGCGGTGAAGCAACCCAGCATCAAATTTTACATACATCGTTAAAACCGAGAAAAATTGATAAAATATTTATTACCCACCTTCACGGCGATCATATTTTCGGTTTGCCCGGGCTTTTGAGCAGCCGTTCATTTTTAAACGGGGAAACTCCGGTGAAGATCATCGGTCCTGAAGGAATCCGGGAGTTTGTGGAAATGAGTCTTTCCATCAGCCGGACTCATTTAAAATACGAATTGCATTTTATTGAATTTAATGATCACTTATCACTGGAAGAAGGAGATTTCCGCATCGAAGCAAAGCTGCTTGACCACGGTATTCCGTCTTTCGGTTACCGGATCATGGAAAAAGATAAACCCGGTCCGCTTCTGGTGGATGAACTGAAAAAATTGGGTGTAAAACCCGGTCCTGTTTATAAATTGTTAAAAGCGGGGGAAACCGTTCAATTGGATGACGGCCGTGTTATTTGCGGTAAAGACTTTTTAGGCCAGGATAAAAAGGGAAGGGTAGTGACGATTTTGGGGGACACCCGACCTACGCCCGCGGGGGTTGAATTGGCGCAAAATGCAGATCTCTTGATTCATGAAGCAACCTTTGACAAAGATTCGGCAGACATTGCCCGGGAGTATTATCATTCTACAACTCGGCAGGCGGCTGAGGTTGCTTTAAAAGCCAATGCAAAAAAGCTCGTCATTACTCATATCAGTTCCCGCTTTGAAAAATGCCAATGGCCGGATTTGGAAAACGAGGCGAAGGAAATTTTCCCCGATACGGTCATTGCTGAAGACTTTAAAAAAATTATAGTAAAATAATATAAAGGAAAAGGGTTGAATCCCTTTTCCTTTCTTGCACTTTACCGCCATCCCAGCCTGTATTGGACAGGCGGTTCAATTTTATACCCGAGCTGTTTTGCGGCGGTATACGGCCAGTACGGGTTTCTTAAAAGCTCCCTGCCCAAAAAGATTAAATCCGCCCGGTTATTTTGCAGAATTTCTTCCGCATGCAAGGGGGAGGTAATCAGACCGACGCCGCTTACCGGAATTTGAACTTCCGAGCGGATTTTTTCGGCATATTTCACCTGATAACCCGGATAAGTTTGAATTCTTACACCGGAAATAACACCGCCGCTGCTTACATCGATTAAATCCACACCTTGTTCTTTCATCCGGCGGCAGATCGTTACATAATCATTCACGTTCAATCCGCCGTTGTGGTAGTCCGCCGCGGAGATCCGTACGAACAAAGGCCCTTGCCACACTTCCCTGACTGCATCGATTACTTCTTTTAAAAGCCGGTAACGGTTTTCCGGGCTTCCGCCGTACATGTCGGTCCGCTCGTTTGTCAGCGGAGAAAGGAATTCATTTAGTAAATAACCGTGGGCTGCATGAAGTTCAATAATATCAAAGCCTGCCGCTTTTGCCCGAGCGGCGGCTTCCTTGAAAGCGCGGACGATATTTTTTACTTCTTTCGTTTCCAATGCCCTGGGAACTTTGTATTTTTCATTGTAACGGATGGCGCTTGGTGCGACAATTTCTTCTTCCACTTGTGCTTTCCGGCCGGCATGGGCGAGCTGAATGCCGGTTACCGCTCCTTGTTCCTTCATTAAATCCACGAGCTTCTTTAAGCCGTCAATATGTTTGTCATCCCAAATTCCCAAATCATGTTCACTGATTCTACCTTCCGGGGAAACCGCCGTTGCTTCGACGATGATTGTACCGGTTTTTCCGGCCGCCCGGCTTGCATAGTGGACGAGATGCCAATTTTGCACGAAACCATCCCGGTTGGAAGATGAATACATACACATCGGGCTCATCACGATCCGGTTCGGCAGCGTAACATTTCTGATCGTAAACGGTTCAAACAATTTAACAGCCATTGGAAAGTCTCCTTTTCATATGTAATGTTTATTATAAATATAATCCTTCCTATTTTATTGTTACTACAGATTCGGTTCCTTTTCAAAAATTTGGTTGAATAAAAAGGTAAGATTTAGTAAAATGTGTTCAAATTTTGTCCCGGACAGCCGGATGCGGCAATTCGTTTTCCGGCAGCTCCTATCTATATGAAGATTCGTGGCAGGGACAAAAAATCCTGCCTGTAAACTTTAAATCATGGTCTAAAACGGAGGCATCTATGAAGCAAGGTTTAAAAGGAAAAACAGTTTTAATTACAGGGGCATCCGGCGGATTGGGTGAACAAATTGCCTACCAATGCGCCGCAAACGGTGCCGGTGTAATTCTGGCTGCCAGAAATCTGGAAAGATTAAAAGAGGTACAAAAAAATATACGGGAAACATATCATGCGGAAGCCGTGGTCTACCAATTGGATGTCGGACAGCACGGGGAAGTGAGGGACGTTGTCCGGGAGATTTTCTCACGGCATAAAAAAGTCGATTGCCTGGTCAATAATGCCGGTTTCGGACTTTTTAAAACCATTACGGATTCAACGGTGGAGGAAGCGGAGCAAATGTTTAAAGTCAATGTCATCGGTTTGATCGCCATGACAAAAATGGTGTTGCCGGAAATGATGAAGGCCGGATCCGGCCATATAATCAATATTGCTTCCCAAGCCGGGAAGATTGCCACGCCGAAGTCCAGCATTTATGCCGCAACAAAAAAAGCTGTATTGGGCTTTACCGACAGTTTACGGATGGAAGTGAAGGACCGGGGGATTTATGTTACGGCGGTGAATCCGGGACCGATGGCGACCAATTTTTTTGAAATTGCCGATGAATCGGGGAATTACATAAAAAATGTCGGCAGATGGGTACTCCGGCCTGAGCGGGTGGCGGAAAAAGTTGTCAATAAAATGTTTACACCGGTCCGGGAAATAAATTTACCCCGGCTGATGAATGCCGCCGCGCTGCTTTATACATTATTTCCCGGTTTTGTGGAAAAAGTCGGAAAGCGCGCGTTTTATAAAAAGTAGAGCGATTTAACAAAAGAGGCTGGGACAAAACTCGCCTCTAGAATGAAAAAAAGCCGGTGGCATTTTA
>CALGYZ010000070.1 GCA_937934645.1 uncultured Bacillaceae bacterium | reverse complement strand
ATACGTAAATCCGGCAGACATGGTGCGCCCAAACGCCTAATATTTCTTTTGGAAGGGACGATTCTTATAAAGAGAATCGTCCCTTTTTTCTAAATCCGTGCGGAAAAATTGCGGACCGGCTGCGAAAAAGCGGCAGGACGTAAAATTTTACTTGACCACAGAAGTATTTCATTTTAAAATAATAACGTTTCATACAACTTCATAATATACCTTCATATATCCCCGATAATATGGTTCGGGAGTTTCTACCAAGCTACCGTAAATAGCTTGACTATGAAGGCAGTTTTCTGTATTTTCTTCGGATTTTTATTGCAAAAATCCGTACAGCATTATATTTTAAAAAAGAAAAACTAGAATTCTGCCTTTCCGGTAGTATTCTAGTTTTTTATTTATATAACACCAGTTTGCAAATTTTGTTCCTTTATGGATGTGACTATGATAGAAAAATGGTTACACTATAAGAAAAAGGAATTATATGCAAAAAACAATCGAGAGGTGGACACATTGGAAAATACGGGAAAAGAGCGGGAAAAAGTTGTTATTTTGGATCTTGGCGGACGCTATAATCAATTGCTTGCAAGACGAATCCGGGAATTGGGTGTGTACAGTGAAATTCATCCCCATACGCTTACTGCCCGTGAATTAAAAAATATGAATACAAAAGGGGTTATTATTTCTGGTGACGCGGACCGTGACCGTACTGCAGATGAAGCATACGTTTGTGACAGGGAAATTTTTTCCTCCGGATTGCCGGTTTTGGCCATCGGCTACGGCATGCATGTCATGACGAAACTTCTGAACGGAACATTGGAAAAAAATTCGGAACAGAAAAGCGGTGAAACGGAAATCCGGGTAAAGAGCGGCCATGCTTTATATACCGGTCTGCCTGAGGTGCAAACGGTCTGGATGGACGGGGGTGACCGGGTTCAAGATGTTCCGGCCGGATTTACGGTTGATGCGGAAAGCCCGTCTTATGCCGTTGCCGCTATGGGCAATGAAACAAACAAGCTGTATGGCCTCCAATTTCATCCGGAGGTTCATCAATCCGAATACGGGGAACAAGTATTAAAGAACTTTTTACTTCATATTTGCGGTTGTGAGGCCAATTGGTCGGCAGATTATTTTATTCAAACAGAAATTGAAAATATCCGGCAAACGGTCGACGATAAAAAAGTGCTTTGCGCATTAAGTGGAGGAGTGGACTCGTCCGTTGCCGCGGCACTCATTCATAAAGCGATCGGTGACCAGCTAACATGTATTTTCGTCGATCACGGACTGTTGCGCAAAGGGGAAGCGGAAAGCGTCATGGAAGCTTTTGCCGGAAAGTTCCGGATGAACGTGATAAAAATAGACGCCCAACAGCGCTTTTTAAACAAATTAAAAGGTGTTACCGATCCGGAACAAAAACGGAAAATTATCGGTAATGAGTTTATTTATGTTTTTGAGGAAGAATCGCAAAAGCTTGAAGGAATTGAATTTTTGGCGCAAGGGACATTGTACTCCGATGTAATCGAAAGCGGCACGGCTTCTTCCAAAGCGGTGAAATCCCACCATAACGTCGGCGGCTTGCCTGAAGAAATGAACTTCAAGTTGATTGAACCGTTAAAAACCTTATTTAAAGATGAAGTTCGGAAAGTCGGCACAGAGTTGGGTGTTCCGGATGAAATTGTGTGGCGGCAGCCGTTTCCGGGACCGGGACTCGGAATCCGTGTATTGGGAGAAGTGACTGAAGAAAAATTGGCGATTGTCCGCGAATCCGACTGGATTTTGCGTGAAGAAATTAAAAAAGCCGGACTGGACCGGGAAATTTGGCAATACTTTACCGTACTCCCGAATATCCGCAGTGTCGGTGTCCGGGAAGACGGACGGACTTACGATTATACCATCGGAATCCGCGCAGTGAATTCCGTGGACGGAATGACATCCGATTGGGCCAGAATTCCCTGGGATGTACTGGAAAGAATATCATCCCGTATTGTGAATGAAGTTCCCCAGGTGAATCGTGTCGTTTACGATATTACGACGAAACCGCCGGCAACTATTGAATGGGAGTAAAAACGAACGAATAAAACTTATAAAATAAAAATATTCGTTTATTTGTTGACAAAACAATATTTTATTTGTAAAATAAAGTCGAAAAATGAATTATTTATAACAAAAGACGAACGTTAGTGAATACCTGTGTTAGCAAATCCGGATTCTCCGGTCCGGATCATTTCCAATCGTTTCATTTAATGTATGGACCGGAGAACGATCGTTTTTGTTGCGCCGGATTCAGCTCCGCTTTTCCGGAGCTTTATTTTTTTTGATGTTCGAGATGCAGCGGATCCGTATATTAAGAGCTTTTTGGTACATAATGAAAATACACGATAAGAAAGGTAAGGGAGTCATGAAAAAATTCATCAACGATTACTTCGAACTGGAGAAGTTAGGCACAGATATTAAAACAGAATTTATTGCCGGTATCACAACGTTTTTAGCAATGGCATATATATTGTTCGTCAATCCGCTCACGTTATCCGTGACCGGAATGGATGAACATGCCGTATTTACGGCAACGGCACTGGCAGCCACCATCGGTACGCTAATCATGGGGATCATTGCTAAATATCCGATTGCGACAGCTCCCGGAATGGGACTAAATGCGTTTTTTGCCTATACCGTTGTGTTGGGTTACGGAATTCCGTGGGAAACAGCTTTATCCGGTGTATTCATATCCGGGGTGATTCTTGTTATTCTCACGATGACAAAAATCCGTGAGATCATCATTAACGCCATACCGGAAAGCATCAAGCATGCGGTAAGTGGCGGAATCGGTCTGTTTATTGCTTTTATCGGCCTGATCAATGCAGGGATTATTGTGAATAACGATGCGACATTGGTTGGAATCGGGGATGTAACCGATCCGCAAACTTTGCTGGCTATTTTTGGACTTGTTGTATCCGTCGTTTTATTAACCATCGGGGTAAAAGCCGCTATTTTCTACGGTATGATTATTACGTCAATTGTCGGTATGATTGTCGGTTTAATTCCCTATCCTACGGGTCTCGGGGACATCGTCGGACCGGTTCCGAGTATCGGGGAAACCTTTGGCCAGGCCTTATTCAATTTGGATAATTTATTCTCTTGGCAAATGCTCGTTGTTATTTTAACCTTTATGTTTGTAGATTTTTTCGATACAGCTGGAACGTTAGTCGGTGTTGCTTCCCAGGCCGGAATTATGAAAAACGGCAAATTGCCCCGTGCCGGACGGGCGCTGGTGGCCGACTCTTCTGCTACGGTTTTCGGTGCGATTTTGGGAACATCAAGTACGACATCATACGTGGAATCCACCGCAGGGGTTGCAGTAGGCGGAAAGTCAGGATTAACAGCGGTTGTAACGGCCGGATGTTTCCTTCTTGCCCTCGTGTTTTCACCGTTATTAACGATTGTGACATCACAGGTTACGGCTCCTGCGCTGATTATCGTCGGCGTATTAATGGCCACAAGCTTGAAACAAATTGAATGGGAGAAAATGGAAATTGCAATTCCCGCCTTTTTCACCTTTTTATTGATGCCTTTATCTTACAGCATCGCTACGGGTATTGCCGTCGGATGTATATTCTATCCGATTACGATGCTCGTCAAAGGCCGTGGTAAAGAAGTGCATCCGATTATGTACGCGCTGGCAGTAGTCTTTATTCTGTACTTCATCTTTCTCAGCTGATCATGTTATTTTAAAATAATATATTTTGATCGCCCGGGATTTAATGCCCCGGGCGATTTTTTCTTATAAAAATAAATTTTAGTAAAATTTAACCGTTGAAAATGCCATTGTTTATGCTTCATAATGAAAAAAAGGAAATATTCTACATAAGTTAAAAAGAATGGAGATGGATATGGGAAATTATATCGTAAAAAAGGTTTTGAATAATAACGTGCTTATAGCGGAGAATGAAAACTATCGGGAAGTCGTACTCATCGGGAAAGGCATCGGTTTTAACCGGAAAAAAGGAGATCGTTTGAAGGAAGGGATTATCGAGAAAATCTTCATTCTGAAAGATAAAGAAAAACAAGAACAGTATAAAAGCCTTTTGCCGAACATGGATCATGAAATTTCCAATGCCATTATCGATGCACTGTCTTATATAAAAAATAAAACGGGAACATCGTTAAGTGAACAAGTGCATGTTGCTTTAACAGACCATTTGTTTTTTTCGATCTACCGGACGATGAAAGGAATGGTCATTACCCATCCGTTCTTATCTGAAATCAAAGCCCTTTATCCCCTGGAATATGAAATTGCCTCTGATGTTGTGAAGATCGTAAATGATTCGGTGAAAATCAAGCTGCCGGAAGGAGAAATCGGCTTTATCGCTTTACACGTCCACAGTGCTCTTCATGACACCCATATCGCGCGGGTAAATAAACGGTCGTATTTAATCCATGATCTCGTCAAGATGATTGAGGATGCTTTTCAAACAAATATGGAAAAAGAGCCTTCTATTTATATCCGTCTTCTACGTTATTTGCAATATATGGTTGATCAGGCAGAGACAGAAGAGATCGAAAATACAGAATCGAAAAAAATTATTTTCGTATTGCAAAATGAATACCCTTTCTGCTATAATCTTACTCAAAAGGTGATTAAGGAAATTCATAATCGCTTACAAAAGCCGGTTGGAAATGCTGAAGCCGTTTACTTGACTTTGTTTTTACAAAGAATTTACGACAAATTGGGAAAAACCGAATAAGATTTACGTGTTACTGATTCGATCAGGCATGAGTAAAACATGGTCAGCAGCGGATCGAGGGTCCCCGCCCGCCTGGCCTGTATTTGCTCATGCCTTTTTTATTGGTGCAAATGACCTCCCGCTTCCATTCTTTTAACCGCAACTATCATATATTTTTTGTGGAAGGGAATATTAAAACCGATAACGAAAGCGTATTCCCCCGGCTATGACCGGCCGGAAACCCTTTTTAACCAGATTCTCATGTTCATAAACGGACGGATGCATGAAAAACCGGCATTCAATAATTTACTTTTCAGTATACGGGATCCGAGAAAAGTAAATAAAATGCCTGTTTTTAAACGGCAATACATTTATAAATCAAAAATTTTAAAGGAGTGTTCGTAATGGTAGAAAGAACATACAAAGTAATCGATGAAACAGGAATTCACGCAAGACCGGCGACATTATTGGTCCGTGAAGCCGGAAAATTTAATTCGGATATTCAACTGAAATATCAGGATAAATCCGTTAACCTGAAATCCATTATGGGCGTTATGGCTCTTGGAATTGGAAAAGACGCAGAAATTACGATCACTGCCAGCGGTGATGATGAAGAAGCAGCAATTGACGCCATCGATGGCCTACTAAAAAAAGAAGGGTTGGCCGAATAAAATGACTTCATGGATTGAAGGTATTGCAGCATCAAGCGGTATTGCCATTGCCAAGGCATACCGCCTTGTTGAACCGGATTTATCTTTCCAAAAAACGACGATCGATGATCCAGAAAAGGAAATCACCCGTTTTCGTGAGAGTCTTGTAGCAGCAAAATCCCAAGTGGAAGCCATTCGCGATCATGCAAAGGAAAAAATGGGCGATGATAAGGCAGCTATCTTTGACGCGCATTTACTGATTTTGAATGACCCCGAAATTGTTAATCCGATTGAAGAAAAGATCAAAAATGAAAAAGTAAATGCCGAGGCCGCGGTACAGGAAACAACCGATATGTTCATTCAAATTTTTGAACAAATGGATAATGAATATATGCGAGAACGGGCGGCCGATATCCGTGACGTTCGCAAACGGATAATGGCAGAGTTATTAAATGTCACCATTCCGAATCCGAGCTTGATCTCAGAAGAGGTTATCATTGTTGCGGAGGACTTGACACCTTCTGATACAGCCCAATTAAACCGTCAATTCGTTAAAGGGTTTACAACGGATATTGGCGGAAGAACATCCCACTCGGCCATTATGGCAAGATCGCTGGAAATCCCCGCCGTTGTCGGTACAAAGAAAGCAACTAAGGAAATTGAGCATGGTGACATGCTTATTCTTGACGGACTGAAAGGACAAGTCCACATTAATCCGACGGAAGAATTGCTTGCAGAATATAAGCAAAAACAGGCAGATTATGAAAAACAGATGGCGGAATGGGCAAAATTAATCAACGAGCCTTCGGTGACAAAGGACGGGGTCCAGGTAGAACTTGTAGCCAATATCGGTACGCCGAATGATGTTGAAGGTGCCTTGAGAAACGGCGCTGAAGGAGTCGGACTGTTCCGGACGGAATTTTTATACATGGACCGGGACGAGCTTCCGGATGAAGAATATCAGTTTGAAGCTTACAAAGCTGTTTTGGAAGGAATGGAAGACCGGCCGGTTGTCGTCCGGACACTGGATATCGGCGGCGATAAGGAATTATCATATTTACAATTGCCTGAAGAGTTAAACCCGTTTTTAGGATTCCGGGCGATCCGTCTCTGTCTGGAAAGAAAGGATATTTTCCGCACCCAGCTCAGGGCACTGCTTAGGGCAAGTGTGTACGGAAACTTGAAAATTATGTTCCCGATGATTGCTACGCTTGATGAGTTCCGCGAAGCAAAACAAGTGTTCCTTGAGGAAAAAGAAAAGTTAACAAACGAAGGAATCCCGGTTTCCGATGATATTGAACTGGGAATTATGGTCGAAATTCCTTCAACGGCTGTTCTGGCGGACCAATTTGCTAAAGAAGTTGACTTTTTCAGTATCGGAACAAATGACTTAATTCAATACACGATGGCTGCAGACCGGATGAACGAACGGGTTTCCTACCTTTACCAGCCGTATAACCCGTCTATTTTGCGTCTGATTAAAAATGTCATCGATGCATCCCATAAAGAAGGAAAATGGACGGGAATGTGCGGTGAAATGGCAGGAGACGAAACAGCTATTCCGCTGCTTTTGGGCATGGGTCTCGATGAGTTTTCCATGAGTGCAACATCCATTTTGAAAGCCCGTGATTTAATCCGGAAATTATCCAAAAAGGAAATGGAAGAGCTGGCAAATCAGGCATTGCAAATGAGCACCGTTGAAGAAGTAGTAGAACTTGTACAAAATACGGTAAAATAATCAATGTCCTGCAGATTTTTCTGCAGGACTTTTTATCATAAAAAAAAAATTTTCCGCATATCCGGAACAAACGGTTAAACCCGTCCGTTTTTTCACCCCATAAAAATAAAAAACTAATTATCCGTAAAACCGTTTTCATTCGATTGGTTGTAATCCGGCACAGATTGTCCGAAGCCGGATTCATCTGCAGTGTTTTCCTGTATTTTTGGAACAAACAGATCAATCATTTTTTTCATTTTCGGTTTTTCATCAGTGTTTCGTCCCTGAATCAGACTTTCTGCTAAATCCGTTGCGGGACAATATTTTGTTATTCCTTCCGCTACTTTCATCGCTGCCAAAAATGCGATAAGAAGATAAGAATTTTTCCGCTGCTTTCTCGTGAATTTCGCTGTTGCCCAGGATAATAATGTTAAACCGGCAGTAATGCGGATGAAACCATTCAAAACTCCGATATTTTGTGAAAATTTCATTATATCATTCCCCCGGATTGATAAATTTTTCTTTAGTGCGTTAATGAATAAATGATGTTATAATATGTAATCAGCAGATCGAAAATAATAATGTTAAAAAAGGTGAAAAAAATGGCTGAATCTAAATATAGATGGAGAAACCGGGAATTACGGGAACATGTCGAAGTAATTGATGGAAAAAGATCACCGACAATCCTTCTGAAAAATGCCGTGTACTTGCACGGAATTCTTAAACAATGGATAACTGGAAATATTTGGATCTACAAAGACCGAATTGTTTATGCAGGAGAAAAACAACCGGAATATATTGATCCGGACTGTGAAATTGTCGATTGCAGCGGTTTTTACCTCGTACCCGGTTATATTGAACCTCACGTTCACCCGTATCATTTATATAGTCCCACATCATTCGCTTACTATGCATCGAAGCACGGAACCACTGTGTTAATCAATGATAACTTGCCGTTAATTTTAAATTTCGACAAAAAGAAAGCGTTTTCTATGCTGGATTCCTTGAAAGCGCTGCCCGCATCCCTTTACTGGTGGGCGCGGTATGACGGTCAATCGGAATTTCAGAATAAGGAAACGATTTTTACAAATTCCGACGTAAAAAGCTGGATCAAACATGACAGTGTAGTGCAGGGAGGAGAACTCACCGGCTGGCCGGCATTGCTGGACGGTGATGATTTAAAATTGTATTGGATCCAGGAAACAAAAAGAAGAAATAAAAAGGTGGAAGGCCATCTGCCCGGGGCTTCGGAAAAAACATTGGCAAAGTTGAAGCTGCTGGGGGTCGATGCAGACCATGAAGCGATGACCGGAGAAGAAATTTTAGCCAGATTAATGCAAGGGTATATGGTCACATTGCGTTATTCATCCATCCGGCCGGATTTACCGGATATTTTGGATCAATTAAAGGAATTAAACGTAATGGCATATGATCACTTCATGCTGACCACGGACGGCTCACCACCGGGATTTTATGAAGAAGGAGTTATAGATGTATTAATTAAAATTGCCATTGAAAAAGGTGTCCCACCGGTTGATGCTTATTTAATGGCCACATATGTTCCTGCAAAACATTATTCTCTCCAGCATTTGCACGGGTTAATTGCAACCGGAAGGGTCGCGGATATCAACTTCCTGGTAAGCAAGGAAAATCCAAAGCCGGTCTCTGTACTGGCAAAAGGCCGCTGGATAAAAAAAGAACATGAGGAATTTCCGGAAACTTTCCATTTGCCACCCGGTGATCTCGGTTTTGAACCTTTAACAATCAATTGGGATTTAACAGAAGATGATTTGCAATTTTCCATGCCCTTCGGAGTTTCCCTTGTAAATTCCGTGATTACAAAACCTTATTCCATATCTGTTGATTCCGACCGGCAATCACTGGATCCAGACTCAAACGAGAATTTCCTCCTGTTAGTGAATCGCCGGGGAACAAGAAGAGTCAGCACGGTTTTGAAAGGGTTTGCAAATATTGGCGGTCTTGCGTCATCTTTCACATATTCCGGTGATATTTTGCTCATCGGAAAGGATAAACAAGATTTAATCACTGCGTTTAAGCGGTTGAAGGAAATCAACGGTGGAATTGTCGTTGTTGAAAACGGAAAAATCATCTATGAGCTTCCGCTTCCGTATCTGGGCATGATGAGCGGAGAGCCCTTTGAGCAATTAATTAAAGAAGAAAAAGAATTCAGGGGTCTTATGCGCGAACGCGGTTATTCCTTTGAAGATCCTGTATATACGCTTCTCTTTTTCACATCCACCCACTTGCCTTATATTCGTGTAACATCCGTCGGAGTTTTTGACGTCATGCAAAAAAGAGTTTTGTTTCCTTCTATAATGCGTTAAAATAGTAAAGAGAACTTTTTTACAGGAATGGGGTAATTTTGTGAAAAAAATACCAAAATGGCTTCCCTTGCTCATGCTTGCCCTTGTTGTTGCAGCCTGTGAAAAAAAAGACAATATAAAAAACAATAATGAAAGTGAAAGCAGTATCAAAGATTCCTATATATATCCACTGACCGGCCTGGAAACTTCCGGGAGGCCGTCAGACAGGGCAATAAGTGTGATGATTAACAATCATCCGGATGCCCGGCCGCAATCCGGCTTAAAAGAAGCGGACATTATTTATGAAGTGCTGGTGGAAGGCGGAATGACCCGGTTACTCGCCGTTTACCACAGTGAAGAGCCGGAGACGGTCGGTCCTGTGCGCAGCGCCCGCCCGTATTTTATTGAGCTAGCCAATGCCCATGATTCTCTTTACGTGTTTCACGGATGGAGTCCGGAAGCGAAAAAATTAATTACAAATGGATCCATCGATGCCATAAACGGTCTTGACTATGACGGTACATTGTTCAGGCGTGTATCGTTCCGTAAATCGCCGCACAATTCCTATATCAATTTTTCCCAAATAAAAGAGTTTGCTGCTGATCAAGGATTTATGACAAAGGGGGCGCCGGATCCTTACCGTTTTTTACCCGACGATGAAGAAGTCATCGGCAAAAATCAGAAGGAAGTCATCATTTCCTACCCCGCAAAAAGCTTTGACGTCCGTTATGAATACGATAAGTCGGCAGAGAAATATAAACGCTATTCCGGCGGTGAATTGACCGTTGAACGGGAGACGGAAACCCCGGTACTGCTTGATAATGTTTTAATCGTAGAAACGGAACACTACCGTTTGGATGAAGAAGGACGCATGAGAGTAAATCTTCACTCCGGCGGACGGGCATTTTTACTGCAGCAGGGAAAATTACTGCGGGTTGAATGGATGAACGATAACGGTAGAATCGTTCCTTATCTGGACGGAAAAGAAGTACCTCTTGTACCCGGAAAATCATGGGTCAACATCGTCCGCGACATTTATGATTCAGTCACGTTGATAGACGGCTAAAGAAAATTTCTTTATTATATTAAATAGGTAAACAATAAGAATGATGACAACCGCCTGCCGGTAATATTCTTAAATTTTTACCGGGTTTTTTTGCGGAAACGTACGGATTCCGGTCTTGTTTCCGTACGTTTAGCAGCCGGGGAAGAGAGATCATGGAGCCCGGATTTTCCGGGCATGTGACCGGTCTTTACAATGCGACATTTTGCTGCTTTTTTACGGTTAAAAGGAGGCATATCCATGCAAATTGATAAATTAAGAGGAAGACAGTTGGACCAGTTGTTTGAGGCAATTCTTACATTGAGAAATGTGGAAGAATGCTACCGCTTTTTCGATGATTTATGCACGATCAATGAAATCCAGTCTTTATCCCAGCGCCTCGAGGTAGCAAGATTGCTCCAGCAGGGAAGCAAATACCATGAAATCGAAAAGGAAACAGGAGCCTCGACAGCGACTATTTCACGGGTGAAACGCTGTCTCAACTACGGAAATGATGCTTATAAAATGGTTCTCGACCGTTTAGAAAAAAAGAATAAATTAAAGGTAAGTGAAGGAAAAAGCTAAGTGTTTTGCTTAGCTTTTCTTTATTTTGCCGGCGGACGTGCTTTGTCCGGGCATGTATGTCGTGGTATAATGGTGAAATGGAATACAGGATAGAATGATTACATTCCGCCTGAATGGAGCGTTTGCTGAAAGGAATGGAAAATTTCCCGTCGGTTTTAAAATAAAGGATAAAATACGGAATCGGGCGGGATGTTTATTGGAGGAATAGATATGTACGATTTTCGCAAATGGGATCACATCTTTAAGCTGGATCCGGAAAAAGAAATATCGGATCAGGATTTGGAAAAAGTTTGTGAATCAGGAACGGATTGCGTGATGATCGGCGGTTCTGACGGAGTGACCCTTGATAACGTGCTGAACCTGCTTGCGAGGGTGCGCCGTTACCCGGTTCCGTGTGCTCTTGAAATTTCTGATATTGACGCAGTAACCCCGGGATTTGACCTTTATTTTATTCCTACGGTACTAAACAGCAATCACAGGGATTGGATCATCGGAAAACATCACGAAGCGGTGAAACAATTCAGCCATTTGGTAGACTGGCGGGAAATCGTCGTTGAAGGTTATTGCGTTTTAAATAAAAACAGTAAAGTAGCGGAACTGACCGGTGCTGACGCAGAGCTCACCCCGGAAGATGTCGAGGCATACGCCCTGATCAGTGAACATATGTTCCGTCTGCCTGTATTTTATCTTGAATACAGCGGTACATACGGTGACCCGGAGCTTGTTAAACGGGTGAAAGAACAACTGCATCACACGACGCTGTTTTACGGCGGCGGCATAAAATCCGCTGGGCAAGCTGCGGAAATGAAAGCTTATGCGGACGTGATCATTGTGGGTAACGCCATCTATGAAAATATACAAGAAGCGTTGAAAACAGTGAAAGCAGTAAAAAAAGCTTAAGGCTGACACTAGTTATAATCTAAATTTCTCCATTTGAAAAGGGTGGTAACTTTGCAATTTTTAAAGGATCGTCTCCTCGAAGGATTAAATCCCCAGCAACAACAGGCAGTTAAAACAACGGAAGGCCCGCTTCTGATTATGGCCGGTGCCGGAAGCGGAAAAACGCGGGTACTGACCCACCGTGTCGCATACATTATGGTGGAAAAAGGCGTGAATCCGTACAACATTTTGGCCATCACCTTTACAAATAAAGCAGCCCGTGAAATGAAAGAACGGATTTGTTCCCTGCTCGGCGGCCCGGGTGAAGAAATATGGATCTCGACGTTCCACTCTATGTGTGTGCGGATTTTGCGCAGGGATATTGACCGGATCGGCATTAACCGTAATTTTACCATTTTGGATACGGCAGACCAATTATCCGTCATTAAAAACATATTAAAGGAAAAAAATATCGATCCGAAAAAATTTGATCCCCGTGCCATTTTGGGTACAATCAGCAAGGCAAAAAACGATTTTCTGAATGCGGAACAGTTTTCCCGGACAGCCGGGGATTACTATGAAACAGTCGTCAGTGAAGTGTATGAAGAATATGAAAAGCAACTGCTGAAAAATCATGCCCTCGATTTTGACGACCTGCTCATGAAAACAATCCAGCTGTTTCAGCGTGTGCCGGAAGTACTGGAATATTACCAGCGGAAGTTTCAATATATTCATGTTGACGAATACCAGGATACGAACAAAGTCCAGTACCGGCTCGTGAAGATGCTGGCTGAAAAATATCAAAACATATGTGTTGTCGGGGATTCCGACCAATCCATTTACAGCTGGCGCGGAGCGGATATTTCAAATATTCTTTCTTTTGAAAAGGACTATCCGGATGCGGAAGTCATTTTGCTCGAACAAAACTACCGTTCGACAAAAACGATTTTAAAGGCGGCAAATAAAGTCATCGCCCATAACTTGATGCGGAAGCCGAAAAAATTATGGACCGAAAACGAAGAGGGAGAAAAAATCCAATATTACCGTGCGGACAGCGAGCGGGGAGAGGCCATGTTTGTCGCGGATAAAATTACCGAACTCGTCGGGGAAAAGAACCGGAAGTACAGTGATATTGCGGTGCTTTACCGTACAAACGCCCAGTCCCGTGCATTGGAAGAAGTATTCGTCAAAGCAAATATCCCCTATACGATTGTCGGCGGCATCAAGTTCTATGAGCGGAAAGAAATAAAAGACATCCTGGCTTATCTCCGTCTTGTTGCCAATCCAAATGACGATATCAGCTTCGGCCGGGTGATCAACGTACCCAAGCGCGGAGTCGGTGCAGCCTCTCTTGACCGGATTATGCAATACGCCCTTGAGCGGGAAGTATCTTTATTTGAAGCGTTGGGCGACGTGGAACAGATCGGTTTAACGGGAAAAGCACGGAAATCCTGTGCCGAATTTTATGACATGATCTTGCATTTCCATCAAATGCAGGATTATTTGTCGGTTACAGAACTGACGGAAGAAATCATTGAAAAAACAGGATATAAAGAAATGTTAAAAGCGGAAAAAACATTGGAAGCGGCAAGCCGCCTCGAAAACATCGAAGAATTTTTAACCGTTACGAAAAACTTTGAGGAATCGAATGATGATAAATCATTAATTGCCTTTTTAACGGACCTTGCTCTGATCTCGGATATCGACCAGCTGGACGAAGAAGATGAAAGGCAGGATGCCGTTCTGTTAATGACGCTCCACTCGGCCAAAGGGCTGGAATTTCCGGTTGTTTTCCTTGTCGGTATGGAAGAGGGAGTCTTTCCCCACAGCCGGAGCTTAATGGATGACCGGGAAATGGAGGAAGAAAGACGCCTGGCTTACGTGGGAATTACCCGGGCGGAAGAGGAGCTTTATCTGACAAATGCCTATATGCGTACCCTTTTCGGCCGGACGACGATGAATGAACCATCCCGTTTCATTGACGAAATACCGGATGAATTACTTCATCTTGTCAACCGGGATGCGAAGGCAAGACCGTCCGGAAAACGGGAGAATCCGGTATTCCGCGGTGTCGTCCGTCCGGAACCAAATAAGGAAATCGTCTGGAAGCCGGGTGAAAAAGTTGTCCATGAAAAATGGGGTACCGGCACCATTGTCGGCGTAAAAGGCCAAGGTGATGATACGGAACTGGATATCGCTTTTCCGAAACAAGGAGTTAAACGTCTGCTTGCAAAGTTTGCCCCTATTCAAAAACAATAAAACGACTGATTAATGATGGAAGGCGAGGATGCGTATGCGGTTGGAAGAAGCGAAAAAAAGGATTGACGAACTGCATCAATTATTAAATCAGTATGCGTACGAGTATTATGTACTGGACCGGCCGACCGTTCCCGATTCGGAGTATGACCGGTTAATGCAGGAACTCATTTCCTTGGAAAAAGAGTTCCCTGAATTAATTACCCCCGACTCGCCGACACAGCGGATCGGCGGGGAAGTGCTGGAAGGCTTTGAAAAAGTTGAACACCGGGTCCCGATGTTAAGCTTAAGCAACGCTTTTAACGAACAAGACCTGCGGGACTTCGACCGCAGGGTCAGACAAGCGGTCGGTGATGTCTCCTATGTATGCGAATTAAAAATTGACGGACTGGCCGTTTCCCTGCGTTATGAAGACGGACAATTTGTCCAAGGCGCCACACGGGGCGACGGTACAACCGGAGAAGATATTACAATGAACTTGCGGACGGTCCGTTCCATCCCGCTGAGATTAAAGGAAAAGCTGACCATCGAGGTGCGCGGGGAAGTGTTTATGCCGAAAAAATCGTTTATCCAATTGAACGAGGAAAGAAAGAAAAAAGGCGAAGATTTATTTGCCAACCCGAGAAATGCGGCAGCTGGTTCCCTGCGGCAGCTCGACCCGAAGATCGCCGCATCGAGGAACTTGGATATATTTTTATACTCCATTGCGGAAACGGATCACTTATCTGTTACGAAACACAGTGACGGATTGGAATTACTGGACCGTCTTGGCCTGAAGACGAACAAAGCAAGAAGAGTCTGCCCGACAATAGATGACGTGATCGAATATATTAAAGAATACGAAGAAAAAAGGCAGGATTTGCCTTATGAAATTGACGGTATTGTCGTAAAGGTGGACCGCTATGACCAGCAAGAACAGCTGGGAGCCACTGTTAAAAGCCCGCGCTGGGCCATCGCCTATAAATTTCCTGCTGAAGAAGTCATGACGAAATTAATTGATATCGAATTAAGTGTCGGCAGAACGGGTGTTGTGACGCCGACCGCCATTCTCGAACCGGTCAGGGTGGCCGGAACTACGGTTCAACGGGCTTCTCTCCATAACGAAGATTTGATTCAAGAAAAGGATATCCGCATCGGGGATTATGTCATCATAAAAAAAGCCGGGGATATTATTCCGGAAGTCGTAAAAAGTGTAGTTGAAAAGCGGACAGGCGAAGAAAAGCCTTTTTCCATGCCGGAGCATTGCCCGGAATGTGATAGTGAGCTTGTCCGGATCGATGATGAAGTGGCTTTGCGCTGCATCAATCCGAAATGTCCCGCACAAATCCGGGAGGGCCTCATTCACTTTGTTTCCCGGAATGCGATGAATATCGAAGGTCTCGGCGAAAAGGTCATTACCCAATTATTCCGGGAAAAGCTGGTAGCGGATGTCAGCGATTTGTATAAGCTGGAAAAAGACCAATTATTAAAATTGGAAAGAATGGGGGAAAAATCTGTTCAAAACTTGCTTTCCGCCATTGAAGCATCCAAGGATAACTCGCTGGAACGCCTGCTCTTTGGTCTGGGCATCCGCCATGTCGGGGCAAAAGCAGCAAGGATTTTGGCTGAAGAATTTGAACATATCGACCGCTTAATGGAAGCAACCGAAGAGGAATTGTTGTCGATTCATGAAATAGGGGAAAAAATGGCTAAATCCGTAGTGGCCTATTTCCGTACCCCGGAGGTAAGGGAACTGATTAACGAATTAAAACGCTGCGGGGTAAATATGGCATACAAAGGAGTCAAAACAGAAGCCGGACAAACAGACTCGCCTGTCTCAGGAAAAACGATTGTCTTGACAGGAAAACTGGAAAAAATGACGAGAAATGAAGCAAAGGAAAAATTGGAACAATTAGGGGCAAATGTAACGGGAAGCGTCAGCCGGAAGACGGATCTTGTCATAGCAGGACCCGGGGCAGGTTCAAAGTTGAAAAAAGCGGAAGAATTAGGAATCGAGATTTGGAACGAAGAACAGTTGCTTTCCATTCTTGAAAATTAAACAATTCCCGGTCAGGAGGTGCAAAAGATGAGAAAACTATTCACCGTCCTGGTCCTGCTTGCAGTAATCTTATCCGGATGTCTGCCTAAGCCGGATGATCAGGATGAAGTTGTCAAAGAAGATGAAGAATCCGAACAGAAAGCTGTCGTGCCCAAATTCCAAATTTCCGAATCATACTACCGGACGCTTTCCCCGTTTAAGCCTTCTGATGCAAGAGGGTTGATCAGCAATAATTTGAGCAGCCGGTATGACAGTGATGAATTGGAAGAAGGTCTGCTCAGGATTTCCCAAAAAGTATTTCCGACGGACGAATATATTTTCCAAGAGGGACAATATCTTGACCGGAAAACCGTCCAAAACTTATTAAACAGAAAAATGACCAATGCCCAGTTGAAAAAGAAAAAATTAAAACCGGAAGATAATATTGGATTAAATCCGCTAATCAAAAGTGAAAAAGATGAAAAAGCCCATAAAAATAATCCGATTTACTTATCCCATATCCTAGAACATAACTTTCTCGTGAAATCGAAAGACAATAAAGTAAAATTAGGCGGCATATCCCTCGGTCTGGCCATCAATTCCGTTTATTACTTTACTATTGACGGAAAAGAACACCGTGTGGAAATCCCGGATGAAGCGGTGGAAAGAGAAGGGAAGAGAATTGCGGAAGAGTTGATTGAACAAATACGGAAAATTGAAGGTTTGGAAGATGTACCGGTGGTGATCGGGCTGTTTAAACAACAGGACAAGACGTCGATCATTCCGGGGAATTACTTCGCCTACGCTACTGCCAAAAGAAAAAGTACATCCCTTGACTGGCATAAGGTAAAAGAAAAATATGTACTCTTTCCATCCAATGAGGCAACGGAGAACTACCGGAAAGATGCCCAGCAATTTGATATGTTCTCAACGGATATTGCCGGATACTTTGAAAACTACAACGGGGTTATCGGAAAAGCACTATACGTTGATGACGAATTAACAAAAATGTCCATTGATATATCGATGCAATTTTACGGAAAAACAGAAGTGATCGGGTTATCCCAATATGTCGCCGGCTTGATCGTTGAAACATTCCCGGAATACACGACGACGGAAGTCAATATTAAATCGGTCACCGGTAATGAAGCGTTAATATTAAAAGAACCGGATATGGATGAGCCGTTTGTATACATTTACTAAAAAAGGACCGGCCTGAAATAAAGCCGGTCTTTTTTATTTATTTAGCAACAAATATTGAATTGCCCGGTTACCGATGTCTTTCCGGTAGAAGGTGCCTTTCCAATTAAATGCCTCCAGCTCTTTATAAACTTTTTCCTTTGCTTTTTCCAGTGATTGCTCCCTGGCTGCTGCGAGAAATACCCGTCCGCCGTTGGTCACAAATTGTCCGGACTCATTTTTCGCTGTGCCGGCATGATAAACGATCAGCCGTTCCGCCAGCTGTCCGAGATCAGAAAGGACGGTGCCTGTTTCATAACTTTCCGGATATCCTTCAGACGCGACGACGACGCCTAAAACCGCATCATCATACCATTCAATTTCCGGTGTTTGTCCATCCAAAAGCTGTAAAATGATTTCAACGAGGTCGGATTTCATCCTCGGCAAGACGACCTGTGTTTCCGGATCGCCGAAACGGGCGTTAAATTCAATAACTTTCGGACCTTTATCCGTATCAATTAGCCCGCCGTATAAAACACCGGTAAATTTACGGCCTTCTTCAAGGAGGGCTTTTGCCGCCGGTTTTAAAATGGTCTCATAAGCGGTTTTTATTGTCTCCTCATTGATAAACGGCACAGGCGAATAAGCGCCCATTCCCCCTGTATTCGGACCCTGGTCGCCGTCAAAGGATCGTTTATGGTCCTGGGAGATTTCGAGCGGAATGACCGTTGTCCCGTTGACAAGGGCCATAAAGGAAAACTCTTCGCCTTCCAAAAACTCTTCAATGACGACTTTCGGCTGGTCATGTCCGAATTTATTATGAACGAGAAACTGCTCCAATGCTTCGACCGCTTCTTTTTCGGTTTCAGCAACAACCACACCTTTTCCTGCGGCGAGGCCGTCTGCTTTAACAACAATCGGTGCGCCTTTTTCCAATACATATGCTTTTGCTCGTTCAAAATCAGTAAATACTTCAAACTCAGCCGTCGGAATGTTATATTTTTTCATTAAATGTTTCGCAAATGATTTGCTGCTTTCAATTTCGGCGGCTTCTTTGTCCGGGCCGAAAACGCGTATGCCCGCTTCACGGAAACGGTTGGCAAGTCCTTCTTCCAGCGGATTTTCCGGACCGATGATCACTAAATCGATTGTCTCCTCTTTGGCAAATTTCACAAGATCGTCGTGATTACTTTCCGGAATATCAATTAATGTTGCACAATCCGTCATACCGGCGTTTCCCGGTGCAACAAAGACTTTTTCCACACGAGGACTTTCACTGACTTTCCGGCAAATGGCATGCTCCCGTCCACCTTTGCCGACAACAAGAACTTTCATTTGTGAACCCCCTATATATTAATGTTTGAAATGGCGAACGCCCGTGAATACCATAGCAATGCCGTATTCGTCGGCTTTTTTAATCGAATCTTCGTCACGGATCGAACCGCCTGGCTGGATAATTGCGGTAATTCCTGCTTTGCCGGCTTCTTCGACCGTATCATCCATCGGGAAGAATGCATCGGATGCCAGGGCAGCCCCTTTCGCTTTTTCACCGGCTTGTTCAAGGGCAATTTTGGCCGCTCCGACACGGTTCATTTGTCCCGCACCGACACCGAGGGTGGACGCCTGGTCTGTTACGACAATAGCGTTTGATTTGACATGTTTAACGATTTTCCAGCCAAGTTTCAATGCTTTCCATTCTTCTTCGGTCGGTTTTCTTTTTGTCGGAATGGTAATATTGGCATCATCGAGCGTAAACGTATCTTCATCTTGTACTAACAAGCCGCCTTCAATGGATGTGAGACGGAATTCTTTTTTGTTTTTCGTTTCAAACGGAACCGTTAAAAGACGGATGTTCTTTTTCGTTGTTAAAATATTTAAAGCTTCTTCGCTGAAAGACGGTGCAATGACAATTTCCAGGAAGATTTCATGTAATTTCTTTGCTGTTTCTGCATCTACTTCCCGGTTGAAGGCGATGATGCCGCCGAAAATGGAAACCGGATCCGCCTCATACGCTTTCGTAAATGCTTCAAGGGCACTGTTTCCGATTCCGACGCCGCAAGGGTTCGTATGTTTTACGGCAACGGCCGCCGGTTCAGAAAATTCTTTCACGATATCCAGGGCACTGGCAGCATCATTGATGTTATTGTAAGACAGTTCTTTTCCGTGCAATTGGGTTGCATTGGCAATGGAAAAAGCAGAACCAAGCGGTTTTCTGTAAAAGGCCGCTTTTTGATGCGGATTTTCCCCGTAACGCAGTGATTGTTTCAATTCATACGTTACGGTTAAAGATTCCGGAAACTCTTCCCCGCTGAGATTGGTCATATATTCTGCTATTAACGCATCGTAACCTGCAGTGTGACGGAATACTTTCGCAGCCAGTCTGCGCCGTGTGGACAATTTCGTTTCTCCCTTTTCCTTCAATTCCGCCAAAACGGCTGCATAATCATCCGGATCGACAACAACCGTTACATGTTGATGGTTTTTGGCCGCTGATCTCAACATGGACGGACCACCGATATCAATGTTTTCAATGGCTTCTTCGACGGTAACCTCAGGTTTGGAAATGGTTTCTTTAAATGGATACAAGTTTACACACACAAGCCGGATTGGTGCGATCTGGTGTTCTTCTATTTGACGGATGTGGGTTTCGTCGTCCAGCCGGGCCAAAAGTCCGCCATGGATGGCCGGATGTAATGTTTTCACCCGTCCGTCGAGAATTTCGGGGAAGTTGGTGATTTCGCTGATCCCCGTCACCGGAACATCCGCTTCTTCCAGCGCTTTTGCCGTTCCGCCGGTTGAAATAATTTCAAAACCGAGTCCTACGAGTTCTTTTGCGAATTCAACGATACCCGTTTTGTCGGATACTGAAATGAGTGCGCGTTTATTTGACATTTTCCTGCCTCCCGAATGAATAAAAGTTTAATTATTTAGTAGTTTTTCCAGCGTTTTCGGATACAGTTCATGTTCAATGGCATGAATTTTTTCTTCCAGGGATTCCCGTGTCTCATTCTCTGATAGTTCAATGGCTTGTTGAACGATCACTTCACCGGTGTCCATTCCTTCATCAACATAATGAATCGTAACACCTGTTTTTTTCACTCCGGCCCTTAAACATTGGCCGATGGCATCTTTACCCGGAAAAGCCGGCAGAAGGGAGGGATGGATGTTGACGATTCTCCCTTCGTATTCATTTAACAACGTCGGTCCGACGAGACGCATATAACCCGCCAGCGCAATAAAATCGATATCTTTTTCTTTCAATTCTTGTAAAATTTTCGATTCAAATTGGGCTTTGTTCTCATAATCTTTCGGATTAAAAACAAAGGCGGGTATGTTTTCTTTGTTTGCTCTTTCAATGACGAATGCTCCGGGTTTATCACACACGAGGAGGGAAACTTCGGCGCGTAACTTTCCTTGTTTTACGGCATCAACAATTGCCTGGAAGTTACTTCCGTTTCCTGAAGCGAAAATGGCAATTTTTTTCATGCTTGACCTCCATTTCGCTTGATTTCAATTCCTTCCCGGCCGGTGATCGTTCCAATCACCGACGCCTGTTCACCGAGGGATGTGAAAAAACCGGTTAACTCTTCGGCATATTCCGGTGAAACAACGGCAACCATGCCGATTCCCATGTTAAAGACGTTGTACATTTCCAGGCGGTCAAGATTTCCTAGGGATTCCATCATTGTGAAAATTGCCGGAATTTCCCAGTTTCCTTCATGGATGACTGCTCCCAATCCTTCCGGCAGCATACGCGGAATATTTTCAATGAACCCGCCGCCGGTGATATGGGCAAGTCCTTTTACCGGGAATTTTTTAATTGCCTCAAGAACCGGTTTGACATAAATTTTTGTCGGCCGCAGCAACTCTTCGCCGAGGGTATGTCCCATCTCATCGATATGATCATCCAATTGATAATTATGGTCTTTAAAAAACAACTTCCGTACAAGGGAATAGCCGTTGCTGTGGATCCCGTTTGAAGCCAGGCCGACGATCACATCGCCCTCTTCGATGGTTTCGCCGGTAATCAGCTTTTCTTTTTCAACCGCACCAACGGCAAAACCGGCAATGTCATATTCGTTCTCTTCATACATATCGGGCATTTCCGCTGTTTCGCCGCCGATCAGGGCACAACCGGCTTCCACGCACCCGTCGGCGACTCCTTTGACAATCTCTTCAATTTTCTCCGGTTTTGCTTTCCCGCAGGCGATATAATCGAGAAAATAGAGCGGTTCAGCGCCGTGGACGACAATGTCGTTGACACACATCGCAACGGCGTCAATCCCGATGGTGTCATGTTTATCTTGCATAAAGGCGATCATCAGCTTTGTTCCGACACCGTCTGTACCGGAAATCAATACCGGTTCTTTCATGTTTAAGCTGGAAATATCAAACATGGCGCCGAAGCTGCCGATTCCGCCGATGAGGCCGGGCCGTTTCGTCCGCCCGACATGCTTTTTAATACGTTTTACAGACTCATAGCCTGCCTCGATATCAACACCCGCTTTTTTATAAGCATTTCCCATGTTTTTACCCCCGTAAATGATTATTGTCGAATCTGTATATATTGTTCTGTATCCAATTCCAAGAACCACAGGCACGATTTGGCGGATGTGGAATAAGTGATATTCGACTGGGGACCGGTTCGGGCTTTTCTTTATGGTATACTGGCTGTCCCCGGGCTGTTTTTGTATTGAAAAATTATTTCCACTTTTTAGAATAAACAAAAACCAACAGAGAATGTTTTCCGATTATACTTTTTCTTTAACAGACGTTTTCACCGGATAGAACTCCGTTGGATATTGACCGGTAAAGCAGGCGAGGCAGCTACCGTTGATTCCGCCGCTTTCTTCCCGGCCAAGAGCTTTCAGCATGCCTTCTACACTCAAAAAGGTTAACGAGTCGGCACCGATGATTTCCCGGATTTCATCGACCGTTCTTCCGTGGGCAATCAGTTCATCGGCCGATGATGAATCAAAACCGTAAGCACACGGAAACCGGATCGGCGGTGAACTGATCGCAACGTGGACTTCTTTTGCGCCCGCTTCTTTCAACATTTTGACGATCCGTTTGCTCGTGGTTCCCCTGACGATGGAATCATCCACCATAACGACCCGTTTTCCTTCTACGACGCCGCGGACAGGGGAAAGTTTCATTTTCACCCCTTGTTCCCGCTGCTGTTGTGTCGGCTTAATAAATGTCCGGCCGATATAACGGTTTTTAATGAGTCCCATTTCATAGGGAATGCCGGACTTTTCCGCATAACCGATCGCTGCGGAAATGCTGGAATCCGGTACACCCGTGACAACATCAGCTTCAATCGGCGCCTCGATGGCCAGTTGTTTTCCAAGATTTTTTCTGGCTGTATGGACGTTGATCCCGCGTAAGTTGCTGTCGGGTCTGGAAAAATAAATATATTCCATCAGGCAAATTGACATTTTTGTTTCATTGGTTAACATTTCTGAATGGACGCCGTCATCGTTGATCACAACAATTTCCCCCGGGGAAATATCCCGGATGAACTTTGCACCGATAATGTCAAAAGCACAAGTTTCCGAGGCGAGCACATATGAATCACCAAGCTTACCCAGGGATAACGGACGGAAACCGTACGGGTCCAGAGCGCCGATTAAACAATCTTCCGTCATGATTAAAAAGGCATATGCACCTTTCAGTTTGTTTAAGGATGCTTTCACTTGCCCGAGAAAATCATTTTGCTTATTCCGTTTGATTAAATGGGCGAGGACTTCTGTATCGGATGTTGTTTGAAAAATGCTCCCTTCATTTTCCAACATCAACCGGAGCTCTGTGGCATTGATAATGGCGCCGTTATGGCACAGGGCAAGACTTCCCTTTTGTGATTTGAAAAGGAGGGGCTGGACATTAGCGTAATGATTATCGTCTTTCGTTGAGTACCGGACGTGGCCGATGGCACCCGTTCCTTCCAGCCTGTCGATATCTTCTTTGGAAAAGATTTCTGTCACGAGCCCTGTTCCCTTTTTAAGATATATATCTCTTCGGTCAGTCACCGTAATGCCGGCGCCTTCCTGGCCGCGGTGTTGGAGGCTGTGCAGGCCATAGTAAGCAATTTGTGCCGCTTCACTATGGCCCCAAATGCCAAATACGCCGCATTCCTCGTTCAGACCTTTTATTTCAGCAAGCATGGGATCGCATCCTTCCAGGCTTTTTTCATTGCTGCGACGTCAAGATTCACAACCATCTTACCGTTAACGGATATATTCAGTACCGGTTCATCTGTAACCCGGCCGATCAATTTGGCGTCTTTTACCAGTTGTTCAAAAGCTTCCTGATGTTCTTCTTTTACAGAAATGATAAAGCGGGATTGGGATTCGCTGAATAATTCAGTTACCGCATTGCCGGACAGTTCAATCCTTGCTCCGAGGCCTTCAGCCCCCATGACACTTTCACTGACGGCCACGGCCAGTCCGCCTTCACTGATATCATGGCAGGAAGCGACAAGTCCTTCTTGAATGGCTTTAAGGACGAGCCGTTGATATTCCGCTTCTTGATTCAAGTCGATGGACGGGGCTTTTCCGAATATTTTTCCGTGTATTAGTTTTTGCAGTTCGCTGCCGCCAAATTCAGGTTTCGTCTCGCCAAGTAGATAAATCCGGTCACCGGATTGTTTAAACTCCTGGGTGGTAATGTGGTCCGTATCTTTAATTAAACCGACCATACCGATAATCGGCGTAGGATAGATGGCGCTCTCCCTGGACTCGTTATAAAGGGATACGTTTCCGCTCACCACGGGCGTATTCAATATCCGGCAGGCTTCACTGATCCCGTCGGCGGTTTTTTCAATTTGCCAGAAGATTTCCGGGTTTTCCGGGCTTCCGAAGTTCAGTCCGTCTGTCAATGCAAGCGGTTCGGCACCGGAACAAACAATATTTCTGGCCGCTTCGCTGACGGCAATTTTACCGCCGGTTTCCGGATCCAGATAAATGTACCGGGAGTTACAATCCGTTGTCATCGCCAATGCTTTATTCGTTCCGCGGACCCGTACAACAGCAGCATCGGAACCCGGTGCGACCACCGTATTCGTTCCTGCCATATAATCAAATTGTTTGTATACCCATTCCTTGCTGGCAATGGTCGGTTGTTTCAGGAGTCGAAGCAAAGTTTCCTCAATATTTCCGACTTTGGGAATAGTGTTATCCATTTTCTGGAATTCGTGGAAATAAGCCGGTTCCTTCGACGGTTTGTGATAAACGGGCGCATTCTTGTCCAATGCGTCTACAGGTACTTCTGCAACAACTTCCCCTTTGTGATAGAGGCGCAGCATTTTATCATCGGTAACCCGGCCGATGGCTGCGGCTTCCAGGCCGTACTTTTTAAAAATATCAATAATTTCCTGTTCCCGGCCCTTTTTCACAACTAAGAGCATCCGCTCCTGGGATTCGGATAACATCATTTCATAAGGAGTCATGCCTTCTTCCCTTTGCGGAACGAGGTCCAGATTCATTTCAATGCCTGAACCTGCTTTGCTGGCCATTTCCGCACTGGAGCTTGTCAGACCGGCTGCCCCCATATCCTGGATTCCGACCAGGGCATCTGATTTTACCACTTCAAGACATGCTTCCATCAGCAGCTTTTCGGTAAACGGATCTCCGGCCTGTACTTCCGGGCGTTTATCTTCGGAATCATCCGTCAATTCTTCCGATGCAAACGTAGCCCCGTGAATCCCGTCCCGGCCTGTCTTTGCTCCGACATACATCACCGTGTTGCCGGTTCCGTGCGCCTGTCCTTTTTGCAGGTCATCATGATTGAGAATTCCGACACACATGGCATTTACGAGCGGATTGTCTTCATAAGAAGGATCAAACTGAATTTCCCCTCCGACAGTCGGAACACCGATCCGGTTTCCATACCCGGCAATTCCGGCGACAACATTTTCGAACAAATACTTTACCCGCGGATTATCCAGTTCCCCGAAACGAAGGGAGTTTAACATGGCAATCGGACGTGCGCCCATGGAAAAAACGTCCCGCAATATTCCGCCGACTCCGGTTGCTGCTCCTTCATAAGGTTCGACGGCAGACGGATGGTTGTGGCTTTCCACTTTAAAAACAACCGCCTGGTTATCACCGATATCCACAACTCCTGCGCCTTCCCCGGGACCCTGCAATACACGGGGGCCGTCCGTCGGGAATTTTTTCAATACCGGCTTTGAGTTTTTATAGCTGCAATGTTCGGACCACATAACCGAAAACAGACCTGTTTCGGTATAGTTCGGCAGCCGGCCGAGATATTTTTCGATCAGTGAGTATTCATAATCGGAAAGCCCCATTTGGGCATAAATTTTTTTCTCTTTAATTTGTTCCGGACTCGGTTCATGCTTTAACTGCATTGGATTCCCTCCATTGTTTCACGATTGATTGAAAAAGTTTTAACCCGTCGGTGTTTCCCAACAGCTCTTCGACTGCCCGGTCAGGATGGGGCATCATACCAAGGACGTTTCCTTTTTTGTTTATGATTCCGGCAATATTTTCAACGCTTCCGTTCGGATTTCCGCCGTGATATGTGAATACAATCTGGTTGTTCTCTTTAAGTTCTTCCAGTGTTTTTTCATCGCAATAATAATTCCCGTCTTCATGGGCGATCGGAAGCCGGATCATTTCCCCTTCATCATACTGGTTGGTAAAAGCGGTATTGGCATTTTTTACCTCAATGGACACCGTGTCACAGATAAATTTCAAAGCCTCGTTCTGTAACATTGCCCCCGGAAGCAGTCCCGCTTCCAATAAAATTTGGAATCCGTTACTGACACCGAGAACCGGTTTTCCGGCTTCTGCAGCTTTTACGACGGCATCGATCACCGGACATAGTTTGGCAATGGCTCCCGGACGTAAATAATTTCCAAATGCAAATCCGCCCGGAAGGACGACGGCATCAAAACGGTCCAGATCCGTTTCATCATGCCGGACATATTCGGCTTTTTCGCCAAGGCCATCAACAATGGCGTGGTACATATCGACATCGCAACTTGTGCCCGGGAAAGTAATTACGGCGAATTTCATTGGGCTGCACACTCCTCAATTTCGTACCGGTAGTCTTCGGTGACCGGATTAACGAGCAGATTTTCACAAACTTCTTTAATTTTGTTTTCTAAATTTTCTGTATCCTTGTTAAATGTCAGCTCGATGTATTTCCCGATGCGGACATCTTTGATTCCGTCAATTCCGTTCATTTGCATTTGCTTTTTTACTGCATTTCCGTGGGGATCGAGAACACTTTTTCTTAATGTGACATAAACTTTAACTTTGTACATCTTGTTTTCCTCCAACTCTCTTTCGTCATTCTGTATACATTTAGTTTGTCAGGAGTCATGACAAATATGTTACTCCAAAAACCGCTTCCTTTGCCCGTGTTTCACGCCAGGCAGGAAGGAGGGGTAAACTGACGGTGATTTAATCCGGTTTGCCCGGCGTTTCCCAAATATTGTATTGCTCCACTTCCTGTAAGGCTTCGCTGACGTCGGAACAAATACGGGTGATATGACCCATTTTCCGCCCTTTTTTCACTTCTTTTTTGCCGTACAGGTGGATTTTCCAATTTTTGAATTGATCGAGATGATCGATAAGCGGTTGTAAGTGCTCACCGAGAATATTGACCATGACCGCCGGTTTTAATAAATCAACGCGGCCGAGGGGCCAGTTGCATACAGCACGGATATGCTGTTCAAATTGTGATGTTTCACATGCTTCGATGGAGTAGTGGCCCGAATTATGCGGTCTTGGTGCAAGCTCATTAATGAAAATGCCGCCGTCTTCTTTCACGAACATCTCGACAGCCAAAGTACCGGTAAGTTCCAAATATCCGGCGATTTTTTCCGCCTCGCGGATCGCCGTTTCTTTCGTTTCTTCTGTAATTCTTGCCGGTACAATGGTCTGATGAAGAATATTATTCTTATGAATGTTTTCACCGACAGGGAAGACCGCTGTTTCTCCCCGTTTATTTCTCGCTATGATGACGGATATTTCTTTTGCAAAAGAAATCCATTTTTCCAATACACAATGTCCCTGTTTCAAGAGGGTCTGGGCTGTTAGTACATCATCTTCACTCCGGATGACCACTTGGCCTTTTCCGTCGTAGCCGCCGGTCGCTGTTTTTAGTACGGCGGGCATTCCGATGTTTTTCAACCCTTTATGTAAATCCGTTTCATTTTTTACGACCGCATATGGAACGACCGGTGCACCGGCCTTTTTGACTGCATCTTTTTCATAAATCCGGTTTTGTGTAATCCGCAAAATTTCAGTGCCTTGCGGAACATAGGCGTTTTCTGTTAACCATTGAAGGGCACCGGCATCAATGTTTTCAAATTCATATGTGATGACATCGCATCTTTCCGCTAGCTTTTCCACCGCTTTTAAGTCGCCGTACGGTGCGGTAATTTGTTCATCGGCGACTTGCCCGCAGGGACAATCGGGTGTCGGGTCAAGGACAACGACCCGGAAGCCCATTGCTTTGGCGGCCAGTGTCATCATTTTCCCGAGCTGTCCCCCGCCGATAATGCCGATTGTTTGGCCGGGCAGAATGGTTTTAGTCAAGCTGATCACTACTTTCCAGCACTTTCTGCTTCGTTTCTTCTCTTAACTTCTCCAGTTTTTCGGCAATTTTTTCGTCAAAGGCCGACAAAATTTGCGCAGCAAGCAGTCCGGCATTTTTCGCACCGGCCTTGCCTATGGCAACGGTCGCAACCGGTACGCCGCCGGGCATTTGAACAATGGAAAGAAGGGAATCCAATCCATTTAAAGCTCTTGATTGAACCGGAACACCGATTACGGGCAATGTCGTCTTGGCCGCAACCATGCCCGGTAAGTGGGCAGCTCCGCCGGCACCGGCAATAATGACTTTTAACCCTTGTTTCCGCGCATTTTCAGCGAAGGAAAACATATAATCCGGTGTACGGTGGGCGGAAACCACCTTTTTTATGTAAGGAATTTCCAGGTCATCAAGGATATCACATGCGTGCTTCATTGTATCCCAGTCTGATGTGCTTCCCATAATGACGCCGACAAGTGGTTTCATGCAAAACTCCTCCGAATCTTTTGAGTATGAAAAAATAAATCCCGCAATAGACATTTTGCCCAAAAAGGCAGGAGAAAGTAGTCTATTCCGGGTTCTAAAAAGACAGGATCATAACTAAAAATATAGTGAAGTCTGTCTCTTTTCCGAAAATTCCTACTTTCTCTCCCATAGTCCAATGATTTACGGTCATTGGGTAGAAACTTACGGGCCATATTCCCGTAATAATATGAGAGATCCGATAATCGGTTTTTCGCTCTGTTCAATTACATATTACCAACCTGATAAAGTTTTTGTCAATGAATAATCGAACGATATTATTTTTCGATCCGGAAAATGTTCGTATTTTATTATGTCTCCCGTAATTGAACAGAGTAAACTGCCATTTATTACCGGAAAATAGGAGGGGTTTTATGGTCGTACCGTATAAGTGCGAACCATTGACGGATTTTTCAAACAAAGAAAATGAGCTCGCTTTTCTTCATGCGCTGAAGCAGCTGGAACGGGAGCTGGGAAAAAGCTATGAACTCCAAATCGGCGGGAAACGTTATTCCACGGATGAAAAAATTGTTTCTATTAATCCGGCAAATAAAGAGGAAGTCATCGGTGTTGTGTCAAAAGCGGACCGGCAGCTGGCGGACCAGGCGGTGCAAACGGCTTACGATACCTTTGAAAGCTGGAGAAAAACAGACCCTGTCATGAGGGCGGAAATTTTATTCAAAGCAGCAGCCATTGTCCGGAGAAGAAAGCATGAATTCAGTGCAATGATCGTAAAAGAAGCGGGTAAACCCTGGCATGAAGCTGATGCAGATGTAGCAGAGGGAATCGATTTTCTTGAGTATTACGGCAGGCAAATGCTGAAGCTGAAGGACGGAGTTCCCGTTGAGGCGCATCCTGAAGAACGTAACACATTCACGTACATTCCCCTCGGAGTCGGAGTTATTATTTCCCCGTGGAATTTCCCCTTTGCCATTATGGCCGGAACAACCGTAGCCGCCATCGTTACAGGGAACACGGTTGTGTTAAAGCCGGCATCAGCTGCTCCGGTGGTTGCGGCGAAATTTGTGGAAGTCATGGAAGAAGCCGGTTTGTCGGACGGGGTCCTGAATTTTGTACCCGGAAGCGGCGATGAAATCGGGGACTTTTTAGTCGAGCATCCAAAAGTCCGTTTTATCAGTTTCACCGGGTCCCGTGATGTCGGGGTGCGGATTTATGAAAAGGCGGGGGTTGTCCGTCCCGGACAAATCTGGCTAAAAAGGGTCATTGCGGAAATGGGTGGAAAAGATACGATTGTAGTCGATGAAAACGCAGATTTGGAACTGGCCGCACAATCCATCGTTTCGTCCGCATTCGGCTATTCCGGACAAAAATGTTCGGCCTGCTCCCGTGCAATCGTGTTGGAAAGAGTTTATGACGAGGTGTTGGAACGGACGGTTGAGTTAACGGAACAGCTCGTGACCGGCGATCCGGCAAACAAGGAAACATTCGTCGGCCCGGTGATCGATGAACAGGCCTATCAAAAAATTACGGCTTACATTCACACAGGTAAACAGGAGGCCAGGCTTGTAATCGGAGGGGAAGGGGATGACACTAAAGGATTTTTCATCCGGCCGACGGTATTTTCGGACGCGGCTCCGGATGCAGTGATCATGCAGGAAGAAATTTTCGGTCCGGTCGTTGCTTTTACCAAGGTAAAAAATTTCGATGAAGCTATTGCCATTGCCAACAATACGGAATATGGATTGACCGGCTCCGTCATCTCCAATAACCGTTTTCATATCGAACAGGCGAAGAGAGACTTTCATGTCGGCAATCTGTACATTAACCGCGGCTGTACAGGTGCAGTCGTCGGTTATCAGCCGTTTGGCGGATTTAATATGTCCGGAACCGATTCAAAAGCAGGCGGCCCGGATTACCTGATTTTGCATATGCAGGCAAAGACCATTTCGGAAAAATATTAATAAAACAAAAACAGAAGAGAGAAAAACACGATCCGAATTTCAGAAGACCGCTAAACGGCGGCCTTTTTTATGCACCGGAATATTAAGAATATACAAGATTGAAAAAATATAACACATTAATAAAAAGATTTGTGAATTATAAATAGCATAATAAAGAAATTTTATCTTAAACTATGTTACATTAATTAAGTAATTATGTTATACTCTATACATGTAAAGTATATCACAATTATCAAAATACATACCGGAACAGTCATAACGGGCTTGCGGAAAGGGAGGGAAAAAAATCGACAGGAAACAAACCATTTACATTATTTCCGATTCGGTAGGTGAAACAGCAGAATTTGTTGTTAAAGCTGTTGCTTCTCAGTTTAACGGCGGAAATGTAAACATATTCCGCTATCCGTACGCAGAGAACAATGAACATATTGATGAAGTCATCCGATTGGCAAAAAAAACGGACTCCATTATTGCTTATACCCTTGTCATACCTGAACTCAAGGAATATTTGGACAAAAGAGCCGCCCTTGAACAGGTGACGGCGATCGATTTATTGAGCCCGTTATTAAACGCCTTTATGGAAAAATTTCACAAAGAACCGAAGCACACACCCAAACTGATGCGAAAAATGGATGAACAATATTATAAACGGATTGAAGCAATTGAATTTGCCGTTAAATACGATGATGGACGCGATCCGCGGGGTGTGCTGCTCTCCGATATTGTATTGATCGGGGTGTCGCGGACGTCAAAAACCCCCCTTGCCATGTATTTAGCCAATCAGGGATATAAAGTGGCCAACGTCCCGCTGATTCCCGAAGTTGCCGTACCCGAGGAGCTGTTTCAAGTACCGAGGAAAAAATGTTTCGGCTTAATTATTTCGCCGGAAAAGCTGATTGAAATCCGCAGGGAAAGGCTAAAATCCATGGGACTCCGGGCACAGTCCAACTATGCCAGCTATGAACGCATTTTCGAGGAACTGGAATATGCGGAAAAGATTTTTAAACGGCTGGGCTGTCCGGTTATCGATGTGTCCCACAAAGCAATAGAAGAAACGGCAAATGTCGTCATACAAATTTTTTCAAGGAGATGATTCATGATGGGTAAATTCGTTTATTTATTCAATGAGGGAAACAGTGAAATGCGGGGTCTGCTCGGGGGAAAAGGAGCAAACCTGGCCGAGATGACAAGGATCGGACTGCCGGTTCCGTTCGGTTTTACCGTTACCACGGAGGCATGTAACGATTATTATAAATCCGGAAAACAAATATCGGAAACCGTTGAACAACAAATATTGGATGCTTTAGCGGCATTGGAAGAAAAAACAGGGAAAAAATTCGGCGACACAGAAAATCCGTTACTCGTTTCCGTCCGTTCAGGCTCTGTATACTCGATGCCCGGTATGATGGATACGGTTTTAAACCTCGGATTGAATGACGAGACCGTGGAAGGACTGAGCGCTTTAACAAATAACCCGCGCTTTGCCTATGATTCTTACCGCCGCTTCATTCAAATGTTCAGTGATGTTGTTTTAGGCATCGATCTATATCATTTTGAACAATATCTGGATGAAGTAAAAGAACGGCTGGGTTACCGATATGATCCGGAGTTAACGGCAGAAGACTGGAAAGAAGTGATCGCCGGATATAAAGAAATCGTCAAAAAACATGCAAAAGATGAATTTCCGCAAGACCCAAAACAGCAATTGTTCCTTTCCGTCCGTGCTGTATTTGATTCCTGGAATAACGAGCGGGCCATTGTTTACCGCCGGTTAAATAAAATCCCGGATCATCTCGGAACGGCCGTAAACGTGCAAACCATGGTATTCGGAAACATGGGGAATGACTCGGGAACAGGTGTCGCTTTTACCCGCAACCCGTCTACCGGAGAGCGTGAACTGTACGGTGAGTATCTGATTAATGCCCAGGGTGAAGACGTCGTTGCCGGAATCCGTACACCGGAACCGATTCATGTTTTGGAAAAAGAAATGCCGGAAATCTATCAGAAACTGGCAGATACATGTGAGCTGCTGGAAAAACATTACAAAGATATGCAGGATATTGAGTTTACTATCGAACGGGGCCAATTGTATATCTTGCAAACGAGAAACGGAAAGCGGACAGCCCAGGCGGCGATTCAAATTGCCGTGGACATGGTAAAAGAGGGAATTATTGATAAGGAAACGGCATTGCTTAAAGTGGAACCGGAACAATTAAACCAAATGCTTCACCGCCGGATTGACTATACTGTAGAGCGGAATCCGGTTGCCAAAGGTTTGCCGGCTTCCCCGGGTGCCGCGACAGGAATGGTCGTCTTTGATGCACGGGAAGCGGAGGAATTGGCAAATGAAGGAAAAAAGGTCATTCTCGTCAGACCGGAAACAACACCGGAAGATATTCACGGCATCGTCGCATCCCAGGCCGTCCTGACCAGCCGCGGTGGTATGACAAGCCATGCTGCCGTTGTTGCCAGGGGAATGGGGAAACCCTGCATTTGCGGTTGTGAAGAGATAAAAATTGACTTAGCCAATAAACAATTTACTGTCGGCGATGTAACGGTCCGTTACGGTGATGTCATAACACTGGACGGTTCAACTGGGGAAGTGATGTTAGGCGAAGTTCCGATGGTCGATCCGGAACTGTCTGAAGAATTCCAGGAGCTACTAAGCTGGGCAGATGATTTCCGCCGGATCGGTGTAAGAACGAATGCGGATAATCCGGAAGATGCCAAAAAAGCGATCGAGTTCGGAGCCGAAGGAATCGGACTGTGCAGAACGGAGCATATGTTTACGGAGCCTGAACGGATCCCGATTGTCCAAAAAATGATTATGGCGGAAAATTACGAGGAACGGGCAGCCGCATTAGAACAATTATTACCGATGCAACAAGGGGATTTTGAAGGCATTTTTGAAGTGATGAACGGAAATCCGGTGAACATCCGTCTGTTGGACCCGCCGATGCACGAATTTTTACCGGACAAAGAACAGCTGCTTGTGGAAGTAACAAAGTTGCAAATAACGGCGCCGGATTCGCCTGAACTAAAAGAAAAAGAACAGTTATTGAAAAAAGTGACCCAGCTGGCGGAAATGAACCCGATGTTAGGACACCGCGGCTGCCGGCTCGGATTAATCTTCCCGGAAATATATGAAATGCAGGCAAGGGCGATCTTCCAAGCTGTTGTTGCGGTGAGGAAAAAGGGCATCCCGGTGAATCCGGAAATTATGATCCCGCTTGTGGGCCATGCCAATGAACTGAAACGGATGCGGAAACTTGTCATTGCAACCGCGGAGAAAGTACAAGAAGAGACCGGAGTTGCTTTTGATTACGAGGTCGGAACGATGATAGAACTGCCCCGGGCAGCATTAACCGCCGAAGAAATTGCCAAGGAAGCGGACTTCTTCTCCTTTGGAACCAATGATTTGACCCAGACGACATTCGGCTACAGCCGTGATGATGTTGAAGGAAAGTTTTTACAGACATATGTTGAAGAAAAAGTGTTGCCGGAAAACCCATTTGCCGTACTGGATGAAAATGGCGTCGGAAAATTGGTCGAAATGGGCGTCTCCTTGGGCCGGAAATCAAAACCGGGCTTGAAAACAGGCATTTGCGGTGAGCACGGCGGAGAAAAACAATCTATCGAATTTTGCTATAAAGCCGGCCTTGATTATGTAAGCTGTTCCCCGTACCGGGTGCCGCTCGCCAGACTTGCTGCGGCCCAGGCAACGATCCGCAACGGAAATGTTGTGGTAAACCGGTAAAATTTATAATTCAATGGGAGCATCATTCCGGTGCTTCCATTGAATTTTTTTTTGGAATATGACAGAATATGTGAATAGGTAAACAATATACTAAAGGGTGATCATTGGTGGCAAAAGGCCCAAACTTGGAAGATTATTTGAAACAAGGAATTTACGGACCGAAAGAAATAAAACCTGACGAGAAAAGAAAGTTTTTAGGGACATTCAGGGAGCGGGTTATTATCGCTTTGTTTGTCGAGCAATTATATGAAAACGGTATTTACAAAGAAGTTGAAGAGGAAATGAAGAACAGCCGCGGGGCCAAACTGTTATTAAACGGCGCGGTTCCTTACCGTTTTTTAAGTAAATATGTCAAATTGGCCAATACGCATGGATTGCCGTTTACTATCGTTGAAAAAAAAGACGCAGAAACGGATATCGGTCTCGTTTTGGCATACGACCATGCCATAAATAAAGAGGATATTTTTATCAACAGGGAAACAACCAAAGAAGCAAAGAGTGAACAAAAAAAGGAACCGGGCTTGAAAGGTTTTTTGAAAAAGCTCTTCTTTTGAATTAAATTTTTTGTTCCGGCTGCTAAAATCCCGTGTTTTGTGCGGGATTTCTATTTTTTTTAAGATATTTTCAGCCGGCTATTTCGGAATTTCAGAAAAACATGGTAAAATAGAAAATAGTTTTGCCTGTATGTCATTTATATCAATGTCATGATGCGAAGTTTTTTGAATCACTTTGGAGGTGATCGTATGTCTAGCATTTCAAAAGAACAAGTCAAACAAGCGGCCCATAACGCCCGCATTGCCATAAGCGATGAAGAAGCGGAAAAATATGCGGCCGAATTGGAACAGATTATTCAATTCACAGAGCAATTGAATGAGTTGGATACAGAAAATATCGAACCGACCACCCATGTCATTGACCGGACAAATGTCATGAGGGAAGATGTGGCCAAAAAAGGCTTACCGCGTGAAGAAGTCTTGAAAAATGCCCCTGAACATGAAAACGGCCAATTTAAAGTACCATCCATTCTCGAGTAAGTGTCTAAGGAGGGAAAACTGTGGCACTGTTTGATCATAAAGTACAAGAATTACAAGAGCTGCTGAAGAAAAAAGAAATTTCAGTATCTGATATCGTAGATGAGTCATTTAAACGGATTAAAGAAGTAGACAAAAAAGTAAAGGCCTTTTTAACATTGGATGAAGAGAACGCCCGTCAGAAGGCGAAGGAATTGGACGATAAGCTGGCGAAAGGCGAACAGACAGGACCGTTGTTCGGCATGCCGGTTGCCGTGAAAGACAGTATTGTTACAAAAGGCTTACGGACAACCGCTGCAAGCAAAATGCTGGAGAACTTTGATCCGATCTATGATGCAACGGTCATGGAGAAATTACATAACGAAAACACCGTATTGATCGGTAAATTAAATATGGATGAATTTTCCATGGGAAGTTCAACGGAAACTTCATATTTCCATAAAACGTATAATCCGTGGAATTTAGAATATGTACCAGGCGGTTCATCCGGCGGTTCCGCAGCGAGTGTTGCGGCAGGTGAAGTGCCGTTTACCCTCGGCTCCGATACAGGAGGTTCCATCCGCCAGCCGGCAGCCTACTGCGGAGTTGTCGGAATGAAGCCGACTTACGGCCGTGTATCTCGATACGGACTGATTGCCTTTGCTTCATCCATGGACCAAATCGGACCGATTACCAAAACCGTTGAAGATAATGCGTATTTGCTCCAGGCGATTTCCGGCGTGGATCCGAACGATTCCACAACCGCGGATCTTCCGGTTCCGAACTATGTTGAGCAATTGACCGGGGATGTAAAAGGGCTCCGGATTGCCGTGCCGAAGGAATATTTAGGCGAGGGGGTCGATGAATCCGTACGGAACGCCGTAACAGAAGCATTAAAAGTATTGGAGAAATTAGGCGCAACATGGGAAGAAGTTTCCCTGCCCCATTCAAAATACGGTGTAGCGGCCTACTACTTGATTGCTTCCGCTGAAGCTTTCTCCAACCTGGCCCGTTACGACGGAATCCGTTTTGGCCATCGTGCGGAGGATGCCAAAGACCTGCTGGATCTGTACAAAAAATCACGTGCGGAAGGATTCGGTGAGGAAGTTAAACGCCGCATCCTGCTCGGAACCCATGTTTTAAGCTCCGGAAACTTTGAAAAATATTTCCGGAGGGCCCAAAAGGTCCGGACCTTAATCAAACAAGACTTTGATCAAATTTTTGAAAAATATGACGTGATCATCGGGCCGACAACTACGACAACAGCGTTTAAAGTCGGTGAAAAAATTGATGATCCGTTAAAAATGTATGTCAATGATTTATTAACCGTACCGGCTAACCTGGCGGGTGTACCGGCAATCTCCGTACCGTGCGGTTTTGACAACGGTCTTCCGATCGGATTGCAAGTGATTGGCAAACATTTTGATGAAGGAACGGTTTACCGGACAGCCCATGCGTTTGAACAAGCTACCGGTTACGATAAACAAAAGCCACAACTGTAAGGGGTGAAAATCATGAACTTTGAACCAGTGATCGGTTTAGAAGTGCATGTTGAACTGAAAACGGAATCCAAAGTGTTTTCACCGTCACCGAACTTTTTCGGGGCAGAACCGAATGCGAATACGAATGTAGGTGATTTGGGTTATCCGGGTACGTTGCCCGTTTTAAATAAAAGGGCGGTCGAATTTGCCATGAAGGCTGCCATGGCATTGAATTGTGAAATTGCATCGGAAACAACCTTTGACCGGAAACACTATTTTTATCCGGACAACCCGCGGGCATACCAAATTTCCCAGGATGAAAAACCGCTGGCCAGAAACGGCTGGGTGGAGATCGAAGTAAACGGAAAGAAAAAGCGGATCCGTATCCACCATATTCATCTGGAAGAAGACGCCGGAAAATTGGACCACTCCAATCCCGGATATTCATTAGTCGATTTTAACCGCCAAGGAACTCCCCTGATTGAGATTGTTTCCGAACCGGATATCCGATCGGCAGAAGAAGCTCATGCCTATCTGGAAAAATTAAAATCGATCATTCAGTACACAGGGGTTTCCGATGTCCGGATGGAAGAAGGTTCACTGCGTTGTGACGCCAACGTATCTCTCCGTCCGATCGGACAAGAAGAGTTCGGAACGAAAACGGAATTAAAGAACTTGAACTCCTTTAACTTTGTCCGCAGAGCAATCGATTATGAAATTAAACGGCAGGAAAAAGTGTTGTTGTCCGGGGGAGTCATCCGGCAGGAAACCCGCCGTTATGATGAAAATACCGGCGAGACCATTCTCATGCGGGTAAAAGAAGGTTCTGAGGATTACTTCTACTTCCCGGAACCGGATCTTGTCCGTTTGTATATTGATGAGGAATGGAAGGAAGAAGTCCGCAAAACGATTCCGGAACTTCCGGATGCCCGCAAGAAACGTTATATCGAAGAGCTCGGCCTGCCTGAATATGACGCATCCGTTCTTACGGTAACAAAAGAAATGTCCGACTTTTTTGAAGCGACGATCGAAGCGGGTGCCGATCCGAAACAAGCGTCCAACTGGCTGATGGGTGAAGTGAGTGGTTATTTGAATGCGGAGCAAAAAGAACTGCATGAAATCAAGCTCACTCCGGAAAACCTGGCGGGCATGATTAAATTGATCGACAACGGCACATTGTCATCCAAAATGGCGAAAAAAGTATTTAAAGAGCTTGTAGAAAAAGGCGGAGACCCGGAAGAGATCGTAAAAGAAAAAGGCCTTGTCCAAATTTCCGACGAAGAAACATTGCTGAAATATGTCCGGGAAGCATTGGAGAACAATCCGAAGTCGGTTGAGGACTATAAAAACGGTAAAGACCGTGCCCTTGGCCACCTCGTCGGACAAGTAATGAAAGCGACAAGAGGAAAGGCCAACCCGCCGCTTGTGAACAAGCTGCTTTTACAAGAAATCGAAAAAATGTAATAAAAAAGGAGTCCCGGAACGGAACCGGGCTCCTTTTTCTTTTGTTACAGGTGTTATTTACAAATTCTTTCAATAATGCTGTCGGCAACTTGTTTCCATACGTTCCGGTCTTCCAAAAACCATTTTTTCATGGAGCGGTACATTTCGATCTGTTTCTCTTTAAAATCAGGTGCACCCAGATCCGGAAGTTTGGCCCGCTCTTCGTCAACAGACTGCTGGACTTCTGGCGCCCGCGGTCCCCAGACCGCATACTCGTTTCCTTGTCTGTCGATGAATATGTAGATTGGAATAGACCTTGATTTTCCGTTTGTTAAATATTGATCCATCAGCTCCAAATTTTCATCCCTTAACAGGAACCGGACGTTCATACGGGTTTCTTCTGCGATTTTCATCAAAATCGGGTTGTTCAACATGGCATCCCCGCACCAGTCTTCCGTCAGGGCAATGACCCGCAGATTTTTCTCTTTTACAGCCTGTAAGGCATCTTTCTGTTTCCTGTCCAGTTGGAATTGTCCGTATATGGAAAGCATTTCTTCTTTGTTGCGTTTCATTTGTCCGGTATATTCATTGTAATCCATGCCTTTTTCATACCATTGATTTAAATTTTTCATAAAATCCCCCTTTGCATGAAAAAGTCTTGTCATTGATTATACGTGATTAGAAATCTTTTATTAAATCATTTGATTAAAATTACTATGAAAGGAAAATAGAAACGGTGGAAATTTTTTCTGGAAACTAATAAGTGTATTTTATTTGAAAACGGTTGTCAATTATTTTGAGCGGGCGTATACTAATTTTGTCGGAATAATTATTTTGATGACCTTCTGGCGTTCATTGAAGGAGGATTTACATGAATAATGGTAGTTACCGGGACACTTGGGTGGAAATATCCCTGGATGCTGTTCAAAAGAATGTTGAAGCATTCCGTCAGTATCTCCGTCCCGAAACGAAATTATGTGCAGTGGTGAAAGCAGACGGCTACGGGCATGGAGCCGTTGAAGTGGCGAAAACCGCCCTGAAAGCCGGAGCGGAATATTTGGCTGTTGCCTTTATGGATGAGGCACTGCAATTAAGGAAAGCCGGCATTCTTGCACCGGTATTACTGCTTGGTTTTACCCCTGAGGATGCCGTCAGGCAAGCGATTCGGAATGATTTGACCATCACGGTGTTTACAGTGGAAGTTGCCCGCCGCATAAAAGAAACGGCGGAAAAGATGAGGAAACACGCCCGTGTTCATATAAAAGTGGATACCGGGATGTCACGGATCGGCGTTACAGACCAGAATACGCTGATGAAGGTCATTGCCTCCCTGCAATCGGATTATGTTGAAATTGAAGGAATTTTTACCCATTTCGCCGATGCGGATAATCCGGACCCGGCGTATACATTAAAACAATATGAAAAATTTAAAGAAATCATTGCTTTGCTTGAGAAAAACAATATTCGGATCCCTGTCAAACACTGCTGCAACAGTGCGGCAACCATTGCGTATCCGGAGTTTCATATGGATATGGTCCGGGTCGGCATCAGCCTGTACGGATTGTATCCAGCGGAACATTTAAAGGATAAAATCAAGTTAACCCAGGTGATGAGTTTAAAAACAAGACCGATTTTTGTGAAAAGGATTGAAACCGGACAGCCGGTCAGCTACGGATGTACATATGTCCCTGAACGTCCATCCGTCATTGCGACCATTCCGATCGGGTATGCCGACGGATTTTCCCGCTCCTTATCCAACAAAGGAGAAGTGACGGTAAAAGGAAAGCGGGTGCCGATCGTCGGCCGAATCTGCATGGACCAGACGATGATTGACGTAACCGACGTTCCCGATGTAAAGGAAGGGGATCTCGTTACGATTTTTGGCGATCCTGAGGACGGCTATGTTCCCTTGGATGAGGTGGCCGAACTGATGGATACCATCCATTATGAAACCACCTGTTTAATCGGCAAACGTGTACCCCGGATTTTTATTAAAAACGGTGTGCAAGTGAATGTCCACGGTTTAGTGGAAAGATTATAACAGTCAGGGATGCGGACGGCTGCCCGGTTCAGGTGTTTGTCCGGCCGCTGGATTAACTGCGGGCTTGGGGCGAGGCATTCCGTCGGAGCGGCATACCCGGAATTTCCTTTCTTTATTGCACATGTTATCCGGCAGGGGAACTTTCCGTAACGGATACCGTACAAAAAAAGACAAGCGGAATGAAATATTTTCCGCTTGCCCGTATTTTTATAACTTCACGGAAACATATTTGATTTCCAAAAACTCTTCAATTCCGTAATGGCCGCCTTCTCTTCCGAGTCCGCTTTCTTTAAATCCGCCAAACGGCGCCTGGGCGACTGACGGCAGTCCGTCATTGATGCCGACAATTCCGTATTCCAGTTTTTCAGAAACGGTGATTGCGGTCTTTAAGTCTTTTGTAAAAATGTAAGCTGCCAGTCCGTACGGTGAGTTATTCGCCCGTTCCACGACTTCATCGGGGTCGGTAAAGGTCGTAATCGGCGCAACTGGCCCAAAGGTCTCCTCCTGCATCACTTTCATATCATCGGTCGCTCCACTGATGACGGTCGGTTCGATGAAATACCCGTCCCGCAACTCAGCGATCCGGTTCCCGCCGCACTCAATCCGTCCGCCTTTTTGCACGGCATCTTGAATATGGTCTTCCACTTTTTTCAGGGCTGCTTCATCAATCAGCGGTCCGATTTGTGTATCCGGGTCAAGGCCGTCACCGACAACTAATTTGCTGGCTTCTTCTTTGAATTTTTCCGTAAATTCGTCAGCAATGGATTCATGAACGTAAATCCGGTTGGCACAAACACAAGTCTGCCCGTTATTCCGGAATTTTGACTGGATCACGCCTTCTACCGCTGCATCGATATCCGCATCTTGAAAAACGATAAACGGCGCATGACCGCCAAGCTCCAGCGATACTTTCTTCACGGTATCCGCCGAACCGCGCATTAACAACTTGCCGACCTCGGTGGAACCGGTAAAGGTGAGTTTCCGGACACGGCTGTCCTTTAACCAGGTTTCCCCGATTTCCTTTGGATCACCAGTAACAATATTAATAACCCCTTTTGGAATGCCGGCTTTTTCCGCTGCTTCCGCCAGTTTCAACGCAGTTAGCGGCGTTTGTTCTGCCGGTTTAATCACCGCCGTGCAGCCTGCGGCCAGAGCCGGAGCAACTTTCCGGGTGATCATTGCTGCCGGGAAGTTCCATGGGGTAATGGCGCAAACAACGCCTACCGGTTGCTTTAAGACGACAATCCGTTTATCCGTGCTCGATGCCGGAATCGTTTCCCCGTAAATCCGCTTCGCTTCTTCCGCATACCAAGAAACAAAACTGGCGGCATAGGCCACTTCGCCCAAGGCTTCTTTCATCGGCTTGCCCTGTTCAAGCGTCATCGTTTCGGCAATTTCTTCTTTATGATCCATAATACAGTCATACCATTTCCGCAATAAATAACTTCTTTCTTCTGCTGTCTTTGCGGACCAGGACCGGAACGCTTTTTCCGCAGCGTCCACCGCAAGCTTCGCATCTTCCCGTCCGCCGAAAGGTACGGTTGCAATTTGCTTTCCATTTGCCGGGTTGGTTACGGGAAAAGACTTGCCGGAAACCGCTTTTGTCCATTCACCGTTTATGTACATTTGGTTTAATAACACAGCCCGGTTGGACAAGATCGACCACCTCCACCAATCATATATTTTCATTATACTAAACTTTCAGGTGATTTGGAGAAAATACAGTCATCGGGACCGGGAATGACCATGTATGGAAGGTGTCTGTTTTTGGAAAGGATGATGTTGGAAATGAGTATTTATTTGCCATGTTTTTTTTATTAGGATATTATGGTATTTAGTGAAAAATTTTGAAGATGGATGATGCCAATGAAGAGAGCACGAATTATTTATAATCCGACATCAGGAAGGGAAATTTTCAAAAAATATTTGCCCGATGTTCTGGATCAATTGGAAACGGCCGGATATGAAACTTCGTGTCATGCGACAAAAGGGCCGGGGGATGCGACGAAAGCGGCAAAAACTGCGGTGGAACGGAAATATGATGTAGTGATTGCCGCCGGAGGGGACGGTACGTTAAATGAGGTCGTCAACGGACTGGCCGAACAGGAATACCGTCCGAAGCTCGGCGTCATTCCGGTCGGGACGACAAATGACTTCGCCCGTGCGCTCCGTATACCGCGGGATATCATGGGCGCTACAGAAGTAATCGTCAAAGGCGAAACCATTCCCATCGATATCGGACGCATGACAAATGAAGAAACCAAAAAGCATTTCATTAATATCGGCGGCGGCGGACGTCTGACGGAGCTAACCTATGAAGTGCCCATTAAATTAAAAACGATTCTTGGCCAACTGGCGTATTACTTGAAAGGGATAGAAATGCTGCCTTCGATTAAGGCGTCGGAAGTACGGCTTGAATATGACGGAAAAGTTTTTGAAGGGGAAGTCATGCTGTTTTTAATCGCTTTGACCAACTCCGTCGGCGGTTTTGAAAAACTGGCACCGGACGCATCGATTAACGATGGTTATTTTACATTGATCGCTTTGGAAAAGACGAACCTGGCTGATTTTATCCGCCTGGCGACTTTGGCTCTCCGCGGGGAACATATTAATGATCCGAAAGTGATTTACACAAAAGCGAAAAACATTAAAGTGACATCCCCCCAGGAAGTGTTAATTAATCTGGACGGGGAACTGGGCGGAAAAACACCGTGTGAATTCCAAAATTTATACCGTCATCTGGAAATCTTTGCACCGGTAGACCAATTGCGTGCTGAAGATAAAGAAAATATCTAATCATCAAGCTATGGCATACGGGCCATAGCTTTTCATGCTTCTTTTGATTGCCGAAAATGGTTGTGACAGACAATAAGATAAAAAAGGGTGGACGTGATGAGTAAAAAAGCACCGATTAAGAAAAATGAATACATCGAAGCGGAAGTCGTTGATTTAAGCCATACCGGCCACGGCGTTGCCAAAGTGGACAATTTTCCGGTGTTTGTCGAAGGAGCGCTTCCCGGGGAAAAAGTCCGGATTCGGGTGACCCAGGTGAAAAAAACGTACGGAAACGGCCAGCTGGCTGAAATCATTAAGCCAAGCCCGTACCGTGTCCCCATACCGAAAGAAGAGGCGCATAAATACGGCGGCTGCCAGATTCATCATATGTCTTACGAAGGGCAGCTACTTTATAAACAGAACCGTGTGGAACAAAATTTGAAACGGATCGGCAAGCTGGAAAACGTAAAGGTGCATCCGGTCATCGGCATGGAAAATCCGGTTCATTACCGGAATAAAGCGCAAGTACCTGTCGGTGAAAAAGACGGCAAACTGATTGCCGGTTTTTTCAAGCCCCGCAGCCATGAAATCGTCGATACCGATGAAAGTATCATCCAGATTGAAGCGATTAATGAGGCGGTCCGTGTGGTCAAAAAGATATGCAATGACCTCAAAATTCCGGCATATGATGAAATCAAGCATACCGGTGTCTTGCGGCATATTATGGCCCGTTACGGAAAGGCGACGGATGAATTAATGATCGTGCTGATTACAAGAACAGCGAACCTTCCCCGAAAAAAAGAGATGGTTGAGCGGATTGTCTCTGAACTACCGAATGTCAAATCCATCGCCCACAACACGAATCCGAAAAAGACGAATGTCATTTTGGGGGAAAAAACGAGGATCTTATGGGGAAAAGATTGCATTTATGATTACATAGGGGATGTGAAATTTATGATTTCGCCCCTTTCCTTTTACCAGGTTAACCCGGTCCAAACGAAAGTCCTTTATGAAAAAGCGCTGGAGTATGCCCAATTAACGGGGAATGAAACGGTGATTGATGCCTACTGCGGAATCGGTACCATTTCACTGTTTCTGGCCCGGAAGGCAAAAAAGGTGTACGGTGTGGAAGTCGTGCCGGAAGCCATTGAAGATGCGAGAAAGAACGCTGAACTCAACGGGATCAAAAATGCGGAATTCACCGTCGGACGGGCGGAAGAAGTGATCCCCCAATGGGCGGAACAAGGAATCCGCGCCGATGTAATCGTGGTGGATCCCCCGCGGAAAGGCTGTGATGAAACTCTGTTGAAAACGATGATCGAAATGAAACCGGAGCGGATGGTCTACGTTAGCTGCAACCCGGCCACCCTTGCCCGTGACTTGCAAATCTTGGAAGAGGGAGGATACAAAACTCTTGAAGTCCAGCCGATCGATATGTTCCCGCAGACGATGCATGTCGAGTGTTGCGCGTTGCTTATAAAAAAATAAATATTTGGAAAAGCGCGTTTCTGAAAATCAATGAAACGGGCTTTTCCTATATCCTTTATTCATTTAAAAAATCATTTGCAAACCGATAATAAATTTTCGGTGAACCGTCTTCTTTTATTCGATTCGATCAACCAAACGGTGAAGCATCTCAGGGGTTAATTGATTGAAATGTATATATTCTTTTAATTCTTTTTTTAGTTGTTTCATATTCTTTTGTTCCCGTTTGGATTGTTCTTTAAATTTTTCTAATTTCAGTTTATCGGGCATCAATTGATCAATTCTTTTATTGATTTCTTCAATTGTTAAGCGGTATTCTTCAATATCAATACTGTTATCGGCAAACAATGAGGTTAACTGCACTTTCTGTTTTTTGAGTTTTTCAATTTTCTGTTCAACTTGGCTTAAACGGGTTGTATTATTTTTTGTATCAGATTCTAACTGCTTTATCACTCGGTCGATAAGGTTATCTAAATCCATTCGCTGTGCAAAACTCTTTATATCATTCAGGATTATTTCTTCTAGCTCTCTTTCTTTAATAAAATGGTCAGAACATGCCTTGCTGCCATATTTGTTAAAGTTTCCGCATACATATCCTTTACGGTTCTTTTTAAAATGCATCCCTCGGCCACAATCTGCACAGAAAAGGGTATTCGTAAAAAGATGAACCTCTGCTTGAGGACGAATTCTACTTCTTGAGATGATTAACTCCTGTACTGTATTAAACATTTCAATTAGTATAGAACCTATTAATATTAATATTTTCTTGAAAAGAGCAAGAGAGACTTGTTTAATTCAAGTCTCTCTTTTATTTGCTAATAATCATCCGAATAAGGACCTTTCATCAAAGGGATATGTTTTATGAATTTTCTCAATTCGATTCCAAAGTAATTTTCTATATCTCGTTTTAGATTTTGCTCTAATTGAATAAATTCCCTTACGATATAGTCTAAATCAAAAACATTGTACAAATCTTGCTCTGCCCAAATAGATTTCACTCTTGCTTTATTTGAAAATGGAATTAAAGACAGAATAGCACCATCTTCATAATCGTCATATTCAATCGTATAATAATGGAATTCTGGAGTATGTTCATCTGTGACTCTGTTTTTCCATTCGTATAATGCTTTATAGAATTCTAAAATAGCAAGTTCTGTTTCAAAGTATAATTCATTATTGATTTTTATTGTAAGTGTAGCTTCTACAGCTAATATGGTAGGAACATCACTTTTATCTCTATTCGAAATAATTCCTTTATCACTTACAAATTTGTATTCAAAAGTTATTTTACTGGAAATGCTGTCCATATCTTACCATCATATCCTATCACTATTCTTATTTTTGTTTCACCTTTTGTTCCAACTTTTTTTCCTAAGTTGACATCGAATCTAAATGATAACTTATCACTATCATTTATATCAAAACTAGAAACTTTCGCTTTTTGTAATGCTTCTTTAACCCATCCTCTAGCAGTAGATTGGCTACTTGTGTTAAATTTAGCATAATTTCTTTTATCACCTTTTAAGTGCTTATTCTTTACTGTGAATTTAGCAACGTTTTTAATTGCATTACTCAATGCGTATTTTCCAAAGGCACTAATCAATGCTTTCTTTCCATACTTTTTAATAGCCCATTTCGCACCTTGTTTTATTATTAAACCAAGAACTGGAATAGCTGAAGCCTGGGCATCAATAGTATTGATTTCAAAAAGCTCACCAGAGTTTCTATCAATTAAGTATGCTATGAAATCTTCACCTTCGATTTCTGTGAAAAACATGTCGTATGTTGTTTTTGTCACTTCTCCAGTTTCGGATATTTGTTCTTCGGTAACATACATTTCACCGGTATCAATATTAATGTAAAGTTCGGATTCAAATGACAAATCTCCTGTTTCTAACTCAGAGTTTACAGTTATCTCTTGTTTAGAGGATTCTTCAACTACCATTTCAAATGAGTCATTGTTAAGTCCTAATTCATTTGCGGTTACTTCATATACTGTTGTATCATCAGTACTTGAAACTTCCTCAACTTTTTCATTAAAATTCACATCAATTTGTTCTACATTTTCTAAAACTTTCTCTAGATTCGAGGGAACTTCTGTTTCTTCTGCAAATGCAGATGGAGCAAATCCAGCAATACTACTGAACAAAAGTGTAGCAACTAATAGTTTAATCAAGTTCTTTTTCATTTAAAATCTCCTCTACCCTTTCTTTTTGTAATGTTAGAAAGCCTTCTCCAAAGTGTTCTTTTTCCCCTAGTTTCACAACATAATGGGAGAGTTTTTCTCTAATGGTATTAGCATTATAATTTGAATCGCTTTCATTCAAAATTGAAGCAATGACACCAGTTGCGTAAGCCGTAGCAAATGATGTTCCTGAAAATGTTGAGTATTCACCTTTGTTATCTGTAGATACAATCTCAACACCTGGAGCAGAATAATCAACTTTCCCTATACCGGAAAAAGGATCAAGTTTAAATTCTTCATCAAAAGAAGAGATGGATAGAACATTATTATATTGAGCTGGATAATCTATCGTTAGACCAAGAGTATTTCCTGCAGCCGCAGTGATGATAATTCCCTGTTCAATAGCTTTATCTATGGCGGATTTAAGTTCCACTTTGTCGCTTGAAAAACCGAAACTAATATTAATAATGTCAACTTCTTGTGCTATACTCCATTCAATACCTTCAATCACATCTTCAATTTTCCCTCGTCCTTTTTCATCAAGTACCTTTACGTCGTAAAGTATAACGTTCTTTAGAATACCGGTGGTCTCAATTCCTTTCGCAGCAATAATTCCAGCTACTGCAGTACCATGCCCGAATTCATCTTTAATTTTCTCGCCAGGAGTAATTGAGTTATATTCTTTGAAAGATAAGCCTTCAAATTCTTTGTGCGTCTTATTGATACCACTATCTAAGATTGCAATTTTTATAGGATCAGTATCCATCGTTGGATTCGATCCAACAAGATTAATAGCCCAATTGTCAATCTTCTGTTTTTTAATAGTTTTTACCTCATTGCCAACAATGTCTATGCTGTTATTTCTAACTACACTAATAGTCAGTATGATAATAAAAAGTACTAGCAAGAGGAATAATAGATACTTAATGTTTTTAATCATTTCCTCCAATACCTTCTAATATTAGACTTAATAATCTTGGAGTTACTGAAAAATATTAGAAAATCTCCCCCCTTTATTTAAATTTAAAAAACAGGGCAATATTATCGATTTATATAATACCAAATATTTAAAATTTTTGTCAACAAATAACAAATTGGAATATTTTATGTACTAAACTGTAATAAATTGTTTGGTATTCAGATGACCAAACCTCAGATTTCTTTGTTAATCCTTTCCTCGTGCCAAAGGATAATAGAGGGAAATTCGCAATATATTATTCCTAAGCATGTTGATAATGTCTATTTTCAAAAATAGATAGTTGATAATTACTGTGATTTGTGAGGAAAGTATGTATTTTTGTTTCTAATTATCTTAATTCTTCCTATGTAATATAAATGCTAACTTAATAGTGTACAGACTTGACCATTTAAGAATGTACAGTTTCGAGTAAAATCGGCATAATATTCTCGAGGTGGATATTATGCATTTAGAAATTGATATACAGTCAGAGATTGAAATTACAAGTTTAACAGATTTACCTAAATTACAATTACTAATGGAGAGTTTGAATATGAAAATTAATAAGAGTAAATTGGCTCGGGATATGGGAGTGGATCGTCGGACTATTGATAAATATCTAAAGGGGTATAAACCGAAAAGCAGTCGGAAGAGAACATCTAAAATTGATGATTATTATGAAGTCATTTCATTCCTTTTATCTGAGGAGACGCCTCAAAAATTTTATTACAAACGTGTGCTATGGCAATATTTGAAGGATAATCATGGTTTAGAATGTGGGCAATCCACTTTTCGAAGATATATATCCAATAAACCTGAATTCCAAAGTTATTTTGATTCAGGAAAACGAAAAAAATCGACAAACGAAGTCATTCGTTATGAAACAGCTCCAGCTGAACAAGCCCAATTGGATTGGAAAGAAAATATACGATACCTCACGAAAGATGGAGAAATTCTTTACGTGAATGTATGTGTACTCTTACTTTCTTATTCAAGGTTTCGAACATTTCACTTATCAATATCGAAATCTCAAAGTATCTTATTCTCTTTTCTTACGGAAAGTTTTGAAACATTTGGTGGTGTGCCGAAAACGATTTTGACAGACAATATGAAAACGATTATGGATGAACCTCGTACAGAACATCAAAAAGGAAAAGTCAATTCTCGATTCTTTCAATTCTCTAAAGACATGGGATTTGAAATCATTCCATGCATCGCTGGAAGACCAAAAACTAAGGCAAAAGTGGAATCACCGATGAAATTTTTAGATGAGATTCATGCCTATCAAGGGAAATTTAATTATGAGACCAGCTATAAAAAGTCAAGGGTAAGATAAAGTTAATTTTAGAAGTAATTTAG
>CALGYZ010000069.1 GCA_937934645.1 uncultured Bacillaceae bacterium | reverse complement strand
TTTCCAGCTGAAAGAAAGCTGTTTGATGATTATTTTTCACTTAAAGAAAAGCTAGGAAGACGTCCTACATATCTGGAATTGCATTTAAAAGGTGGGTCGGATTCTCGGACTTACGCAAAAAAGTTTGGTAGTTATATCGGTTTTTTAAAAGCGGCTGGTGAATTAAGTAAAAAAGAGGTTGAAGTGTATCACCGGTATGAAAGCTGGCTGAAAGAAGTAGAAGACACTCGTTCAAAAATGAATAAAAAAGTTATAAAATGATTGTCCTCAAAATAATGCTGGACAGGGGGATAAATGATTGGTTCAAGCCGATTACCCCCATTGAAGTCGCACCGCATTTTCATGCTTATTTAATGGAAAAAGAATACCGGAAAAAAATAGATTTTAGTGATAAAGCGAATAGAAAACTTTGGGAATATGATGAGAAAAAAATGAGCCGCCTGATTGCCGAAATGCCAATGACAAAATGGAGTGAACAGTCAAACGGATTAGTTACATTTAAAAAAGGAATATTTACTATAAATATTGATGTCCGACAAGAAGACAGAGAAATTTTGTATCATTGGACAAGAGAAATATGTGAATACAACCTTCACTATCATTTTTTTGTTAGAAAAAATCTAGTGAAAAAACGAAAGAAGTGATGAATAATTGAACTGCCCATTTTGTAAACAGGAAAATTTGGATATCGTGCTGGAGAATGAACTGGCCCTTGCGTTTTATGACAAATATCCGGTCCAGAAAGGCCATTTGCTCATCGTTCCGAAAGAGCATGTGGAAACCTATTTTGATGCGGACGATCAGCAGATCATGGCGATGCATGAATTGCTCCGGAAGGGGAAGAGGATTCTTGATGTACGCTATCAACCCGACGGTTACAATATCGGTGTGAATATTGGTTATTACGGTGGACAGACCATTTCCCATTTCCATATCCATTTAATTCCCCGGTATAAAGGGGATATTGAAGATCCGCGGGGCGGGATCCGGAAAATTGTCAAAAATTTAGTCGAATATCCTTGAATCATGCGAAAGACAGGGGAGAGGACCACTTCCCTGTCTTTTTTTCATTATTCCCGTCAAAAATAAATACTTTATAAATAAAATGTTTTATAAAAACATATTGGTTCGGAAACGCTATCATTTCTGGCTTGGTTCATTATTTTCTTTCTCCGGAAAACAAAGGAATTGATTCATCTTTTTGGAAATAAATATATATATTTTTCATAAAGGATCCTTTTTCCGTTAGATGGAACGCGGATATTGCAGAAGCACAGGAATTTCAATAATATGGATAAACATTATGCTACGTGTTGCTTGAAGGAATCCGGAATACAAAGATTCCATTGGGGTGAATCGCATGATGGTAAAAAAATTGAAAATGACTGCAGCAAAAGCAATGACCGAATGTATCCGGCGGGAAGAAGTCCGGAAAGTATTCTGTGTTCCCGGCGAGAGTTTTTTACCGGTTCTTGACGCCCTGTATGATGATCAGTTTATTGATTTAATTTCCGCTCGTCATGAAGGCGGCGCCGCTTTTATGGCCGAAGCTTACGCGAAAGCCACCGGAAAACCGGGGGTTGTTTTTGCTACAAGGGGTCCTGGGGCGGCTAATGTTTCGATCGGGGTCCATACGGCTTATTACGATTCCACGCCGATGGTTGTCTTTATCGGGCAGGTGAGCCGGAAACACCGCGGACGGGAAGCGTTTCAGGAAGTGGATTTTGACCGGTTCTTCCGGCCGGTTACCAAATGGACAGTGGAAATCCGAGAAGCGGAGCGGATTCCGGAAATTGTGACGAGGGCATTCCGGATCGCACGGTCAGGAAGACCGGGACCGGTTGTTGTTTCTTTGCCGGAAGATGTGCTTCATGAAGAGTGCATCATGCAATTCGGACCGAAAACAACCATTCCGCGGCCGGCGCCCTCATTGAGTGAAGTAAGAAGAATCGAACAAATTTTATCCAATGCGAAAAGACCGTTGATCATAGCAGGCGCCGGTGTGAAATACGCAAAGGCGGAAAATATTCTTTTGGAGTTCGCGGAGAAATTCCGGTTACCTGTCATGGCCGCCTTCCGCAGACATGATGTCTTCCCGAATCAGCATCCCCTTTATGCCGGACACCTCGGACTCGGTACCCCGGATGAAATTGTGAACAACGCAAAAGAAGCCGACGTCATTCTCGCCTTCGGTACACAGTTATCGGAGATCACGACTCAAAATTACTCCATCCTCGATTTGAACAAAAAACTGATTCATATTGACATAGATTATGAGACCATCGGGCGTGTATTTCCGCCGGATGTCGGAGTGGTCAGTGATTTAAATGAAGCATTGCAACTCATCATAAATATCAATCTGAAAATCCGCTGGAAATCATGGGTGAAAAAGCTGAGAAGCCGGTTTGAAAAATCGGTCCACCTGAAGATTACCGAAAAAGATCCCATTTACAAAAAAGCCATTGCGATTTTAAAAGAATACTTGCCGGATTATTCGTTAATTACCAGCGATGCCGGAAATTTTTCCGGCTGGCTGCACCGTTACTATGTTTTTGAAGAAAAGCACTCCTATATCGGACCGGCATCCGGCGCCATGGGTTACGGGCTTCCGGCAGCGATTGGCGCCAAGCTTGCTCTTCCGAACAAAACAGTTGTCTCTCTGTCTGGTGACGGCGGGTTTATGATGACGGCACAAGAAATGGAAACCGCAGTCCGTTACAACATTCCTGTTACGGCCATTGTGTTCAACAATCAAATGTACGGCACGATCCGCATGCACCAGGAAAAGCATTATCCCAACCGGGTCATCGGAACCGGTCTCGGATTTGTCTCATTTAAAGATATGGCTATTCATATGGGCGCCAAGGCATACCAGGCCGGAACCGCTGATGAGTTCCGGAATGCATTGACCCATGCCATTGCTGGCAATAAACCGGCAGTAATCGAAGTGCCGGCCGATCAGGAGCATATCTCTGTTACCGACACAATCACTTCTTTACGGAAAAAAGTAAATGATTAAGGGGGACTGCGTATGTCACCATTCCGTTTAAAAGCGCTTCCCAACTTTATTAACGGTGAATGGGTGGTCACGAGAGAAACTCGTCCGGTGATCAATCCGGCGACAGGGGAAGAAATCGTTCGGGTGTCGATCTGCAGAGAAAAACAAGTGGACCAGGCGGTGGATGCAGCCAAACGGGCGCAAAAAGAATGGGCGCTTGTCCCTGCACCGCAACGCGCGGAAGTACTGTACCGCGCCGGAAACATATTAAAGAAACGCAGGGAAGAGCTTGCCCGTCTGTTAACAATGGAAAATGGAAAAATATTGGAAGAAGCCCGCGGCGAAGTCCAGGAAGCCATTGATATGGCTTTTTATATGGCAGGGGAGGGCAGGCGGCTGTTTGGCCAGACGACACCGGCGGAATTAAGAGATAAATTCGCGATGAGCGTGCGGGTTCCAGTCGGTATTGCCGGAATTATTACACCTTGGAATTTTCCGATTGCGATTGCTGCATGGAAATCATTTCCGGCCATTGTTGCGGGAAATGCAGTTGTTTGGAAACCGGCAACGGAAACGCCGGTCATGGCTTATGAACTGGCGAAAATTTTAACAGAAGCCGGACTGCCGGAAGGAATCTTGAATGTTGTCTACGGACCAGGACCGGTCGTCGGTAAAGCAATGGTGCATCATCCGGATATCCGGGTGATCTCCTTCACCGGTTCCAATGAAACCGGAAAATATATTGCCGCGGAATGCGGACGGCAGTTAAAAAAGGTGTCGCTGGAGATGGGCGGAAAAAATGCGGTAATTGTTATGGACGACGCTAATTTAGAATTAGCCTCTGACGGGATCATTTGGAGCGCATTCGGCACAACCGGCCAGCGTTGTACCGCCTGCAGCCGGGTCATCGTCCATGAAGCAGTGAAAGAGGAACTCGAACATTTACTTCTGGAAAAAATGAAAACATTAAAAATCGGCAACGGGTTGGATGAATCGGTCAAAATCGGTCCGGTTATTAACAAGCAAGGATTGGAAAAAATTAAATATTATGTAGAAACCGGCAAACAGGAAGGGGCAAAGTTGTTAGCCGGAGGATATGAATTGAAAGAGGGGGAATACAGAAAAGGATACTTTTTCGCGCCGACATTATTTACCGATGTAAAAGGTGATATGCGCATCGCCCAAGAAGAAATCTTCGGTCCTGTTGTCACATTGATACCGGTAAAAAGTTTTGAAGAAGCCGTGGAAATCAATAATGCTGTGGAATATGGATTGTCAAGCTCGATTTTTACCCAAAATGTCAACACGGTATACAAAGCACAGCGGGATTTGGATACAGGGATCGTTTATATTAATGCCGGCACAACCGGAGCGGAAATTCACCTACCGTTCGGGGGAACGAAAGGTACCGGCAACGGCCACCGGGATTCCGGCGTTCAGGCGTTGGATGTATTTACCGAGTGGCGGGCAGTCTATGTGGATTACAGCGGGAAATTACAGCGGGCACAGATTGACATTGAATGAGGAAACAGGACGGCTAATAAAAAAGAACCGGATGATGAGATCCGGTTCTTTTTTCATGTCCATGACAGACGCAATGCATCATCTTCTATACAGAATCAATTTTTTTCATGACAAAATGGGAAATGAATAGTGCGATAAAAGGAATAAGCGGTAAAAAAATGATCCATAGATTCACGCTGATTAAAAACAGCAGGGGGGCCAAAATCGCCAGAATGCTTAAAAAAATAAGCAATTGCGATTTCTTCTTTAATCCCCGGATATACATATAAAGTCCAAGAAGAATGAGAAGCATGGAAAGAATAATGAGCATAATGAATCACCCGGCCGATTTCTTTGTACGCAATATTCCAATCAGTAAAAAATTGAAAACCGTTTCATCAATCATTGTAACATACTTGTTCCATGTTTACCGGACGGAACGGAAACTGTTACATAACGTTCAATATTCCCTGACACAGGTTTCATTAACCACAGATGGAGCACCGGGGAAAAATGAAAAAGAGCCGAAAATGCCGGGTTTCTTTTTCCAGTAGAGTTATGATTATTTTTTCGGAACATATTTAAAAATATCCCCGCTGTCAAGAAAATCAATAAAACGGTCCAACCAGTCATGATATTCCAACCACTTTTCAATTTCCTGCAACAGGTCTTTCACTTTATTTGCTGTTTCCTCATCCAGTTGTCCATTGTCCAGCACAGACTTTAATTCTTGTTGGAAAATTTTTCCGGAGCGCCGGTTTTGTTTAATCCGGTTTTGCCAGCTGGATGAAAAAAGGGAAATAAACGTTTGATAATAATCTTGATCGACATTGTAAATATCTTTCCGGACGCCCCTTTCATACACTTTGTAAGCGATGTTCAACTCCGTCATCTCCCGGACAACCTGGCTCATCCGTGTTTTGCTCATGCCGGTGGCCTCGGATAATTCATCAAGCGTCATCGGAGCACGGTTCATATATATAATCCGCAGTACTCTTCCGACCGTTGCCGGAATGCCGAATAAACGTACGGTTTCTGCCATTTCATCAATTAACCGTTCTTCAATGTGTTGTACTTTTTGCTTTACTACCTCATTCAATCTTGTCACCTCTGTATGCACTGATGTTTCATAATTCCTACAATAATTTACCATATATCCGCGAAAAACGAAATGAAATAAGAAAGAGTTCCCAAAATTTTCCACCCTATGAGGTAAAATTTGTATAATTTGTATAATATATAAAGTTTATAAACTTTAAACTTTATATATTATATTTTACAATATAAATTATAGACTGGTAACAAAATATTGGAGGTGCTCTTTTTGTTAAAGTTTGAAAATGTTTCCAAAGTATATAAAGGAAACAAGCGGGCAGTGAATAATTTGAATTTTGAAATAGAGAAAGGAGAATTTATTGTTTTAATCGGACCAAGCGGCTGCGGGAAAACGACAACGATGAAAATGATCAACCGGCTGATTGAGCCGACGGAAGGAAAAATTTTGTTGAACGGACGTGACATTTCAACAATGGATCCTGTTGATTTGCGGCGGCAAATCGGTTACGTCATCCAGCAAATCGGTTTGTTCCCGCATATGACGATCGAACAAAATATTTCTCTCGTGCCGCGTCTTTTGAAGTGGCCGGAAGAAAAGCAGCGGAAACGGGCAAGTGAACTTTTGGATCTTGTGAATATGACTCCCGATTACTTGGACCGCTATCCGGATGAACTGAGCGGCGGCCAGCAACAGCGGATCGGGGTATTGCGCGCGCTTGCCGCGGATCCTCCGCTCATATTAATGGACGAGCCCTTTAGCGCCCTTGATCCTATAACGCGGGATTCATTGCAAGCGGAAATTAAAAATTTACAGCGGAAATTAAATAAAACGATTGTTTTCGTCACTCATGATATGGATGAAGCCCTCAAACTTGCCGACCGGATTATGATTTTAAAAGACGGCAGGATTGTCCAATTCGATACGCCGGAAGAAATATTGCGGAATCCGGCCGGAGAATTTGTCGAAGAGTTTATCGGCAAAGAACGGCTGTCCCAAATCCGGCCGCATGTGCAAACGGTCGACCAGATTATAAATCCGGCGCCGGTTACCGTAAGGCCGAATATTTTATTATCCAACGCTATCCGGATTATGAAAAAACAACGGGTTGATTCGCTTCTCGTTGTTGACCGGGAAGGGAAATTGAGAGGATATATTGATCTGGAAATCATTAACCAACAACATCCATGGACCGGCAAAGTTTCCGATGTACTGGTGGAAAACATGTACAAGGTTAAAACCGGAACCTTTGTGAGGGATGTCATCCAGACGATTTTAAAACGGGGATTAAAATATGTTCCGGTTGTTGATGACGAGAACCGGCTGAAAGGGATTATCACCCGGACAAACCTGGTTGATGCGATTTATGATTCGATCTGGAGCGACCGGGAAAACGGCAATATTGCCCAATAAGTTAGGAGGAACAAGCATGGACAGTTTTCTGCAATTTTTAACCGATAACGATACCGATCTTCTTTTGAAAACGTGGGAACATATTTATATTTCACTGATTGCCATCCTGCTCGGAATCGTTACTGCCGTTCCCTTGGGAATTTTATTGTCGAGAATGCCACGGGCAGCGAAAGTGGTCATGGCCTTGTTAAATATTTTCCAAACAATACCCAGCTTTGCGATTTTAGCATTATTTATCCCGCTCTTGGGAGTCGGAATGATTCCCGCCATCGTCGCATTGTTTTTCTACGCGTTAATGCCGATTTTACGCAACACGTATGTCGGACTGCGGCTGGTCAATAAAGATTTGATTGAAGCCGGTAAAGGAATGGGCATGACAGAATGGCAACGGATCTGGATCATTGAGTTTCCGCTGGCCATTCCCGTCATTATGTCGGGGATCCGGCTTGCCGCCGTTTTCCTGATCGGTTGGGCGACCCTCGCTTCCTATATTGGTGCCGGAGGACTCGGAGATTATATTTTCAGCGGAATGAATTTATATAAACCGGAATATATACTGGCCGGAGCCATACCAGTAACGATTTTGGCATTATGTACGGATTTTTTCCTGGGCAAGCTAGAAACCTGGGTAACGCCAAAGGGGATCCGGAAGAAAAAAGCCAAAGCAGTTTCACAGGGGGATTGATCATTGTTGTTTCGAAAAAAATTCATTTTTCCTTTTTGTCTGTTTTTGTTAATGATCCTGAATGCATGTTCGCTTCCTGGGTTGAGCGGAACACCTGAAAACACGATCCGGATCGGAACCATCAATACGACGGAATCCCAAATCATGGGCCAGATTGTGAAACAAATGATTGAACATTATACGGATCTGGAAGTCGTCATCGTTGGTAATCTGGGTTCTTCCATTGTCCAGCATCAAGCCATGCTTGATAAACAGTTGGATATTACGTCAACCCGTTATACGGGAACCGACCTTGCCGGTGCACTCGGTATGGAACCGGTGAAGGATCCGGAACTGGCGATGGAGATTGTCCAGAGGGAATTCGCCAAACGGTGGGATCAGACATGGTTTGATTCTTACGGCTTTGATAACACATACGCTTTCACGGTTTCCAAAGAGTTGGCAAAAAAATATGATTTGGAAAAAGTTTCCGATCTTGAATCTTATGCCAGCGAGCTCCGTTTCGGTGTGGACAACTCATGGATTCACCGGGAAGGGGACGGTTATCAGGGATTTATAAAAACATACGGTTTCGACTTTCCGAAAATTTATCCGATGCAAATCGGTTTGGTGTACCAGGCGTTAAAAAATAATGAGATGGATGTAGTACTCGCTTATTCCAGTGACGGGCGGATTGCGGCGTTTGATTTAACAATATTGGAAGATGATAAAAAATTCTTTCCGCCGTATGATTGCTCACCCGTTGCCCGGAACGAAGTATTGCGGCAACATCCGGAACTGAAAAAGATTTTACAGAAGCTTTCGGGGACGATCAACACGGAAAAAATGCAGAAAATGAATTATGAAGCAGACGGAAAAATGCGGGAGCCGGCAGTGGTGGCCAGAGAATTTTTAGAAGAAAATCATTATTTTGAGGATGAGGAATAATGGAACTGACACAAGAGTTAATTTACTATTATGTGAACAATGCCTGGTATGTTTGGGAGCAATTTGTCCGGCAGTTTTTGATGTCGGCTTACGGGGTTTTGTTCGGTGCCATTGTCGGAATTCCAATCGGAATATATATTGCCCATCGCCATAAATTAAGCCCATGGGTTATTTCATTGGCAAACGTCATACAAACGATCCCGGCACTGGCGATGCTTGCTGTATTAATGCTCGTAATGGGACTGGGACCGAATACCGTTGTGTTTGCTCTTTTCCTTTATTCTTTATTGCCGATTATTAAAAACACATACACCGGCATCCGCAATGTGGATCCGGCGATACTGGAAGCTGGCAGGGGAATGGGCATGACCCGGATGCAAATTCTCCGTATGGTTGAATTGCCTTTATCCTTGTCGGTTATTATGGCCGGATTGCGCACAGCGCTTGTGATCACCATCGGTATTGCAACGATCGGTACGTTCATCGGTGCCGGGGGACTTGGGGATATTATTCTCCGAGGAACGAATACGTCGGACGGAACAGCGATTATATTGGCCGGTGCCATCCCGACCGCCATTATGGCCATTTTGGCCGATGTATTCATGGGGTGGCTGGAAAGAAAACTGACTCCGGGAAGAAGAAACAAACGATCCCGGATTTCGTAAAGAGCTGCCGGGACGGCATTCACCCAAAGTGAGGTAAAAAATCTAACTTTTGGGGACCACCGTCCACAGGCAGTTCTTTTTATGAACAAAAAGATTGGCATTATATTAACAAAGCGTTCATGTTTCCCAAAAGTTCAGCCGGCTATTTTTAAACCGTTCTAAATACTCACAACTCATGGAGGATGATTAATGAATCAATCCCTTTCCCTTATTACATCCGCTTGTTTCGCCTTTTCCGTGATTTTCTGTACAACAAAACATTTTTTATTCGCATAGTCCTGCTCTGCCCGAATACCAAGCAAATCACTTCTCGGTAACATTTTGACCGTATTCCATCATTCCTTTGTTCAAAAATAATGCAACCGGATGACCGTAGCTTGATTGATCTGCAAAGATTACCAGAACAATGAAAATTTTCACCTGAAAATCTGTCTTAGTTCAGATAAAATAATTATATAGTTTACTATTTCACAAAATGGATTTGTGTGTCCGGCCACAAATACTTATGAAAGGAAGGAATAGAATTTGAAATCGAAAAGATACATATTTATTATCCTATCATTTATCAGCATCCTTCTTACCGGCTGTAACAAAGGAAACGGGCCGGAAGAGGTTTTTGAACAATATGCCCGGCACTGGGAAAAGCAGGAATTTTCCGCCATGTGGCAAATGCATACCGGTGAAGCAAAAGAGCTGGCTGAGGAAAAAGAATTTACGGGACGGTATGAGAAAATTTATACCGATTTACACGTGCAGGATGTAAAAATCACAGTAGATCAAGAATTTGAAAAGCCGGAGAAAGGGGCAAAAACGGTAACCATCCCGTTTCAAATATCCATGAATACGATTGCCGGACCCATAACTTTTGAAGAGAAGGCGAAACTGGTAAAAACGGAGAAAAATGATGAAACCGGATGGCTTGTGGATTGGCATCCCGGTTTTATTTTTCCGGGCATGGAGTCTGGGGATCGTGTCAAATTAGAAATGACACCGGCAAGCCGCGGGGAAATATTGGACCGGAATGGTCAAGGTCTCGCTGTTAACGGGGATGTTTACGAAATTGGCATTATTCCCCGTCAGATTGAAGGACAGGAGAATCAGGTAAAAAAGGAATTGGTCCGCATCACCGGTATACCAAAGGGGAAAATTGATGAAGCGCTCAATGTAGACTGGGTTCAGCCGGATTATTTTGTACCGGTCGGAAAATTACCGGATACAGAACAGAACAAAGTTGAAAAACTACAAAGCATCCCTGGAGTACAGGTGCGAAAAACAACGGCGCGTGTTTATCCGCTGGGAGAAGCAGCCGCCCATTTAATCGGCTATGTCGGTGAAGTAACGGCGGATGATCTTGAAAAAAATAAAAATTACACGCCCGGTGATGTGATCGGAAAAAGAGGACTTGAGCAATTATTTGAAGAAAAATTAAAAGGAGAAAACGGCGCCGTCATTTATATAGAAAAAGAGGACGGGACTACATCTGTCATAGCAGAAAGACCGGTCGAAAACGGGGAAAGTATTGAACTTACCATTGACAGTGAATTGCAAAAACTCATGTCAAAAACATTTAACGGTACACCGGGCACCGGCGCCGCATTAAATCCGAAAACCGGGGAAGTACTGGCCCTGGTAAGCAGCCCGTCCTTTGATCCGAACCTTTATATGTTCTTACCTGTCGAAAAGAAAAAGGCGCTTGAAGAAGATCCAGAAAAGCCTTTATTGAACAGGTTTTTATATCCCCATACACCGGGCTCTGTCATGAAGCCTTTTACCGCTGCGGTTGCTTTGAAAAACGGGGTGATAACTCCGGAGAAAACAATGGACATAAAGACGAAAAAATGGCAAAAAGATGATTCCTGGGGCGGATATCATGTCGTGCGGGTAAAAGATCCCGGTAAACCGGTAAATTTAAAGGATGCTTTAGTTTATTCCGATAATATTTATTTTGCCATGGCCGCATTGGATCTGGGAGAGAAACAGTTTATCACCGGTTTGAAAGAATTCGGTTTTCAGGAAAAAATTCCATTTGCATATCCGCTCAAGCCTTCGCAAATTTCCAATGACGGAAAATTGTCCGATGAAATTTTACTGGCCGACTCTGCATACGGTCAAGGGGAAGTGCAAACTAATATTGTTCATTTGGCCAGCGGATATACCGCATTTATAAATAAGGGTGATATGATCCAACCCGTTTTGTTAAAAAGTGAGGAAAAATCCCGGGTATGGAAAGAAAAAGTTATTTCCGAAAAACATGCGGACATCATTGATCAATACTTACGACACGTCGTCCGGGATCAAGACGGAACCGGCCATCTAGCTAATATGAAAGGCTTGCCTTTATCTGGAAAAACCGGTACTGCGGAAGCGGGGAAAACGGCTCAGGGAAAACGGGCAAAAGAAAACGGCTGGTTTGTGGCCTACACCACGGATGACAAAGATTTGCTCATCGCTATGACAATGGAAGGAATTGAAAAAGAAGATAGCGGGATTGTCGTTCGCGCGGTTAAAGATATTTTTACCGGTTATAAAAAATAAAGAAGTTTGGGTCAAACCATACGTAACATTAAAAAGCTGCCGCACGGCAGCTTTTTTATTATGAAAACTTCTCAAACGAATGCGGGAATCAAAATCTTTTGCAAAAGCCGGATGATATGAGAAGATAAAACAGACAATATTGTCCGGAGGCAAAGGGAGGGGTTTTTGGTTGCAACATGATTTTACTCAGGGGAATATTACGAAACAACTTGTCGTATTTTCCGTTCCGATCATGTTAACGAACTTGCTTCAAGTATCCTATCAATTTATTGACAGCTTATGGATCGGAAACTTACTCGGGGCCGATGCTCTCGGAGCCGTCACGGTGGCATCGACCGTCGTCGTTACCGTATTGGCATTCATCATTGGAATTAACCATGCAACATTGACCATTTTATCCCAGCAAAAAGGAAAAAAAGACAAGCAGGGATTGAAAAATTACCTAAACGCCTTCGTAGTGCTGTTATCAACGATGTCCATCGCAGCCGGTGTCGCCGGGTATTTTGTTGCCGAAAAAATTTTGCTTTTCATGAATACGCCGCAAGACTTGTTACAGGACGCAACGGCCTATTTGCAAATTAACTTTTTCGGTATTCTGTTTATCATGGGATACAATTTTATCAGCACCGTCTTACGTTCATTGGGCGACAGCAAAACCCCGTTAAAATTTGTCTTTATTGCCGTAATTTTGAATGCGGTTCTTGATCCGTTATTTATCGCCGGGTTTCAATGGGGAATTCACGGTGCCGCTTATGCAACAATCATAGCCCAAGGCGCTGCTTTTCTATTGGCATTAATCTATACCCTGTATCATAAACTGGCACCTTTTACCCTGCCGAAAATTCCGAAAAAAGAAGAAATCTGGTTAATTTTGAAATTAGGTATTCCCGCAGGTCTGCAAATGCTCGTCATCCATGCGGGAATTGCCGCGGTGTTATCGGTGGTCAACTCCTTTGATGCAGCGGTGGTTGCCGGCTTTGGAGCGTCCCAGAGAATTGACAGTTTAATTACGATCCCTGCCATGGCTCTCGGAACAGCGGTCAACAGTATGGCCGGGCAAAATATCGGGGCTAACAAATGGGACCGTGTCCGGGATATTGCCAAATACGGGCTGATGTTTAACCTGACAATCATGTTCGTGATCGCAAGCATCGTTTTTCTTCTGGCAGAATTCTTAACAATGTTGTTTATTCAGGAAAAGGATGCGCTCTTGTTCGGGACCAGCTTTTTAAAAATTACAGCTTTCTTTTATCCGTTTCTTGGCATTAACTTTATTTTAAATGGAATTGTCCGTGCATCCGGGGCGATGTATCAAGTGCTCGTCCTAAACACGCTTTCATTTTGGCTGTTACGCTATCCGCTCACCAATATTTGTTCCGGAATGATAGGGGAAAACGGAATTGCCGTTGGAATCGGAATCAGCTTTGTCATCAGCAGCTTTTTTGCCTTTGCATATTTTAAATGGGGCGGCTGGAAAAAGAAACGGCTTTTTGCCGATTAATTTGTATCCTTTTAAAAATGTTGATGTTAATGGAAAAATACCCCCTATAAGATGGACAGGAAACTTCTGTTCACCTTTAAGGGGGTACCGTTGTTTGAGCATATATCACAGGCACAATTGACCTAATCCCGGTCCAGTTATTCACCGCATGGGCAGTCTGCCGGAAAACCGTCACATACACATACAGACTTTCGTAAGTCTGTACAATTAATGAAGTATATCCGCTGGTACCGGGCCAAATTTTTCAACGGTAACATTTTGCGGATGATTACCAAAAGAATCTTCCGGGTTTCCGGAAACTTCCGGCTCATCAGATCCTTACCTCCATATCCACCCCACACAGACTGACCATTTTAATAGATAAGCAGTTAATAGAATTGTCTCATTCTTACGGAAAAGTGATATGACAATATTCCCACACAAAATCTGAAAAGTATTAAAAATCATTTTTTTAAAAATTAAAAATTGTGGTAAAATGTAATTTCGAATCTATATTAATAAAAGGAACCGGATACATCCGGCATATCTATTTTTATATAAATATATTATTTTTCAAAAAACTAATTTGAATTGACATTATTTTTAAAAAAGTATACAATCTCTTAAAAAAGTGATTGATTTGTAACACATTTTCTGAGATTATTAAGTTTATAGCAAAAATTTGCAACAGAAGTCAGTGGGGGATGTATGAATGAAGGTTGTAAAATTTGGCGGTTCATCTGTGGCATCAGGTGAACAAATTAAGAAAGTTTTTGAAATCGTAACAAGCGATCCGAAACGCAAAGTTGTCGTCGCATCCGCACCGGGGAAAAGATATAAGGATGACATAAAGGTTACCGACCTTTTAATTTCCTGCGGTGAAAAATATATAAATAACAGTGCCGGAAAAGAAGAAGCATTTCAGGCCGTCGTTGACCGGTACAAAGCAATCGCCGATGAATTGAACTTATCCAACGGCATTGTGGATCGGATTGCGGCAGATTTACAAGAAATATTGCACGGAGATAAGTCAGATCCGGCACGGTTCATGGACGCGGTAAAAGCGAGCGGGGAAGATAATAACGCCAAGTTAATAGCCGAATATTTTTCATCCCGGGGTGTGGAAGCCCATTACGTAAATCCGAAAGAGGCAGGATTATACGTTACGGATGAACCAGGAAATGCCCAAGTACTGCCGGAGTCCTATGATCATTTAAAAAAACTGCGTGACCGTTCCGGTGTGTTAATTTTTCCCGGATTTTTCGGTTATTCAAAAGAGGGAAAAGTTGTTACATTCTCCCGGGGCGGTTCAGATATAACCGGTTCGATCCTGGCCAGCGGGATCAAGGCCGAACTTTATGAAAACTTTACCGATGTAAACGGCGTATATTCCGTTAACCCGAATTTTGTACCTGAGCCGAAGGAAATCAAGGAATTAACCTATAAAGAAATGCGGGAATTGTCCTACGGCGGATTCGGAGTATTCCATGATGAGGCCCTGATTCCGGCCATCCGTGCAGGAATTGCCGTTAATATTAAGAACACGAACAATCCGGACCATCCGGGAACAAAAATCGTCCATCAGCGGGAAAAAAATAACGGCCCGGTTGTCGGAATTGCCAGTGATCAAGGCTTCTGCAACATTTATGTAAACAAATATTTAATGAACAGGGAAGTCGGATTCGGCCGCAGATTGTTACAAATTTTAGAAGATTTCAACTTGTCTTATGAACATACTCCGTCGGGAATCGATGATATTTCCGTCATTTTGCGGCAGGATCAGATGGATGAGTATACGGAAAAAATGGTAATCGAACGGATTAAATCCGAGCTGTATCCGGATGAAGTATTCATTGAACGGAATATAGCACTCATCATGATCGTCGGTGTCGGAATGCGCCAGACTGTCGGTACGATGTCCCGTGCAGCAACAGCCCTTGCTAACAAAGGAATCAATATTTTGATGATCAACCAGGGATCATCGGAAGTAAGCATGATGTTCGGAATTAAAGAATCCGATGAGAAGAAAGCTGTTCAGGCATTATATGAAGAATTTTTTATGAAATAATGTGGATATTTTTTAATAAATAATTGAAAAAACCCGGTGAAAACCGGGTTTTTATTGCAGAAAATAATAGAATATAAAATTACGTCAATTTCGTTAAAGATCAAAAAAGATATTATTTTATAATAGATACAACATTTGTAATATAAATGTAATATTCTAGTAAATGGACTGAAAACCGGTTCCTATACAATAGGAGTCAGAAATCGACAATAAATAAAGGTGTGAATTGGAAGTGAAGAAGCCGTTAAAAGTTCTGAGTGCATCTTTTGTACTTGGAATGGGGGTTTTCTCCAGTGTTCCTGCGTATGCAGATACACCCTCAGCGATTGAAAGCAAAATCGTAGAAAACAAAAAAGAGCAAGAGAAAGTAAAAAAAGAAATTGAAAGATTACATAACGCCATAAAAGAAAACGAGAAAGTTATTGCCGGTACGGAAAAACAGATAAAAGAAAAAAATAAAAAGATTAAAGAATTAAAAGAGAAGAAAAAAGAACTCCAGGAAAAAATGGAGAAAAGAGAAGAACAAATTAAAAACCGTCTCCGCTTAATGCAGGCCAGCGGCGGTAAAATCAATTACATCGATGTTCTTCTCGGCGCAAAAAGCTTTGAAGATTTCATCAGCCGTATTGACGCCATCGCTACATTAACGACAGCAGATCAGGAATTAATTGAAGAACAGAAAAAAGATCAGCAACAAGTTGAAAAAACAGAAAAGGCTACAAAAGAAGAATTAAGTAAATTGAAAGAGATGAAAGTTGAACTGGACGGCATGCAGGCTCAAATTAAAGAACAAAAAGAACATGCCGAAAAGTTAATTGCACAACTTTCAGAAGAGGAACAACAATTATTGAGAGAAAAACTGGCTCTCGAACAATCACCAATTGTTGTTGAAAGGGAAAATACAGCTACACAAAGTGAAAATCTCAATCAGTCAAGGAACGATAGTACTATTTCCACAAACGAAACAATTGCCAATAATCATACAGTAAATAACCGGCAAAACGTACAATCTGGTTCAAACGAAAGATCTGTAAACAGTGGAACAAAAGCCAAGCAGAAAAAATCCAAATCATCTTATAATTCTGCACCGGTAAAAGGAGGAAATGCAGTCAGCATCGTAACCACTGTCGGTAACCGCTTTATTGGCAATTCTACCTATGTTTTTGGTGCACAGGATCCAGCGAACGGCCGTTTCGACTGCTCCGGTTTTGTACAATGGGCCTTTAGACAAGCTGGCATTTCCGTAGGAAGATCCACCTCTGAACTGAGCACGCAAGGAACCAGGGTTTCACCGAGCGAAATGCGTCCGGGAGATCTTGTGTTCTTCGATACGTATAAAAAGAACGGACATGTTGGCATTTATTTGGGAGGCGGACGTTTCATCGGTTCGCAAAGCTCAACCGGAGTGGCAATTGCCAGCATGAACAGCAGTTACTGGAAGAGCACATTTAAAGGCCATGTAAGAAGAATCATTCAATAATAAGACTGACCGTTTTTTGGTCAGTCTTTTTTGTTTCGGGGAAACAAGCGAAATAAAAACGGAGCCGTTTTCCCGGCTCCGTTTTTATTTTATATTTTCAGCAATTCATGAATGGCGTAGCTGAACCCGTTTTCGTCGTTCGATTTTGTAATGAGATCTGCCCGTTCCCGAACATAAGACGGAGCATTTTCCATAGCAACGGAAGTCGTTGCAACCCGGAACTGGGAAAGATCGTTACCGCCGTCACCGAAAGCGAAAATTTCGTCAAAACGGACACCAATCAGCTGCTGATAACGGAGAATTGCATTCCCTTTATCCGCTTCAGCGGAAGTGAACTCGATATTGTTTTCATGGGATGAGGCTTGATTAATGTCCGGGATAGATTTACAGGCATCTTTTACTTCTTCAATTTTATGAAGTTCACCGGGTCTTGCCACGGCCATCACTTTATAAATTTTTATATCCTCTTTTTTTAATAATTGATCATAATCGTATTGGTTGAAGATGGCTTCAATTTCATCTTCGCTTTTTCCTTTGAGTTCAGGGTTTCTGCACGGAAAGCCGCCTTGATTTGTATAAATCATGATCCGGAGATCAAAGGGTTTCAGCAGGGAAAGCAATTGTTTGTAGGTGGAAACCGGAATGGAAGTTTCATAGATTAGATTCCGGTTTTCTGAATACAGGACCGTACCGTTTATGCTGATAATTGGAACTTTTGTTTGTTTGAGCGGCACCATGCTGATGACGTCCTCAATGGCACGTCCGGTGTTAATGAGTACTTTATGGCCTTTATCCTGCAAATATTTCAGTGCAGCAAGATTTTCTTCCGGAATTTTCCCGTCCGAATTTAGAAATGTACCGTCTAAGTCAATGGAAAAGCATTTCATGGTTTGTTTTTTCCTTTCTGTCTTTTTTCATTACAAATACTACTATAACAAAAGAAAAGAAGAAAACATAACGGTGACCGGTATATCTGGAGATCCGGCGAACGATTACAAGCTTTTTTCTCCGCTCCGGATATCCACGAGCCGGTCAGCATCGTTTTTGTGAATCCCCGCTTGTTCAAATGTATCCATTTCCCGCACCATCATCAATGCGGCTTCGATCATTGTAAAAGCCAGGGGACAGCCGCTTCCTTCACCCAGGCGCATATTTAAATGAAGGAACGGCTCCATGTTTAACGCTTGGCAAATAGCTTCGTATCCTTTTTCATCGGATTTATGGGACGGAAACATATAATCCCTTGTTTCTTTTTTCAATATATAAGCGCATAACGCAGCGGTTCCGGAAATGACCCCGTCGATGACTACCGGTTTTTTATGACGGGCACAGGCCAAAAAGACACCGGTTAGACCGGCAATATCCAATCCGCAGACCTTGGCAATACAATCGATAACATCCTCTGAATCCGGCCGGTTAACTTCGATCGCTTTTTGAATCACGCCGATTTTCTTATTATACTGTTCCTTTGTAATCCCGCCTCCTAATCCTGTCGTTTCCTCTGCCGGCAGACGGAGCAGGGCCGACAGTACTGCACTGCTTGTTGTCGTATTTCCGATCCCCATTTCTCCCGTTCCGAACAAGTCATAGTCCCGGTTGATTAAATCTTCCGTAATTTCAATACCGGTTTCAATCGCCCGGATCGCCTGTTCTCTTGTCATTGCCGGACCTTTTTTAATATTATTCGTTCCCGGCATGATTTTCCGGTTTTTTACCTCCGGATGCCGGATGGGTTCTTTACAGCCGATATCCACAACTTCCAAATCAGCACCGGCATACCGGGCAAACACGCCCACACCGCTATTCATGCCGGCAATGGCATTGGTCTGTATGGTCGTAATAATTTGCGGGGCAGAACTGACGCCTTCTTCCACAACCCCGTTGTCCGCGGCCATTACGATGACCACTTTTTTATGTACTTGATTTTTTATTTTTCCTGTAATACTGGCATATTTCACGGCAATATCTTCCATCTTCCCGAGACTGCCGATCGGTTTTGCCAGTTGATCGATGTAGTTTTGCGCTTCTTCCATGGCATGCTGATCCGCCGGTTCAATCGCTTCGAGGGTTTCTCTAAGTTTTTCCATTGTCTCACTCCTGTATTTTATCATTGTCCGAAAAATAGATCTCCGGATTTATTATAAATAATTTTATACGAATATGATTGATTTTTGGAGAAGAAGGGAGGAAAAATATTAATTTTTTACCGTATTATTATGTAAACAAGAGTAATTGAACAAAAAGAAGTTAGGGTCTATGTTCCGTCATCCAAAATTTTTGAGTAGAAGGAAAATTTTGTTTATACTATATTTGTTATATAAAGAAGATATCCAAGGAGGGTTGCACATGTACAGAAAAACAGAAGACTTTCTGAATGATTGGTCCCGTGTAAATGCCGGTACCCTGGAAGTATTAAATGCGGTAACAGATGAAAAATTAGATCAGGCCATTGTTGAGGGACATAGTACACTCGGTTGGCTTGGCTGGCATTTAGTTTACAGCATTCCGTTTTTTGCGAAAATTCTCGGGTTTGACGTATCGGCACCGGGCGACCGTAACATTGTTCCAAAAAAAGCTTCCGAGATTGCGGATGCTTACCGTAATGTTGCCGGACAATTTGCAGAAAAAGTAAAGAAAACCATAACAGATGATAAGTTGCAAGACACAGTAGAATTCCGCGGATCCATGCCGGTGGGCGCCTTATTGCGGATAGTCATCGAGCATGAAATCCATCACCGCGGTCAAATGACCGTCTTGCTGCGCCAAGCCGGTTTGAAAGTACCTGGGGTAATGGGACCAACAAAAGAAGAACGGGAACAACAATAAAAACGATTCACCTGCCACCTGAAACAGGTGGTTTTTTTGATTAGTAAAACAGAATAATATTTTATATCACTATCTGCCGGAGATGAAAATCTTCATTGACTTTCCTTTATATTTTGCTATAATGAAAAACAAAAATGTTTATAAAATTATAATCTTTAGAAAAATAGAAACGGGGATTTCCTATGAACAAGTCAACAATTATTCCGCAACTATTGAAATATTTTTATTTTCACTGGGGCTTTTATTTTAGCGCCGGCTTTTTGCCATGCAAATAATTTCACAACCTTTAATCCCCGGACGGATGTTCATCTTAACGAGTTCTTCCATAACGACCATAGTTTCAGGCTGGAAAAATAGAACTCACCAGGGGGAGTTCTATTTTTTCGTGAATCAAAAAATTGTCATTTTCCGGTAATAAACCGTAAAATATATACAATATTCGCGATCTTATAAAAAGAAGGTGCAAAAATGAAAAAGCTGGTTGTCGATTTACAAAAACGGAGTTACCCGATTTTAATTGAAAGAGGAATTTTAAAACGGACCGGCCAGGAAGTGCAACGCATATATAAAGGTAAAAAAGTTTTTGTCATTACCGATGAAAATGTGGGGAACCTTTATTTGGACGAAGTATTAAACAGCTTACAGCGGGAAGGATATGAAACGGATTCTATGACCCTTCCGCCCGGTGAACAAACAAAGGCTTTCCATATATTGCCGGAAATTTTTGACCGTTTTCTCGATTTTAAATTAACGAGAAGCGACTTAATCATCGCCCTGGGCGGCGGAGTGATCGGAGATTTGGCCGGTTTTGCCGCATCAACTTTTTTACGCGGGGTTCCATACGTGCAAATTCCGACATCTCTTCTGGCACAGGTGGACAGCAGTGTCGGAGGTAAAGTGGCAGTCGATTTACCAAGAGGGAAGAATTTAGTCGGGAGTTTCTATCATCCGAAGCTGGTGCTCATTGACCCGGATGTTTTATTTTCCTTGCCTGACCGCTTTTTCTATGACGGTATGGCAGAAGTCATTAAATACAGTTGCATAAAAGACCGGTCACTGTTTGAACAATTGGACAAATATAACAATAAGAATGAAATGACGGCGGATTTAGAAGATATCATTTACCACTGTTGTGATATAAAAAGACAAATTGTCGAAGAAGATGAAAAAGATCAGGGGAACCGCATGTTGCTAAATTTCGGTCACACGATCGGCCATGCCATTGAAGCCTATTACGAATATAAAAAATATACTCACGGGGAAGCTGTGGCGATTGGCATGTATGAAATTACAAAGCGCGCCGAAGAAAAAGGTTTGACGCCAAAAGGCACTGCACGGCTCATCAAAGAGATGGTCACGAAATATCAGTTGCCGTTTGAACTGGATACAAATGATTTCACACCGGTACTGGATACGATTCAATTGGATAAGAAAAATATCAATAATGTCCTGCACGTCATTTTATTGAAGGAAATCGGACAAGCATATATCCATAAAACATCCATTCAATTTTTTCAAGATAAGGAGTAGAAAAAGATGGGAAGCATAAAAATTTTTCCAAAAAAACTGCAGGGAAGTGTGACTGTACCGCCGTCCAAAAGTATAGCCCACCGGGCAATTATATGTGCATCCTTAAGCGCGGGAACCTGCAGGATTTCGAATGTTGATTATTCGGATGATATCATCGCAACGATCGGCGCCATGAAAACATTAGGTGCGGAAATTTTGAAAAAAGGAAATGAGCTGGAAATCACCGGTATTTATGCCAGGCCCGAGAAATCAAGCGGACAGAAGGAAGTACATACCATTGATTGTAATGAATCCGGTTCGACCTTAAGATTTATTATTCCGGTCTCGACTTTATTTGGAAATGCATACCGCTTCATCGGCCGCGGCAAATTGGGAGAACGCCCGCTGGATACATATTACAAAATATTCGATGAACAGGGAATTCATTACGAATACAAAAAAGGTACACTGGACTTGACGGTAGACGGAAAATTACAAAGCGGTGTATATGAAGTGGAAGGGAATATCAGCTCCCAGTTTATTTCCGGCCTTTTATTTACCTTGCCGCTTTTGGACGGAGATTCAAAAATTGTCATTACTACGGAACTGGAGTCAAAGGGATATATCGACTTGACGCTAAGCGTAATGGAACAATTCGGCGTTGAAATTATCAACAATGACTATCGTGAATTTATGATTAAAGGAAACCAAGCATACCAAGCAAGGGATTACCGGGTTGAAGCCGATTATTCCCAGGCAGCGTTTTTTCTTGCAGCGACCGCTTTGGGAAGCCGCGTGATTTTGCACGATTTAAACTTGGATTCCCTTCAAGGCGACAAAGAGGTGCTTGCGATTCTTGAACGGATGGGTGTCCGTTTCTTTGAAGAGGACGGCGGTCTTGCAGGCTCAGTGGAAAAGCAGTTAACCAGCACAACCATTGACGGCTCACAATGTCCTGATATAATCCCGATACTTTCATTAGTTGCTGCTTTAAGTGAAGGCACAACTGAAATCGTCAACGCGGGCCGGCTCCGGATTAAAGAATCGGACAGGTTGCACGCCACTGCCACTGAATTGAACAAGCTCGGAGCAAAAGTAACGGAAAGGGAAGACGGCTTAACAATCGAAGGTGTACCCCGGTTAAAGGGCGGTGCGGAAGTTTGGAGCCATAATGACCACCGGATCGCCATGACGCTGGCCATTGCTTCAACGGTTTGTGAAGAACCGATAATTCTTAAAGACCATGAAAGTGTTTCAAAATCTTACCCGGACTTTTGGACTGACTTTAAAAATGTAGGAGGTCATTATATTGGGTGGAATATGGGGCAATAAAATCAAACTATCAATATTCGGAGAATCCCACGGGCCGGCAATCGGAATTACGATTGACGGGCTTCCCCCGGGTTTCGACATCAATATGGAAAAAGTTATGGAAGAAATGGACCGCCGGAAACCGGGAAAAAGCCTGCTGTCAACGACTCGGAAAGAAAGTGACATACCGGAAATCATTACCGGTTTCTTCAACGGGCGGACAACCGGGGCACCGCTTACGGCGATCATCAAAAATAAAGATCAGCGGTCAAAAGTATATGACGATATTAAGCACTTAATGCGCCCGGGCCACGCGGATTACCCTGCCTATGTAAAGTATAAAGGGTATCATGATTACCGCGGCGGTGGCCATTTTTCCGGAAGAATCACCGCACCGCTTGTATTTGCCGGGGCAATTTGCAAGCAAATTTTGGAAGAAAAGGAGATTTATATCGGTGCCCATGTAAAAAGCATCAGCCGGATCGAGGATGAAAGTTTCGCAGATACGGAAGTTTCCAAAGATCTGTTCGACCGGTTGAAAAAAATGGAGCTCCCGGTTATAAATGAAGCAATACAACCGGCAATGGAAGAAGAAATATTAAAAGCACGGAAAGAAATGGATTCGGTCGGAGGAACGGTGGAATGTACGGTAACCGGTCTTCCAGCAGGAATCGGGGATCCGTTTTTTAATTCCGTAGAATCCGTACTCAGCCATCTCATGTTTTCCGTTCCCGCTGTCAAAGGGATTGAATTCGGAAAAGGATTTGAAATTACGAAAATGCGCGGCTCGGAAGCTAACGATGCTTACTATTACGACGGGGATGAAGTCAAAACGTATTCGAACAATAACGGAGGCATTACAGGCGGTATTACAAACGGCATGCCGCTTCTGTTCACAGTAGCGGTAAAACCAACCTCGTCCATTGCCAAAAAACAACAAACTATTAATATTTCAGAAAAGAAAAACGACGAAATCGTCGTAAAAGGCAGACACGACCCGTGCATCGTGCCGCGTGCCGTGCCTGTCATTGAAGCGGTAACGGCAATCGGCATATTGGACTTAATGTATATTTCTTAAATAGAGAAGGAGAAGGCAAATGTCAAAGTTGGAACATTGTCGGAAAAAAATCGATGAAATAGACAAACAATTAACCGCATTGTTTGAAGATCGGATGAATGTCGTTTTGGATGTTACCGATTATAAAAGAGAAAATAATCTCCCGGTATTAAACCGTGAACGGGAAAAAGAAATCATTGAAAAAAATAGCGGCTATTTAAAAAATGCTCATTACCGCGTGCCGTTAAAAAAGTTTTTCATGGGCATTATGAATATATCAAAAGAATTTGAATACAAAAAAATGCGGGAAAATGTTGAGAGTATTCCGGAGGTCAGGTTAAACGGTAAGCAAGTAAAAGCCGGTTGTTACGGCGGAAAAGGTTCTTTTTCCGAGGAAGCCTTGATCCGTTATTTCGGGGATATTATCCCGGATACATATCATTATGATGAGTTCGAAGATGTCTTCCGGGCCATTGAAAAAGACGAAATTGAATACGGGGTGCTGCCGATTGAAAACTCTTCAACCGGCGCCATCTCCCAGGTCTACGATTTACTGACAAAATACGAGTTTTATATCGTTGGGGAGAAATATATAAAAATCAATCAGCATTTAATCGGCCATAAAGATACAAATATTGATGAAGTGAAAGAAGTCTATTCTCATCCACAAGGGTTCGAACAGACAAGTAAATTTTTAAAGAAATACCGGCATTGGAAAATGATTCCGTTCCACAGTACGGCTGACAGTGTCCGTCTTGTCGCCAAATTAAAAGATAATACAAAGGTGGCCATAGCAAGCAGACGCGCCGCGGAAATACACGATTTGGATATTATTAAAGAAAACATTAACAACAATCAGAAAAATGCGACCCGTTTTATCGTGATTTCTAAACAATTGCAAGTGGCCCCGGGCAGTAACAAAACGAGTGTCGTTTTTTCCCTGGAGCATGAGCCTGGTACCTTATATCATTTATTAAGACATTTCGCCGAAAATGATATAAACATGATGAAAATAGAATCACGCCCGACGGAAGAAGGAAATTGGAAATATGTGTTATATGTTGACTTTGAAGGAAATATCAAAAGCAATAAAGTGAAAAAAGCGTTAAGCTTAATAGAAGAAGGATGTGCGTACTTCCGGCTGCTCGGATGTTATGTTCAAGATCCGAATCATCATCATTAATATGTATTTGATTATTGCCAAAACGGGGTGAGATATTTGGAATTTTATGGGCTGTTGGGGGAAAAACTGGGCCATAGTTTGTCTCCGGAAATACACGAAAAAATATTCTCACGTTTGAATATTAAAGGCGCATATAAAATCTTTGAAGTAAAAAGAGAAAATCTGCAAAAGTTTGCCGACGGATTAAAAGTGTTGCAAATAAAAGGAACGAATGTAACAATCCCGTATAAACAGGAAATCATGCCTTATTTGGATGAAATATCCAAGGAAGCGCGGAAAATCAATGCGGTCAACACGATTCTCCTGAAAAACGGAAAGTTATACGGTTATAATACAGACTATTTCGGTTTCGGCACCATATTACAAAAATATAACGTTCCGGTAGAAAATCAAACATGCATGGTACTCGGATACGGCGGCGCCGCAAAAGCGGTCGTTCAATATTTGCTTGATCATGCAGTAAAACAACTGTACATCGTTTCCCGGAGAAATATCCGGGAAAACGAGTACAACGATCCGCGCGTAAGCTTTAAAACGTATGACCAAATCAAGCAGATCACCGGTGATGTATTAATCAACACAACGCCGGTCGGCATGTCCCCGGATACAGATGTGAGCCCGGTTTCCGGAGATGTCATTCAAAATTTTGATACATTAATTGATCTTATCTACAATCCGAAAATGACGAAATTCCTTAAAATCGGCAAATCATTGAATAAAAAAATTTGCGGCGGCATGGAAATGCTTGTCGGTCAAGCCGTAAAAGCCCAGGAAATCTGGCAAAATAGGAAAATACCGGAAGATGTGATCGATGAAGTGATCCGTGAAATGGAACAATTTTTTCAATAACCTTGGAAACAGAGAGTGTGAAGGAAATGAAAAGCCAACTCGTGTTAATCGGTATGCCGGGATGTGGAAAAACAACGGTCGGAAAACGGCTGGCAAAATTAACGAACAAACAATTTATCGATCTGGATGAATATATCGTCCAAACAACCGGCCAATCCATTCCCCGGCTGTTTGAAAAAGGAGAGGAGCATTTCCGGAATATTGAAACAGAAGTTTGCCGGGAGATTGGTGAAAAAAAAGGGTATATTATCGCAACTGGCGGGGGAGTCGTCAAAAGGCGTGAAAATATGGAAGCTCTCCGGAAAAACGGCATCATCGTTTTTTTGGACCGTCCGCTGGAATTCATTTTCAGCGATATTCATACAGAAAGCCGTCCGCTGTTGAAAGACGGCAAAGATCGTTTGTATACATTATATAAAGAAAGATACGGTCTCTATAAAAAATACGCAGATGAAGTGATTCATAACGACAAGACTTTGCAAGAAACAGTGGAAAAGCTTATTCATGTGATGAAAAAACATCAACTGCTTGACCCTGAACAAACTTCTTCCCGCTAATAGCAAAGAGTTCCGCGATGACCGGGACTCTTTTTTATTTTCAAAGAAAAATAATATTACAAAATAAATCCCAATATACATATAGCATAGCCGGATCAAAGAGAGGGGAGGGAATCAAATGTGGAAAATTTAGCCAAGCGTTTCTTCATCCGCTTGTCCGAAAACCCGTGGTTAAACCACGCGGCGAAGAAGTGGGGAACACATCTGGCGGGCCGTTTTATTGCCGGAACGGATTTACCGTCAGTCATTGAAACAATAAAAGAAATGAATAGAAAAGGATATCATTGCACCGCCGACCATCTTGGCGAATTTGTCCGGAACCGTAAAGAAGCAGATCAAGCAACGAATGAAATTTTGAACTTGTTGGAATCGGTTTCTATCCATCAATTGGATTGTCATGTGTCCGTCAAATTATCCCAGCTTGGACTTGATATCGGGTACGATGTTTGCTTGGAAAATATGAAAAAGATTTTGGCAATAGCAGAGGAGTACGGTATTTTTGTCAATATCGACATGGAAGATTACAGCCGGTTTCATCCAACAATCAATATATTGAAAAGACTTCGAAAACAATATGCCGGTGTCGGAACAGTCATCCAATCATATCTTCATTGTGCAGAAAAAGCACTCTCCGAACTGGAAGATGTCCGCGTCCGGATCGTGAAAGGAGCGTACAGGGAAAATGCGAATGTTGCCTTCCAATCGGATGAAGAGATTTACCATAATTTCCTCAAGCTCGCAAAAAAGAGACTCTCCAGCCCCGCCTTTACTTCCATCGCTACCCATGACCACAGAATCATCCGTGAGTTAACAGCATTCATCCAAGCGAACAAGATTCCTTCTGAACGGTTCGACTTCCAATTTTTATACGGTTTCCGTGAAGATTTGCAAAAAGAACTGTTAAAAGAAGGCTACCGGATAACGATTTATCTGCCTTACGGGCATGAGTGGTTCGGATATTACATGCGCCGTTTGGCTGAAAGACCGCAAAATATCCAGTTATTAATGAAAGAAATGTTTTATACGGAAGAAAACCGGCTGAAAAAAGGACCAGTCATTTCGGGGGTAGTGGCATTATCCGCTTTTATCCTGTACCGGAAAAAAAGAAAAAAGGGGAACAATCCTTAAATCTACCGAAATTTCCATAGTTTTCTATAGAACTGTGTTATAATCTAAGTATTAAAAACATTCAGTTATATATTCTATTCGGAGGAACGAAAATCATGAAAACGGTTATTGTAAAAAACACAGTGATCGGGGAAGGGCAACCAAAAATCATTATTCCGCTGATGGAAACGGATGACAGGACATTAATCGCAGAATTACAGGAAATAAAAAAGGGAAAGCCGGATTTAATCGAATGGCGGGCCGATCAATATAAACATGTTGAAGATATCAACGCTGTACGGAATATGCTGGGAAACTTAGCTGCGGAAACCGGGAATATTCCGCTGATCTTTACCTTCCGGACGGTAAATGAAGGTGGGAACAAACCGGTTTCCCATGATTATTATATTCAACTAATTAAAGAAGCCATCCGTTCCCCTGGCGTCGATCTCATTGATATTGAACTGTTTACAGCCGGAACAGAATTAAAAGGATTAATCCGTCAAGCAGAAGAAAACGGAAAATATATTATTTGCTCCAATCATGACTTCCGGCAGACACCGGAAAAGAAAGAAATCATTCACCGCTTGCGGAAAATGCAAAAATACGGAGCCCATATTTTGAAAATAGCTGTGATGCCAGAAAATGTCCGTGATGTACTTACATTATTGGATGCGACCTGTACAATGCAGGAAAAATATGCGGAAAGACCGTTAATTACCATGGCGATGGGCAAAGCCGGATTGATCAGCAGGCTATCCGGTGAAGTGTTTGGATCATCTTGTACTTTCGGTTCTGGAAAACATACGTCCGCTCCGGGACAAATTCCCGCTTCCGAATTAAAGGACGTTTTAGAAATTATTCATAAACATAGCGGTAAATAAGCGGAAAGTTTCATAAACTAAAAAATATCCGCATAACAAAACGAATCAGGCCAGGTGACACGGCCTGATTTTTTATTAAAGGTGTCAGTCATCATTTAAGATATATTTTTGTTATATTATATAATAAAAATGAGGTGTAAAGAACCAGGTCTAAAGATCCATTCCGGATTGTTTATATTTATGGATAAAATTGTTTAGCGGCAAAGGGGAGAGAACATTGCTGAAGACATTCTTCGAACATTCGCCAACACCGTATTGCATTTTTCGTGTGATAAAAGACAATCATGACCGGCCTGTTGACTATAAATTTTTAGCCGTTAACCGCGCTTATAAAAAAATGTTAGATTTAGAGCATCTCAGGTTTCACGATAAACAATTTTATGATTTGTTTCCTTCCGGCTGGCAGGGGGAAAATGAATGGCGAAATTCGCTGCAAGAAGCCGTTTGCCGCAGGAGGGAAACAACAATCCAGATCCATCTGCCGGCAATCGGAAAATGGATCCGGGTTGTTTTGTTTCCACTAGATTGTGAAACCTTTGCCTCTCTTCATTATGATGTTACCAAGGAATATTTACAGGAAAAAATTCTTGAAGGATTTTTTAAAGTAAATATCGATATGCTGTGTGTGTCCAACACAGAGGGGTATTTTTTAGTGGTGAACCCGGCCTTTGAACATATTTTAGGGTATAAACGGGAAGAACTCGAAGGTACAAATTATTTTTCCATGATCCATCCGGAAGACCATAACGCAGCAAAACAGGCGCTGGAGCATTTAAAAAAACAGCGGTCGGTTACGAAGTTTGTTAACCGGGTACGGACAAAAAGTGGCAATTGGATCTATATTGAATGGCACTCCCGGCCGGACGGGGATTATATTTATTCTTCAGGCAGGGATATAACAGCAACAAAGCAGATGCAAGAACAGCTGGAAAAAAATAATAAAATGTTAATACAGTTGACTGAGGAATTGAAAAAGAAAAATCAAGCACTGAACCGACTGGCTGTCCGCGATGAATTAACGGGACTATACAACCGCTACTACTTTAATCACCGGATAAAAGAAGAAATCCGCCGGGCGAACAGGGAAAGCCGGATTTTATCGATGATTTTAATTGACCTGGATCATTTTAAACGGGTGAATGACCGGTTTGGCCATCAAGCCGGAGATAAAGTATTAAAGGAAGCAGCCCGTTTATTCCTCAAATTTACGGGTAAAGAAGATGTTGTCGTACGTCTTGGCGGGGAAGAGTTTTGCATCATTATGCCGGACCAAAACCTGATGGAAGCATCACATACTGCTGAAAAAATCCGGGAAGTCATGGCAACATATTCTTTTCCAATAGCCGGAAAGCTGACGGCCAGTTTCGGTGTTGCGGAAAGAATTCGTAATGAAAAGTTTGAAGACTGGTTTAAACGGGCTGACGAAGCATTATATGAAGCAAAAAAGAAAGGCAGAAACCTTACAGTGATCAGCAAAAGAAAAACCGTCGTGCCGGAACACGATAAATGAGTCCTGCACGGGTTTATTTTTTTAATTGTAAAATTCTCTCCCTGATTTTTTCCCGGTATTGTCTCCTGACAAGTTTGAATTCATCCATTAGCTCCTGCCGATAACGGACTGTTCCCATTTGATCATGAATCCGGTAGTTCGTTAATGTTTCCGGAAGATAATGAAGCCGGTATTTCAATGCTGTGCGCAACCAAAATTCATAATCCTGGGTAAACCGGAGTTTTTCATTAAACAGTCCAATCGTTTGAAAAACTTCCTTTTTCATCATCACTGTACAACCGTTAATCGGATTACTGCGCTGGAGTACCTTTAAAATTTCATCATCGTTTTTAAACGGATATCCTGCATCAGCCCTTGTAATCCGGTTATTTTTATCGATAATATGAAAATTTGTAAAACTTAAAAATGATTTTTTCTTCTTCATAAAGCGGACTTGCCGTTCAACTTTGTTCAGATGGAACAAATCATCCGAGCTAAGCCAGGAAACATAATCCCCCTTTGCATGGCTGATGCCTAGATTGATGGCGGAAGCAACCCCGCCATTTTCTTTTTCCAGATAGACAATTTTTGACCGGTAGGGATTAACGAGCTCGGTATGTTTCGTCGAGCCATCATTAATGACAATCACTTCGGTCCGGGGATAAGTCTGCTTTAACGCACTCTGGATCGCCTGGCCGACATACGGACAATTGTAAAACGGAATCAGGATGGTGACAAGCGGTTGATCGGACATCATCTTTCCCTCCTTTCAGGGAGATTTTTTCATCCCTGTAAAAAAACCGTTTTCCATGACTCTGCATACTTTAGTAAAAAGGAATCTAATTCATTTCAGGGGGATCATTATGAATGTTTTATTTATTTACTATGTTCCCAGCGGCGGTGTAGAAACATTAAACCGCGAACGGAGCAGGGCTTTGAAAAAAGTCAATATCCAGAGCCATTTCCTTTATTATGAAAAGAGGCGGGAGTTAATCAATGATCATGAAGCCCCCGTTTATATTACCCGGGACGATGACAAAATCCGGAACATTATTGAAAACGGTAATTATACAGCCATTGTGGTGACATCAGATTTCCCGGCATTGCCAAAAATCCGTTCCTTCGGTTATCAAGGGAAAATCATTGTGGAAATTCAAGGATACGGTCCAAAAGAAACTGCCCGGAGACTATTTAAGAAATTTGCTCCGTATGTTGAAAAATACGTGGACGGATTATTAAATCCGAAAACACCCTATATTGCACAGCTGTTCCGTGAAATTTTCCCTGGTGTTCCCAGCTTTCATTTCAACAATTGTTTCGATACAAAAAAGTTTTCCTATGTCCCGGTGCCGAAACCGGAACATCCGATTATTGCCTGGATCGGGAGAATTGTAGCGAACAAAAACTGGAGTGAATTTCTCAAAATCGGCGCCCGGTTCATCAACGAACATAATCCGAACATTCAATTAATGATGTTCGAAGATCCAACAATCAGCGATGCTCGTGAACGGAAAAAATTTCATACGTTAGTCCGTGAATTGCAATTGGAAAAAAAGATCCTCCGCCATACAAATCTTCCCCATAAACAAATGGCCCGGATGTTTTCCCTGATCGGTGAGTCCGGCGGATTTCTCTGTTCCACATCTGAAGCTGAAGGCGCGCCTTATTCGGTCCTGGAAGCGTTGATTTGCCGATGCCCCGTGTTAACGACCGATTCAGACGGGGTGAAAAGCATGATCATTCATAATTCCACCGGCAAGTATTATACGCTGGGAAACATCCAGGAAGCAGTCACGGAAGGGATGGAATTGATGACAAACAAACGTCTGCGCGAACAAATCCGCGATAACGGTGTCCGGCACGTAGAACAACAATTCAGCCCGGAAAAATATGCGGATCACTTCCTCGAAATGTTACGGCAGATTGGTGCAGTAAACTGAAAATGGTTTACAATCCGCTTGGAATAAGCGGATTTTTATTTTGGCATCACTTTTCGATAACCGTACATTTCAAAATCTTTATGAAATATTGTGTTGACAAGCGCGACCGCTTCCGGATCATAAAAACTTTCGTAAGTGGGGAAACGGTTGGACCGGAAAGTGTCCCATGTAATCTCGCACTCTGCATATTTTCCCTTCAAGGTCATTGATGGGGAAAGATGGTGACTGGATTTTGACAATGCCGCCGGATCCGATTTTTTCAGACCGTATATTCTTTCCATTGTTCCGATATCTCTGTTAAAATGTTCCAAATAAATAAAATTCTTCACAAAGTATTCTTCTCCCTCCACATATTGAGGGGAAAAATGATTATCATACCCTGATGCATCCCGAATGTATTGCAAAAATTGTTTAAAATTGATGCCTCTCGGACTGTCCGGGTGATGATAAAAATATTTTCTTATTTTTTTCCATTCATTGTTCCAATGTTCATTCCCCTTATTGGTAGCCAGGATTAAAAATTGGCTGACCGCCCGTTTATACGGATTTCTAACGAGTTTTACCGTTTTTTTCTTTCCTTTTAACAAGCTTTCCCGGATTCTTTCCAAATGACCGGATCGTTTTTTGTACACCTGCTGGTCATAAAAGTGGATCCATGGATGATAATCCAGTGCTGTTTTCAAAAGACCGGTTTGAAAATAAAACCATTTTAGTAACGTCGTACAACCGCTTCTTTGGCTCCAGAATAAAATGAGCGGAAAATCATCATGGTAATGGGGAATGCGGAACCGTAATAATTTATTCAGCAATTCCGTTTTTTCATTCAACCTCGTCACTTCCCTGTGCCGTCAGTAATATACGGATACTGTTGTAAAATATGTGTCACTCCGTTCCTCGGTATAGACGAATTCCATACTTAACAAAAATTTCTGATAAATAATATAAAATCCCAGGGAAAGTTTTCCGCCTCATAGATTTCTATCTATACAAAAATGATTCTGTTAACATATAATGCTAAAAACTTTCTTGAGGTGGACAAATTGAAAATTGTTGTTACTGGTGGCGGCGGTTTTATCGGTTCCCATTTGGTCAGACAATTACTTGCCCATAACCACAACGTCCATATGATTGATCTGAACCCCGGGCCGTTTACAGACAAAAAGAAAAATTTATACGTGTACAAAACGGACATCCGGAGCAAGGATGCAAAAAAAATCATTCTCAGGGAAAAGCCGGATTTCGTCTATCATTTGGCTGCGCAGGCCGATGTCACCAGTTCTGTCAGGAATCCTGCCCATGATGCGGACATCAACATCAACGGAACCATTAATATTTTAGAAGCCTGCCGTGACGCGAAAGTTAAAAAAATCATTTTTGCCTCAACATCCGCCGTTTACGGCCAAACCGGAAAGCCGCTCATTCACGAGACCGATATCACAATGCCGGCTTCTTTTTACGGATTGTCCAAACTGACTGCGGAAAAGTATATTGACCTGTTTGCCAAACTTTATAGGCTTAAATACACAATTCTCCGGTATGGAAATGTCTACGGTCCTGGACAAACGCCCAAGGGGGAAGGCGGCGTCATTGCCGTATTCCTGAACCGGCTGAAAAAAGGAGACCCGCTTTCCATTCATGGTGACGGGGAACAAACCCGGGATTTTATTTATGTATCCGATGTAGTCAAAGCGAATGTCCGGGCGATGGAAAGAGGGGATAATGAAATCTTTCACATTAGCAGGGGTAAGGGAACATCAATCAATCAAATTGTCCATATTTTAAAAGAAATTCATCCGCTACCGGTATCCGTGCGTTATACAACGCCCAGACCGGGAGATATCAAACATAGTTGCCTGAACAGCCAAAAGGCTGAAAAAAGCTTGCTATGGAAAGCAGAAGTTGATATTAAAGAAGGAATAAAAAAAACGTATCGTTCCGTCTTCCATGAACAAAAACCGGCATGAGCCAGTTTCCGCCGGCTTTATTACGGAAAAAAGAAGAAGAATGGAAAGGAGGGCTGATATGAGCGGTAATCAAAATCTGTCCTGGCACGCCTCAAAAATTTCCCTTCAGGACCGGTGGAAATTAAACGGCCACAAAAGCGGGGTATTATGGTTTACCGGATTATCCGGCTCCGGTAAATCAACGATTACACGGGAACTGGAAAAAGTATTACACGGAATGGGAGTACGTGCTTATCGTCTGGACGGGGATAATGTCCGTTTTGGACTAAATAAAGATTTAGGTTTCAAACCGGACGACCGGTCGGAAAATATCCGCAGGATCGGTGAAGTATCCAAACTTATGACCGATGCAGGCCTGATTGTTTTGGCTTCCTTTATCACACCCTATGAAAAAGACCGCCAGTTTATCAGAAATTTATTATCAACTTATCCTTATGCAGAAGTGTATGTAAAAGCAAAATTGGAAACGTGCGAAGCCAGAGACCCGAAAGGTTTGTACAAGCAGGCAAGGAGCGGAAAACTGAAAAACTTTACCGGAATCGATGCACCTTTTGAAGAGCCGGGAAACCCCGACCTTGTCATCGATACGGAACAATTAAACGTGGATCAATCGGTTAAGAAAATTATTGAATACATGAAAAAGAGACAGTTTTTTTCCGTTTAAATGGAAACTGTCTTTTTTATTTCTATGAAAAAAAGCATACCGGTAAAAGCCGGTATGCTTTTCAGTCTTCGATACCATTATCCGGTATATTTTTTAAAGATTAATGAGACATTATGACCGCCAAAGCCTAAAGAGTTTGAAAGAACGGTATCTACGTTCTGTTTCCGGCTTTCATTCGGCACATAATCCAGATCCAATTCCTCATCCGGGGTTTCATAATTGATTGTCGGCGGAAGAATTTGATCTTTAATGGCAAGTACGGAAAACACTGCCTCTACGGCTCCGGCAGCGCCCAACAAGTGTCCGATCATCGATTTGGTCGAGCTGACTGCCAGCCGGTATGCATGATCTTTAAAAACGGATTTAATGGCTTTTGTCTCATAAAGATCATTATAATACGTGGATGTACCGTGTGCATTTATGTAATCAACGTCTTCGGGGGAAATTCCGGCATCTTCCAGGGCCAGCTTCATCGCCCGTGCCGCACCCTCTCCCTCCGGAGCAGGCGTTGTAATATGGTAGGCATCACCGGTTGCCCCGTAACCGGCCAGCTCAGCATAAATTTTTGCCCCCCGTGCTTTAGCATGGTTCAGTTCTTCAAGGATTAAAATTCCGCATCCTTCACCTAGGACAAAACCGTCACGGTTTTTATCGAAAGGCCGGCTGGCTTTTTCCGGATCCGGATTTTTTGAAAGGGCCGTCATATTCGAAAAGCCGGTAATTGCCATTTCCGTAATTGCCGCTTCCGAACCTCCGGCAATGACCACATCGCTTACATTATTTTGAATCGCCCGGAATGCATCCCCGATGGAACTGGCGCCCGATGCGCAAGCGGTTACCGAACAATTGTTGATGCCTTTTGCACCAGTCATGATGGATACGTACCCGGATGCCATATCGGGAATAAACATCGGAATCGTTAACGGGCTGACCCGCCGAGGTCCCCTTTCCAGAAAGCGTTTGTGCTGCTTTTCAAAATCACTTAAACCACCGATTCCTGACCCGATCCATACACCGACACGCTCGGGATCCGCATTTTCACCGATTTTTAATCCGGCATCTTCCAGGGCCATTAAACTTGCGGCAACGGCAAACTGGGCATAACGGCCCATCCGTTTTACTTCTTTTCTTTCAATAAATGTTTCCGGCTGGAAATCTTTTACTTCGGCGGAAATTTTTACATCAACGAGATCCTTGTTAATCTGCTTTGATTCGCCGATTCCCGATACTCCATTTTTAATTTGTTCCCAAGTTGTGTCGACATCATTTCCCAAGGGGGTAACTGCGCCTAATCCGGTAATTACGACTTTTCTATTCAATGATATTTTCACCTACTACTTTATTTTTTAAAACAATTATTATTTTACATTTATTTATTCCATTATATCGAACTTTTAACGAAAGTTTAAATGGAAATATGAAAATCTTTTAACAGGTTAAACAAAAAAGTACCAAACACATCACCTCTTCTGTGCAGGTAATGGTTTTTATTATGATACTATTTTAAATTAAATCATTTTCCACGTCTATTTTGATTCGCATGCTCGTACAAATAAATACAGAACAGAAAACAAAAAAGGGGAGAGATGGATGAAACCGATCCGGTCGATGTTATTTGTTCCGGGTTCAAAAGAAAAATGGTTTGAAAAAATTCCGGAATACCGCTCGGATACCGTGATCCTTGATTTGGAAGACAGTGTGCCCGCTGATCTGAAAGAACAAGCAAGAAAGCAAGTTTCAGAGGCAATTTCCCATTTGCATGACCAAGGTCAAAGAGTGTATGTCCGGATTAATAAAGGGCCTTATTCGTTTGATTTTAAAGATGTTGATGCTGTGTTACAGGACGGGCTCGAAGGAATTGTCCTGCCGAAAGTGGAAGGACCGGAAGACATCGATATTATATCAAACATTGTTTCACAAATGGAATATGACAAAGGAATAGAGGTCGGAAAAACAAAACTGATTCCGACCCTTGAAACGGCAAAATCAATCCAGTTTGCATATGACATTGCGGTCAAAGACCGGGTCTGTGCCCTGGCCAGTGTCAGCCCGAAAAGCGGGGATGTGGAGCGTTCCCTCGGTTATCAGTGGACACCCCTGGGGCTTGAACGTTTATATATCCGTTCCCGTGTCATTGTTGCCGCCCGGGCAGCCGACATTATGCCGATCGGGGGATTATGGCAACATGTGCATGATTTAAAAGGATTAACCCGTGCGCTAAAACTGGACCGCCGTTTAGGATTTCTCGGACAAATGGTCATTCACCCGTCACATGTCCCGCTGGTCAATGAAATATTTTCACCGACGGAAGAGGAAATCCGTTATTACAAAGGATTGATCGAAACATTTCAACAAGCCATGAAAGAAGGAAAAGGTGCGGTCATTTATGAAGGGGAGCACATCGATTATGCCCATGTAAAGTCAGCGGAGAAATATTTGGAGCTGGCGGAAAGTTATAACCGGATGTCCTAAAGTTTTTTAAGGAGGGTCCGTTATGGGGAAATACTTTGAGCAATTGGAAACCGGACAAGTTTATCAACATCCAATTACACGAACCGTAACAGAGGCGGATAACTTACTGTTTACAACGATGACCCACAATCCGCAGCCGCTGCATTTGGATGAAGAGTTCGCCAAATCCACGATTCACGGCGGCATCATAGTCAACAGTATGTTTACCCTGGCTCTTGCCGTCGGTGTTTCAGTGGCGGATTTAACCCTCGGTACAACACTCGGCAATCTCGGGTTTGATGAGATTCAATTTCCGAACCCTGTCCGGATCGGCGACACACTGCGGATTGAAACAGAAGTTTTGCGGAAGCGGGAGTCAAGAACAAAACCCGACAGGGGAATCGTCTGGTTCGAACACCGTGGTTACAATCAAAAGGGGGAGCTGGTCGTCAGCGCGGTTCGGAGAGCGATGATGAAACGCAGGCCGGTTTAAAAAAGTCTGCAAGGTACGCCTTGCAGACTTTTTTATAATTGCGACGGAACTGTTATACAGACATGCTTTTCGATTCCGGAAGATTCCGCTGGTAAACTTTTTCAAGAAATGTCCCGTACAGGGATGCGAGTACTTGCTGGAACAGCATCCCGACAACAACCGGCAAAATAACGGCAGGCGGGAAATAGGAAACCGCAATGACCGCACCGGAACTGATGTTTCTCATTCCGCCTGTATACGTAAAGGCGATAACCGTCTCCCGGTCATATTTCAGGAATCTTGCGATCAAAAAGGCAAACAAATAACCGGTTGCCGAAATAAAGAAAGCGGTGATGATGATCATCAACAATTTCCCGTCCGGTTGTTTAAAATACGGAGCCACCTGGGAACTGTTTAACATGACAACAAGACTAATACCAAGTTTGGAAAAAGGAGCCAGCTTCGGTTTCCATTCTTTTGCCGCTTTTCCTTTGGTCCATTCATTAATGGCAATACCGGCAATTGACGGCAGGACGATCATGAAAAACAATCCGGTCATCATACCAGTAACATCCATCTCCACCGACTTTCCGACAAAAACAGCGAGACTGAGCGGCACGACAAAAGGGGATAAAAGGGAATCGATCACAATCATTGCCAGTGTCAATGCCGTATTTCCTCTTTTCATCGCCGACCAGATAAAAGCCGTAATTGCCGTCGGAATGACCATGGCTAATACGAGACCGGTAATCGTCAGAACATCGCCGGAAAAAATAATATGGCCGACTGAAAGCGCCCATAAGGGCATGACAATATGTAAAAACAATAACAATATGGCAATCGGGAACGGATTCCGGACGACATCCGCTAATCCCTTTACATTCATGTTTAAGCTTCCCTCAAATGTCATGAACGCAAACAGCCAGGGAACGAGAAAGGTATAATCCTTTATGTAATCCGAAATCAAAATTCCCACAATTACACTCGCTGGTGTAAGAAAAGGAATCATTTTTTCCAAAATAAGATTAAGTCGGACAAACATATGTAAAAACCCCTTAATAAATCTTTCAATTATGTTACCAATTATCATCATATAACAATAAAAGAAGAAAATGCAATTTCAGAGAATGACTGATTCCATAAGCAATAATGAATCCTTTCTTTTTTCTATATTTCTATAAAATTAAAAAGGAATACTCCAATTTTTGAAATCGTTGTTATAGGTAAAAAGATCAGACTCTAAAACCGCCTGTATCGTTTATGGATCCTGGCAATAATTTATTACAAACTATGTTAAAATAATAACAAAAAACAACAAAGAAGAAATAAAGGTGAAAACATGAGTTTTATACAATTCCGAAATGTCCATAAACGATATCAAATGGGAGAAGTTACCATCCATGCGGTCAAAGGCATTAGTTTTAACATTGAACAAGGGGAGTTTACCGTGGTTGTTGGGGCATCCGGTGCAGGGAAAACAACGGTCTTGAACTTATTGGGAGGGATGGACTCATTATCTGAAGGAACGATTATCGTAAACGGGAAAGAAATCAGTTCATACAATGAACGGCAATTAACGGAATACCGGCGGAACGAGATTGGTTTTGTTTTCCAATTTTATAATCTGGTCCCGAATTTAACTGCAAAAGAAAATGTTGAACTGGCCGCCCAACTCAGTAAAAATCCGCTGGATCCCGAAAAAGTCCTCGAACAGGTCGGTTTAAAGGACCGGATGGACAATTTTCCCGCGCAGTTATCCGGCGGTGAACAACAACGTGTTGCCATTGCAAGGGCGCTCGTAAAAAATCCACAGCTCCTTCTTTGTGATGAGCCGACCGGTGCACTGGATGATAAAACAGGAAAAAACGTTTTAAAACTTTTGCAAGATACCGCCAAACAAACGGATATGACGGTAATTATGATTACCCATAACTCGGCTTTGACGGCCATGGCAGACAAAGTGATACGAATGAAAAGCGGGGAAATTACAAAAATAGAAACAAATGAACATCCGCTTCCCGTTGAAAGGATCGAATGGTAATGAAAAATGCTTTTAACAAAATACTGTTCCGTTCCATTCGAAACAATAAAATCCGTTTTTTATCGATTATGGCGATTATTGCCATCGGTGTCGGTTTTTATGCCGGGATCAATGCCACGGAACCGGAGATGATGAATGCGTCGGACCAGTACTATAAAAAACAAAACCTCTTTGACCTCCGGATCTATTCCCCGCTGGGATTAGAGGAGAAAGACTTTGAACAGATCCGCAAGATGAAAGATGTTCAATCCGTGCAGGAAGGTTACATGAAAGATTTGTTTTTAACAACAAAGGACGGGAATACATATACAGTCCGCATATACAGTTATGACCCGGAAGATTACCGGGACAAAAAAGGAATGAACCGGTTGCGGACCGCGGAAGGAAGGCTGCCCAAAAAACAAGGAGAAATTGCCGTAGAAGCGGGAAATTACGCCCCGAAAGAAATAAAAACCGGAGGAAAAATTACGCTTGCGGCAGCTGAAGGGGAACAATTAAATGAAATTTTACCAACGGATACATATACGGTGACGGGAAAAGTATATTCCCCTCTGTATATCAATTATGACCGCGGGCAGACTACGATCGGCGATGGTTCCGTTGATCTCTATGCATATATTCCGGAACAAGACTTTTTAATCGAAGCAAATGAAGCATATATTACCACAAAGAAATCTGAACAGATGATGACTTATTCCCAGGAATATGAAAAACATTCGGAACAAGTACAAAAACAGTTAAATAAAACCGGCATTCAAGCAATGAAAAGTAAAAAGGATGCTTTATCTGCAGAGCTAAACACAGAAAAAGTGAAACTGGAGAAGGAGAAACACGAGGCAGAGAAAAAATTTACACAAGCCGAACAGAAATTGCATGAAGCAGAGGAATCGTTGAACAAAAGTGAGAAGGAGCTTGAAGAAACCGAAAGGGCAGCAAAGAAAAAATTAGATCAAACAGCAAAAGAACTGGACGTGCATGAACAAAAACTGACCGATACAAAACGGGAATATGAAAAAAATTATGCCCGCTGGAAAAAAGGAAAACAAAAGTATATTGAAGAAAAAGACCGTTTACATGAAGAAAGAAAAAAAATCGACGAAGCCGGGAGAAAAATTTTCCGTACCGAATCGGAATTACAAAAACAAAAAGAAATGTTAGAAGACGGGAAGGTGCAGCTTGCACAGTTGAAACAAACGGTGGATGCACTGGAAATTTTAATCTCGGACATAACAAACAATCCGCCGGAAAATAAAGCGGAATATTCCGCTTTTATTGACCGTACACCAATACCTGGTCATGTAAAGGAACAATTGAAAAATCTTCCTTATTATAAAGAACATCGTGCTGCAATTACAGATGAGATAGCGGGAATAATAAAGTCGTTGCAAACGGAAGAAAGCGTGATCCGAAAGCAAATAGATGAAGGGATTGCTGCCTATGAAAAGGGGACAGCGGAACTTCAAAATATTAAGAGAACATATACCAAAGGACGGGAGCAATTTAAATTCGCCGAAAGGGAATTACAGAGAGCAAAAGAAAAGCTTGACCGGACAAAATTACAACTTGATCATGCATTATCGGAAATTAAAGTTCATGAAAATAAACTGGCGGAGGCAAATGAAAGGCTGAAAAAGGAAGAAGAGAAGGCTGAAAAAGAATTCAATAAAGCAAGAACGAATTTAAGTGAAGCAAAAGTAGAACTTGCCGCAGAACGGGAAAAACTTGAAAGAGAAAAAGAAAAAGCATTTACAAAAATGGAAGAAGCTGAAGATCAAATAACATCTGCCTTGGAACAGCTCAATGCAATGCCGGAGCAATGGTTCGTAGAAACGAGGGAATCGGTTCCGGGTTATTCCGGATACCGTGATGACGCAGAGCGGATCGGGGAAGTCGCAAAAATATTTCCTCTCTTTTTCTTCCTGGTAGCTGCCCTCGTTTGCATGACTTCCATGACGAGAATGATTGAAGAAGAACGGGGACAAATCGGAATATTAAAAGCACTTGGATATTCCACGCCGAAGATCACGGCAAATTATTTATTTTATGCATTAGTGGCCAGTCTGACCGGGGCGGTTGCCGGCCTTGCTGCCGGGTTTCATATTTTTCCTTCTACCATCATGAATGCCTACGGAATCATGTACAATATTCCGGTGCAAATTTCCGGATTTCATATGAATTATGCGGTAATCTCCCTTGTCCTGGCTACCTTGACAACAACCATGGCGGCATTGGCGGTGACTGTAAAAGAATTACGTTCCTCTCCCAGTGTTTTGCTGCAGCCGCGGGCACCCAAACCCGGAAAAAGAATATGGATTGAAAAAATTCCACCGCTATGGTCAAGACTTTCTTTTTCTCATAAAGTAACATTCCGGAATATTTTCCGTTATAAGCAGCGTTTTTTCATGACGGTGCTTGGAATTGGCGGCTGCACCGGCCTTTTGATCACGGGCTTCGGCCTGAGTGATTCGATCAATGATATATTGGACCGGCAATTCCATGATATTTTCTTATACGACGGACAGATCGTTCTTGATCCGGAAAAAACGAATGCGGAGGATATCAAAAAAATTATTGCTTCCGAAAAGAATATTTCTTCTTATTTGCCAATTGTCAATATGAATGCAAATGTTTCTGCAAATGGAGAGCAAGAATTCATTGAAACGAATCTGATGATTCCGGAAAAAACAAAATCCTTTGATCGTTTCGTCCATCTTCATGAACGAAGGTCAAAAAAGGCAGTGAAAATTCCGGATGAAGGGGCGGTTATTTCGGAGAAGCTGGCAAGGTTGCTGGATTGTAAAGCAGGGGACGAGATTTATGTAAAAATAAACGGCGGGAAAACTTATCCGTTAAAAGTACATGCTGTTGTGGAAAATTATTTATCCCATTATATTTATGTAACACCGGAATATTATGAAAAAGTGACAGGGGAAAGACCCGAATACAATTCGGTGTTCATAAAACTGAAAAATAAATCCAAAGTGGATGAAAGAGCGTTTAAAGAAAGGTTGATGGAGCATGAATCCGTGCTGGGTGCGGTACTGATGCAAACCGTAATTGATGAATTTAAAGACACTTTGGACAATCTAAATTATGTCGTGTTTATATTGATTGTATCTGCCGGGCTTTTGGCCGTCGTAGTTTTATACAATCTAACAAATATTAATATAACGGAACGGATCCGGGAGATCGCAACGATCAAAGTACTCGGGTTCCGAAGCCGGGAAGTGGATTTGTATGTATACCGGGAAAATATCATTTTAACCATAATCGGGATTATGACCGGTTTTCTTCTCGGGATCGTTTTTCACAAATACGTCATTCACACAATGGAAATTGATTCGATGATGTTCGGACAAAACGTACACTTCACAAGTTATATTTGGTCCGTTTTGCTAACGATGCTTTTTACCATTGTTGTTAATTTCTTGATGCATTTCAAATTAAAGAAAATCGATATGGTGGAATCGTTAAAATCACCGGATTAAGATTCCGGAAATACTGCACCCCGCAAACCGGAAGAAATATGAAAGGGAACAGGAGATTGAGAGAATCCTGTTCCCTTTTTTCTTATGGTGAACTCGAGACAGTTTTTTCCCGTGTGTATTCTTTGGGTTTTCGCAATTTTGAAGCATTTTTACCGTGAACAATGTAGTAAATTAACAAACAACCAAAGACGGTAGCTGCCATCCAAATATACAAGTCGCGGAACCCTGTATACGGCAGGAAATAACCCAAAATAAAAGGACCGATCCCGACACCAAAGTCATAAAAAACAAAAAAGGTTGAAGTCGCTACACCCAGCCGGTCATGGGGTGCCCTGCTGAGCATAATTGCCTGGGCGCTGGACTGAATCGTTCCGAAGCTGACACCAATTAAAGCCCCGGCAAGTAAAAAGGTCAACCCGTGATGTGCTTGACTGAGGATCAAATAACCGATCGAAAGGAAAATAATAGATGGATAAATGACGATATTCTCGCCCTTTAAATCATATAATTTCCCCGTAAACGGACGGGACAGAATGAGAAAAACAGCATACATCACAAAGAAAAAACTGGCTGCTACTTCCAACTTGATTTCAGATGTATAGGAATCAAGAAATGAAAGTATACTTGAGTAGACAAAGCCCAATATACACATGAAAACTGCAATAGGGATGGTCGTCTTTTCAAAGTAACCGGATAAACGGAATTCATTTTTTTCAACCGGCACTTTGTTTTTCTTCACTTCCGTGATGGATAAGAAAAAAACGGTGAGCAAGGCTAAAATAGACAATATTGTTGTTACGGTAAACATAACCGGATAATTAAACTTCCGGCTGACCCACAAACCTAAAAACGGACCGATGGCCATTGCCATATTCATACTTGTGGCAAAATATCCCATTCCTTCTCCGCGCCGGGCCACGGGTATAATATGTGCTGCAATTGTACTCGTTGCATTTGTTGCAATTCCAAAGGCAAAACCATGTATAAAACGAACTAATAACAAAAGCGTTAAACTGTTGATTGGAAAATAAAGCAGCATCATGAACAAAAACAACAGGAGTCCGAAAAACAGCATTTTGTTCTTTCCGAGCCGGTCAATCAGCTTTCCTGCCACCGGTCGAACCAAAACAGCACCGAGTACAAAGATACTGGAAGCCAGTCCGGCTTCACTTTCCGATGCATGGAATCGATCAATGGAATAGGTGGTTAAAGTAACCATTAATGCGTAGAAAGACGTAAAAATTAAAAAGTTGGAAAAAGAAATCATAATAAAATTCATGGTCCAAAGTTTCGGTTGTCTGTTCATTCAAACCCTCCCGCATTACTTTTTCCGCTATACGGAATGTCCGGCTTTACAGTGCAAAAAACATACAGAATTCTTTCATTTCTTAATAATCACTTAAAAAGGAATTGTATAAAACTTTTAAAAAACAGTCAAAAAATTTGCACATTTTAATAGAAATTGGTTGTTATTATCCGATAGATAATGCAAAGAAAAAGGCAACAGGAGTGGATCCTGTTGCCTGCAACAATGTAATACCGCAGTTTAACGGCGATTTTTATGATCCAGCACAATCACTTTGTCCGGAGCATATTGTTTTTCCTCCATTTTCCCTTTTTTTTAACCGGAATGCGCGTTTTCCGTGAACGATGTGGTAAAGTAGCATACATAGGATCACTATTCCGGCCATACCAGTATATAATTCACGGAAGCCAGCGTAGGAAAGAAAAAAGCCAAGGACAAACGGACCGATCCCGACACCGAAATCGTATAATACGAAAAATGTGGAAGTCGCAAGCCCGATCCGGTGAGGCTCAGCTTTATTTACCGCAATCGTTTGAGCGCTTGACTGAATGGTTCCGATTCCAATGCCAATCAGTGCACCGGCAATCAGAAAGGTAAGTCCTTGTTCACTCTGCCCCATAAACGGCAAGTGTTACCATTAACGCATAAAAGGAAATGAATAATAAAAAGTTGGATATAGATACCAAAATAAAGTTTTTTGTCCACAATTTATTCTCTTGATCCATTCAATCCCTCCATATGATTGTTCATTAACGGCCAGGATGATTCCGGTTTATGATCATATATCCTGAAATGAGATCTTGAACCCGTTCACCCGGACAAAGGATGCAAAATTTTGTCAGGGTGTGCATACAAAAATTGCTTATATAAATATAAAGTTTATAACATACGCACAACAAAAATTTTATTTTAAGATAATATTTATTTCATACTACATCCTTCATGAAACGGTATGCATAATTCCCGAACCGAGGCGTATTAAATGGTACTCGATGTTTAATTGTATAATATATTTCATAAAACTGTCAAATTATTGAATAAATAAACATATTTATTAATATTTTAAGAAAGGGTTTACATTTGTTTTAAATATACATAAATTATTTTGATGTAATAAAAATGCGGTTACATTCATGGAAAACGTCAAAGGCTCCAACCGTAGAGTATTGAATTTTCCCTGAGGGTATTGTATATTAATACCAACTTCATAAGTCTTATCAAGAGTGAACGAGAGAAAGGGCTCGATGACTTCACAGCAACCTGCAGGATTGCAAGGTGCTCCAACCCTCAAAGCAATTTCGCTTTGAATGATAAGAACGGATGCCCCTGCGCTCTATTCGCATCATTCAGGCGAAAGAGCGTTTTTGTTTTCAGGGGCTGCAGGAGGGGTAGAAATGAACGGTAATCCTGATGACGATCACTACCGGGAACAACAAAATGAATTATGGTCTTACGTAAAACAAGTAGCCGGGCTTGTCCGTCGCCAATTGGCTGAATTTGACAAAGAAGCCGTTTTTATCATGAATTACGGTTCCGGTTTATATTGCTTTTCAGGTGAAACATTTGCTAAAAAATTTGCTTTTTGTATTGAAGAAAAAAAAGTGAAAAAACTGCGCAACGAAAGTCCTTTCGCCTTGGATAGATGGATTTGGGAACAGCTGGAAAAAAAGGGAATAGTTCTCGGTAAGACTACCCACTATTTAAAAACAGTGCGGCTTTTATCCAAAATAAAATCACCGGACATTGACCAAAACACCGGATATAACTGTTACTGAACAAAATAAAGCGGAGAGACTTCCGTCTCTCCGCTTTCCTTTATGAAATGACAAACTACTCTATATCAATGGTAAGTTTATTGTTTGCAGTTGAAATCGTAACGATTTGGTTTTCATTGATGTTTCGGGCAATGATTTCCCGGGCGAGATTGGTTTCAACATGCCGCTGGATGTACCGTTTTAACGGTCTCGCGCCGTACACAGGATCAAAGCCGTTTTCTGCAATAAATTTTTTCCCTTCATCGGTTAATATCAACCGGATATTTTGTTCCTTCAGGCGCTCCTCAAGTTCTTTCATCAATTTCGTAACAATCTCCTGAATATTTTCCAACGTCAGCGGCTTAAATAAAATGATTTCGTCAATCCGGTTTAATAATTCCGGCCGGAAATGGGAGCGTAACTGTTCCATCACAAGGTTACGGGCTTCTTCGTTGATCCCGTCATTGTCACTTTTGTGTTCCAGCAAATATTGGGAACCGATGTTTGACGTCATAATAATCACCGCATTTTTAAAATCAACGGTCCTCCCCTGAGAGTCGGTCACCCGGCCGTCATCCAGCATTTGCAACAAAATATTAAAGACTTCCGGATGAGCTTTTTCAATTTCATCAAAAAGAATGACGGAATACGGATTTCGGCGGACAGCTTCCGTTAATTGCCCGCCTTGCTCGTAACCCACATATCCGGGCGGTGCGCCGATGAGCCTTGAAACGGCATGTTTTTCCATATATTCCGACATATCCAGCCGGATCAAGTGATCCTCGCTGTCAAATAAATGTTCGGCGAGGGCTTTGGCCAGTTCAGTTTTTCCCACTCCTGTCGGACCGAGGAAAAGAAAGGAACCGACCGGACGTTTCGGATCTTTAATCCCCGCACGCGCCCGCAAGATTGCATCTGATACAAGGCGTACCGCTTCATCCTGGCCGATCACCCGTTCGTGCAAAATTTGTTCAAGGCGCAAAAGCTTTTCCCGTTCACTTTCTGCAAGCTTCGTTACCGGAATACCGGTCCAGCGGGAAACAATCTCGGAAACTTCTTCTTCCGTCACTTCTTCCCGTAAAAGCCGGTTTTCCTGATTTTGTTGAACTTTTTCCTCCAATTCCCGGAGCTCTTTTTCCAACGCGGGAATCCGTCCGTGTCTAAGTTCCGCGGCTTTATTTAAATCATACTCATCTTCCGCTTTTTCCAATTCCCGGCGCAACTTCTCCAGCTGCTCACGTTTTTTCCGGATCAGCAGGATACCTTCCTTCTCCAGCTGCCACTTTGCTTTCATTTCATTTGCTTTTTCCCGGAGTTTCGCCAGTTCTTTCTTTAATGACTCCAGCCGGACCTTGCTGGCAGGATCGTCTTCTTTGGAAAGAGCCGCTTCTTCAATTTCTAGCTGCATTACCCGCCTCGTTACTTCATCTAATTCCTGCGGCATCGAATCAATCTCTGTCCGGATCATTGCACAGGCTTCATCTATTAAATCAATAGCTTTGTCCGGCAGAAAACGGTCGGTGATATATCTGTCCGATAATGTTGCCGCCGCTACAAGGGCACGGTCATGAATTTTCACGCCGTGATGGATTTCGTAGCGTTCTTTCAACCCACGTAAAATAGAAATCGTATCCTCGACATCCGGTTCCCGAACGAGCACGGGTTGAAAACGCCGTTCCAGTGCAGGATCTTTTTCAATATATTCCCGGTGTTCATCCAATGTTGTAGCCCCGATACAATGCAATTCACCGCGGGCAAGCATGGGCTTCAACATATTTCCGGCATCCATTGCCCCTTCAGTTTTTCCAGCGCCGACTATTGTATGCAGCTCATCGATAAACAGAATAATTTTCCCGTCACTTTTTTTAATTTCATTTAAAACAGCTTTCAGGCGCTCTTCAAACTCTCCACGGAACTTGGCGCCTGCGACAAGTGAACTCATATCAAGGGCAAAAATCGTTTTATCTTTCAAACCTTCGGGAACATCCCTGCGGACAATCCGCCATGCCAGACCTTCCACAATCGCTGTTTTACCGACACCGGGTTCACCAATTAAAACCGGATTGTTTTTCGTTTTTCTTGACAAAATCCGGATCACCTGCCGAATTTCGTGATCCCGGCCGATGACGGGATCAATTTTTCCGCTTTTGACTTCTTCAACGAGATCTCGTCCGTATTTTTCCAGCACTTCATATGTACTTTCTGGATTAGGTGTCGTCACTCTTTGATTCCCCCTGATCTCTTTTACTGCTTCCAATATTTTTTGCAAATCGACTCCTTCATTTTTTAATAATTTACCGACATCTGTCGATAAAGTAACCGAAGCGATTACGACATGTTCAACGGACATAAATTCATCTTTGAACCGCATCATCACTTGATTTGCTTCTATAAATATGCGCTGCAATTGGTTGGAAATATATATTTTTCCCTGTGCAGCACCGCTTCCTATTACCCGCGGCTTTTTTTCCAGTAACTGCTGAAGGCTGCGGGCAATGTTTTCTTTATCGATCTTGATTCGTTCAAGAATCGAAGAGAAAATATTGGAGTCATCTTGCATCAACGCTTCATACACATGGACTTCGTCAATTTCCTGATGATCATTCCTGTTTGCAATTGCCTGAGCGGATAGAAGGGCGGTTTGTAATCGTTCGGTCATGCGGTTCATATCCATTCGTAACCTCTCCTTGACCTTTTTTGACTATTATTTATTATATTGAGATATTTTCAAAAAGGCAAAGCTTATTTGTTATGTTTAAGATTTTTCATATTCGTCAATAAATCGTCAGTTTTTAATTCCTTGTAATCTGTTTCAAACAAGATTAGTATAGTATGCAGATAGAAAAGAAAGGAAATCCGGTATGAATAAAAGAGTCTATTTTCTGATGATTATTGCCTTTGTCGTCGGGATGGTTGAACTGATCATCGGGGGGATCCTTGATCTTGTAGCCCGGGACCTGAATATCAGTCTGACCCAGGCAGGCTGGCTGATTACCGTGTTTGCCCTGATTTTTGCATTTTTGTCACCGGTATTATTGCTTATTACGGGTCAGATCGAACGGAAAAGGTTGATGTTAATCTGCCTGTGGATATTTTTGTCAGGAAATATTATTACCATATTCAGTCCGAATTACCCGGTTATCATGGCCGGACGGATTATCAGTGCCCTCAGCGGTGCATTGCTGACCATTTTATGTCTCGTCATGGCCCCGAAAATGGTAAAATCCCATTACCGCGGCCGGGCAATCGGTGTCATATCCATGGGAGTCAGCGGAGCACTTGTACTGGGTGTTCCCATTGGACTTGTCTTAGGTAATGCGTATGGCTGGCGTGCCCCTTTCGTCCTCATTTCACTGCTGACATTGCTGTCAATCATCGGTGTGCATCTTTGGATGAATCCGATTGAACCGGAAAAGCAAGTTCCCATCAGTACACAATTACGCAGTTTAAAAAACAAAAAATCACTATTTGCATTGTTAACAACATTATTGTACATGACGGGCCATACCGCGTTGTATGCTTATTTAAAACCTTTTTTGCGTGAAACTATGCAGTTGGACGGAACATGGGTAAGCATCGTCTATTTCATATTCGGGGTAGCAGCTGTCAGCGGAGGGGCAATCGGCGGTGCAATGGCCGATGTCTTTGGCTCCAAACAGACAATCATCATCTCTTTACTCATTTTTATCGCTACCCTGATTGCGGTCCCATTGACTACTACTTTTATACCGGCTTTTCTCCTGGTCACGATCGTATGGGGAATCCTCAGCTGGGCCATATCTCCAGCGATGCAAAGCTATTTGATTGAATCATCGCCAAAGACCGGATCCATTCTGCAAAGCTTGAACAACTCCGCGCTTCATCTGGGGGTTGCCTCCGGATCATTCATCGGGGGTATCGTCATTGCCTGGACATCCGTCGTCAACAATGCCTGGATCGGAAGTATTTTTATTCTTCTTTCAGTGGTTACGATGATAATCTCATTAAAACTAAAGCCGGAAATTTCAGAAGAGAAACATACAATCAATCAATAACATAGCATGCAATTGTACATAAAAATATTTGTATGGAAGAAAGAGGCTGGGACAAAACTCGCCTCTAGAATGAAAAAAAGCCGGTGGCAT
>CALGYZ010000068.1 GCA_937934645.1 uncultured Bacillaceae bacterium | reverse complement strand
TTGATTGCTCTGACTATCAAACGCTTTGCCTTGTTCAGTTTTCAAGGTTCAAAACACAGTTTACTAACAGATACCAAGTGATTGTAACATAACTATTTCCTATTTATCAACTGTTTTGTTTGGTTTTTGAGGTAAAAAAATTGTCGTAAGCGACATGAAATATTATATTTCAGATTTTATGAATTGTCAACCCTTTAGGTAGAAAATTATTTTCATCCGCCGATCAAAATGATTACGGCAATGAAAATTATATAATACATATTAAAGTTTTGTCAATGGTTAAATAGCTATTGAAAACACTTTCATTCTTTCTACAATAAACTATACCATCTTTGCTTTACTTTTTCAATAACAATCTTTTCATTAAATAAATGCTTCTATTGTGTCTATTATATTAAACATTACATCTTATCTGATGGAAAATCCGATGTATTTCACTGCTATTTTTCTTCATGACGTTTATATAAAAAGAGAATCAAACCGGAAATCACAATTATTCCGCCAATGATTTGTGTCCAGGACAACTTTTCCCCAATTATAAAATAAGCTAAAACCGCTGCTCCTACCGGTTCAAATAATATAGCCACTGAAATGACATTGGTACTTACCCACTTAAGAGCCACATTGAATAAAGAATGTCCCAGTAAATTCGGGAAAATTGCCAGTAAAATAAATAGCATCCAATCCGTTCTCGGATAAGGAAATAACGGCTCATTTTTTAACAGTACATAAAAAAATAATGAAACTGTACTCATAAAATAAACTACAAATGTATATGTAACAGCGGAAATCCGTTTTCTGACCGATTGACCGATGAGTAAATAGGCCGTAATTAACGCACATGCAGCTAATGCCAGGAAATCTCCGAATAATGCCCGCGCATCCAGGTAAAAGTCCCCCCAGCTGATAATAATACTGCCAATTATAGCAATTATGGCACTGATCACCGTTTTGTTTGTTATTTTCTCCTTAAATAAAAAATATGTTCCTGCAAATGAAAACAAGGGCTGCAAGGTCACAAACACGGTAGAACTGGCTACGGACGTGTAGTTTAAGGATTCAAACCATAAAATAAAATGGAATGCAAGAAAAACTCCCGCTGCCGAAGATAAAATAAAGTCCCGTTTTGTCATAAGCTGTAATTCTGTTGCATACCTTAATAAAAATACCGGAAACATTATGATTACGGTAAAAAGCAACCGGTAAAATGCAATAATCCCGGAAGGCGCACTTGAAAGCTTTACAAAAATAGCAGAGGCTGATACAGAAAATACTCCGATGATGATCAAAAAGTAAGGATTAATGATCGGTTTCATTTTATTCACCTGACTTAAATAAACGTATATCTTCCATTATATAGTCATTCTGTCTGTATGGAAGAACAATTATCTTTCCTTTTATTTATTACGGATTCTATTTAAAATTTTTGATAATATAAAAATATAAAAAACAAACAAAAAAGGAGTAAAGAATTGTTGGATTTTATATATCTGGAAGCGTTACTTAAATTGGGAATCAGTGCAATCCTTGGTATGATCATCGGGCTTGAACGGGAAATGAAACGGAAACCGATCGGTATAAAAACTTCTTTAGTTATTTCTATAGTAGCCTGTTTATTAACAATTGTTTCAATAGAATCTGCTTACCGGGCCCCGGAAAACGTTAACGGCATTCGTATTCAAATGGATCCATTACGGTTGGCTGCCCAAATCGTTTCAGGTATCGGTTTTTTGGGAGCAGGTGCAATTTTACGCCGCGGAAATGACAGTATTACCGGCCTGACGACTGCCGCAATAATATGGGGTGCCGCTGGAATCGGTATTGCAGTTGGAGCGGGCTTTTATTCCGAAGCTATTGCAGGTGTTATATTTATCATATTCAGTGTTAAACTAATCCCTGCAATTATGATGTTCATCGGCCCCCGTCCATTAAAAGAAAAAGAAATGAGATTGGATGTTATATTAGATGAAGGAAAATCCATTTCTCCGGTTATTGAACACATAAAAAAGCAAAAAATATCTGTCGATCATGTCCGAATCCGTGATCTTCAGGAAGGAGGACATTTGATCCAGTTAAATATCGGAGTTAATTATAAAATGGAAATTACTTATTTATATGATCTCGTTACTAAAATGGACGGAGTAAGAAAGGTGGAAATTTGGGATTTGAAGTAAGATTTTTTGCTCTGTTCCAGAATTTTTGTAAAATAAAAAAATAGGAGCGGATAAAATCCGCTGCCATTGATCTTTTTTGTTTATTTATCTTTTACGATATATACGTTAAATCCGGCTTTCCGGGCCTGTTTTGCAAGCTGTTCAGCATTTCTTCTATCGATAAATGCCCCGATTTGTACTTTATAATATCCGGATTTCCCCCCGCTGTTTACGGGTTTTGTATTTGATGACGAACCGCTCTTTCTCTTCAACCCAAAAGCCTTAACGATTCCTTCTACATGACCTTTGGCAATTTTTTGAATAAATGCCCGGTCTTTTAATTTACCGGCATCTTTACGGTTGTCAATATAACCATTTTCTGTCAACAATGCCGGCATGTATGTCTCCCTTAATACATGGAAATTTGCTTGTTTTTGCCCCCGATCTCTTAATCCAGTCGCTTTAATTATTTCACTGTGAATCACAGATTGATAGTTTCTCGTCAAACGGTCCACATTCGGATAAACATAACTTTCGAAACCGGTTCCTCCGCCTGCGTTTATATGGACGGATAAATAAAAATCAGCTCCCCAGCGGTTGGCTGCTGCCGTCCGGGCACTCAAACTGACTGTCTGATCCCCGGTCCGGCTCATTTTCACATGGACACTTGCATATTCGTTGACCAGCATCCGCTGAATTTCTTTAGCTATTTGTAAATTAATATTTTTTTCTAAAAACCCGTATGCCGTTGCTCCGGAATCAGAACCCCCGTGACCAGGATCAATAAATATTTTTACCAATTTATCACCTCACTCCTTGTAAAATTATTTAGCTCTGCGGGAAAAAATTGTTACACCTTTTTATTTTTAATAAGTTGTCCCGCTACTTTATTTATATGGAGCAACAAACAAAACGGTCATTGACATGAAAAAAATCGGGCTTAAACATAAAAAAGTGCAAGCACCCGATCCATTGTGCTTGCACTTTTTAAAAGTTATTTTTGAAATGCTTCTTCATAAGCACGAATTTTGTCTTCGTACATTAGCGTGATGTCAATATCATCCCAACCGTTTACTAGTTTTTCCTTTTGGTACGAGTCAATGGGAAAGAAAACAGTATTGTTTTGATCATCCGTAATCGTCTGGGCTTCCAAGTCCACTTTCAATTCAAAGTTCCGGGACTCTGCTTCCATCATCCAGTGTTCGATTGTTGCTTCATCAATTTCCACAGGTAAAATTCCGTTTTTGAGTGCATTGTTATAAAAAATATCCGCAAAGCTCGGAGCAATGACAACACGGAATCCGTAATCAAGAATCGCCCATGCGGCATGTTCCCGGCTTGAACCACAGCCGAAGTTTTTCCCCGCCAGTAAAATGCTCGCATTCTCATATTTCGGATCATTTAACGTAAAATCTTCCCGTTTTGTTCCGTCATCGTAAAATCTCCAGTTATAAAACAGATATTTTCCAAACCCCGTCCGTTCAATTGCCTTTAAAAATTGCTTGGGAATGATCTGGTCTGTATCCACATTTTCCCTTCGTAAGGGATATACAAGTCCCTGGTGCTGTCTAATTGGTTCCATGCTTTCTTCCTCCCAGTTTCTTTTTTCAGCTGCCTGACAAATTTGAAAAAACATTTTATTGCAATACTTTCTCAAATTTACGCACATCGACAAAATGACCTGCAATCGCTGCAGCCGCAGCCATTTCGGGACTGACTAAATGGGTTCGTGCACCGCTTCCCTGTCTGCCTTCAAAATTTCGGTTCGATGTCGATGCACAACGTCCTCCCGGTGGTACAATATCTTCGTTCATTCCGAGACACATACTGCAACCGGCATCCCGCCACTCGAATCCGGCTTCTTTAAAAATCCGGTCAAGTCCCTCTTTTTCAGCTTCTGCTTTTACGAGGGCAGATCCGGGAACAACCATCGCACGTTTAATATTTTTGTGCACTTTTCTTCCGCGGATAATTTCCGCAGCCCTTTTTAAATCTGATAAACGTGAGTTTGTACATGAACCGATAAATACGTGGTCTATTTCAATAGAGGTGATCGGCTGATTTTCCTCAAGCCCCATATATTCCAATGCACGCCGTACTTCTTCCTTATTTTCCACTTCATCAAGGGACGGAGTCGAGCCGCTGACCGGTACACACATCGACGGATTTGTTCCCCAGGTAACTTGTGGTTCTATTTCATCCGCACGTATAGTGACGGTTTTATCATAAACTGCCCCTTCATCTGTGGCTAAAGCAAGCCATTCCTCGGCTGCTTTTTCAAACTCCTCCCCTTTAGGGGCGTAACGTCTGCCCCGTAAATACTCAATGGTTTTTTCATCCGGACTGATCAGCCCTGCTCTGGCTCCGGCTTCTATGGACATGTTGCATACGGTCATCCGTCCTTCCATTGAGAGATTCCGGATGGCCTCACCTGTATATTCAATAATATAACCCTGGCCGAAACTGACACCGAATTTGGCAATAATGGCCAAAATTAAATCCTTGGCTGTTACGCCGATAGGCAAATCTCCTTCAACATGTACATTTAACGTTTTCGGACGGTGCTGCCATATTGTTTGTGTAGCCAGCACATGTTCTACTTCGCTAGTACCGATTCCAAATGCAAGAGCACCAAAAGCTCCGTGTGTAGATGTATGGCTGTCTCCGCAAACAATGGTTTTTCCCGGTTGTGTAAGACCAAGCTGCGGGCCGATGACATGAACGATTCCCTGGTCGGGATGAAACATATCAGCAAGTTTGATGCTAAATTCTTCACAGTTTTTCTTCAATGTTTCCATTTGTTTTTTCGAAACCGGGTCCCGAACAACATGCCGGTTTGCAGTCGGCACGTTATGGTCCATCGTAGCAAACGTTAAATCCGGACGGCGCACTTTCCGGTTATTCATCCGCAAGCCTTCAAAAGCCTGCGGGGATGTAACTTCATGAATTAGGTGAAGATCGATATATAGAAGATCCGGTTTTCCCTCTTCCCTGTGAACAACATGTTTTTCCCAAATTTTTTCAATGATCGTTTTCGGCTTCCCCATTGTTTCTACCTCCCTATGAACTTACACTGTTGTATACTCTTGGTTTTCCATAATGGTGTTTATATTCTGAATAATAATTTTCGTCATTTCTTCCGTTCCGACGCATTTTCCATCCAATTTTAAGTCCGGAGTATGGTAACCTTGGTTCAATGTTTTGTTGACAGCTTTTTCGATCACCGCCGCTTCTTTTTCCAGACCGAATGATGATCTGAGCATCAATGCTGTAGACAATATCATTCCAAGCGGATTGGCGATGCCCTTTCCGGCAATATCCGGCGCAGAACCGTGCACAGGCTCATAAAGTCCGAGCCGGTCTGAACGGACACTTGCTGATGGAAGCATACCGAGTGAACCCGTTAATACGCTTGCTTCATCACTTAATATGTCTCCAAATAAATTTTCGGTTACGATTACATCGAATTCACCCGGATTTGTAATTAATTTCATACTTGCAGCATCAACATATAAGTGATTAACTTCTACATCCGGATATTTTTTGCTTATTTCATTGACGATTTCCCGCCACATTCTGCTTGATTCAAGCACGTTAGCCTTATCAACCGATGTCAGACGTTTTCTTCTCTGACGGGCAAATTGAAATGCCTTTTCTACAATTCTTTCAATCTCATAACGTTCGTAATACAGCGTGTCAACAACTATGTTTCCTCCATCCCGCCGTTCGCTCGGTTTTCCGAAATACAGTCCGCTCGTCAGTTCACGGACGATTAAAATATCACACCCTTTGATGATTTCCTCCCTTAAAGGAGACGCATGAAGCAATGATTCAAAGCTTTTTACCGGCCGCAAATTAGCAAAAAGCCCCAATTCTTTCCGGATTTTTAATAGTCCTTTTTCCGGACGGATCTCAGGCGGAAGATTGTCCCATTTTGGTCCTCCTACAGCAGCCAGCAAGACTGCGTCAGCCTGTTTGCAGGCCTGCAGTGTTTCGTCCGGCAAAGGAATACCGAAACGGTCAATGGCATCTCCTCCAATGGCATGCTCTTGGTATTCAAATTGATGCCCCGCCTTTTTCGCAACGGCATCAAGAACAGCTGTTGCAGCATTTATAATTTCTCTTCCGATTCCGTCTCCGGGTAATAAGACGATTTTTCCATTCATCCTTTTCACCTGTCCTTCCCTTCTATGATCTTGATCTTTGTGTAAAAGAGGCGATGCCGGCAACTGGAGGAGCCGCCGGCTGCCTGAACCGGTTAAATCCGGTTTAGATCGTAGTCGCTTCTTTGATTTTCAACGAGTTTTTTTGAATGATATATTTATTTACCGCATTGATGTATGCCCTAGCTGAAGCTTCAAGAACATCGGAAGCCGTGCCGCGTGCGTTGAAGACTTCTCCGTTTACATCAACTTTAACGTAAGCTTCGGCAAGGGCATCTTTACCACCACCGATAGAGCTGATTTTATAATCAAGCAGTTTGGAATCTTCATTGATTAATTCACCGATTGTTTTATAAAGTGCTTCTACACTTCCGTTCCCTGTACAAGCGGTTTGTACCGTTTTTCCCTCAGGCGTTTTCAAAGATACGGTTGCCGTCGGTATGTTTGCATTACCGTATTGCACCTGGAACATTTCCAGTTCATATGTTTTCACGGCATTTTCATATGTTTGGATTTCCATTAAGATCGTAAACAAATCATCATCGGATACTTCTTTCTTATGGTCTGTCAGCTTTTTAAACTGCCTGAATGCTTTGTTTAACTTTTCTTCCGACAGATTGAACCCGAGCTCTTTTACCTTTTCTTTGAAGGCATGACGGCCGGAATGTTTTCCAAGAACGAGATCATTCGAGCTTACTCCAACCAGCTCCGGAGTAATAATTTCATAGGTTAATGCATTCTTCAGTACACCGTCCTGATGAATGCCCGATTCATGGGCGTATGCGTTACGGCCGATCACTGCTTTGTTCGGTTGGACGGGCATGCCGGTCAGCTTGGCGACCAAATCACTTGTCCGCTTCAGTTCGTTTAACTTTAAATTTGTATTGTACGGATAAAAGTCAGAGCGGATTTTCAATGCGACGGCCACTTCCTCCAACGCGGCATTCCCGGCACGTTCACCGATACCGTTAATCGTTCCTTCAACCTGCGTAACTCCGTTTTGTATGGCTGCCAGGGAGTTGGCTACAGCCATTCCGAGATCATCGTGACAGTGGCAGGAAAGGGTGACTTTATCAATATTCGGCACATTTTCCCGGATATAACGGAACATTTTCCCGTATTCTTCCGGTGTTGTATAGCCGACGGTATCCGGCAGATTGATTACATTTGCACCGGCGTCGATGACTTTTTCAATGATTCGGACAAGGAAGTCCCAGTCAGATCTTGATGCATCTTCCGCTGACCACTCAACAACCGGAAACTTTTGTTTGGCGTATTTCACCATATTCACCGAAGTTTCCACAACTTCATCAGGAGTCATCTTCAATTTATATTTCATATGGATCGGCGATGTTGCCAAAAAGACATGAATTGCCGGTTCTTCAGCGTACTTTAACGCTTCCCACGCGGTGTCAATATCCGACTTGACCGACCTTGACAAACCGATAACAGAAGAATCTTTAATCGTTTGGGCAATTAATTTGACAGATTCAAAGTCTCCCTCCGAAGAGGCTGGAAAGCCGGCTTCAATCCGGTCAACTCTTAAACGTTCCAATTGTTTTGCAATTTCCAACTTTTCCATCTGGTTAAGATTTACGCCGGGTGATTGTTCACCATCCCTCAAAGTTGTGTCAAAAATTTTAATAACAGTCATCGCCCACTCCATCCTTTCACTTTTATTTAATCATTCATATTCTTTCGAATTTTTAATTAATTAAAATATCTATAACTGAGTCACAGATTACATTTTCCGGAAAATGTAAAAAAGACCCACTTCACCCCTATATATGTATTGGGGAGAAATGAGTCTTTCTCGGTACCACCCAAATTCACAGTATCTTCGCAGATACTGCCTCACGAAGCATAAAGCTTCATTTTGGTAACAGGTGTTTGACCACCTGGCCAAACTTAATAGGAAGCATAACTTCCGTTCAGTCCGGCACTCAGGGAGGAGGCTGGAACAATATGTATTTCCGGGTTCCCACCATCCCCGGATCTCTGGGAATACATTGCTATTGTTCCATAGTCCCTTCATCGCTTTATACACTATTGGATTTTCGGTATAAACTTCCGTAAACAGAGAATTTTTTTAATTTACGACTCCAATGTAATTTTGCAATTTATCATAAATCATTTTTAAAAAAAGTGCAAGTCATTTTATTAAGATTTTTCAAAACTTTTTTGGTTGCGTCAAAAATGCCATAAACAATGTTTAGATCACATTGCATTTTCTCCTTTATCTTCACCGTGGTCCTGTATTCCGGATGCTGCTTTTCTTCCCCAATATGTCGCCAAAAGCGGTCCGGATATATTGTGCCAGACACTGAAAATCACACTCGGGACGGCAGCTGGCGGTGAAAAATAAGTCATCGCCAGCGCAGATGCCAGCCCGGAATTTTGCATACCGACTTCGATGGAAATTGTTTTTTGATCCGCATAGTCCAGTTTCAAAATTTTAGCCAGTAAAAAGCCGAGCAAAAAGCCGAGTCCGTTATGCAGTACAACGACGAAGAAAACGAGCAAACCATTTGTAAGCAAACTGTCACGGCTTGTCGAAACAACAGCTGAAGCTACACCGACAATACCAATCACCGACACGAGCGGCAATGCCGCAACACTTTTCTCCACGAAATCCCGGAATAAGGTTTTCACAATAATCCCTAATACAATCGGCAGCAATACTACTTGAACAACAGAAAGGAACATGCTCCAAAAAGATACTTCCATCCACTGCCGGGCAAGGATCCAGGTAAGCGCAGGGGTTAAGACCGGTGCCAATAACGTTGAAACAGCCGTGGCACTAACGGAAAGGGCCGTATTTCCTTTTGCCAGAAAAGCCATAACATTCGAAGCCGTGCCGCCGGGAGCACATCCGACTAAAATGACACCGGCCGCAAGTTCCGGCGGAAGATTGAACAAAAGGGCTAGAAGAAAAGCAACAAGCGGCATGATTGTATATTGGGCAACAGCCGCAATTACTACGCTCTTCGGTGATTGAAACACAGCTTTAAAGTCATCAACGGAAAGGGTAAGCCCCATTCCGAACATAATAATGCCCAGCAGAAGAGAAATATGCGGGGCGATCCAGGAAAATGCACCCGGAAAAATATAACTGAGTATGGCAAAGACGACAATCCAAAAAGCAAACGTATTACTTGCAAAATTACTTACTTTGGCGATTGCATTCATTTTTCCTCAACTCCTTTTTAGATTTGTTATTATAATCGCAATTTTTTTATTTTCAATAACTATTCCGAAAAAATAAACCTTTCACAAAAAATTTACAAAAAAACTATTGACAACTTTCTCATTTTGCAATAAACTGCAATTTAAAATAATAAAAATTTCGCGATTTAAAAAATTATGGCAATCGTCGCAATTTAAAAATTACATACCGATCAAAACGATGACGGGAACGTGGAGCAATGTAACTGTATTCCCAGCGATCCGGGGATGGTGCAAGCCCGGAAATACAGATTGTTCCTGGATCATCCCGGAGTGCTAAACTGAACGGATTTAATCTTATTAGGTTTAGCCGGGTGTGCAGCTTTGTGCACCTGTTACCAAAAAGAAGCTTCATGCTTCATGAGGCAGTACGCCGCGAGGGTACTGTGAATTTGGGTGGTACAGAGGAAAGGAATCTCTTTTCTCCCCAAGCATATACTGCTCCACGCAGGTGACCCGGGGGAGAGAAGAGATTTTTTTATATATCCAAATTACTTAATGATGAATTTCCAAGGGAGGTTTCTTTAAGTTGAGTCTGAAGGTAAAGAAGGACACGGGTGTGCAGACTGATCATCCGTCGGGTGCCGATCTCTTGGTGGATGTACTGGTGAAGGAAAATGTTGATACAATATTCGGATATCCCGGTGGAGCTGTCTTACCGATATATGATGCTTTTCACCGGAAAAAAGCTCCTTTTACACATATTCTCACCCGTCATGAACAAGGGGCTGTTCATGCTGCGGAAGGGTATGCAAGGGTGAGTGGAAAACCGGGCGTGGTGTTCGCTACATCCGGACCGGGAGCGACAAATCTGGTTACCGGCATTACCGATGCCATGATCGATTCTTTACCGCTGGTGGTTTTCACGGGACAAGTGGCCAAGGGGGTAATCGGTACAGATGCATTCCAGGAGGCAGACGTTGTCGGAATTACTACACCCATTACGAAATATAATTATCAAGTAAATGACATCCGTGATTTACCGAGAATTGTAAAAGAAGCATTCCATATCGCAACAACCGGAAGACCGGGACCGGTTGTTATAGATATACCGAAAAATATCGTGACTGAATTTGCTGATAAATCTGAAGAGTACGATGATAAAGTTGATTTGCCGGGTTACCAGCCGACAATTTATCCAAATCCGCTGCAAGTAACAAAGCTGGTCGAGGCGTTGAAAGTGGCAAAACGGCCGCTCGTTCTAGCCGGAGCAGGAGTACTGTTCGCAAATGCCACGGAAGAATTGAGGAAATTTGTCGAGAAGTACCAACTGCCGATCACTACTACTCTGCTCGGTCTCGGAGGTTTCCCGGGGAATCATCCGCTGTTCCTGGGTATGGCAGGCATGCACGGAACATATGCAGCAAATACAGCTATTTCAGAATGTGATTTGTTAATCAATTTCGGCTCACGCTTTGATGACCGCCTCACCGGAAATACAAAATATTTTGCACCGGATGCAAAAATTGCCCATGTGGATATTGATCCGGCTGAAATCAGTAAAAATATTGAGACGGATATTCCGCTCGTTTGTGACGCAAAAGAAGCGTTAAAAGCACTGCTGGATTTTGAAATCGATATGCCTGGACACGAAGAATGGAACCGGCAGCTGGCCCGCTATAAAGAAGAAAAACCGTTATGGTACGAAAAACCGGATGAGCTCGTTTCTCCCCAATGGCTAATCGAAAAGATCTATGAAATGACGAACGGAGAAGCGATTGTTACAACAGACGTCGGCCAGCATCAAATGTGGGTTGCACAATATTACAAATTCAAGAAGCCGAACCGTTTTGTAACTTCCGGCGGACTCGGTACGATGGGATTCGGATTGCCGGCTGCCATCGGAGCACAAATTGCCAAACCGGATGAGCTTGTGATTTCCATTGTCGGGGATGCGGGATTCCAAATGACAAGCCAGGAGTTGGCAGTCATCCGCGAGAGAAACCTTCCGATCAAAGTCATTATTGTCAATAACAGCGCATTGGGAATGGTCAGACAGTGGCAGGAATTGTTCTATGAAAAACGATACTCAGAGTCGCTGCTCACATTTAACCCTGATTTTATTAAGCTGGCGGAAAGCTATGATATACCAGCGATGTTGATCGATTCGGAAGAAAAGGCGGAATCCATGTTGAAAGAAGCCTTAAATTCAGACGGACCGGTATTGATCGACTGCCGTATTCCTCAGGAAGAATGTGTATACCCGATGGTTGCACCAGGAAAAGGACTACAGCAGATGGTGGGGGTGGAGAAAACAAAATGAGGCGTATTATTACAGCCACTGTCCAAAACCGGAGCGGTGTTTTAAACCGCATTACCGGAATGCTGACAAAACGACAATTTAACATCGAAAGCATAACGGTCGGCAGTTCCGAAAAGGAAGGACTTTCTAAAATGACCTTCGTCATCGATGTCAGCGATCCACAAAAGCTGGAACAACTGACGAAACAGTTAAACAAGCAAATTGACGTAATTAAAGTACAGGACATCACAGATAAAGCCCATGTTGTCAGGGAGCTTGCCCTGATCAAAGTAGCAGGCGTAAGACAGCAACACGCGGAAATCCAAAGTGTTATCGCTCCCTTCAGGGCGTCAATTGTTGATGTCAGCAAAGACAGCTTGATCATCCAGGTTACAGGTAAACCTGATAAAATCGATGCATTAATCGAGCTTCTGAAAGCATACGGAATTAAAGAACTTACCAGAACAGGAGTTACCGCATTTTTACGTGGACACCAACCGCAAGTAACAGAAATGAATTCAGCTTCTATCTAAAAATTTAATTATAGAAAAATATAAAATTATTTGACGGAGGGAATAACATGGTAAAAGTTTTACTCAACGACGACATTCAAAAAGATGCACTGCAAGGAAAAAGAATTGCCATTATCGGTTATGGATCCCAGGGCCATGCCCATGCGCAAAACTTACGGGACAGCGGTTATGATGTGATTGTCGGTCTCCGCCAAGGAAAATCAGCCGAACGGGCAACCGAAGACGGCTTCACCGTTCTTCCTGTCGGCGAAGCAGTGAGCTCAGCGGATGTCATCATGATTCTTATGCCTGACGAAGCACAGGCAAAAGTTTATACAGAAAGTATAGAGCCGAACTTGAAACCTAATTCAGCCCTTGCCTTTGCCCACGGCTTCAACATCCATTTCGGTCAAATTGTACCGCCGGAAAACGTTGATGTGTTTATGGTTGCACCGAAAGGACCGGGCCATCTTGTAAGAAGAACGTATGAAGAAGGTGCTGGCGTACCTGCACTTTATGCCGTATACCAAGATGCTACGGGAGAAGCAAAAGACATAGCATTAAGTTATGCCAAAGGGATCGGTGCCGCCCGTGCAGGCGTTTTAGAAACAACATTTAAAGAGGAAACAGAAACGGATTTGTTCGGTGAGCAAGCCGTGTTATGCGGCGGGCTGACGAGCCTGATTAAAGCAGGTTTTGAAGTGCTGGTCGAAGCCGGTTATCAGCCGGAAGCCGCTTATTTTGAATGTCTGCATGAAATGAAATTAATCGTAGACCTGATTTATGAGGGCGGATTATCTAACATGCGTTACTCCATTTCTGATACAGCACAATGGGGCGATTTCATCTCCGGACCGCGGGTCATTAACGAAGAAACCAAAGAACGCATGCGCGAAATTTTAAAAGATATTCAAACTGGAAAATTTGCCAAAGAATGGATTCTCGAAAACCAGACGAACCGTCCGCAGTTTAATGCCATTAATGCACGAGAACAAGAGCATCCGATTGAAAAAGTCGGTAAAGAACTGCGACAATTAATGCCGTTTATTAAAGAGTCTGTCAAAGAAAAAGAAACAAAAGTTAAAAACTAATAAATATAAGGAGTGTGGATTACCTTGGGGATTGCTTAAGTGAAAAGAAAATTTATTCTGCGATGAACGCATTATCACCGTTCGTTCACCGCACACCAATCTTTACATCGGAAACAACAAACCGGATTGTAGGCAGAAAAGTATATTTTAAAATGGAAAACCAGCAAAAAACCGGAGCCTTCAAGATCCGCGGGGCTACGTATAAAATGATGCAACTCTCACCTGAACAATTAAAAAAAGGCGTGATTACCGCTTCTGCCGGTAATCACGCCCAGGGTGTCGCTTATGCAGCAAAAAAAGCCGGCGGAAAAGCAACGATTTTCATGCCGGAAAACACACCGCATTCGAAGGTCGAAGCTACCAAAAACTATGGAGCAGATGTTGTTTTAACAGGGGAAAGTTTTCAGGAAGCTTATGAAGCATCATTAAAAATGCAAAAGGAGCGTGGCGCTACTTACATCCATCCCTTTGACGATTATGATGTAATGGCCGGTCAGGGGACAATTGCACTGGAGCTGTTAAGACAGGAAGACCGGATCGACACAATCTTCGTTCCAATTGGTGGCGGTGGATTGATCAGTGGTATTGCTGTCGCTGTCAAAAGCATCAATCCCCGTATTAAGGTGATTGGGGTCCAAGCCTGCGGGGCCGCTCCCGTATATGAAAGCTTTCATACAAAGAGCGTGAAAAACTGGAACCATGTTTCGACAATCGCCGAAGGTATTGCTGTTAAGCAACCGGGAAAACACACGTTGCCGATCATTATGAAATATGTGGATGATGTCGTCACTGTAACTGATGAACAAATTGCCGCCAGCATTCTGTATATGCTGGAACGGGGAAAAACATTAATTGAAGGTGCAGGTGCCGCTTCAATCGCCGCACTGTTTGCCTATCGCGATCAATTCAAATCGAAACATTGCGGCGTAATTGTCAGCGGAGGAAATATTGACATTGATGAAATGTCTCGAATTCAAAAGCTAGCAGGGAAAATACGTTTTGAAAAAAAGAAATTCACCGTAAAAAAGGTGGAAAAAAAAGAACTCATCGCGGCAACATAAATAAAGATGATAAAAACGGGTTACCCGAACGGTAACCCGTTTTTACTTTGAGGATATTAATTCGTTAAAGCCTGGATCGGAGCAGGAATCCGGCCGCCCCGCCGGATCAGCTTTTCTGATGAATATTCGTTTACGCCCATAACCGGTGCACGGCCGAGCAATCCGCCGAATTCGACCATTTCCCCTTCTTTCTTTCCGGGAACCGGAATGATCCGAACAGCGGTTGTCTTTTTGTTAACCATACCGATTGCTGCTTCATCAGCAATGATGGCAGACAGCGCTTCGGGAGATACATCACCGGTAACAGCAATCATATCCAAACCGACAGAGCAAACACATGTCATCGCTTCTAATTTTTCCAGACTGAGTGATTGCTCCAATACTCCCCGGATCATACCGTTGTCTTCACTAACAGGTATAAAGGCACCGCTTAAGCCGCCAACATAAGAACTGGCCATTGCTCCCCCCTTTTTCACAGCATCATTCATCAGCGCGAGGGCGGCGATTGTACCGTGGGTTCCTACCCGTTCTACCCCGATTTCTTCTAAAATTTCAGCAACACTGTCATTTACGGCATTTGTCGGAGCGAGGGATAAATCCATAATGCCGAAAGGAACACCAAGACGTTCAGCAACAACCCGGCCGATCAGTTCACCTGCACGGGTAATTTTAAAAGCGGTCTTTTTAATAATTTCTGCAACTTCACCTAAATCGGCTTCCGGATGACGTCTTAATGCATGCAATACGACTCCAGGACCGCTGACACCGACATTGAGCACGGCATCACCTTCGCCGGATCCATGGAATGCGCCGGCCATAAACGGATTATCCTCAACCGGATTACAGAAAACAACCAGTTTGGCACAGGCGATCCCGTTCCGGTCTTTTGTCATTTCCGCAGCTTCTTTAATAATCGTTCCCATTTTCCGTACGGCATCCATATTAATTCCCGCTTTTGTATTCCCAATGGAAACGGATGAACATACCCTTTCCGTTACTGTTAAGCTTTCTGGGATTGCATCAATTAATGTCTCATCACTTTTTGTCATTCCTTTATGCACTAATGCGGAAAAGCCGCCGAGAAAATCAACACCGGTGGCTTTCGCAGCTTCGTCTAACGTTTTTGCAATTTCCACCGCTTGTACCCTTGTTGCATTCCCTAAAATTTCTGCAACCGGCGTTACGGATATACGTTTATTGATGATCGGAATACCAAACTCTCTTTCTGTTTCTTCTGCTACCTCTTTTAAATTCCCCGCATAGTTAACGATTTTTTTGTAAATTTTTTCTTTCATTTTCTCAATATCCGGATCGGCACAATCTTTCAAATTGATTCCCATCGTAACAGTCCGTATATCTAAATTTTCGATTTGTACCATCCGGATCGTTTCCATCATTTCGTTCAATGATATATTCATCACTCTCAGGCTCCTTTAAACTGCTTTTCATTTTTAGTAAAAATGAAGTGTTTATTTAGTTGAACAGCTCAATATTGAATCTGCATCATCCTTTTATAAAAAAGTTTTGCTTTGATTCAAACCGGCTAAATCCTGTGCATGGCCTGAAAAATTTCTTCAAGCTGGATATTTATTTTCAAATGCATCCGGTCGGCTACTTCATTCAGCTGTGACTGCAAATAACCAAGGTCTTTAATATGGGAAACATCGACAATCATGATCATTGTAAAAAAATCCTGTAAAATTGTCTGGCTGATATCTAAAATGTTAACTTTGTTTTCTGATAAAACCTTAGTAACATTAGCGATAATACCAATTTGATCTTTTCCGACAACACTGACAACTGCCCGTTTTTTATCCATCTCCATCTCTCCTTTGATCTTTATATATACAGTCCGGTTTTTTCGTCAATCGCAAATTTCAGTTAAAAAATTGAAAGACTGACAAAATTCGTCATTAATAATGACATATTAGCAATCGTAAGGATTTTGGTCAATAGTTTCATATTCTGAAATAAAAACTCCCCGGGATTTACCGGAGAGGGAAAAAGTTCTATTAAAATTTAAACTTGTGTACTAATTGATTTAAGTTTTCAGAAAGCTTTGCCAGATGATCCGCACTTTCCGCCACTTCTTCCATCGAAGCACTGGATTCTTCCGAAATCGCTGCTGTTTCCTGTATACTTGCTGTTGACTCTGCAGATATTGCACCGATTTCTTCAATTGCCGTATTCACTTCTTTACTCCGTTCCGTAATTTCTCCGATCTTTTCCGTGATCGTTTGAATTAATGCAGTCATTTCGTTAACAGAAACAAAAATATTGTTGAATTTTTTTGTTGTTTCATCGATTTGTTCTGTTCCTTCTATTACTTCCTCATAACCGTTTTCCAGTGACAAGGCAGTATCCCGGGCATTCATTTGGACATTTTTTACAATCTCTGTGATTTCAGATACAGATTGATCCACTTTCCCGGCCAGCTCCCAGACTTCCCGGGCAACAACACCGAAACCTCTCCCATGCTCCCCTGCCTGTGCAGCCTCTATAGCGGCGTTTAATGCCAGTAAATTTGTCTGCTTGGCAATTTCCTTAATGATGGAAACAAGCTTTGAAATTTCTTTCGTCTCGTTTTCCAGCGCCTGCATTTTCATTACGGAATTCCGGACAAGATCATCAATTTTTTCCATTTGTTGATGGGATGACGCCATTAATTGCTTTCCTTCGCCGGCATTCTGCAAAACATTTTCTGACGTATTGCGGATATGATTCCCTTTTTCATTTACATCCTGCACATTTTTTAGTAAATCTCCCATCAAAGAAGAAAGGTCTCCTGCCGCATGGGACTGTTTTTCCGCACCCGCGGCAATTTCCTGCATCGTCGATGAAATTTGCTGTGCACCTGATGAAACTTCATTGGCAGATTGGGTTAACTCCTCACTTTGGGCCGATACATCTGCAGCAGCGCGTGCAACATAGGACAATGTATTTCGTAATTTTTGCTGCATATTTTTCATTGCTTTTACCAGCGTACCGATTTCATCTTTTCGGTTACTATCTTCTACTGGTAACGACAGGTTTCCGTCTGCCAATTCCAACATATACTTTGCTACTTTTTCAACCGGTTTCGTTACGGATCTGCTGATAAAAAATGTTACAAAAGAAACGGTGATGATCGTCAAAATGATAATGCCTGCAGTCGTATACATAACGGAATTTTTCGTCTTATTAATTACGGTAAAATCCTGACTGATACCGATGATTCCGATCACTTCGCTTTTAGTCGGATCTAACATAGGTAAATATGAATGCATAATCTGGTGATCATTACGGGTAACGGTTTGTCCTTCCCTAACGGCACGAATAACATTTTGATCATCCAGTGTATTTCCGAGATTTGCATCTTTAGATGACAAAACAACGGTTCCCTCATTGTTATATAAATTAATCGTGACGTTCGGAAGCATTTCAACTAACATTTTAACAAATGTGTCATCCAGACCGGTTTGCAATGTACCAATGACTTTATCTCCTTCCATAACCGGCGCAAAAGCCCGGACGCTTAGTCCGCTTGTGCCGAATTCAAAACCGGTGGCTATTTTCCCGCTAAGGGCATCCTGAACTGCTTCAATTCCGCTTTTGTCATCTCCGTATTTCAATATATTATGGGCCCGGAAAACGACAATGCCGTTTTCATCCCCCAATTCGAAAACCCGCATATGATGTTCTGTTTTCATCCGATGAAAAACAGGGGATATAACATCCACCATTTTCTCCGGATCTTCTGATTTATAAGCATCGATAATTTCCGGATCATTGGCATACAATTTCGTAATGGATAACAACTCACTGCTCGTCTGATGGATATGGGATTCAACCGTTTTTATTGCATTTTCTTGCTGGGATTGGATCAGGTGATTGAATCCTTTTTCCGTAAAGAAATATATTATACTTACTGTAATAATCAGCGGTATAATGGTTACGAATAAAAATACGGTCACGAGCCTTTTATTTAAACTGTTAAATTGAAATATACCTCTCATAGCATGTCATCTCCAATATTTCGGCAAGCGTTGAAAATTTCCAATGTATCTCTCTGTACATTTTTTATATCGGTAGACATATAAAATCATTAAACTTTGGTGCAATACATTATTACAATAAATAAATTGATCCAAGGGGCTTGCCATTTTTATATATTTATGTATATACTCATATTACATTTGATCAATATACTATGGCAAAAAAATAAAAAAACACTTGCATTTTATTATTAAGGGATATATAATATAGTTGTCTGCAACAAAATGAATACAAATACGGGGCATTAGCTCAGCTGGGAGAGCGCTACACTGGCAGTGTAGAGGTCAG
>CALGYZ010000067.1 GCA_937934645.1 uncultured Bacillaceae bacterium | reverse complement strand
GTCGTCGACCTCCCGGGGTTTATGCGCTATTGGAGGTCGACGACATTTGCCAATTCCTCCCATTTCCCTAAAGAATAAACTCCTCACCTCCTTTTTTCAGTCCGATCTCTTCCCTTGATGTATATAGTCGCGAACGAAAAATATATATAATAACGGAATCTTCTTCTTCATCCATAATATTTTTTAATTCGCTTTTTAATTTAACCAAATTCGCTTTTGTAATTTCACCTTCAAACACCGAATTTTGAACCCAATGCAAGTACTTCCTGCAAATTTTCAAGGCTTTTCCCACTCTTTTCACATTAAAATCATAAACTAAAATAATAAACATGAATCCTCACTGCCTTTTCCAATTGTCTATTAGCTAAATGATTCGATAAATATTTCCCGGCGGCCGGAATCAATAACGTGTACGCGCTACCATAACGACTGGTAAGGCTCATATTGTTTTTCTCCTAATATATGCTTTTGAAGTTTATAGAGTTCAAGTCTGATCAGTCTCCTGTTTGAAACGGTCCGGCCTAAATGTCGATGATTGACGGTCGTTCTTAATCTTTTCTCAAATTCTTTAATGAATATTTTTCTTCCATCCTCATTTAATAAAATACCGTTCATTTCTTTGATAAAATGTTTTTTTGATAACATTTTCCGATTAATTAAGGAAAATATGAGGCGGTCTACTAAAACAGGTTTGAAGATTTCCGCAATATCCAAATTTAATGTAAATCGACGAAAGTTTGATGTATGCAAAAAGCCGATTCGGGGGTCCAGATATGTTTTATAAATTTCTGACAAAACCGTAGTATAACAGACACTGTTTCCAAAACTGATTAACGCATTCAATGGATTTAATGGAGGACGTTTTGATCTCTTCTCAAAAACAAAATCGGGGTCATTAATGATTGAATCAAACGATTGATAGTATGCTTCACGGGCATGTCCTTCCCTGGCCATCAACTCACTGATTTGAGTCCAATCAATATTTTCTACTTCCTGTAAAATTATGGATAATTTCTGCAGGTTCGTGTGAATGATTTCTTTATTTTCCGACCGGTTCCGGTAATATTTTAATACACGCATCATTTGACCAATGGAACCCTTTACAATTTGACTGGCGATATGGGCTCTTTTGCTTGTATCTAAATAATGTTCCGCTTGTTTGATCGTGACATGGCCGCTGTTTAAATGTTCACGGGGATAATACGTCCCTACATAATAACCATAATGATTGAAATAATGAAGGCAGATTTTCTTTTTGGATACGAACTCTAAAAACTTTTTGGTTACATCCACCTCGCCAAAAATATAGATATCATTCGTGTTTTCCACCGGTATATATTTTCTTTTCTCATCCGATTCAAAATAAAGGCTGTTATCTTTTCGCTTTAAAACACCATGGTTGAAAATATAAATCGTTTTTTTCATCGTCATTCCTCCGCCCAACAATATTCACGATAAGCACATTTCCGACAAAACCCTATTTTTTTAGGTGCCGGGGGAACGGGCAATTTAGATAATTTCCGTAACTCCTCTATTATTGCTTCAAGTTCACGAATCTTCGCCTCGGTCAACACCACTTTTTCCTTTCTTCTTTCCTCAGGAAACTGCAATTCGCCCACCGCATCAATCCCCATCTTTTTTAAGTTGTACAGGTAAAAAAGCAATTGATATTTCGCACTTTCAAGGTACTTCGATGACTTTTTTATCTCTTGGATGATCACCTGTCCTTTTTTCCTTTGATACCGGTCTATTTTTATTTGTCCTGCCTCCAGTTCTTTTCTTTCTCTTTGATAACTGTATTCGTGGATAAAGCGTCCAATCTCTATATTTTCATCTTCCTGGTCCGGTGCAATTTCATGCATCATCAGCCACGCCTCACGTTTACAAATGAAGTAATACCAGATGTCTGTTCCCCTCACATACCATTCATCATTGTTTACCATATCAGATCATCCTCTTCCATTCCGGCTTTTAAACCATATGTTCCATCATAAGCCTCTGTATCTAGTAAAATCGGAATCCGTTTTTGAAGATAATCTTCTTTACTGACAATTGTTAAAGCTGTTTTTACAGGAACATTTAATACATAATAATGAAATAAGATCATAAACATTTTTCTTTCTTCAAAGGATAATTGTTTCATGAAGCGGTTCTCTGAATATCGCTCGTATATTTGATAAGGATCTGATAGCCCGAATCTTTCTTTTAACAGGATCACCCGTCCATCAACGTCTTCTTCAGGTTCATAAGGTATAAAAATCGGTAATGTCGTATAACGGACATCAAACGGGTCGACAGCTGAAAGTTGTGGCCATCTTCCTTCATAGGCATCTTTGATTTTTTCTAAAGCGGCTTCATACGTATTGTGCCGGAACATCCTTTCATAATAGGACTCAATTAAACCGATCACTTCGTTTTCCATAAACGTCTGTTTTTTGTTTAAAATCTCATCCGTAATTTTTTGTAATGCTTTTGGATAAACCATGGAACGGGTATCTGTTTCACCACCCCGGAAAAAAGGAAATACAGTTACAAGACCCTTTTCGTTATTTTCCAAATGACGGTTGGTTCTTCCGGCGGATTGTACAACAGACGGCAAAATGGATGCAGCTCTTGCCACATGATGAAAACTGAGATCAATGCCAGCTTCGAGCACTTGGGTGGATACAACATAAAGCGGCCGGGATTTGTTTTGCTTCAAAAAATTATGTATTTTGTCGATGACTTCTTTTTTATGAATCGGTGTCATAAAACCGTGGATTAAATAACCTTCTTTTCCTCTCTCCATTAAACGTCGGAATGAGAAATAAGCATCTTTGATCGTGTTTAAAATGAGGGCTTGTGATGGCCGTTCATTTTTACATAAAAAATCGGCAATGGTGTCTTCCGACTGAATTTCATGCTCAATATGGATATGGTATCGATCAGGTTGTTCTGCACCTTGAACAGATAATTTTTTCGGTTCTTTTGATAATCCATAATGAAACGGCGGCATCGTCGCCGATAAAAATATGACTTTTAAATTGACCAGTTCTGCTAAAGCTTCCAAACCGCATAAAAATACGTTCCAAACATTAGGATTAAAAATTTGCGGTTCATCGATAATGACTACGCTGTCTTTTAAGAAGGATCTCCTTAACACATCCTGTGCCCTTTTCGGGAATAGTGCTTTGCAAAATTGCTGGAAACTTGTACAAATAATGGAATGCGCCCAAGATTCCATGGCCAATTGGCTAAATCCGGTTCGCTGTTCCGGATCATCATCAATCAGCGCCAAAGAATGATGTTCCAAAACTTTCTGCTTGAATAAATTCTCGATCACGGATGCCGTTTGTTCTAATATGGACAAATACGGAGCGACATAAATAATTTTCTTCATACCCTGTCGGGTGCCAAACCAAGCAGCCATTTTTAATGATGTAATGGTCTTTCCGTAACCGGTCGGCATCTCCAACGTATAAAACCGGGCATCAGGCGCTTTTTCTAATTGATTCATAATATTTTTCTGTGCCTTCAAACGGATGACATGAAGCGGTTTATGAGCGTTTTCTTTTCCAAATGCCGCAAGGGAGGCATAGAATCGGTCATAATCTTCGTTTTTCAAATCACTTGGATTTACTTCTTTTACATGAAAACGATCTCCAGCAATGATGCTCGTTGTTAACTGCCGCCACTTTTGTAAGTATTTCATAACCGCAAGTGGTTCCCACGATTCAAATTCGAGATCCAATTCATCCAAAACCATTTCCGTCAGATCATAACACTCGTCTATCCATTGAATAAAATGTTCTTCTTTTAACGTTATGTCCTTCAATTCGGTGTACTGTTCTTTTAAGAATTGCTCAATCCCTTCTAAATCGAATTGATTCCATTCGTACTTTTTGATCCAATCCTGTTGATAAAGATCTCCGAGTTGCCCGTGATGATTCCGTATATCATGGATAAGCCAGAGCCAAATGATTTGTTTTTCTTCCCAGGAACCGATGCTTTCTAACAAATGGTAACCGGTGTAAGAAAACAAAAAGGCTCCACAGGAAGAATGATTAGGGCCTTTTCTTTCTTCCGGAGCCTGTATATACGCCTGCCAGTCGGCGTGTGCTTTGCCAAGATCATGGCAAATACCGGCTAATCCGCATAACCGGATCACCGCCGGATCAAAATCACTTAAATAATGCTCAATAGATTGTTTCACCGCAACGACATGTTCAATTAATAACTCCCCAGGACGAGCAAGACATTTCTGGAACGGGATTATACGAGGCATATGTAATCATCCTTTACTTTTACGATTTTCATATTATCGGGCCATTTTTCTTTGAGCTTTACTTTAACTGGCTTCCCGTCTTTTTCGTAAAGGAATGATACGGATTTCTCAAATATGCGGTTTCCTTTGTATTGAAGCATAAATCCTCCTGCCCGTTGATAATACCGGTCATCTTCCAAAATAATTTCCTCAATAATGGAAGTAGGAATTACACTGGAAATGGTAACCGCTCCCTCTGGTTTTACCACTTCTCCTTTGCAAATGTCGACAAGTTCCGGTTTCGTCAATGCATACGCTGTTCCTAAGTAAGCGGGATAGACAGACTGTCCATTTTTTAACCGTTCAGCCAGCTGCTTGGTATATTCCTTTCCGGCATAGTAAATCCGGTATGCCGGATTCACCAGTAATTCAATCGTTGTCGGTCTGTTAAATGAACTTCCTGTGTCTTTGCCAAGCATTGACATTTGTTGGGCAGAAGTAAGCACGGGATTTAAAACTTGAATCGCCACTTGATCTTCGGTCATAAAATCCGTAATCCCCAACACAGCTCCGACCAGTCCTTTGATTGCAGTCGGTGGAATAAAAGGATAGGTTAAATGGGTCGCCGTCGTGTCCGGCCTGCGGAAATGGGCAATTTTTCCTCTGACATCAAAAATGACAACATTCATGGTGATCGCCTACCATAACGGTTGTTTATACTTGTCAATCGGCCCGTCTACATGAAGTGTCGGGTGGACCCAGATCCGCACATTCTCAATTTTTCCGGTATATTCATCCAATTTATCCATCAACCGAGTCACATCCAATGATATATCTTTAACGGAAGTCGGACGTTTCCCGCTGTTTCTCCAGACTTCTTCCCCCGGTTTCAATTCGATTAAGTCTTCCAAATAACCGATACGGAAAAACGGATCATTGTATTCAACATGAATGAGAAATAACGGTTGTTGTTGTCCTCGTCCCCTTGCCTGGCGGTGTTGCGTACCCTGCCATAAAGCTTTGAGCAACAACTCCTGGTCGTCTCTCGTCATTTTTGAATGCTCGGCATTTTTCGCATTAATGACCCCCGGCATGGCAAAAACGGCAAAAGGTACAATATAACTTGTCCAAATCGTTCCTTGGGTTTTTCCGCCGTCCTGGTCATCTTTTATATCCGAACTTGGCATGACAACCGTCCCTTGTACATATTGACTGTCAACCGGATGCATGGAATGGGCCCAGCCAAATTGAACGGGACCAGTTAAATGGAATTTTGGTTTAACGGAATAAACAATACCGAAAGTGCGGACATCAAAACAGTGTTCGATTAAAACAGATTTCATATCTTTTTTCGCCAAATCTTTTTTACCCGCTTGTTCCGCAATATATTCGGCGAGACTCTTACGACCGAGTAATTTCCCCTTTTCATTGACTTTCTCCTGTACAAATATATAATTTCTTTTCCCTTCCCCGCCGTTTTCTTCGGCACTTAATACATAATCCCGAACATCTCGCTTAATACTGACATCACTGAGAGAAATTCTCCCATCTTCCTCCGGAAAAAGCCTGCGGGCATCACTGTCCTGCAACGGATCGCGGTTGGGAATACCATCTTTTACTGATTTCACAAAAACGAATTCTCCATTATTGACCGGCATGTTCCATCTCCTCCTCTTTTTGTTCTTTTTTATACATCAAATAGCCGGACCAAAACGCAGTCATAAATCTGTCCTTTTCTTTAGTCAAAAGTTTTTGGTCTTCTGCTTCAATAAAAGCAAGCAACACTTGCGCCATAACACTTTCAAAATTACCCGCTAATCTTAAATCCCACTGTTCCTTTAATTCTTTACAGCGGAGGACACCCATTTTCCAAATCATTTCCGGTGTCAATTTGGAACCGAATTTCATCACACGGTGTTTTACAAAGTCATCGTGGCCTGTCCGATACCGGTAAGAATTCGAAAACTGCTTCAGCAACAAGCCGGTAACAAAACCGAGTTCTTCCGCCGTCTGCAAATCTTTTAATTCGATATTTCCTTTATGAAATTTTTGAAGCAATGACTCCCAATCTCTCAACGTGCTCATCCTTTCCCTATACTGAACTATTTCCTCGCAATACTTTTTGTAGAATGCCAGAAAAGCGTGGTGAAAAACAAGTTCATCAATCATTGCCCAACGGTTTTCTTTATTTGCTAATTCGGTCAGTTTCCTTGAAGTTGCTTCGTAAAGCCGGTTAATTTTTAACTGATGCTTATGGAAGATCTTTTGCAGGGTGCTCCATACATATCCCGGACCAAAGGCGTTGCTGATCAGTGACGGCAGAGACTGTAACCGATAATATTTTCGGTCTTGCGGAACAGAAAAATATTTACGGATATCAAATAAATCAACGGTTTGAACTTCACGGAGAATGTTTTGTATACGTGCCGCAACACTTGGAATAATGTCGGTCAGCATGAGACGGATATGGACATTCCCCCTGGACAAATCCCCGGAATAATAAAGCAGATTTAGCCGGTGTTCGTCACTAAAGCGAGGAATAATACGTTCGATACCTGCCAGTAAATCAAGATGGAGATCTGCACCGGATTTTTCCTGTTTCAAAATCCGGCGGTATTTTTTAAACAATTGCTGTGAATCGCCATCCAATAACGGAACAACAAGCGGGACGCCGTATATCGGTTCAAAACTGGTGCTCCGCATATTCTGTTTTGCTTCCACATTCATATACGGTGCAAACATTTCTTTCAAAACCGTGTTTTTTATCGGGACGGTGATTTGCTTTAAAAACTGGGTACCGTAAAGATAATATTCGTATGATTTTTTGTCGACTTTGATTCCATTCGTCCACTCCTTTTTCCCCCAGTAAATCGACTTGGGCATCTCCCACGTGGGGGATAACCAAAGCCATGATTTGTTATAAATAGAAACTACTTCATCTTCTTGATTAGTAAATGTTGAAATCGCGCGTTTTTTATAGCCCAATTCTTTTGCCTCGAAAAAACGTGCTTCTATAATTCCTTTTAACGTCTCATTTCCATCAAGAAACAGGTAAGCACCTGGTTGTAATTGACTTTCATGGATCCGTAACAGTCCCGGGGTTCCTTCTGAATCCGGTAAACGTTTAAAACAGACAGCGGATAAATCACAAATACATAAAACACCTAGTTGCTTTTCATCTTTAATAAAAGAATGGTAGTTTTCTTTAAGTTGTGCCGCAGCAATTTTTGCTATTTTATTCACATACTCTTCATCTGCTTTCCAGTAAACGACCGTCTTTTTTAATCTGGGCAAAATAACCTCTTCGGCAAACTTTTGTTCATCATCCATTGATTTAATATGTTTTTCATACATTAAATAAACAGGTACAGGGTATGCTCCCTGGGCATTTAACGGGTTTCCTCCCTGGGGGTAAATAACAGGAAATGATACATTTCTGTTTCTTGCAACTTTAAATTCTTTTCCATCCCTATTCCCTATTTCTAAGTATTGAAAAGCTGCCTGCAACTTTTCATCGATTTCGATAAGAAAAACATTTTGAAAAAAATTTTTGCATGCTTCATTATCAACATCAGTCAACCATCGAATCCGCATTTCATTCGAAAGATTACTGTTAGCAATCGGACGGCCAATGCGGATAATATCCTCAGCTAGCATCTATTTATCCACCGCCTTTCCCTTGGCAAACCAGAGATAAATGATGTTAACCATGTAATTTTTTCATTCATCAACCTTGCAAACGCTTACAGAATGAATTTAAAACGTCAAGCATTCAATCAAGGTTAAGAAAGCTCTGCAAATGTTCGTCAGATCTAAATCTTTGAATATTCCTTTTCCACACAAAAATATTACTTTTCTAATATTATAAACTTTTTTTCTGAATAAGTAAATATATGTATTTTTTAGTAATACTTCTCAAACCCGTAATAAGATAATGATATTTTTATAAAAAAAGCAAGTGGCGAAAATTCACCACTTGCTGGTATCTATCCTTATAAAAATTGTTCGAAGAAAAACTGAAATGACCAAAAAAGATTCTCCATCCGATCAAGCACATAACCGATTCATGCCCGTCAACCGCATTTCCATTCCTCATAGGTAAGATCAAAACAAGTTAAAAGGAAAAACTATCGGCGGTTCATGTCCGGGTTTCAATTCCTCATAGGTAAGATCAAAACGGAATTGTTAGAGATTATCGAAAGCATGCCAGAAGAGTTTCAATTCCTCATAGGTAAGATCAAAACTGTTTATACTTTTGCTTGGTTTTCGCTATTCGCAAGTTTCAATTCCTCATAGGTAAGATCAAAACCTTGGATTGTATACGGAGTGAACACTTCCGGTTGAAGTTTCAATTCCTCATAGGTAAGATCAAAACGAATTGAAGAAGCGCGGGCAGCGAAAGTCGGCGCCAAAGTTTCAATTCCTCATAGGTAAGATCAAAACTATCTCAAAAATCTTCTTAA
>CALGYZ010000066.1 GCA_937934645.1 uncultured Bacillaceae bacterium | reverse complement strand
CCCCCGACCTCACGGGTATGAACCGTACGCTCTAGCCAGCTGAGCTACGCCGCCAGATTTCACAACTTATATTTTAAATTATGTTTCTAAAAATGTCAATAAATAATAGAAAAATTTGAGAAAAAAGAGAGTTTTTGTCACTAAACATTATAACTGAATTCTTGTCGAAAAAAACAGGAACACTTATACAGAGGGATTCATCAGGAATCCGGGGAGACCAGAGGGGTTCATTTTTTGTATAGTTTTTATTAAACGGGCCGTCAGCTGTCGAAATCTTTTTAATATTAACCCTTGTTTTTGACAAACTTTTATAATCCCATCATCTATAATGGTCAAAAAAATGGGACGAGGGGTGTTTGGAATGGGAAAAATTCAAGGGAGTTTTGCGGAGCCGGTTCAGGAGCGGAAGGTGGTTGAATATAAGGACTCATTACAAAACATGTTCATGCAGTTGAAATACAAATTAAATTCCTTGTTGTTTCAAAAAGGATTGTTATTATTTGTTTTCGGATTTTTATTGGGACGGGCGTTTATTTTATCCACATTATCACCTTTTGCATTGCCGTTTTTCGCGGCCGCTTATTATATCCGCAAGGATAAATCGCCGCATGTATTTCTCGGAATTATTGCGGGTTCATTAACCGTTTCGGTAATCAATGCCGCCTATTCTTTTGCCGTGATCAGTTTGTTTTTAGTTTGTAATAAGGTTGTCCGGCAATTTTATCAAAATGAAGTGCGTGTTTTACCGTATCTGGTTTTTCTGTCGGTCATTACGGCGCGGTCGGTTATGCATTATGCGGAGTTGAAGGATTTGACGCTGTACCATGCGGTTATGACGACCGTAGAGGCGAGTCTGGCCCTGGTATTAACGTTAATTTTTATTCAAAGCATTCCGCTTGTTTCGAATTATAAAAGAAGACAGTCTTTGCGTACGGAGGAACTGGTTTGTCTGATTATTTTACTGGCCTCCATGATGACCGGTACGATCGGCTGGACGGTTGAAGGAATTGCAGTTTCGCATGTGTTGTCCCGTTATTTAATTTTAATTTTTGCATTTACTGCAGGAGCAACGGTGGGATCGACCGTAGGGGTTGTGACGGGATTGATTTACGGTCTTGCAAATGTTGAGAGTTTTCCCCAAATGAGTTTGCTTGCTTTCAGCGGTTTACTCGGCGGACTGTTAAAGGACGGGAAAAAAATCGGTACGTCCTTCGGTTTAATTGTTGCGACATTGATGCTCGGGCTGTATAACGCTGAAAATTACGTGCTGGTAAACAGCTTGTATGAATCGTTTATTGCGTCGGTTTTATTCTTTTTAACACCGAAATTCATCACCAATCATATTGCGCGGCAAATTCCGGGTACCCCGGAGCATTCAGCGGAGCAACATGCTTATATGCGGAAGATCCGTGATTTAACAGCCAGGCGTGTGGATCAATTCTCATCCGTTTTCCATGCGCTCGCCCAAAGTTTTCATAAACAGGAGAAGTTCAATAATAACAGTGAGAAAGAAATGGATTATTTCTTTTCCAATGTAACGGCAAAAACATGCCAAAACTGTTTCAGAAAAGAACACTGCTGGGTATATAACTTTGATAAAACATATGATTCGATGAAAAAAATTATGACGGAACTGGATGAAAATAACGGTATTTTAACCAACAGAACGGAACGTAATTGGGAAAATTATTGTATCCGCAGTGATAAAGTCATTGATGCCATTCAAAAGGAACTTCACCATTTCCATGCAAATAGAAAATTAAAACAACAAATAAGGGAAAGCCGGAAATTAGTTGCTGAACAGTTGTACGGGGTTTCCGGGGTTATGGCTAATTTTGCGAAGGAAATTAAAAAAGAAAGAGAAAACCATGATAAGCAGGAAGAACAATTGCAGGATGCACTGCAATCATTCGGCATCGAAGTGGATCATATTGAAATTTACAGCTTGGAACAAGGTAATGTGGATATTGACATTGCCATTCCGTATTGCGGGGGTATGGGGCAGTGTGAAAAATTAATTGCGCCGCTCTTGTCGGATATTTTAGGGGAAACGGTTACGCTGTTCAAGGAAGACTGTGCACGTTATCCGGATGAAAGTTGTTTTGCCACGTTCCGTTCGGCAAAGAAATTTGTTGTTGAAACCGGCGTAGCCTTTGCTGCCAAGGACGGGGGATTTGTATCTGGTGACAGCTACACCATGATGGAAATCGGTGTCGGAAAATATGCCCTTGCCATCAGTGACGGCATGGGAAACGGTGAGAGAGCCCATTTGGAAAGTAATGAAACTTTGGAATTGCTTAAGAAAATTCTCCAATCCGGGATCGGGGAAGAAATCGCGATTAAAACGATCAATTCGATCTTATCATTGCGTACAACAGATGAAGTTTATTCCACTTTGGATCTGGCCATTATTGATCTGCAGGATGCCAAATCTAAATTTATTAAAGTGGGATCAGCCCCCAGCTTTATTAAACGTGGTGACCGGGTAATCAAGGTGCAGGCATCCAACTTACCGATCGGAATTATTCAGGATTTTGATGTCGATGTCGTGAGCGAACAGTTAAAAGCGGAAGATATTTTAATCATGATGAGTGACGGTTTGTTTGAGGGGCCGAAACATATTGAAAACATCGATCTATGGTTAAAAAGGAAAATACTGGAAATGGAGACAGATGATCCACAGGCGATTGCGGATCTGATCATGGAAGAAGTCATCCGGACCGGAAACGGTAATATAGACGATGATATGACCGTCCTTGTTGCTAAAATAAAGCATAATAATCCGAAATGGAAACCAATTCCTGCGATATCATTAAAAAAGCTAGCTTAAATGATGTGAAAAGGCTGTCTGTGATGTATACATCCCCTCCATCAAGGCAAAAATGGTAAAAAATGCAATGGAGGGGTATCCATGAAAACTGGTACGGTAAGACAAATTCTGTTAATCACCGACGGCTGCTCCAACTATGGGGAAGATCCGGTGACAATGGCGGCGTTGGCGAAGGAACTGGGTATAACGGTTAATGTAATCGGCGTAATGGAAAATGACGTGATAGAAGAACGTGGAGTGCGGGAAATTGAAGAAATTGCCCTTCAAGGCGGTGGTGTCAGTGAAATTGTCTATGCCCGATCTTTATCCCAAACCGTGCAAATGGTAACGAGAAAAGCCATGACACAAACTTTACAGGGCGTGGTAAATAAAGAGTTAAAGCAAATTCTTGGGAACGATGCCGGTTTGGAAAGTTTGCCGCCTGATAAAAGGGGGGAAGTGCTGGAAGTCGTTGAAGAGTTAAACGAAACGGTAGATTTGGAAATTTTAATATTAGTTGACACGAGTGCCAGTATGAAAAACAAATTGCCGACCGTTAAGGAAGCACTGCTTGATCTTTCTTTAAGTTTAAATGCGAGGACAGGAAATAACCACTTTTCCTTATTTGTATTTCCCGGGAAAAGAAGTGAAGTTGAAAAATTGTTAGACTGGACTCCGAAACTTGAAACCCTTACTTCTGTATTTTCAAAGCTGACACCGGGGGGCATGACCCCGACCGGACCTGCTATTAAAGCGGCAACGGCGTACTTCGGAAGAAATAAAGCTGCCGAACTATTTAATGATGAAGAGGGATATTATGAAGAGTCCGTTTAACATCATGCCCGGCACTGTAATACGCGGAAAATGGAACAAAAAAGAATACACTGTGATCCGGGAACTAGGCCGGGGTGCCAACGGAATCGTTTATTTGGCCGACCGGAATGGAAAAAAAGTAGCCGTAAAAATGAGTGACCAATCTGTGAATATCTCTTCCGAAACAAATGTATTGAAGTCTTTCCAAAAGGCCCGGGGGGTTTCCCTCGGGCCTTCTCTTTTAGATATCGACGACTGGACATACGGAAGCAGACAAATGTCCTTTTATGTGATGGAATATATAAGAGGTTGGGATTTGCTGACGTTTATTAAACGAAAAGGAAAAAACTGGCTCCCTGTATTGATTTTGCAATTGCTGTCTGATTTGGACAATTTACACAGGCAGGGGTGGGTTTTCGGAGATTTGAAACCGGAAAATTTAATTGTGACGGATATGCCGGTGAAAGTCCGTTGCATTGATTTTGGCGGAGCAACATTGCAAGGGCGGGCGGTAAAAGAATTTACGGAATTTTATGACAGGGGATATTGGGGACTGGGCAGCAGAAAAGCTGAACCGTCTTATGATTTATTTGCAGTTGCCATGATCATCATTCATGTTTTTTGTTTAGACCGGTTTGAAAAAAAGGAAGGCGGAATCGGGCAATTAAAAAGCGTGATTGAGCAAAAGGAAGGTTTGCAAAGATACCAGCCGGTATTGTTAAAAGCTTTAAAAGGGAGGTACACCCGGGCGGAGGAAATGAGAAAAGATCTGTTAAAGATTGTCTATCCGAAAACAACATCATTAACGATGACCGATAGAACCGGAATACGGACACCTAAAAGCAGGATAGCCCGCAATAAAGATCGGAGAAAAGGCAGAACATACGGAATGCTGGAAACACTTGTTATTCTTTTTATTATCTGCATGATTTATGCATTGTATATTTTCGAACAGTTATTATAAACCAGAAGATGTTACCCTGTTTATTTGTTTTAAGAAAAAAACATTTTAAAATTACATGTGAATAAGGTAAAATAAAAAATATATATGTTTTGAGAGGGATCGGAAAAAATTGCTTAAAAGGATTGTTTCAAATGAACAATTTTGAGAGCAAAGTAAAAAAGTTTATCCATAAACACCGGCTGATCCCGCCTGGCTCCCGGGTATTGGCGGGAGTCTCCGGCGGACCTGATTCACTGGCCCTCCTTTATTTTTTACATAAACACAGAAATGATATGAATATAGAAATTATGGTAGCCCATGTTGACCATATGTTAAGGGGTGAACAGTCTTATCGTGAATTAAAATACGTGGAGGAAATTTGCCGGAAATGGAAAGTACCCTTTGAAGGAAAACGGATAGATGTGGGGTATGAGGCAAGAAAGTCATCGAAAAGCATTGAAGTTGCCGCCAGGGAACAGCGATATAAATTTTTTAAAGAAGTTATGGAAAAGCATAATTTTCCGCTTTTGGCCCTTGCTCATCACGGTGATGACCAAATTGAAACGATTTTAATGAGATTAACAAGAGGGGCCGAGCAGAAAGCGCTGGCAGGAATCCGCATTCAACGCCCCCTGGGCATCGGACATGTGATCCGACCGCTGCTCTGTGTTACAAAGGATGAGATTGAGCAGTATATTAAGGAAAATAACTTAAAACCTGTATATGATCATACGAATTATGAAGATATTTATACAAGGAACCGTTTCCGGCTTCATATTCTCCCCTTCCTGAAAAAGGAAAATCCGAATGTACATATTCATTTCCAGCAGTTTAGCGAGCGGCTCATTGATGACGAAAATTATTTAATGGATTTGGCAAGCAGGGCATATACTAAAGTAGTTCGTATAAATAATAAGAATGAACAAACCGTGAACATAGCAGAATTTAAAAAACTGCCTTCCTCCCTGCAACGGAGATGTATTCAACTTATATTGGAAAAACTTTATGAAGGTAAGAAAGTTGAAGATTTATCATCGGTACATATACAATTGATAATGGATTTAATGGAACGGAGCCATCCGTCAGGAAGGATTGATTTACCGGAAAATAAGCATGTTTACCGCTCATTTTTCAATGTTGGTGCGTAAGTCTTTGATTCGTGACTGATCAAGTACGTATGAGC
>CALGYZ010000065.1 GCA_937934645.1 uncultured Bacillaceae bacterium | reverse complement strand
ACCATTTTTCTCCCGTGAGAAAATGGTGTTTTTTATCTTTTGTCCCAGCCTCTTCTTCTTTCACACATTGTTTCTTTAACGGATCGCGTCTTTTAATATCGGAACAACCTTTGTTGCCAGCAGTTCAATCGACTGGGCAACTTTTTCGAATGGCAAGCCTCCGATGTCCAATTGCGCAAGAAAACGGGTATGACCAAAAATTTCATGTTGCCGTATAATTTTCTCCGCAACATCCTCCGGACTTCCTACAAATAATGCGGTGTCCGGTCCGATCAGTTCTTCAAATTCTTCCCGGGCAATTTTTCTGCCAAAGCCGCGTTTACGGTTGAAATAATATTTATAATTGGAATAATACGGGTAAAACTCATCCTTTGCCTGATCCATCGTTTCCGCGAGATATGCATGTCCTGTAATGGCAAGCTTTAACAGCTCAGGCGGATGTCCGGCTTTTTTCCCCGCTTCATAATAATGTTCAATAAGCGGTTTAAAGTTTTTCGGGTTCCCGCTCAAAATCGCCAAAGCCATGCCTGCACCGAGTCTTCCGGCACGGGCTGCACTTTCCAGTGTACCGCCGACACCAATCCATACCGGGATTTGCTCTTGTACCGGACGCGGGGCAATCTCTGCCTCATCCAGGGACGGACGGAACTTTCCTTCCCAGGTTACCACTTCCTCCCGGTTTAATTTCATGAGCAGTTCCATATGTTCTTCAAACAATGCATCATAATCATCCAGCTTATATCCAAACAACGGGAACGACTCGGTAAACGCTCCCCGGCCTGCCATAATTTCCGCCCTGCCGCCGGAAACGATATCCAGCGTTGCAAAATCTTCAAACAATCGGACCGGATCCAGCGTTCCCACAAGACTTGCAGCGCTCGTCAGCCGGATATTTTCCGTTTCACGGGCGATGGCCGCCAAAACAACCGCCGGTGATGACACAACATAATCCAGCCGGTGATGCTCGCCAATACCGAAAACATCCAAGCCGGCTTCATCGGCAAGCTTTGCCGCTTCAATAATTTCTTCCATTCTTTGTGCCGGACTGATTGTTTTACCTGTAAGCGGGTCCGGTCCCAAATCGGCTAAAGTATATATACCGACTTCAAACTTCTTCTCTTTGTCAGACATCGTCTTCGTCCTTTCTTGCTGCTTTAAGTTTAATCTAGGATAATCATCCGGATTTTCATTATCGAAAAATAACATTCTTTAATTTTAGCTAATCACACCGGCGATAAAAATGTCAATTTTTTCGTTTCATGCAAATGACAAAGTTCTTGCTATTTTCCCCTAAATCAATAAAAAATGGCATCTCCTTTAATGGATATGGAAATGCCAAAATTTTTTCTTTACAATTAAATACCATCATATTTCACACATGTATAAACTGTCTTCTCATAAACCCGCTGCGTTAAACTGACTTTGTGCCATATATTTCGGCCTTATAGCCTGTTGCGCCGATTAAACCTATTGAAAATTAATGAACGGAACCCGGGAAAATTTATATATTTCCTGTTTCATCAACTCTTTTTTATATAATGCAACAAGTCGCGTGTACCACCGATGATGCCGTGCCCGAGAAGAACAATTCCAAAAATCACGGTAAACAAATTAAAATGCGGCGTTTCATAAAAAGTGAACCATTTGTTAACACGCAGGATTTCCGCAAGGTTTCCAAAGAATTTTCCGTCAAAATCACGTAAATTCGGAATCCAGCCAGTTAACTCCATAAAAATAAAAAGAAACTGTAATAACAGAAACGCTTCGAGTGAAATGACCCAACTCCGTTTAAAAAACGTCCGTTCTTCGGGTTGTAAATTGCCCATAAAATCCGGTGCTCCTTTCTTTCAATTAATTTTTTATTTCATCCTTATTTATAGTTTATGCTCTTAAATTGTTGACTTTTACAAAACAACCCGGCCATTTTTTCATTGTATTAAATATTATTTGTCGAAATAATATTCTTTTTTACTGTAAATAAAGCAAGTAATGAAATAAGAGAGCAAGAGAAGGAAGGTCGATAACAGGTAAAAGGCCAGTGAAAAAATTTCATCAGCTCTGTTATGTTCATTTAATATTATTTCAATAATAATAGAAAGTGAGAGAAAGATTCCGAATGAAAAACCCAGACTGCTTAAAATAATCGAATCCGACTTTTGTGTTCCAAATAGATATGTCACGGGAAATATCAATGCAGCCATACATGAAATAATGCCCAGGCCCCTTAAAGCAAAATTAAAGAATATATTTGTCGGTACTGGATAAATAAAGTTATTGACAAGAAAAAGAGAGAATAAACTAATAAGTAAACTGACCAATAGTAATAATAAAAATGTAATGTATTTACTTTGAATAATTTGATTTTTTGAAACCGGCAACATAAAGAGGAATTGATCCCAGCCGGATTTACTTTCATGCTTGAATATTTCAAAAAACTGTATAGGTATCATTAAATACGGCAGGAAAACTGCTATTTTTAATGCCAGTGGGGATTTTATAAAAGCGAGCCCAAAGACACTGATCATAGTAAATAGTATGGAAGTTTTAATGCTTCTTTCTATCATATAGAAATGGTTTAAGATTAAACCTTTCATAATCGTTCTCCGTTCATCAGTAGTAATACGATATCCTCGATGAGAAAATTTTTTTGGGAGAATTGATCAGGGATATTCTCATGATCCGTTACCAATGCTTCAATCCGGGTGTTATGGGTATCGTCCTTAAATTTATAGGCTAGAACGTTATTTCTGAACCCTTTTATATCCTCCCGGTCACATTCGATTATTGCAAATCTGCGGTATAACTCTTCCTTTTTTACATTTAAAATAATTTCGCCGGATTTTATAAATAACAAATAATCGGCAATTTTTTCAATATCACTTGTAATATGGGTCGATAATAATATTGAAGCTTTTGTTTTTTTCACATAATCCAATAATATTTTTAAAATTTTATATCTGCTTGCAGGATCTAATCCGGATGTCGGTTCATCCAATAACAATAATTGGGCATGATAAGAGAGGGCAGTGGCAATAGACAACTTCATCGACATTCCACGGGAAAACTTTCCAATCTTCTGTTGCTTTGGTAAGGAAAATAGATCTATGTATTTAAAAAACTCATTATTGTCCCAATGGCGGTATATATTGCCAAGAACCCTGGATAATTGGAGCACATTTAATTGATATGGAAAGTTCATCCGGTCAAAGACTATACCAATCTGTTCCTTTAAATCATCTTTTTTATATGTATAATCTTTTCCAAATATTTTAATTTCCCCATGATCTTTTTTCAAAGCACCTATAATCGTCCTCATTGTTGTTGTTTTGCCTGCACCATTTTCACCGATAAATCCGACAACCGCCCCTTTGGGAATGTTAAATGTTATGTTTTTTAATGAAAACTGCGAATCAGGTAATTTCTTGGTTAAACCTTTGACCTCTAAAACATATTCCACAGCTTTTTACTCCCTGCTAATGAAACAGGAAATGGAAGCAAAATCACTGCTCCATTCCCTGCTTAAATTTTTTTTATATCAAGGTAATCAACAGAAAATTAGCAATTATTGCTGATTGTGGACATTGCAGCTGTAATTGTGCTGATTCTTGTAATTGTTCTCCACCAGTTTGCTGCCTGTATTTCTTCATTTTCACCCAATTGTTGGAGTTCCAGTACATCTTTCATACTTCTCATCTCCTTTAAAATTGTTATAATTAGAGTTAATATGGCTCATATTACTTAGCAATTGTTGCTGATTGTGGACATTGCAGCTGTAATTGTGCTGATTCTTGTGATTGTTCTCCACCAGTTTGCTGCCTGTACTTCTTCATTTTCACCCAATTGTTGGAGTTCCAATACTTCTTTCATTTTTATCACCTCCTTTAAAGGTGATTTTTTTATTTTTAATTTATATGAATTTCTTCCTGAATCATTTTTGTTTTTGTCAGGAAATGATCAGGATTAACGATTGGAAGCCAATACAAAGGATTCCGGGACTGAATCGATCGTAAAGCTAAGATGATTCCTGCGCTTCCGGAATAATAGTCATCTGACAGACGGTAGCAAAAGTTTCCTGGAAATAAAATTTTATTATCTTCATATATTAGAAACGGATCCAATTTTTTAACTGACAATTGTATATGTTCGGCAACTTTTTCATCGTTTTTGATTATTGCCGGGATTAATAGAAAACTGCCGGATCCATCAAATAATCCTCCGTTGAAGGCGCATTTGAAGTGATTTAAATGAATGATCAAATCCAATTCTTCCTGGAACAAATTTCTACCACTAACATAATTTAAATACCAAATCGCAACGCCTATTCCGATCGATCCTCCTGATAAGTACGGCAATAACCGTTCGGAATCGTCAAAAGTTTGCAAAGTTTTGGTCACTTCATCCTTTTTGCAATTTTTTAAATCCCTTTCGATTAACTGTTTTGACATCAAGAAATACTTCTCATGTTTTGTCACCGAATATAAAGCAATGTAAAATAATGATATACCTGACCAACCGTCAATCAGCCCCATTGGCAGAGCCGCCCAGTCACTCACGGATAATTTTGCATTCTCATTAATGATATGTTCAATTTTTTTTGCTATTTTTTCAGAATAGTATAAATAATTTTTATTTTCTTCTTCCAAATATAAACTTATTAAAGCCAGTCCGATTCCGGCTAATCCGGATCTTAAAGTTATATCTTTCAAATCTACAAAAGAGATTTCATTGAACAACTGAAACGCTTTTTCCTTATAACCTAATTCATATAATACCGCTGCAATCCCTGCCTTCCCCGTTAACAACCCGGAAACATCCAGAGAACTTAATTGTTTGATTAAAATATTTTCAATCCAATCGGTTACTTTTTTATTTATGCCTCCCGATCTGAAAAGCGCCAGTGCCGCTCCGCATCCGCCGGTCAGAACATTTAATTTTCCGCCGGACATTACAAACTGTCTGACATCGCCATGAACAAGGGAATAATCCGGTATTAAATTATCTTCAATCGCATTTCTTAAACCTTTGATTAAATTTGTTATCTCATTTTTTCTCTTAACCGGCTTCAAACTATGCTCATAATCCTTCTCTTTTGTTTCAGTCAGATATTGATCACAATAGTCTTCAATTTCCTTTACATATTGGTATACATCCGGTCCGAATTCACGTTGAATCCACAGATCATGCTGATATTTCACGTTTTTTTTGAGGTCAGCAACAGGCCCGACAGGCAAAATACAAAATCTTAATATTTTTTTTACTGCATACCAATCCCTCTCTTTATGAGTCTTGTTTTTATTATTCGAGAAACCAATCGTTTGCAAAGTTGCTTTTTCTTCAGCATCTATACTTGAAGCTGATTCAAAATCAATCAGTTTCACATTAAGGTCAGGCGTAATCAATATATTTGCCGGTTGCAAATCCCCCATACCAACACCCAAACGATGCATTTCCTGAACTGTTTCTATCAAATCGTTGATAATTTTCTTCACCTTTTTTATGTATGCTTTTTGATCATTTCCGGTATGAAACGGATAATTCAAAGCACACCAAGTTTGCAAATCATAACCGTCTACGTATTCTTCCACCAAAAAAACATGTTTCCATTTTTTAAAATAATCAAGGACATTCACTACACCTTTGACACCGGCAAGTTTTGTTAATGCTTCATACTCAACATTCAATCTATCAATAGCATCTCTGTACTCACTGTCTAATCCTGCTTTCGGTCTCCCCTCTTTAATTACCACTTTTTTTTGGTCCGCTTTCCTGATGCCTACGTAAATTCCTCCGCCATTGTTGTACCTCAATACTCCCTGAAATTCATAATCATAAAATTTTCCTTTTTTCTCTTCATTACCGGACATAACGTTTTTGGAATCCAAAAATTCGTCAAATTCTTTCACAAATTCAGGTACTTGATAGAAAGGTTTTCTGTTATCAGGGATTAAATTTCCGTTAGGGTCTCTGATGCACAGCTCGCCTTTTTCATTATAAATATTCTTAAACGCTCCATAACGATAATAAATATTACTATCCTTCCAGCATTTATCACTTAAAATATACGGACCATTTTCAAAAGATTTAAGTTTTTCATATAAAACATTTAGTAACTCATAAAATTCATCATCAGTGGAAGGATATATTGTAATAAATTTTCCTGTGCTGACTCTGTCCCCGTTTTTGGAATTCATTTGAAATAACGATTCCATATCCTTTAGGTGTTTAAAAGCTATTTTACGATCAAACAAAATTTTACTTGTTGCTTCTAAAATATCCTGAGCATTGTCAAGCGTCGCGCTAACATGAATTTTCCATCCTTGGTCGTTGATCTCCTTACTTATGAAAGTATAATATTTCCACGGTGAATTTTCTTCTATTTTTACCTCACAATCAGCCGGAATATCGTTCAGTTGAAACGGAGTAACTGCATTATATGATCGATTTTCAACATAATAGTCCGAGTCATTTCTCATATATTTGAAATAAACCATTTTTTTATCCATATTCTTTCTCCCTCTATTTATTTTGCGGCTTCCCGGTTTACACCGTATTACCCAGCCATTGCTGATCCGGTTGTTCCCGGAATTGATATTCACAAAATTTTTTATATAATTTATGCGTTCTTTTTAATTCCCAGTGATTTCCCTGACCGGTTATTCTGCCATTTTCCATGAAAATAATGTGGTCGGCATTGATAATCGTTGATAATCTGTGGGCGATAACAATTGCCGTCCGGCCTTTCGTTATTTCTTTCATCGCCTCATTGATTACTTTTTCCGAATGACTGTCAAGATTTGCCGTAGCCTCATCTAAAATGATAATTTTTGGATCTTTTAAAAACATTCTTGCAATTGCTATTCTTTGTTTTTGGCCGCCGGATAATTTTAATCCTCTTTCTCCGATATCTGTATCTAATCCATCGGGTAAATTCTTGATAAAATCCCATGCATATGCCATTTTACAAGCTTCGATGATTTTCTCTTCACCGGGTATTTCTTTTAAACCAAAAATAAGATTTTCCCTTACAGTTCCGCTTATAATGCTATGCTCTTGCGAGACATATCCGATTTGATCCCGCCATGAAGAGAGCGAAAATTCTTCAATATTTTCGTCACCAATATAAATGCTCCCACGATCAGGCTTATAATATCTTACCAGCAGTGATATCAAAGTCGTTTTTCCGCTTCCGCTCGGGCCAACTAATGCATATGTTTTTCCTCCTTCAATCCTTAAATTTATATTTTTCAAAGAAAATTCTTTTTGAACATGACCGCTGTAATAAAAACTGACATCTTTCATCAAGATATCCCTGTCCGTTATATTAAATAGCTTTCCTTTATCCTGGGTCTCCTCTTCTTCAGACAAAATTTGAATAATTCTCTCCGTCGCACCAAGTGTTTTGTGTAGCTGTGTAAAAAACAATCCGAAGTTTGTCATCGGGCCAATGATATAAAATATTAGAATCAGGAATGCAATGAACGTTCCAGGTGTCAATGTACCGTTCGCCAATTTTAATCCGCCATAACCAATAATGGTTACGATGATTATCATCATGGTTAAATTAATAACAGGGTTGACAATAACCATCCATTTTGTCTGATTTATCCCAATATTACGTAAATTTTTTATATTTTTAACACCCTTTTTTATTTGATCCTGTTCTGCTGTAAATGATTTAATTAATTTGATATGGGATGCAACTTCAACTGCTTTGATGTTTAATTTTGCCGTTGAATTTTGCATATTTTTCGAAAGCCGGGACAAAGTCTTTCCCAATGGAATAAAAAACATAAGGAAAACCGGAATAGAAACCAGCATGACCAATGTTAGTTGCCAATCATAATAGAACATCCAGAAACCGCAGAAGATGATCATGAGAACCGAATTGACAAACTGCGAAAGAGCGTTGCTGATCAGGTTATAAATCACTGTCGTGTCGTTGACAACTCTGCTTGCGATATCAGCCGAACGATTCTGATCATAAAACTTGATAGGTAAATACACAATTTTCTTCCACAACATTTCCCGAAGACCAGCTACCACATTATGACCTGCCACTCCCAGCATATAGCTGCCCAGCGCCCCGATTCCGGCACTGCATATAAATATACCCAATAGTAAGGCAAGACCTGTTGTATTTAAAGTTCCTATTACCATGTAAGAATCAATGATATTTTTTAAATTTCCCGGGATCAAAGTCGGGACTACCGCACTGACAGCACTAAGCAATACAGCAAAACTTATCAATGTTACATTTGGCTTTGTTTTCCTTATCAAATCGAAAAAGTCTTTCCAATCAGACGTTTTTTTAAACGTATTTTTTTTCATTTTTTCACCTTTTTCTGCTTTTTCGCTGTTCATTTTTAAAATTTCTATAAAACTTTGTTTTTTAACAACCTTTTTAACTGAATGTTTCGACAATATAGTTTCACAATTTTTCTCTGGTGTCAATATAAAATTTCCATTTTAATATAATTTTTACAAAAATTAACATTCTCCCAATATCTGAGAGGTTTCGTAAAACAGTAAATTTTTTGTAAAGTTTTGCCGGTTTCTGCCTGCAACCATGTTAATATCGGTATAAGGGGGATTTTTATACAAATATCAGCTCCTGCCTTGTCCAGTTCAACTGTTTCTTGCTACAAGTTCGCATAATTGTGGATCATAGTCAGCAATATCCAAAATTTTTCCCGGGAATAAAGCTGATTTGCAGGCTGGTGTCATGATTAATGGAGTGGTCCATAAAGAGTGCTAAAAAATCCTTTTTTGCAAGATATTTTTCCTATTCAATTTGTAATTAATTATTAAAAAAGATAAAAATTTATCGATAATCGATAAACACTCTGATATAGTTGAACAGTATCATATTGTGAGGTGGATAAGAATGAAACGAGGATCTACACTGTTTTTAAAGATTTCAGTAATCTTTATCGGAATTCTGGTTCTTGCGATTTGTCTGTTGGTATTGCCCCAAATTGTACAAGTTGCATATGAGGAAGCACAAAAGGGAGCTCTGTTGGCCTATGTTGTATTTGGTATTCTATTAATTATTTATGGATCGGTCATACCATTTTACTATGCTCTATATCAAACATTAAAACTTTTAAGTTATATTAATCACAATCAAGCATTCTCGCAAATTTCCGTAACGGCTTTGAAAAAAATAAAACATTGTGCCGTCGGCATCAGTTCATCGTTTGTGCTCGCTTTGTCGTTGGTCTATGTCATCGCAGAGTGGGATGATGCCCCGGGTCTCATTTTAATCGGATTCATCATCATCGGTGCTTCTCTGGTTATTTCTGTTTTTGCTGCCCTGCTTCAAACCCTTCTGCAAGAAGCAATGAAATTGAAAGAAGAAAATGAGTTAACCATTTGAGGTGAATCTTATGGCAATGATCGTAAATCTTGATGTCATACTGGACAAGCGGAAAATGAGTGTGACCGAACTTTCGGAGAAGGTCGACATTACGATGGCCAATATCTCCATTTTAAAAAACGGAAAAGCAAAGGCCATCCGTTTTTCGGCACTGGATGCTATTTGAAAAGCCTTGGATTGTCAGCCGGGGGATCTTTTAGAATATAGAAGCGATGAGGAAATAAAAGAGGGAAACAAACCGGCTGGAGAAAAACAGTGAAAGAGTAAAGGGAAGTGCTGTGTTGACCTGAACTTTTTCTGTTTTATCAAATCTTTTTGATATAACGGAACAGCTTACATGTAGTGCCGATCATAGTATGGCCAAGCAAGAAGATCCCGAAGAAAACCGTAAATATATTAAATTGCGGTGTATCTTAGAAAGTGAACTACTCGTTAACATAAATAATTCAAGTGAAACGATCCAACTCCGCTTAAAAAACGTCGCCCTTCCGCTTGGACGTTTCCCATGAAATCCATTTCCCCCTTCTTTTGGCCCTCTTATGCGCTTAAAAAGGAAATGGAAGCAGTATAAACGCTCCATTTCCTTTTTTAAAGGATAAAATATTCCAGAAATATCATTTCAAATTTTTATTGACTACTACCGGCTCCCGTACGTAACCACTTTGCCGTTGGTGTATCTGCCCGGAGTATGTCTTCCGGCGTCCCTTCAAAAATAACTTGTCCGCCCTCTTTTCCTCCGCCGGGACCCATTTCAATGATCCAGTCGCTTGCCGCGATCAAATCGAGGTTATGTTCGATAATGATCACTGAATTGCCGCGGTCGACAAGAGTTTGGAATACAGCTAGCAATTTTTCGTGATCCTTTTGATGGAGCCCGACAGATGGCTCGTCCAGCACATATATTTGTCCTTCCTTTTGCAAGCCGCTCGCTAATTTCAACCGTTGCAGCTCTCCCCCACTCAGCGTATCCGTCGTCTGGCCGAGCGTTAAATATTCCATTCCGGTGTCTTTCAATTTCATCAACCGCTTCCTAATCTTGGACAGTTGAAAATATTCCAGGGCTTCTTCTACGGTTAGATCCAAAATTTCCACAATATTTTTTCCTCTGTATTTATATTCAAGCGCTTCAGCGGAATACCGCGTACCGCCGCAAGCCTCACAACGGATGGTTACCGGATCGGCAAAAGCGACATCCGGTTTCACAACTCCTTTCCCTTTACAAACCGGGCAGGCCCCCAATGAGTTAAAGCTGAACAACCCGGCCGGCTTTCCGGTTTCCCTGGCAAAAACGGCTCGGATATCATCCATGATCCCCATATACGTGGCCAGTGTGGAACGGCTGGATCTTCCGATGCTTTTTTGCCCGGTAAATACCGCTTCCGGATACTTTTCCTTAAAGGCACCCAGCATCAGGGAACTTTTTCCCGAACCCGATACGCCGCAAATGGTAACGAAAACATTTTTTGGAATTTGTACCGTGACATTTTTTAAGTTGTTATGTTTGGCATTTGTTATTGTAAAAAAACTTCCAAAAGGTCTCGGGTTTTCGTTTATTGTGATTTTTATATCCCCAGTTGTGGAGACTTTTGCTTTTTTTAATCCCTCGACGCTTCCCTGATAAACCACTTCTCCCCCGTGAATGCCCGCTCCCGGCCCCATTTCAATGATTTCATCCGCCTCTTTAATGATGGATGGGTCGTGTTCAATCACGATGACAGTGTTATGCCGGGCTTTTAAATTTTTCATCATTTGAACGAGCTTGTCCGTCTCTTCCGGATGAAGCCCCGCGCCCGGTTCATCAAAGATATACGTTAAATTATTTAAGCTTGTGCCCAAATGCCGGGCAATTTTTACCCGCTGGGCTTCACCGCCAGATAAGGTGCTGATTTTCCGGGATAAGCTCAAGTAACCTAATCCCATATCAATCAACTGTTGAATTTGCGGCTTGATTTGTTTCGCGATCGGCTCCCCTAGCGGATCGCGGATCTTTCCGAGTTCTGCCAAAAGCTCGGTCAATTCAAACTGATAGTAATCCGCAATATTGAAGCCATTGATTTTACAGGCCAAAACTTTTGGATTTAATCCCGAACCTTTGCAAACCGGGCATAAAGAACGGATGGATACCGCCAGGACGTCGTCAATGGTCACCCCTTTCAGCTTAGTGATGTCCCTTTTAATATATAGACGGGTGAACCGCGGCAACAAACCGTCCCATTCATGGGGCTGCGGTCCGTTTTTTGTATGGAACGGTGCGTATACTTTTTCACCTTCCGGAGGACCGTACAAGAACAGCCGGAGCTCTTCATCGGAATAATCTTTGATCGGTTTATCCGGATCAAACAATCCTCCGGTGATCATCCACCGGCCCTGCCAGCCGGACGGTGACAGCGGTTTAAACCGGACCGCATATTCCCTCAACGACTTATTAAAATCGACCAATTTATGGACATCCGGTTTGACAATTTCCCCAAAACCGTCGCATTCCGGACATTTTCCAAAGGCGCTTTGACTGGAAAAATCATGGGCGGTTCCGATCGACGGCTTGCCTGCCCTTGAAAACAAAAGACGGATTAACGGATTGATATCCATGTATGTACCGACGGTTGAACGGGAATGGCTTCCGGGCTGCCTTTGTTCTACCACAACAACCGGACTCAAGTTCAACATTAAATCTGCATTGGGCCGTTCATATCTCGGCATCTGATAGCGGATATACTGAGGATAATTTAATGTCATTTGCCTTCTGCTCTCTCTTGCCAAGGTATCAAACACAACCGAGCTTTTCCCTGAACCGGATACACCGGTAAAAACAACGATTTTTTCTTTCGGTATATTTAAATCAATGTTTTTTAAATTATTTTCTTTTAACCCCCGTAAAATCATTTCGTCTTTTATTCCGGACATACGGATCACCTTTCCCGGTTTCATAAATTTATTTTTTTCCCTATCTTACAGCGGTTTTACCGCAAAAACAATCGTCTGCAACTTCGGGATTCATTCCCTTACCTGCATATAAAGCTGTTTATATATTATTCTGCTATAAGACTTCCATGATCTGAGCCGGAAAAAGATAGATTTCCGGATTATTTTTCAATTTGTAAAAGTTGAACGATCCGTGGCAAAACTATTTACTTTTCGGCCTTATCATCATCGGGACAACCCTGTTTCTTTTTTCTGCCGGTTTGAATTAAAAGATGTGCAAGAAAGGGAAATCGTATTACTTGCCGTGTTATCAGTGGTTGCAGCCATTGTGTCCAATATATTTTTAGGCCAGGGGTCGTGGCAAATGTTTTCCTGGGGATTGAAGGGACTCAGCGCGGGACTGTTGCGCAAACAGCCCGGGAACATATGGGGCCAATGTCTTTTCAGTTTTCTATGGGGATTTTTGTTCGTGTGGATCATGAATTTGTGGATCATCGTCAGCAATTCCAAAATATCACCCGTGAATTCTTTTATCGCCATTTGTATTCCATGATCTTGCCCATGCCCTTTCCAAGGTGGCGATTATCATCCTTTTCAGCAGGGAATGGTTAAAAATGATTGGCCGGTTTAAGAAAAATACGGTTTACTGGAGAGAAAAAACAACCGACAAGACAAAGAAGGTTGTATGATCAAACAAAAAAACAAGTGAAGAAACATGTTCCGTTTTCTTCACTTGTTTTTTGATTTATGCTGCCGGTATGGAAGATCGTTTATGCATGATATGCTTGATCTGCTTCCGATAACATATGATACACAGCTGCATAAGTTTCACAAACATCTTGTGGAACGGTGTAGTGATCCGTGACTTTACGCAACCGTTCAAATTCCGCATCCAGGTCCGGTTTACCGGTCCCTGCCTCTTTTATTTTTTTACGGATCGCTTCAAATAGCTCCCGGACTTCATATGCTTCCGGATGACTTTCGCCATGGGCTTTGGTGATCGCTTTTGTATATAATTCCAGCTTTTCAACGTGTTTTGTTACCACATCATAAAAAGATTTTTCCGGCACATCAGATCCCTCTTTCTTATTTAAGCAGATTTTACTTTGGATTTAAGAACTTCATAACCTAATTTTTCGATCGCTGTTTCGATATCAGCAATGGCTAATTTGTCTCCATCAAAATTTAATTTCACTTTGCTTGCATTGAACAATATTTTTACACTGTTTTGCTCTACACCGTCCAGACCTTTTACAGCACTTTCAATCTTTTGTACACAGGATGGACAGGCCAAAGTTTCTAATTGAATCACCGCTTTTTGCATGGAAAAACCTCCTTCGTTTGCTTCATGTTTGTTTTACAATTTTAGTTTAGCTTGCTTTTCATAAAGAAAAATTGATGTATATCAAGTTTTATAAAATTTTGTATAAAAATTCCGGGATTCATTCTTTAAATGTTAAGCGGCTTTAGAAGAATGTGTCATTTCCGGCCGCATTTGATTCGAATCTTTTCCCTTTAGACGGTATGTCAACAATCTCATCCCATTTAAGATCACGGCTAAAATACTGGCTTCATGGACAAGCATGCCGACGGTCATGTTTACCCATTCACTGAACAGTAGACCGGCAAGCAAGACAAATACAACACCGACGGCAATAAAGATGTTCTGCTTCATGTTTCTCGCCGTTGCTTTTGCCAGGCCCAGTACATGGGGCAGGCGGCTGAGTGCCGAGTTCATCAGAACAACATCCGATGTTTCAATCGCAACATCAGTTCCGCTTCCCATGGCAATTCCGATATCCGCCAAAGCAAGGGACGGGCTGTCATTTACGCCGTCACCAACAAAGGCAACAATTTGTCCCTGTTCTTGCAGTTTTTTAATATAATCCGCTTTGTCTTCCGGGAACATATGGCCATGGGCTTCCGTCAGCCCGAGTTCGCGGGCGATGATATCAACGGTTCCCTGGTTGTCTCCCGATAGAACGACAAGATTTTTCACTCCAAGATTCTTAAGCTTTGCAAGATCCTGTTTAACCCCCGGGCGGACTTGATCCCGAATGCCCATGAGAATCTTTAATTCCCCATCGATTGCCGTTAACACAAGGGAGTTCCCGTTTTGTTCAAAATGTTCAATATCTTTTTTCGTTTTTTCGCTTAACTTCACATGTTCCCTTTCCATTAAAGCAACATTGCCCACGGCGATCCGGTGTCCGTCCACTTTGGCAACGATCCCGCCGCCTTTGACCACTTCAGTTTCTTCCACCTTATATAATTTTGTTTTTCCGATATGTTCCACAACCGCTTTGGCTAAGGGGTGATCAGATTCACGTTCCACACTGGCCAGATAACCGAGGACTTTCCCGGAAATTTCCCCGTAATATTCCTGTTCTGCAACTTCTGGATTTCCGGCAGTCAATGTGCCTGTTTTATCAAAAACAATCGTGTCGACTTTGCTGAAGTTGGTAATGATTTCACTTCCCTTTAACAGGACTCCGTTTCTCGCACCATTTCCAATTCCGGCAACATTGGATACCGGGACACCAATCACAAGGGCGCCGGGGCAGCCTAAAACGAGAATGGTGATAGCCAGCTCAACATCTTTTGTGAACAACCAAACAATAACCCCTAAAATTAACACGGCCGGCGTATAATATTTTGAGAAACGATCAATAAACCGCTCTGTTTCCGATTTGGAATCCTGCGCTTCTTCAACAAGTTCAATAATCTTTCCGAAGGTGGTATCTTCTCCGATACGGTCCGCCTGAATTTGGATGGTTCCGTTTTCCAAAATTGTTCCGGCGAAAACCTGCGAACCTTCCTTTTTGCCTACGGGAACAGATTCCCCGGTAATGCTCGCTTCATTGACATGGCCTTCCCCGGAAATGACAGTGCCGTCCACCGGCACTTTTGCCCCGGTTTTCACCAGTAAAAGATCTCCCTCATCCACATCATCAATATCGACTTCCGCAAATTCCCCGTTTTCCATCTGTTTCCATGCACTTTCCGGAGCCATCTCCGTTAATTCTTTTATGGCTGAACGGGTTTTATTTAACGTACGCTGTTCCAGCCAGGTGCCGAACAAAAACAAAAACGTTACAATGGCCGACTCTTCAAAGTTCCGGATCAGCATGGCACCAACAACGGCGATCGTCACTAACACATCGATGCTGACAACTCTGACTTTTAACGACTGAACGGCCTGGATCGCGATTGGAGCCGCTCCGAGAACCGAGGCAATCATCAGCGCCCCGTTAAAGATGACTATATTGTCCAAAGCAAACCGCCCGAAAAAAGCAAAAACGATCAAAATCGCACTAATGAGCGTAATGGAATTTTTTTTTCTTAATATATACCGTTGCATCTTAGGTTCCTCCCCCGGTTTGATCATCTGTGTTGCTAAATCCAGTATAGGATGTTTCGTCCGAATAAAAATTGACGGGAATCAAGTTGCGGTAATATTTTGTTCAGAATGCGATCAAGAAAAATAACAAACCGCAAAAAATAAGACGGTAAAGCAACCGGTTCCACCCGGTTTCTTTACCGTCTTGCGGCATTCCTTCATCCCGCTGTTTCCAACAGAGCAGCATTTTCCGCTTCAAATTGATCCAGTAACTCCCGCACTTCATCTGTTGACTCCGTCTCCATCAGCCGGGTTCGCAATTCACTGGCGCCGCGGAAGTCCCGTACATAGATTTTGAAGAAGCGGTGCAGGGTTTTAAACGGGCGTTCCAATTCTTCTTGATATTGATCAAATAATTCGAGATGGTAGCGTAAAAGATCGAGCAATTCTTTGCTTGTGTGCTTTTTCGGCTCTTTTTCAAAGGCGAAAGGGTTTTTAAACACGCCGCGGCCGATCATGATGCCGTCAACACCGTATTTCTCGGCCAGCTCCAGTCCTGTCTGCCGGTCGGGGATATCGCCGTTGATCGTCAACAGGGTATCCGGTGCCACTTCATCCCGGAGTTTTTTAATCTCCGGAATTAACTCCCAATGGGCAGGTACTTTGCTCATTTCCTTTTTCGTCCGCAAATGAATGGACAGATTCGCAACATTTTGCTTTAACAGGTGGGTCAGCCATTCTTTCCATTCATCTACATGCGTGTAACCGAGTCTTGTTTTCACACTGACCGGTAATCCGCCAGCTTTTGCCGCTTCAATGATTTCCGCAGCGACTTCCGGACGCCGGATCAGACCGGCCCCCTTCCCTTTCGGCGCCACGTTCGGTGCGGGACAACCCATATTAATGTCCACACCGCTGAATCCCATTTCCTTTAAGCCGATGCTCGTTTTCCGGAAATATTCCGGTTCATCTCCCCATATATGTCCGACAATCGGTTGTTCATCTTCGGTAAAAATCAGACGGCCGCGCACACTCATTTTTCCTTCCGGATGACAAAAGCTGACCGTATTGGTAAACTCGGTGAAAAATACATCCGGTCTTCCCGCTTTGCTGATGACATGGCGGAAAACAACGTCCGTCACATCTTCCATCGGTGCCAGGACGAAAAACGGCCGTGGCAGTTCATTCCAGAAATTTTTTGTCATAATGAAAATCAAACCTCCCGATATGAGGGATCCTGTCAAAATATTTCAGCGCTGTTTCTCTGTCCTCTATACTTATATCATGACTGTCTCTTTTGTTCAAAGGTAAATATTTTAGCGGGCTTTCATCCATTTATTTTCCTCCGGATTGAAAAAGTTAAACATTGACCCGGAAATAATAAAAAAGCTGTCTTTCCGACAGCTTCACATTTTATCTTCAGTTTCCAAAAATTCATGCCCGTATAGGCTTCCGGAAATTTCAAGGATCATTTTCTATTCCCTGTCATGCTGCTGTTAAGCATTGCGCCGGTTCCACAAAAATATCAACTAAAACTCAATTCCCTGATTTATTTCCATTGTATGTTTAATCTTTTTTCCATCGTAGAATCATCTTTAGTTCATGGTGGGATCATGCACATGCTAAACCTCTTGGTTTATTCAAATTCACTTCAATCGATTCATAATGCCCTGCTTTTACAAAGTAAGTTTCATGGAAAAAGTCGATACCTTTTGCATTTGCAGCTGTCTTATAAAAACCAGCCCATGCTTTCGCATGTGTCTTTTCATACGCATAATCATGCAAAGATTTTAGAGATGTCCAATATTGTATGAGTACAATATTCCGTCCGCTCAAGCCGATTTCATGATGCAATAATCCTGACGCTTTCATACTGTAAAGCTCTTTTAACATCTTTGACATAACGAAAAAAACTTTGCCCCATGAGCGGATTTTCCACCATTGCTGGATTTTCATTCCGATAATGAAAATTACGATATCCCGGTTGTTAGGTGGACTGATTCGCACTGGTTTTATATCGCTTATTTCTTTCATATCTTTCTACAGAATTACAGTTATTCTAATCTCCTTTCCAAAAAAATGAAATCTTAAATTTAATTAAACTATACTAAATCAAGTCTATACTTTTTCTTTTTTTTACTTGCTTTAACCGGTCAGACATTTTTACAATTAAATCAGCTCCTGCAACATAATCTACTTGTTCATCCATTCCAAATCTCCAATAAATTAAATTCGGATTCTATATTTTCATAATTTTCATATTTCATCCTACCACTAGTTTTTTTGATATGTAAATTCATTATTAATTTTCTGTTAAAAATTGTCCTTTTTTGCCAAAAAAACTCAATATCGTTCTTACAAATTTTTTGCCGAACTTTCTAGTTTCATATCATCCCTACTTCTTTTCCAATCTGATAAAATTGCTCCAGCAAGTAATCGATTTGGCCTGATGTGTGTTCGGATGTGACGGTCAGACGGATCCGGCTCTGTCCCTCGGGCACCGTCGGCGGCCGGATGGCAGGTGCGTAAATGCCACTTTCACGGAGTTTTTCCGCAAACCTCACCGCATCCCCGTTACTGCCGATGATCACGGGAATAATCGGCGTGTAGTCACCGATCACTTCGTATCCCATATCAATTAATCCGTCTCTAACGCTTTTCGCATGGTGAAATAACTGTTCCCGCAGATCATGACCGGTTTCAATGATCTCTAACGCGGTACAGGCCGCCGCGCAAACGGAAGGCGGCATGGCAGTTTGAAAAATAAACGTTCTGGTATGGTTCAATAGAAAATCAATTAATATCCGGGAACCGGCAACAAAGCCGCCCTCCGCTCCCACCGCTTTGCTTAATGTACCGATGGTGACATCCGGATTTACACCGAATAACTCGCCGGTACCGCTGCCGTTTTTTCCAATTACTCCCGTTGCATGGGCATCATCGACAATCACATATGCATCATATTGCCGGGCCAATTTATATATTTTGTCCAGCGGGGCAATCGTTCCGTCCATGCTGAATACACCGTCGGTGACAATAAAACGCCGGCGGTAAGCGGCGGTTTCCTTTAACTTTGCTTTAAGATCTTCCATATCGATATGTTCGTAAATCACAACATCTGCCTTGGAAAGCCGACAGCCGTCAATAATCGATGCATGGTTGAGCCGGTCGCTCAATATGACGTCGCCATTTTCCGGCAAAGTAGACAGCACACCGACATTGGCTAAATATCCGCTGGAAAACAAAATGGCCGCCTCTGTTTTTTTAAAGCGGGCAATTTTTTCCTCAAGTCTTTGATGCCAATCCGTATTCCCGGTTGTTAAACGCGATCCGCTGCTGCCAAACCCGTATTTTTTCATGGCGGTTGTTGCGGCATGCATAAGACGCTCATCACCGGCAAGTCCAAGGTAATTATTCGATGAAAAAACAAGCTGATTTCTCCCATTAATGCTCATTTCCGGACGGGGAGCCGCATTCATCGTGTGCAGCTTCCGGTATAAACCGGCTTCTTTTGTTTTTTCAATTCTTTCCCTCAGCCACACATCAAGTAACATCATTGGTCACCCCTCTTTTGTGAACAATGGTGAATCAAGTTTTGTAAAAATCCCTTCCTATTTTTCAGCCGTATGACAACCGTCGTAATTATCCTTCCATTGAACAAATACCGGCTGTTCTTCCAGGTACCGGATATAGGAATGCAAATCAAAAGAACTATCAATAAAAAAAATACGGCAACCGCATTCATCACCGTATTCTTTCAGTCTGGTAATCCGTTGATAGCCGTATTTTTTGCTGGCGACATAACCTGTTACATACTCCGGATCGTCGGACCAGCACAATTCGGCGATCGTTGCGGGATGGGTGCATACTTTTGTTGCGAGTGTGAGTGCTTCCTTCATTCGTTGACCCGGGGAAATGTGACAATGTCTCGCCCATTTTTCAAAATTCTCTGTTAACCAATCCATCCGTGAAACGCGGACCCCTCTGTTTTTCCGCCTGTCAATGCGTAAACCGGTACGGACGTCACATAAAATCGCGCCTCTTGGTTCACAATATTCTGTTATTTTTTCAAATACTTTATTAATCGTTTCACCGGGAACGCCGGTCTTTTTTAAAAGCTGTTTTGCCACCTCCCTTCCTTCCGCTGCTGATGCTGTTTCATACGTTTCCACCGGCAAAGGGAGCAACGTTTGGACCGGCTCATTCACCTTCTCAAATTGGATTTGCAAAAAATCCGGCTTCCCCCTTGAATGGCTTAACGCCTTATCCAGCAGATTAGTAACCGAGCTTTTTAAGTGATCATATGTTGAAAGCTTTTCACCGCCGGATATATGTTTTCCCCCTTCCTCATGCGGCCCGCCTTTGGAAGCTCTCATGCGTACACTGTAAATCGTTTTTTCCGGCAAGTCCTTTCACCCTTTCGACCGTCATTCAAAATTTTAATGAATTACTTTTGCTACATATTTCTCTGTTTTTCAGCCTTCAATTAGAAAAAATTCACGCACAAAAAATGTTAAATAAAATATTAACAAGTTAACACAAATGTAATTTAGCCTTTTCTTATTGTCAAGAGGAAAATGGTCTATAGAAAATAGTAAAATAGAGGAGATAAAAAAATGCATCTCCCTCACTCATGGTATGATCAATTGAACATGGAGGAAGATGCCGTTTGCTGAAATATAAATCAGGGTAAAACGGTTTTCAGTTTTTCTCCGAAATCTTTCCAGCTGCTTACCGCCCCTTCAAGTGCTCCCGGATATGCTTTTGTTTCCTCACTAAATCCCGTCTGTTCAAAATGGACATGAGTCGTACCGTCAGGATTTTCCTTTAATCTCCAGGTAATGATTGTTTTTTCTCCCTGGCTTTCCCAGGTGTAAGACAATTTATGGGGCTTATCGACTTCAAGTACTTCCCCATTGACGATTCCGTCCCACCATTCATTCGGTTCGGTACGGAATTGAAACTTATGGCCGGTAACGGGTTTGAAATCATTGCTCCAAATCCATTTGGCAAGGATTCCCGAATCGGTTAAAGCTTTCCATACTTGATCAATCGGGCTCGAATAGTCAAAATCTAAAGATACATCTGCTGTCATTTGTTGTTCCTCCAGCTGAATCATTTTTTCAAGTACGGCTATTATTTATTTCCCAAAAGTTCATTTTTAAACAGCATAATCGGTGTGTAGTTCATAAAAACGGACAGACTACAATATTTTTTCTGGCCGGAAATCCATCCCAATATAAATTCCCGGTTTTGGGGAATTTTTATTTTCGGTTTATTCATTGTCATTTAACGCCTTTGACGCTTGAATAAGCGAAATTACCGTCTCCGGATTAATTTCTTCCGGCTTTTTATACCGGATATGGCGCATCGTTTTCCACTGCCTTGTAATAAATGGGCAGCATCAGCTTTTTCCAGTTCCTTTCCTTTATGAAAACCGAGGTTTACATGGTTTTGACCGGCCTGCAAATAACAAATGAGTTTCCCTTTATAGGAATAATTCGGCATGGACCATTTAAACTCTTCATTTAATTCAGGTGAGACGTTTAAAATAATATCCCTTAAAGATAATAAAACCACTTGAATGTCCGGTAGGTATTTCGCAATAATATGCGTCAATTTTTCATTCAGTTCCGCCGGCATTATTCATCATTCATACTCCTTTACATCCCCTACATGCATTTATTTGCAGGGAAAAGCAAAAGATAAGCACGCTTTCTCCAATTTTCCAGGAGAAGCGCGCAATTTTTTAAGGTAAAATTTTATTATTCTCCTCCAATTCCTTTTTGTACAAATAATCATTCAGGCTTTTAAAAGTATAACCCCGTTTTTTCAAATCTTTAATCACTTTTTCCAGAGCGTTGGCATTATCTTTGGATACGGTATGTAACAGGATCACCGCGCCCGGATGGATTTGTTTCATAATTTCATTATACGCATATTCCCATCCCCGCTGCTGGTCTGTTTTCCAGTCAACAAAGGCAAGGGACCAGAAGACATGAATATATCCCGCATCTTTTGCTGTCTTTAATGTCCGTTCGCTGAAAATTCCGCGAGGCGGCCGCATAAACTTCATTTCCTTTTGTCCGGTCAGTTCTTTTGTCCTTTCTTTTACCCGGTCTAATTCTTCCTTGACCTTTGCATCGTTCATCCGGGTGAAGTCAGGATGGCTCCAGGAATGATTGCCGACAATATGTCCTTCTCTCACCATCCGCTTGACAAGGTCAGGGGCGGATTCAAGATAATGCCCGGTAACAAAAAACGTTGCGGGAACGTTTTCTTTTTTTAAGACGTCCAAAATTTTTTCCGTATAACCGTTTTCATAACCGTTATCAAAAGTTAAGTATACAACTTTTTCGTCTGTTTCATCTTTATAAAAGGCATCGTACTTTTTCAGCAATTCATCATATTCTTTTCCTGCTTCCGGCGGTATTTCATTTTCTGCCTTTTTAAATCCCCAGTGAATCGGGGTATTGGAAAAGGCAAAGACGGTGGCACAATTGGAAAAAAACAAGCAGATGACCGCCGCAACAAGCAGAAAATATTTTTTCATTTCGGCTACCTCCCTTCCCTTTTAGCATCCCTGGACCGGAAGAAAAAATGCCTGTGAATCAATGGAAAAAGCGATTACAAAAAGCAGTCCATTTATCCGGCTCTGTTCTGCAAAAAAAAAACAAAACCTCTGAATAAAAAATCAGAGGTTTTCCCTTGTATAAAACGTTATCTCGGCACATCCGTCGCTGAAAATTTAAACGAAACGTAATCCTGGATTGGAATCCATGCCCCGATTCCCTGGGAAGTTACGTTTTTAATCTCGATCGAACGTTTCCCTCCTTTCAAGACGAGATAAACCTCCCCATATGTGACGGTACCCTTTTCATTAACAGCAGGGGCATAGGCATCAAGGTATCCAAGTTTTTTACTCGGAATGTTATAATATTGGTCCTTTTTTGTTCCTGCGCCGATAATAGTATCGAAAGACAAGGGCAGTTTTGTCTTTTCGGATGCTTTTAACAACATCATTTTTTTCACATCATTGGCATGCGGGATTTTTGCCGTCAGTCCCCCGCGGACAACTTTTTGTGATTCTTGTACATAGTGGAATTTGTAAGCTTCTTTTCCGTTCCTGTTATCGTAATGATTCGTATTGATCTTTTGATATTCCCAATTTAACGCTGTTTCTTTTGATTCATAATTTAACGGCCATTTTCCCAAATAAATTGTCGCCTTATGACCAATGGCCACCATCGGCTTGGTGATGCTTGTTTCATTTAACATCAATATTAAATCAGGATTCTCAATTTTAACCTTGGATGTATCCAATAGTTCTTTCGTCAGTTCACTCGGCTGCAGCTGGGGCATATCCTGAGACGGATTGGGATAAGTATTGTCCTTGGCTATATTTAAAACGGAGTCCGGAATTTTATATTTTGCTGCTTCTTCTCTCTTTACTTCCCCTTGGACAGTCCGGTCGGCAAAACTTACCGTTTCGTTTAATACCGTAATTGCGCAAAAGGTAAGGATGAGGATCAATAACTGATACAGCTGTCTGTTCATGGTGATTGTAACTCCTTCCACTAATCATTCTGGACTTATTTTTTGCTTTGGTTGTATTTCTTATCCAAAAAAATTTTGATATTTTCCCAGATACATCCGAATATTGACAAAGCATTTTAAATATTTATTTATTAACCGAATACAAAAGGGGGGGAAATGGAAGACAAGAAAAAATTCTTCATAGGGGGAATTTTACAACAAACTTAACGGAGAATTTAGACACCTGCTACGGAGGTAATTGTAAAAAACGGCTGAATCCATAAAACCGGGCGGCAGCTTATTGCCACCCGGTTTTATTTTCGTTACTATGGGATATGGACTGAATTAACTATTGCACACAGGAGATATGATTTATGAACAACAAAAAACTACGCTTTCCCGTATTAGTAATGATTGTCAGTATTTCCGGCCTATCACAAGGAATGTTATTGCCGCTGATCGCCGTCATACTGGAACAACAGGGCGTTTCACCGGTCATAAACGGACTTCATGCAACAGGTCTGTATATCGGAATTCTCCTCGCCTCTCCCTTTATGGAAACCCCGCTCCGGAGGTTTGGATATAAACCGTTAATCATTGCGGGCGGATTCACCGTTGTTATTTCTCTGTTTCTTTTTACGGTATGGGAATCCGTTATTTTTTGGTTTATATTGAGGCTGATTATCGGTATCGGCGATCACGCCCTGCACTTTGCCTCACAAACATGGATTACTTCTTTTTCATCCGCGGATAAACGGGGACGGAATATTTCCCTTTACGGTTTATCATTTGGCGTCGGATTTGCGGTCGGGCCTCTTCTGACCCAGCTCGTGCAAATCAACGAAAACCTGCCGTTTATAATCACCGGAATTTTAAGCCTGTTTGCTTGTTTAACGATATTCCTAATAAAAAATGAATATCCGGATACATATGATCATCAAGTGGAGACCTATTCCATCCGGTCCACGGTACAACGGTTCGGAAAAGTAGTCAAATATGCCTGGGCCCCTCTGCTGCCGGCATTCTGTTACGGTGTGCTGGAAGCTTCTTTAAACGGAAACTTCCCGGTATACGGTCTCCGATTAGGACATGGTGTGGAAATACTATCCATCATTGTTTCCGCCTTTGCTGTCGGCGGCATCGTATTCCAGCTTCCTCTGGGCATGTTAAGCGATAAATTCGGCCGCAGGAATATTTTGCGTTTTGTTATGATAGCCGGCTTTTTCATTTTTGGTACCGCCGGAATTTTTGAGCATTCATCCCTTTATTTACTGTTTGCCTTTTTCACTGGCGGTATGCTCCTCGGTTCCACTTATTCATTAAGTATCGCTTTTTTAACTGATACCATACCGAAGCAGCTGCTGCCAGCCGGAAATTTATTGGTAGGGATTTGTTTCAGCTTCGGTAGTATTACGGGACCCTTTCTCAGCGGACTTGTCATCGACCTTTTTAAACAGATCAGTTTCTTCTACTTTATTGCCGTCATTTTACTTTTCATTTTTACCGGTCTTCATGCATATAAAAAAGATAAACAATTATCAAAAGCTGATCCCCGGTGGAACATATAACCCCCGTGTTCAATGAAATACGGGGATATTATACAGGAAAAGCTGTCCTTTCAGGGACAGCTTTTCTTTTTAATTTAAAATTATTATCATTTAATATTTAAAATAATTATAATAAATATAGGTCAATTCACTTTCGTTTTTTATTCTTCATGATATAATATACTTAGAAAATCAAGTTTTTATGTTAGTAATGACAATGATTCTAATTATCAATTATTAATATATATTAATTATTCAATCACGTTGTTAATGATTGTTATTATCAATTAGGTTAGGAGGAGATCTTTTGGAACTGAATATCGGAGTGAAAAATATTGTGAAGCAAAAAGAAAATGTAAAGAAAAAAATATCCGTCCTTGAACCTTATCTTGAATTTTCCCTTGCGATCATCAGCGGTATTCTCATTTTGGGCGGCTGGCTATTGGACCGGTTCGGTTACCAAACCGCTTCTGCTGTGTTGTATATATTTGCCTATGTGACCGGAGGATTTTTTAAAGCTAAGGAAGGAATTACAGAAACAATCACGGACAAAAAGTTAAACGTCGAACTTCTCATGATCTTAGCCGCGATCGGTTCAGCCATCATCGGCTATTGGGAAGAAGGTGCGATTTTAATCTTTATCTTTGCATTAAGCGGTGCCCTCGAGACGTATACAATGAACAAGAGCAAAAAGGAAATTTCCGCCTTATTTGACCTGCAGCCGGAAGAAGCTCTCCTGATCAAAGACGGACATGAGATTAAAGTCCCGGTGAAACAATTAAAAGTCGGTGACCTGATTTTAGTCAAACCCGGTGAACGACTTCCTGCCGACGGAGTGGTTGTCAAAGGACGAACAAGTATCGATCAGTCCGCCATTACCGGTGAATCCGTCCCGGTAGAAAAAACACTGGAGGACGAAGTATTTGCAGGAACGGTAAATATGAGCGGCTCCATTACCGTTAAAATAACAAAACCGGCCGATGAGACACTTTTCCAAAAAATTATCGCCCTTGTTCAAAATGCGGAAAGTGAACGGTCTCCTTCACAACAATTTATCGAACGGTTTGAAGGAACCTATGTCAAAATTGTTTTAATCATTGTCGGGCTGATGATGTTCCTGCCCCATTACATTTTCGGCTGGAGCTGGAACGAAACATTTTACCGGGCAATGGTTCTACTCGTTGTCGCTTCTCCGTGCGCGGTTGTCGCTTCCATCATGCCAGCGACACTTTCCGCCATATCGAACGGCGCAAAAAACGGCATCTTATTCAAAGGCGGAGTCCATTTGGAAAAACTCGCTGCCTTGAGAGCGATTGCCCTGGATAAGACCGGCACCTTAACAAAAGGAAAACCAGAAGTGACACATTTCATCGTTTCACCGGCCTTTGAAAAAGAAAAAAATAGAATCTTACAAATTGCTGCTTCTATTGAAAAGCATTCAACCCACCCATTGGCCGAAGCAATCGTCCGTTACGCCGAAAAGTATCAACTGCCGCTGGTCGATCTTGATTCGGTGCAGGATGTAAGCGGCTGGGGAGTAAAAGCCCTTCTTAACGGTGATGAATGGAAAATAGGCAAGAAGGCTTTTATGGATTTAGAAGGTGAAAGAACACCTGACATCCCGCTGACACGGAAGTTGCAAGATGAAGGAAATACCGTTGTATATATTCAAAAGAACAAGAAAGTTGTTGCTTTTATTACATTAAAAGATATGATCCGTCCGGATTCGAAAGAAGCCATTCAACGTCTGAAAGAAAATGGAATCAAACCGGTATTGTTAACAGGGGATAACGAAAATACAGCAAAAACAATCGCATCGGAAACGGGCATTCTCCAATATGTTGCTGAATGCCTCCCGGAAAATAAAGCAGAGGAAATCCGGAAGATTCAAAAGGAGCACGGGTTAACGGCAATGGTCGGCGACGGAATTAACGATGCCCCTGCACTGGCGAAAGCAAATGTCGGCATTGCCATGGGTGAAGGTACTGATGCCGCACTGGAAACGGCCGATGTAGTGCTTATGAAAAATGACCTGACCAAAATTCATCAGGCAATCCGGCTGTCGAAACGGATGAACCGGATTATTAAACAAAATTTATTCTTTTCCGTTGCAGTGATCCTTGTCCTCGTCATGTCCAATTTCTTCCAGGCTATTGACCTGCCCCTCGGGGTAATCGGACATGAAGGAAGCACCATTTTAGTTATTTTAAACGGCTTGAGACTGTTAAAATCAAATTCATAAATTCCGGAACGCCCAAGTAAAATGAAACAGCGGAGAAAACCTCATTGGTTTTCTCCGCTGTTCCTTTTATTTTTTTCTTTTTTCTCCCTGAGCTCCTGATTCAGCCCGTTAATCTCTCCGCCGATTATAAGCACGGCGGCGGTAATATAAAACCAAATCATCAAAACAATAATGGCACCAAGACTTCCGTACATGACCGAATAGTTTCCAAAGTTGTTCACATAATAGGAAAATCCGAGGGAGGCAGCGATCCAGCCGACGGAGGAAAATGCAGCACCGGGAAATACATGAACCGGTTTCAAACGCCGGTTCGGCGCAAGCAAATAAATCGCACTGAATACGAAAAATAATATGATTATACTTAGACCGAACCGCAATGTGTTCCAGACGTGCAAAAAATGTTCAGTATAACCGAATTTCGAAAAAATAAAAAGACCGACTTGCTTGCCAAACACGGGAAGCAACATAGCAAAGACAAAAACCCCGATCATCGCGACGGTAAATAAAACGGAAATTCCCCGGACGATAAAAAAGGGACGGTCATCCTGTATTTCATAAGCCCGGTTCATGGCTCGGATTATTGCATTCATACCGTTGGAAGCAGCCCAGAGCGTTCCGATAATCCCGATGGAAAGGCGTCCTCCGTCATAGTTTTTCAGAACACTTTCCAACGTTTGGTCAATAATCGTAAGCGTTTCGCCAGGTGCGTAATCACTGATTAAACGGATTAAATAATCTTTATCAATCGGCAAAAAAGGCAGAAGGGAAAAAATCGTTATTAACAACGGAAACAACGACAGAAGAAAAAAATATGCCAATTGGGCGGAATATCCGAGTGAATGATGTTTTTCAATCCGTTTCACCAATTGAATAAACCATGAACCTGCCGGTAGTTTAAACATGTTAATCACCTTGCCGGTTTCTGCCGGAATCCGGTCACGTTAATTTTCCTGCTCTAGTATGTAAATATAAATTTCAATATTCATCAGACTGTTCTTGATTGTTTTTCATCTTTTTTATTGTAATGGCTGTTTCTTCACCAAGCTTTTTTATTTCCGCAGCCTTTTCCGCCAGAAACTGTAGGTCTTCATTTAAGGCTTCATACGTATTGCGGAAATGTTCGACTTTCCCTTGAATGCTCTCCATCAAATCTCCGGGCCGGGAAAGAGTTTCTTTTATCCGATTTCCCAACGCTTTTCCGCCCTGCAATACTTCCCGTCTCACATTTTTATCAAGCAAAGTAATGGTTCCGCCGATTAATGCGCCAAAAAGAAGTCCTTTATAAAATTTCTTTTTTCCCACGGCCGACACCCCGAATCAAAAATTTCATGACAGTTGATGTTCTTTTTTAATATGTTCCAACAACGACTGGCATCCTTTAGTAATCAGGGAGTAAACATATTCAAAATTTCCTGTGTAATACGGATCGGGCACTTCCTTTACCTCGGCATCCTTTACATAATCCATCAACAAGGCTACATTCGCTTCCGGAACGCCGCTTTTCAAACGGTTGATACCCGCTATATTATCATGATCCATGGCAACGATATAATCAAACCGTTCCAAATCTTCTTTTTCAAATTTTCTTGCCACCAATCCGTCACCGGGAATATTGTATTTCTCCAATATATCTTTCGTCCCCTGATGGGGTTCTTCTCCAACATGCCATCCGCCCAATCCGGCAGAATCAATTTCAATTTGCTGTTCCAAACCTTCCTTTTTTACGTAATCACGGAAGACCGCCTCCGCCATCGGTGAACGGCAAATATTCCCAAGACAAACAAATAAAACCCGAATCAACATTAATCACCTCATGTCCATATTCTAACTTGCATTATATCAGAAAACATCTTTTCATAAACAGGAACGTTCCCATTTTCTCCCTGTATAACCTGTGATATCATAGAAAAAATACGGAGCAAAGGAGGATGGGTATGGATTTATCGGTGAAAAGCAAAGAAAATATGAATTACATGGTTCAAAAAATTACCGAAAAGTTAAACTTGATCAATACCGGTGTCATGCAATCCGGCCAGTTTAATGAAGAAAAATATGAAGAATTGTATGACCTGTACCAGCTTGTTATGAAACGTTCCAATTTCTCGCCCGGTGAAATGCTGGCGATTGCCGAAGAACTCGGCTCGTTAAGAAAAAATAAGGTTTAATGACAAAGGAAAAGGCCAAATGCGCCTTTTCCTTTTCATTTAATCTGCAATTTCATCCTGATCCGTTAAAATGATCGGCCCGTCTTTTGTTATGGCAATCGTATGTTCATATTGGGCGGAATTTTTACCGTCAACGGTCCGTGCCGTCCATCCGTTAGCGTCCATTTTGGAAAAATATGTTCCGGCATTAACCATCGGTTCAATGGTAAATACCATTCCCTCTTTTATTCTCGGTCCCCTGCCCGGCTGGCCGAAATGAGGAACATCAGGCTTTTCATGGATGGATTGTCCGATTCCATGACCGATAAAGTCCCGGACAACGGAAAAACCTTCACCTTCAACATACGTTTGGATCGCATGCCCGATATCGCCAATCCGGTTTCCGGGTTTCGCCTGTTCAATACCTTTATAAAGAGCTGTTTTCGTCACTTCCAACAGTCTTTGGTCTTCCTCGGAAATCTCGCCGACGGCATAGGTCCATGCGGAATCGGCCAGTGCCCCTCTTAAGTTTACAACCATATCAATAGTTACGATATCACCGTTTTTCAATGGTTTTTTCCGGGGAAAACCGTGGCAAATTTCATCATTAATACTTGCACAAGTTGCATATTTATACCCTTTATATCCCTTTTGTTCAGGGGTAGCTCCGTGCTTTGCCAAATATTCATTAACAAACTCTTCAATTTCCCAGGTCGTGATTCCCGGTTTGATCATTTTGGCTATTTCCTTATGGCAGGAAGCAAGAATTCTTCCCGCTTCTTTCATGTTTTCGATTTCACGTTTAGATTTTAAAACAATCATTTGTCCACCGCCTTCGTTTATAATCTCAATAATCTATTGTACTCTTCTTTCGCTGCATGTTCCAGCTAAAACAATGCCGGCTGTGTCCGGAAATCATTAATTACAACAGCTGCTTTTCAATTTTTTCCTGGTAATTTTTAAATACCGAAGAATTTGTCTTAACCCGTCTTTTGGCCAGCAGCGAATTGTACCGTAATAATTTTTCCGACAAATCCTTTTCCAGCAGTTTCTGTTCTTCTTCATCGGTACATCTTTTCAGCAAATCCTCAATCGTCATGATGTCTTTTTTAATCGCCATCTCTTCTTCCGTATAACCGGCATTTTTTAAAATACGGTACGCCATTCGCAAATCTTCCGGTATACCGGATAAATCGTCCAATCTCAGGGGCTTGCCCATTCCGTCAATATCATCAAACTCACCATTACGGTAAGCCTGCTGAATTTTTTCTTCCGCTATGCGCCAAAATATATCCATACTTCCGCTCCTTTTTTGGATCCAATTTTTCTTTCCGGGTAAAAAAACCGGACGGTACTGCACCTTATTTCCATTGTAGCGGTTATCGGTGGCCCGTTCAAAATTTTATAATTTTTTTTCAATTCAGATGAAACTTATTTTTCGTTCGGCCATTATATAGTATAAAAAACAAGGAGGGAATTGAACGATCGTTACAACAACAAACACCATTCAGGGAAAAGAAATTATCGAGTATAAGGAAATTGTATCTGGAGAGGCCATCATGGGTGCCAATGTGGTCCGGGACTTTCTGGCAAGTGTAACGGATATTATCGGCGGCCGGTCAGGCGCTTATGAAAACAAACTGTCAGAAGGCCGGGAAATTGCGATTAAAGAGATGAAAGAAAAAGCCGCCCGGCTCGGGGCAAATGCGATCGTAGACGTTGATCTCGATTTTGAAACGATGCGTGAAGGAATGATGATGTGCATCGCCACCGGTACAGCCGTCGTTGTGAAATAGAATGTAAAAAAGGACTTCTGACAAAGTCAGGAAGTCCTTTTTATATCCGGAAGGTTTACGATTGATGTCTTTTAATCAAATCGACGAAGGTATCCACAAATGATTGCAATAATTCAAGGGTATCTTTTCTTAACTTGCCTTTTTCATCAAGCAATTCATGCACCGAACCGATGTACACTTCCGGTTGCTGGACAACCGGCATATTTAAAAATGCCAGTACCTGACGCAGATGATGGTTGGCGCCGAATCCGGCCAATGTTCCCGGAGACTGGGAAATGATGGCTGCCGGTTTGCCGTTCCATACGCTTTCACCGTACGGACGAGAACCGACATCCAATGCATTTTTTAACACTCCCGGGATTGAACGGTTATATTCCGGAGTAACGAATAATACGGCATCTAGCTCTTTAATTTTGTTACGGAATTCTGTATATTCCCCAGGTGTTCCGAGATCTTCTTCAAAGTCCTGGTTAAACAAAGGAAGATTGCCAATATCTACAAACTCGGTTTCAAAACCTTCCGGGAATAACGGCACAACATTGTCCGCCACTTGTTTGGAAAATGAATTTTTCCGCAAGCTTCCCACAATAATTCCTACCTTTACCATTAACAATCACCTTTCCTTTTATTATGAATTAAAGATAATTAAAATCGAAATAAATGACTTTGTCAATAAAAATGTTTTGACACAATGGAACAAATTTCGCTCCTCTAATCAGGATAAACGATCCTGTCCAATCTTATTCTTCATATTCTTTTTCAAATACTTTATTGCTTCTTACTGTATCCAAAGGACGGATCAATCTTTCAATTTCTTCCCGTTTTGACTCAAAAAAAGGCGGTAATGAAAGCTTTTCACCGAGGGTTTCATAAGGTTCATCCACCATAAAACCGGGTCCATCCGTGGCAATTTCAAACAAAATTTGCGGGGTTACCCGTGTATACAATGAACCAAAATAGTACCGTTCAACATAACCGGAGTTCGGCAGACGGTAAGCGGTCAGCCGCTTTATCCATTCATCAATTCCTTCCCTGTCATCCACCCGGAATGCGACGTGGTGGACGGTACCGTATCCTTGCCTTGCCGGCGGAAGGACAGTGTTATGTTCAACGATGACCCGGGCTCCGTTTCCGCCCTGACCGGTTTCAAATAAATAATAACTTCCTTCTTTAGCGGTTTCCCGGAACAGGAACACTTCTGTCATCAGCGCCCTGAAATAGTCAATATTGGATACCCGGATAAAAACCGGCCCTAATCCGGTAATCGCGTATTCATCGGGAATCGGACCCTTTTTCCATGGCGTGCCGCCAGGAACACCATCGTCGTTTTCATCGGAAATTAACTGGTATTGCTGATCATCAAAGTCTGTAAAAAAAAGTGTCTTTCTTCCGAATTGTTCTTCAACAGGTCCATGGTTAACACCAAGGCGGTCAAACCGTTTCACCCAATATTCCAGGGCTTCGTCACTCGGCACACGGAAAGAAGTTTTATAAATTTCATCATTTCCGTGAACACCTTTCGGAATTCCGGGAAAATCAAAAAAGGTTATATCTGTGCCCGGAGCACCGACATCGTCCGTGAAATATAAATGATACGTCCGGATGTCATCCTGATTCACCGTTTTCTTCACTAGGCGCATGCCCAATGTATACGTATAAAATTCATAAATTTTTTCTGCGCTGCTCGTAATTGCCGTTACGTGGTGGTGTCCTTTTAACTGCTGCATATTCATTCCTCCGCATTATTTTGGTCTTTCAAGTGTAAATATTTCTCCAATGGTTGCATAATTATGTCCCGCCAGACGGCTCACAGCTTCCAATTCAGCCTGATCAATCCGGCCGTTTTGATAATATATGTTTTCATCAATGTGATACCGGACAATCTCACCGATGATGAGATCTGTTCCAACCTGTCCGTTTTTACCGAGCTCAAGTGCTTCAACCAAACGGCATTCAAACCGGACTTTTGCTTCTTTAACCCCCGGAACGGAAATTTTATCACTTTGAACAGGGGTTAATCCTGCTTTTTCCACTTCACTTACATCCGGCGGAAGCGTCGCGGCCGTTTGATTAACTTTTTCTACGTTTGTCCGGTCAACGATATGAACGACAAATTCTCCCCTTTGTTTTATGTTTCTCGCCGTATCTTTCAATCTGCCGTTATTTCTCCGGACCGAGACGGAAATCATTGGCGGTTCCGATGAAACAATATTAAAGTAACTGAAAGGAGCGCCGTTTATCGTCCCGGCTTCGCTGACCGTGGTAACAAATGCCACCGGTCTCGGAATAACCGTACCGGTTAAAAATTTATAATTTTGCCGTTCCGTTAATTTTTCCGGATCAAACTTCAACACAATAATCTCTCCCATCTTTTTACATTCAAAACCACCTTATAACTAATTAATATATCTCAGTTTCGAGATAATTATATACCGGAATGTTTTTTCTGTCAACTGAAAAAGATCGATCCTCGATCTTCTGCAAATAAAACAATACCGGACCTTTGTCCGGAGTTAATGCTCAATCCCTTACACTGATTATGATTTTCCCTTTTCTGTATAAAAACGGGGATATGCCGATTTTTTTACAAATGGTCAAATAATGCAGCAACATTAATAAAACGGCACCTAAATTCATGCCGACAATGACTCCGTCGACTAAAAATTTACTGTTGGAACCGAGAATAAACATGATGACGAAGGAAGCAGTCGTTGCCCATATATCATGCAAAAATGCATCTTTTACCATATTCATGCCAATCAAAAAGGCCTGGAAAGGAATCGAAAAATAATGAAGCAAGAAGAACGGCAACATAATTTGCAAATAATACCCCGCCTGATAATTGTCCAAAAACAACCCGGTGAGTTGCCCGGAAAAGTAATAAAAGAAGAAAGTCACCGGAATCCCGTATAAGGATGTCAGGGCAATCACCTGTTTTAACAAACGGAACAATTGTTCCTGATCCCGTTTTGCATAGGCATCCGACACATTCGGGATCAGGGCGGTCATTAATGAATGGGCAATAAATGCCGGGAAAAAACCGATTGTCATCGCCACTCCTGCTATCATACCGAAACTTTCCGTCGCCTCTTCTGCCGTCATACCGCCGGTGACTAAAATATATTTGATGAGAAAAGGCCGGACTGCCTGGGTGACGGAGTGAAAAATCCGCATCATTGTTGTCGGAACTGACACTTTCAGTAAACTTTTTGCCAGCTCGCTTTTTTCCATTGGAACGGCCGGTCTTTTCTTTAAATATTTCAACTGTAAAACGTAGGCGCTGAATAAATAGATTAAAACAAACAATTCCCCGCCAATTAACGAACAAACAGCGGCTAAGATGGCAATTTCCAGCCGGAAATGAAACAACTGAAAAAGAAAAACGAGCGCAAATAAATGAACACATCTTCTCAGTAAATTTGCCGCAGCGATCTGGCCCATTTTTTGGACGCCCATAAAGTATCCGCGGGCAATGGAAGAAGTGGAAATGACAGGAATCAAAATTAATATTGACCAACGGATGAACGGATGAATTTCCTGAAATAACGGAAAAACAATGAAAATGAGTGCCATACCGGCAGTCAGAAGAAAAATAATGAGAAGAGCCAATTTCGTTGCATATTTTAATAACGTTAAATGGTAAGCTTCATTCTTTTCCGCAATAAATTTTGCGATCGATATCGGCAGCTCCATGCTTGCTATGATTGCAGTCATTGCCATAACCGGAACAATTGACATATATTGGCCGATGCCGTATTCCCCCAGTTCTTTTGTCAGCGTCAAATTGATCAGAAATTCCAGACACTCCGATATAAATGCGGCACCAGCCAGCAATAAGCTCCCCTTTAAAAATAGATTCATGGTCCAACTCCTTTAACTGCAAAATCCCTGTCAAATACTTTTACAAGTATATGAGACATGCCCAAAAAATATTAACTTTATATTAGTACAGATCAACTTAAACGGCGTAACAGATATAATACAAACATTTGTTTGTATTAATGTTTTTCTCAACAGTTTAGCAGGAAAAAGGTGCATTTATCACATTTTTGTCAAAAACATGCCTTCTCAACGCATTTTTTACATGTTATTCTATGAATAGAAAGATTGATCACTTTTTAACAAACTCAATCTGTTACATAAAAAAGTTATCATACTGTTATATTTTTTATCTTAATATGTGATGTTTTGAGCAAAATTAAACTATCTTGTAGGAGGCTTTTTACATGACTCATTGGGAAGGTTTTAAGCCTGGTAAATGGCAGGAAGAAGTTGACGTTCGTGACTTTATTTTGAAAAACTTTACACCTTATTACGGGGACGAAAACTTCCTGGCCGGTCCGACAGAAGCAACGAAAAAGCTTTGGGACCAGGTAATGGAATTATCAAAAAAAGAACGGGAAGCCGGCGGTGTCCTTGACGCGGACACGAAAGTCGTTTCCACGATCACTTCCCACGGTCCGGGATATTTGGACAAAGATCTTGAAAAAATCGTAGGCTTTCAAACAGATAAACCTTTTAAACGTGCTTTAATGCCGTTTGGCGGAATCCGTATGGCAAAACAATCATTGGAAGCATACGGATATGAGTTGGATAAAGAAGTTGAACATATTTTCACCGAATGGCGAAAAACCCATAACCAGGGTGTATTCGATGTTTATACACCGGAAATGAGAGCCGCCCGCCGCAACGGAGTCATTACCGGACTTCCGGATGCATACGGACGCGGACGGATTATCGGTGACTACCGCCGGGTACCTTTATACGGCGTGGATTTCTTAATTGAACAAAAAGAGAAAGAAAAACAATATATCGGCGGACGGACAATGACAGACGATGTCATCCGTGACCGTGAAGAATATACCGAACAAATCCGTGCTTTAAAAGAATTAAAAGAAATGGCATTATCTTACGGTTACGATATTTCAAAACCGGCAAAAAACGCAAGAGAAGCCATTCAGTGGTTATATTTTGCTTATCTTGCCGCCATTAAAGAACAAAATGGTGCAGCCATGAGCCTCGGCCGTACCTCCACCTTTTTAGATATTTATATTGAAAGAGATTTGCAAAACGGAGATATTACGGAGGAAGAAGCACAAGAACTGATTGACCATTTCATTATGAAATTGCGCCTTGTTAAATTCGCCCGTACTCCTGAGTACAACGAGTTATTCTCCGGTGACCCGACATGGGTAACGGAATCCATTGGCGGAGTGGCTCTGGACGGACGTCCGATGGTAACGAAAACTTCATTCCGTTATCTGCATACACTGGATAACCTAGGACCTGCACCGGAACCGAACTTAACTATCCTCTGGTCAACAAAACTGCCAGAAAACTTTAAGAAATATGCGGCAAAAATGTCCATTAAAACAAGCGCAATCCAATATGAAAACGACGATATGATGCGGGAAATTTACGGAGACGACTACGGTATTGCCTGCTGTGTATCAGCAATGAAAATCGGAAAACAAATGCAATTCTTCGGAGCCCGCGTTAACGTTGCCAAAGCATTGCTTTATGCGATTAACGGCGGAGTGGATGAAAGATCGAAAGAACAGGTTGCTCCAAAATTCGCACCAATTACTTCCGAATATCTCGATTATGATGAAGTCATGGAAAAATACGATGTCATGCTTGACTGGCTCTGCGAACTGTATGTAAACACACTGAACGTAATCCACTACATGCATGACAAGTATTGCTACGAGCGTCTCGAGATGGCCTTACATGACCGTGACGTTTTACGCACGATGGCTTGCGGAATCGCCGGTCTGTCTGTTGCAGCCGACTCCCTGAGCGCAATTAAACATGCAAAAGTAAAAACAATCCGTGACGAAGACGGTATTGTCGTTGACTACGAGATTGAAGGAGACTTCCCGAAATACGGTAACAACGATAACCGTGTTGACGAAATTGCCGTTTGGATTGTTAAAGAAGTTATGAGAAAAATCCGTAAGCATAAAACGTACCGTAATGCCATTCCAACGCAATCGGTACTTACTATTACATCAAACGTTGTTTACGGTAAGAAAACCGGTAACACGCCGGACGGCCGTGAAGCCGGCAAACCATTTGCCCCGGGTGCAAACCCGATGCACGGACGGGATGAAAAAGGTGCTCTCGCTTCCTTGACATCCGTTTCCAAGTTACCGTACGAAGATGCTCTTGACGGGATTTCCAATACCTTTACGATTACACCTAAAGCCCTCGGACGCAGTGATGAGGACCAGGTGAGCAACTTAGTCGGTATGCTCGACGGTTATATGTCCAAGCGCGGACACCATCTTAATGTTAACGTATTGAACCGCGATACGTTGCTTGATGCAATGGATCATCCGGAAAAATACCCACAATTGACCATCCGTGTATCCGGATATGCGGTGAACTTCATTAAGCTGACCCGTGAACAGCAAATTGACGTGATTAACCGGACATTCCACGAACAAATGTAATTCTCAAAAAAACTGATTTACTAACGGTAAAAAAGCGGACATATTTTGGGGAGAGAGGGGCTGGTCATCCCTCCTCCTTTCAAAAACAAGGAGGATAAAAAATGGGAACAGGTCGGATACATTCTGTTGAAACATTTGGTGCCGTTGACGGCCCCGGCTTACGTTATGTTGTTTTTACACAGGGTTGTCCGTTAAGATGTTTATATTGCCATAATCCGGACACCTGGAAAATGAAGGATGGAAATGAAAAGAAAGTACAAGAGATTGTTAATGAGCTGCTCGATTACAAACCGTTTTTTGATGCGAGCGGCGGGGGAATCACCGTCAGCGGCGGAGAACCGTTATTACAGCTTGATTTTTTATTAGATCTTTTCAAAGAGTGCAAAAAACATGGTATTCATACGACGATCGATACCTCCGGGGCTCCTTTCTCCCGTCGTCCGCAATTTTTGGTCAAGCTGGATGAATTGTTAACATATACCGATTTAATTTTGCTTGATTTAAAACATATTGATCCTGAAAAACATAAAATGATTACCGGAATGACAAATGAACATATTCTCGATTTCGCACGGTATTTATCCGAAAAACAGGTTCCGGTATGGATCCGTCATGTTTTAGTACCGGCTTTGACCGATTTTGATGAAGACCTTCACCGTCTTGGTGATTTTATAAAAACATTAAATAATGTACAAAAAATTGAAGTTCTTCCCTACCATAAAATGGGTGTATATAAATGGGAAAAACTCGGCCTTGATTATAAATTGACAGATGTAGAATCCCCCTCCCCTGAGAGGGTTGAATATGCCCGAAATATTTTAAATGCAAGTATCAATGCCAATCTTGTTTACGCCTGAATAACATAAATTTGGTATCCCCCTATTAATATAGATTTTATTTCCCCTTCCCCAAAGGAGCCGGCTTTTTAGCCGGCTCCTTTCTTATTCACTTACCTATCTGCTACTTTTCCGCTGGTAAAACACATAAAAGTGTCCATGGTATGCAAAAAACTGACCCGAAAACGGGACAGTTTTGATTTTTCTTATAATATTTTCGATAAAAAGTCTTTCGCCCGCTCACTTTCCGGTGCACTAAAAAACTTTTCCGGTTCGGCATCTTCCACAATAATGCCGCCGTCGATAAACAAAATGCGGTCCGCCACTTCTTTTGCAAAATTCATTTCATGGGTTACGATCACCATGGTCATTCCGGTTTCGGCCAAATCTTTCACAACGTCCAAAACTTCCTTGACCATTTCCGGATCCAGAGCGGAAGTCGGTTCGTCAAAAAGCATGATTTCCGGTTTCATGGCCAGCGCCCGGGCAATGGCCACCCGTTGTTTCTGGCCGCCGGATAACTGACTTGGATAAGCATTCTCTTTATCGGTCAAACCGACTTTTGCCAGCAATTCTTTGGCAACCTTTTTCGCCTCCTCCGCCGGTACCTTGTTCACCTTTTGCGGCGCAAACGTTACATTTTCCAGAACGGTCATATGCGGAAACAGGTTAAATTGCTGGAACACCATACCGATCTGCTTGCGGACTTCCATAATATTCACTCTTCCGTCCGTAATTTCCCGGCCGTTTATATAAACTTTTCCCGAAGTCGGTTTTTCCAAAAGATTTAAACAACGCAAAAATGTTGATTTTCCCGAACCGGACGGGCCGATCACAGCCACGACTTCCCCTTTGTTTATCGTAACGTTGATATTCTTTAACACCATATTCTTTCCGAACGACTTTGTTAAATTTTCTGTTTTAATCACTTGCTCTTAACCTCCGTTCCAGGGCACTTCCAAGTTTCGTCAAAATAAATACCATGACCCAATAAATGACACCGGCAAACAATAGCGGTTCAAAATTCCGGTATATATCCGCACCGACAATTTGCGCCCGGCGCATCAAATCTAAATAGCCGATGGTGGAAACGATAGCGGATTCTTTTGTTAATGTAATAAATTCGTTCATCAAAGCCGGTAAGATATTTTTTACCGCCTGCGGCAATATAATATGGATCATCATGGTCCGATACGGAATACCTAACGCTTCCGCCGCCTCAACCTGTCCTTTGTCAACAGCCAGAATTCCCGCCCGGATAATTTCAGATACATATGCACCGGAATTCAGACCGAACGCCAGAATCGCCGATAAAAATGTCGGGATATCATAGCCTATTAATTGGGGTGTGGCATAATAAATAATCATCAATTGTAAAATTAACGGAGTGCCGCGGAATATGGAAGTATATGCATTGGCAAAACCCTTTAATACCGGATTGTTGGTGATTTTAAACAAGGCCAAAATCGTCCCCAATATGAGACCGATCAAAATCGACACAAAAACAAACTTTATCGTAACCCATATTCCCTGCAACATAAAAGGAATATAGGGAACAATTTGGCTGAAATCTAAATTCACAAAAGTACACCTCTTTCTAATGCTTTTCGTACACAAAAAGAGAATCGGTGGCAAAGCCTCATAAACGGCCGTATACCACCGATTATCCGGCAGATTTTCTACCGCTTCATTTTTTTATTCAACAACTACTTCATCCAGTTCCCACTTATCTTTTAACTCCTGCAATTTTCCGCTTTCTTCAAGTTTTTCCAATACTTTGTTTACGTCGTCTACAAGATCACTGCCTTTAGGGAAAGCAATCGCCATTCCCGGGGAACTTGTCGTCGGATCGTCGAATCCGAACAGCCCGTGTTCTTCAATATATTTTACGGCTACTTGTTTATCCATATAAATGGCATCCACACGGTTTGATAACAATTCTTGAAGGAGAAGACCCGCATTGTCCACCTTTTTCACTTCAAAGTTATACTCTTTGCTTAATTGATCCGCTCCTTCTTCCTGAATCGTTCCAAGCTGTACTGCGACTGTTTTTCCTTCCAGTGATTCGATACCTTCAAGCTTTCTGTCCGGTTTTGACAGGAACATTTCCCCGGAGCGGTGATAGTCAATGGAAAAGTCCACATTTTTTCTTCTCTCTTCAGTAGCGCTCATACCGGCAAGAACCATATCGACACGGCCGGACTGCAATGCACCGATCAGACCGTCAAAGCTCATATCCTGGATTTCTAATTCATATCCAAGTTCATCGGCAATCATTTGTGCCAATTCAATATCAAATCCTTCAAAATTCCCTTCCGGATCACGGGATTCAAAAGGCGGAAAGTCCGCTGATGTTCCCATTTTTAACACTTTTTTGTCTTTGGATAAAGCATGATCAGATTCATCAGCCTGTCCGCACGCACTGAATACGAAAACAGCCGTTAAAAGTATAATGAAAGTTTTTATCAATTTTTTCATCCGTTCGTCCTCCAGTTTTAGTTTATTAATATAGTAATAATGTTATTTTTTATTTTAACGTACATTTATTTCAGGTTCTATCACCGTCTCATCTCACATCGGTCTCACTTTCCGTTCTGTTTAACGTATATTTATTAAATTATATGTATATTTATAACACAATTATCCCTTTCACGCAATAGTAATTTTTATATTAATTCTTAAATGCCTGTGGTTAGTTGGCCGGAAAGTTTTTTTCCATTTGTTTTATCTGTGCATACAATCGGTCGTTCACCGGTGTTGGAACATTATGTTTTTTCCCGAGTTCAATAACCGTGCCTGCAAACAAATCAACTTCGGTAAACCGCTTTGCTTCGATATCCTGGGCCATCGACGGTTTTCCCCGCGGGCTTAAACGATCCAGGACACTAAGCCAATAATACAAATCTTCTTCCGTTAAATATACCCCCTCTTTTTCCGACAATGTAATAACTTCCTTCATTGCATCAATCATCAGCTGCCTTGCCGGTCCATCCTTATGAATCAGTCCATAATTGCCTTGGTAAACTGCAACCACCTGGTTCACGCCGACATTTAACATAAATTTCCCCCAGAGACGTTTTTTCATATTTGTATCGATCTCGTACGGCATTTTGACTTTTTCAAAAAACTCCGCTACGGCTTTCGATTTCCGGGAAATAATCCCCGGTGTTTCATCCCCGAACACCAGCTTGCCCATATTTTCATAGGTTAATTGGTTTCCAGTTTTTACCGCATCCATTCCCTGTGCCACGCATAATAACACCCTGTCCTTTCCGTATGCGTCAGCAATAATTTTCTCGCTCGTAATTCCGTTCAATGCGGAAAGTATAATGGTATTTTTCCCGACATGGTTTCTGACGGCCCTGATCGCATCTTTTAAACCGTGAATTTTCACCGTAAATAGCAGAAGATCCGCAGGCTCACACGGTTCATCACTTGGTATATAATAAAAGTCGCAACGCTTACCGTTACAATATACCCCTTCCCTCTGATATCTTGCTATTCTTTCCCTGTCAGCCACGATCCGGACATTTGCTTTCGGCAAATATTTCGTTAAATGGTTTGCATATAAAATCCCCAACGCTCCAAGTCCAATAATGGTAACATTTTTAATCTCCATCAACATTGCCTCCTTTTTTATTTCCATTATTTTATCACTTTTCCGTCAATTTTTGATTGAAAATTTCATATTACATACATGGGTGAAAGCGGCTTTTGAAAAAAATGAATGTTTCCTTACAAATACGTGATTCAAACCGTATGCCAAAATAACTTGTGAAATAATAATGATGTAGAATGTTAAATTTTTACAAATGAAAGAAGGGATTGTTTATTGGCACCGTGGTACAGAAAAACTGTGGATGAATGTGTCAAAGAATTGGATACAAACATTGAAACGGGGCTTACGGAACAAGAAGCGGAAAAACGTTTGAAAAAATACGGCCCCAATGTTTTTCGGGAAGGGGAAAATCCATCGGTGTGGGAAATGCTGTGGAGCCAAATTAATAACATCCTGATTTGGATTTTAATCGCAGCCGCAGTGATTTCCGTCATCGCCGGAGAATTGACTGACGCGGTCATCATTGTTTCCGTTATCATGTTAAATGCGGTGATCGGAATTGTTCAAGAGTCAAAAGCGGAAAAAGCGCTGGAGGAATTACAAAAGATATCCACCCCGAAAGCCGTCGTAAAACGGGACGGCCAAATAAAAGAAATATCATCCGAAAAAATTGTTCCCGGAGACATTGTTTTCATTGAAGCCGGCCGCTATATCCCCGCCGACCTCCGCTTGATTGAAACGGTCAATCTACAAGTCGAAGAATCTGCACTGACGGGAGAATCCGTACCGGTGGAAAAAGATGCGGGCTGGGAAACCAGTGAAGACGTGCCGATGGGCGACCGGAAAAACACAGCGTTCATGTCGACACTGTCGACATACGGCAGAGGAACCGGGATTGTAACAAGCACGGGCATGAATTCAGAAATCGGAAAAATTGCCAAAATGCTCGGTACGAAAGAAAAAGAAACAACACCCTTGCAAAAAAAGCTCGACCAGCTGGGTAAAATTCTCGGAATCGGTGCACTGACTGTATGTGTGATTATGTTTTTCATTGGTTACTTCCAGGGACGGGATATTCTTGAAATGTTCCTCATCGCAATCAGCCTGGCTGTTGCTGCAATTCCTGAAGGCCTGGTTGCCATCGTCACCATCGTCCTTGCCCTCGGTGTGCAGAAAATGATCAAACATAATGCTATCGTCCGGAAACTGCCCGCTGTTGAAACATTAGGTTCGGTCAGTGTTATTTGTTCCGATAAAACAGGAACACTTACCCAAAATAAAATGACCGTAACCAGGGTATATGTCGACGGGGAATATAAAGATGCCCTTTCCCTCGATATCAATAATCCGGTAGTCAGCGAATTTGTTAAAGGTATGGTGCTTTGTAACAATGCAGTCATTTCAAATAACGGAGATGCTACGGGTGACCCGACGGAAATTGCGCTTGTTTCCCTCGGAATGAAGTTGCAAATGAAGAAAGAACAGCTAGAAAAGCAATACAAACGGATTTTTGAGCTGCCCTTTGATTCAGATCGGAAAATGATGACAACCGTCCATCAAAATAGAAAAACCATTGCTTTTACGAAGGGAGCCCTAGAAAGCCTGCTACCGCGGACAACTGCGATTTATGAAAACGGAAAAGTACGTCCGATTACGGAAAATGATAAAAAAGCCATCCAGGACGCGGCAGAACGGATGAGCGACAATGCCTTGCGGGTTTTGGCAGTCGCAAAACGGGAATGGCCGCCTGGAGATGTAACCGGTAAAAACCTGGAGGAACAATTAACATTTCTCGGCATGACAGGGATGATCGACCCGCCGCGGGAAGAAGCAAAACATTCCGTTAATCAATGTAAACTAGCGGGAATCCGTACAATCATGATCACGGGAGATCATCAGCAAACAGCCCTTGCCATTGCCAAGGAGCTCGGGATCGCTGCGAATATCAAAGAAACGATGACCGGTCAACAATTAAATGACATGACGGATCTGGAACTGCAGGAAAAAGTAAAGGAAATAAAAGTTTTCGCCCGTGTTTCCCCGGAACATAAAGTGCGGATCGTCCGAGCTCTGAAGAAAAACGGATACATTGTCTCTATGACCGGTGACGGTGTGAATGATGCCCCTTCACTAAAACAGGCTGATGTCGGCGTAGCAATGGGGATTACCGGTACCGATGTGGCTAAAGGAGCCAGTGACATTATCTTAACGGATGACAACTTTGCTACCATTGTTACTGCTGTTGAAAAAGGGAGAAATATATTCCAAAATATCCGCAAATCAATCCTTTTTTTACTTTCCTGTAATTTAGGGGAAATTACGGCACTGTTCCTTGGAATATTGTTGGGTTGGCCTGCCCCCCTCACTGCTGTACAAATTTTATGGGTAAACTTAATTACCGACTCATTTCCGGCTATTGCTCTTGGTATGGATCCCGATGATCCAGATGTAATGAAAGATCCGCCCCGGAATCCGAAAGAAAGCTTTTTTTCCCGTGGAAACGGAACGTATACAATCCTCAATGGTATGCTGATCGGTTTCATTACACTGTTCGCTTTCATTGAAGGCTTACGTTATTACACAGGAGCCGGCTCAATTTTCACAATTGATTTTGCCAATATATCCGGTGAGGCCTTGATCCATGCCCAAACCATGGCATTTATGACCATTGCGATCTCCCAGCTTTTCCATTCTTTAAATTTAAGAAGCCGGACGAAATCCGTTTTTCAAGGATTATTTTCCAACAAGCTGTTAATCGGAGCCATTATTGCCGGAATCATCATCCAGGCGATGCTCGTATATATTCCGTTTTTCCGGAATGTATTTGGAATTTGCATGTTGAATTTGCAAGATTGGACATTTATTATCGGGGTTTCCCTCTTGCCGGTTATTTTCAATGAAATCTATAAAGCAATGATAAGAGTACTGTAAAATTTTCCGGGCAACGGAGGCTGTTTACGCTCCGTTGCCCGTTTCTTATTTCTGGCGGAATGCTTACGTTTTACCGGAAATAATCTTTTAAAGGTTAAGGTCGTAGAATAAGCAATATTTTTCTGGTAAAATATAGGCAAATAGTACCATTTATAAATTCCTAGAAAAAACACGGCATGATTGATCACTAACCTACCATAATACAGGGAGATATGACCAATGGCCTTTTTTTCCGGGAAACTTCCATTAAAAACGTTGTTGTTATACGGGATTTCTTTTCATACAATCATCTTTATATTTATAATCCATTTTTTCCCTGAAAGTTCAGGAAAAATTCTATTGACCGGGATTTTTTCATTGACGGCTCCAGTTCTATCGGCATTCTTGCTTTCCAAAGCAATAACCAATCATGAAAACCGGGTTGGAAAACTATTTTGGAGCTGTATATTTACCGGAATCATAGTATATCTGGCAGCGGAACTTTACAGAATATTATTCCGTTTGTTCATGTCAAAAGATCCTCCGTTCCCTGGTACTTATGATTTTCTGTTTCTTCTTCAGCTGATTCTGATCCTTTTCGGGATCGTTTATATAACTTTAAAAAACCAAAATAAATACCAAATGATGATGACTATTGTTGATATCGTCATTACAGCCATTGTCGCCAGTTCATCAAGCTGGTATTTTCTCCGGGATTTTTTATGGAGACATTCAAAGATCAGCATGTCCGGTTTAACCATGTCCATTGCCTATCTTGCCCTGGACTTGCTCATATTGTTCGGAATTATCCAAGGAAAGCTTTTTACTTCATTGAGACATGTATCGCAAAAAACTTTGACAGTCATTGGCTGGAGTATATCAGGTTATTTTATTATCGATCTGCTGTTCTTTTATTTAAGCGTTTCCAATATACAGGAGGCGAGAGTATATCTCATTCCTTTACGAACTATTGCTGTGTTCTTTATCGGCTTGAGCAGTCTTTATCCAGCAGACAATCAGGATGATTCCGTAAAGGAACAGGAGTTGCGGAACTTCACCCATTCTCTTTTTGTCCCTTTATTTTACATTGTTTTCCTGATTACCATCTATCTTTATAATAACGTAGACATGGATGGACTCCTGATCGCGATATTCATAAGTTTCTTATTGCTGTTTATCCGCCAGCTCATTATGCTTGATGAAAATAATAAGCTGAATCAAATGTTGAAACAAGTTACAAAGGAACTGGAGGAAAAAAATATTCAATTGAAAAAGACGGTCGAAGAGCTGGAGTCGATCAATGAAATCCGTTCAATCGAAGCACGGACAGATTTTTTAACAGGCTTATATAATAGAAGATTTATTGATCAATATATCATGTCCCAAATTTATGAAGCCGGATTATCCGGAAGAACGTTTTCGATTTTGTTGCTTGATATCGATCATTTTAAATCCGTTAACGACCGTTACGGCCATGATACCGGAGATATTGTGCTGCAGAAGGCGGCACGTGTTTTTCACGCCTCGATCCGTTCCAGTGATGTCATTGGACGGTTCGGAGGCGAAGAATTTTTGATCATTCTTCCGGAAACAAATGTTGATTCCGCATATAAAATGGCCAAGCGGATTCAAAGAAAGATCAATAATTGTGAAATCCAGGTTCATAAACATTGTATCAATTTTACGGTCAGTATCGGCATAACGGAATGGGAAAAGAATGATCATTTTAACGATCTGTACAGAAGGGTTGATGAAGCATTATACGAAGCAAAAAAGACGAGGAATACAATTGTTGTCAAACAGCGGACATATATACAAAAAGGTTGAATCTTCTTTACTCCGGGTATTCCCGGAGTAAAGAGCACGAAGCTCAGGACAGGATTTTTCTTTTTTTCTCTTTTAACTGTACAAGAAAGAAAGAACTGAAAAACCAAGCAATAAGTCCGATCATCACACTGAGTGTCCATTGTTTCGTAAATTTTAGGCTGAATAATACGGAAATAACACAAATCAAACAGCCAATCATGCCATATACCGATCCGCCGGCGGTTTTTGCCGCTGCTTTTGACCCGTTTTTCATCCCCATCATCATAACAGCTACAACCATAACAGCCGGAAAAGCAGCGAAAATCCCCCCTATAACCTCCCATGGCAAAAGAACCGACGTAACGTAACTTAAAACAACTGCCAAACCTCCAACCATAAACCGGATAAATAAGTCAAGGTTCAACTTTTATCCTCCATTATTATTTTGTTTTTCTTTTTTTGCAAAATGAATACTATCCGATCATTACCGCATAACCGAGAGAAATGATCAACCATCCAATCAGCGAATGGACAAGTCCCTTTTTCCATCCCACTTTTGTACAGAAATAAACAACAGCAACGGCACAAACTATATTCATGAGCATTCCGACGAGCGCACCTTTTGCCAATGTGATCGAACGGAGAATCAGCTCGTTTCCGTGTGCATCTAGTCGCAAGGTTAACAGCGCGGAAATAAAAACTGCGGGAAAAGCGGCAAAAACTCCTCCTGCTTTTGAACCGATTTTTTTTGAAATAATTGAACAACAAACGACTGCCCCGCCTCCCAGTATAAAGCGGATTATAATGCCAAAAAGGGAAATTTCATCCACAAATATCCTTCCTTTATTCCCCATAAATTGTGTTTCGATTCACATATTATATTGTAAATGAAAAGATGATTGAAGTTGTGTATTTTTTTCAAACGTTTATGATCTTATTGTTTTATCTCTCTTAAAAACAAGGAAACATAACATTTTTCGACATTTACCTTCTCTTCATGTATCTTATATATAGGTTGGTGAATAAGAGATTGCCAACATTATAATAACTTACCCGCAGTGCCGGGTTAAAGGCGGTTTTATTAATGGATATGCAGCTCAATAAATATACAAAAAGAAATTTGTTTTTTATTGCGGCGGGAATTATATTTTTCTTTATTATATTTTATACATTTAAAGGTCACCCGCTGATTTTTGGTGAACATAATTTTTCAGCCATCCATAGTGTTCTAGAATTAGCCAGCATTATCATATCGTATCTTATCGCCTTTCAATCGTGGATCGTTTTTAATTATAAACAGTCCAAGGACCGTTTATTGTATGCTGCAGGATTTTTCACAACAGGCACGCTGGATTTTCTCCATACATTAACATACAACGGAATGAGCGGATTCATTTTTCTGGAAAGCTCAGCGGCTATTGCGATGTGGTTTTGGATATTGGCCCGTTTGACCCAGGCCAGTTTCATTTTCTATATTGTTGTTTTTATGAAAAATAAAAGCGTACCGCAAAAGAACAAAAAAATTTACGCGATCAATACCATCGTTTATATAACCTTTTTGTTAATATTTATCATCCTCTTTGAAAATTCTTTACCGTTGCTTACAACCGGAGGGACTTCTTCAACTCCTCTGAAATTCGCTATTGAAATGATTATCATCAGTCTTCTCATGATTACGCTGATAAAATTGTATTTCAAATATAGAGAAAATAAAAACCGGATCACAATTGACTTAATCAATGCTATTGTTTTTTTATTGTTAAGCGAGTTTATATTCACCCGGTATTTCCACATCTATGAAGCAATGTACATACTCGGCCATATGTATAAAATATCCGGCTTTGCATTTTTGTTAAGAGCTCTCTATCTGGCAACAATCAAAGAACCTATTGACAATTGGACAAAAACCAGGAAAGAGCTCATCAGAAGCAAAAACCGGTTGAAAACTATTACATCTTCCCTTGGTGAAGGTGTATTTGTTGTTGATAAAAACAAAAAGTTGACCTTTATTAACCGGGAAGGTGAACGGCTCCTCGGATTCCGCAGAAACGAAATTTTAGACTTTGAAATTCATGAATTGATCCACAAAAAGAAACCCTCGGGTGAAAATTTACCAGCATCAGAATGCCCGGTTTGCCTCAGCATCGAGAAAAAAGAACAAATTCGTGTTGATGATGATTTGTTTTTCCGGAAAGATGGCAGTAAATTTTCCGTCTCCTATGTTTCTACTCCGTTGATTGAAGAAAACGAAGTCACCGGAGCAGTAGTCGTATTTCAGGATATTACAAAACAAAAAGAATACGTAAATAAAATTGAATATCTCGCTTTCCATAATCAATTGACGAATTTACCGAACCGGCATTATTTAATAAAAAAATTGCAGGAAAAAATTGAAGAAACCGGAATCCCGGACAATTTCGCCTTCATCGTTATAGACATCGATGATTTTAAAAATATAAATGATACGTATGGACACATGATCGGGGATGAAATTCTGAAAACCGTCGGAAACAGGCTCGTTTCAATGTGTGACGGCTTTGTTGCCCATATCAGCGGGGATGAATTCGGAATTATTATAGATGGTAATAAGCCCCGGGTCGAAAAGAAAGTGAAGGAGATTTTGGAAAGCTTTCATGAGTCTATTCCTGTAAAGGGAAATGAAATTTTCACGACAATCAGCATCGGAATCAGTATGTTTCCCTTTGACGGCATCAACGTTGAGAAATTGATCCAGGTTGCCGACATCGCCTTATTCGAAGCAAAAAAAGCAGGAAAAAATAATTACCTGTTTTACAATGATGATCTTGAATATAAACGGATAAGGAAAAGCTGGATTGAACAAAACTTATATTGGGCATTGGTTAACCAGGAAATCACGGTCCACTATCAGCCGATCGTTGATACGGAAACAAAAAAGATAATCGGATTGGAAGCCCTCGCGCGGTGGTACCATCCGGAAGAAGGATATATATCACCGGTAGAGTTTATTTCTGTTGCCGAGAAAAACGGATTGATCATTCCGATCGGAACATACATTATCAACCTGGCATGCAGGGATACGGCTCTCTTAAAGAAAAAAGGGCATAAAGATTTATATGTCAGCATTAACCTATCCTTAAAACAATTAAAGCATCCGGAATTCTTGAATGCAGTGGATAAAATTGTCAAACACCATCAGCTGAATCCTTCCGACATCGAATTTGAAATTACCGAGTCCATGACACTGCAGGACGATCCGGTTTTAATCCAGACCATTTCAACATTAAAAGAGAAAAACTTCCGGATAGCCATTGACGATTTCGGCAAAGGCTTTTCTTCAATCGGTTATTTAAAACAAATCTCGGTCGATACACTAAAAATCGACAGATCATATATTTTTAACGTTTACACTGACAAAAAAATTGCCCGATTAACGAATGCAATTATTACCATGGGACAAAACTTACAAGTAAAGATCGTGGCGGAAGGTGTGGAAACAAAGGAGCACTTAAACTTTTTGAAAAAATACCCAAATATATTTGCCCAAGGATATTATTTCAGCCGTCCGCTGCCGTTAAATGAATTTATCGATAACTTCCTGGACAAAAATAAAAGCAAATAAAGCCGGAGATTTGCCGGTTCCGGGATTATATCCCGGTTACCAGTATAATCTCCGCTTTTTTTCGGCTTTTAAGCTTTAAACGTTACATCTTTATTTTTATGTTTTGTATACGAATTCCATGCTTCGATCACAAGGAATATACAAAGGACAAACAACAGGAATCCGCAAACGACTAGTAAATAGTTTCCGGATACAAAATTTGTTTGCATTAATATCACCAGAGCAGAAAGAGTAACGATAAACATAAAAATCATCGGAATAACGACAAACCAGGATGTTACACCTTTTTTGATCAGCCATGAACCGACAGCCAAAAGCGCCAATGCTCCGAGCATCTGGTTGGCAGAACCGAACAACGGCCACAAATCACTCCATGTTCCGGACAGAGCCAAAAGGGCTGCTCCGAGAACAATCACGGTTGTTGCGGCATATTGGTTGGAAAACAATTTTGATTTACCTTCTGCAAATTCCTGAACGGCGTACTTTCCAAGTCTCGTGGCAGAGTCAAGACTTGTCAGCAAAAAGGCAGATGCAGCCAATGACACGAACGTAATTCCGGTTGCTTCAGGCAAACCGAAGTGACTCATAAAATAAGCCAGGCCTGAGGCAAAAGTCGGAATCGGCCCGCCAAGCTCATTCAGTTTGGCAGCAAATACATCACTGGACATGTAAGCAACGGAAATAACAACGATCACAGCTAAAAACCCTTCTATTAACATACCGCCGTATGCGATAAAGCGGCCGTTTCTTTCACTGTCCAGCTGTTTTGCCGTAGTACCACTGGCAACGAGCGAGTGAAATCCGGAGATCGCACCGCAGGCGATTGTAATGAATAAAATCGGGAACAACGGCCCTAATGATTCGTTGTAAAACCCGGTGAAACCGGACATTTCGATGACCGGATTGGCAAGCAAAATACCGACAAAGCCGCCGAGCATCATTCCGTATAATAAATAAGAATTTAAATAATCACGCGGTTGTAATAATAACCAGACGGGTAAAACAGAAGCAATATAAGCATAAATCAACAGGATAAAGACCCATACGGTTGCGCTGATTTGAATTGGAAATAAAATGCCTAAATAAATGCAGAAAAACATGAGAATAACGCCGATTACACTGGCGGCAACAAAATTAACCCGCATCTGGTTGACCAAAACTCCGAAAGTTATGGCAAGAATGGTAAATAATATGGACGCCGTGGCAGCTTCAGGAACATTGGCAAACGTATCGGCAACAAGAACGGCAAATACCCCGACGATTAAAATGATGGTTGCCGTGGAAAAAGCCAGAAACAATGTTTGCCCGCGTTTACCGATATACTCCCGGATAATCGTACCGATGGACTGGGCTTTATGCCGGATCGAAGCCTGCAAAGAGGCATAGTCATGAACCCCGCCGAAAAAGATGCTGCCGATCACGATCCACAGCATAGCCGGTATCCAGCCGAAAACAGCAGCGGAAATCGGTCCGACGATCGGTCCTCCTCCGGCAATTGTCGCAAAATGATGTCCGAGCAAAACCGGCCTTCTTGTTGCCACGTAATCAATTCCGTCTGCCATCTCAACCGCCGGCGTTTTTCTGTTCGGATCAATGCCTAATTTTTTATCCAGATATTTTCCGTACGTGAAATAAGAAAGGATAAAAATGAATCCGCAAATAAGCATCACCAATATCCCGCTCATACTGTCATTCCCTCCTTCAAAAACTTTTCAATAGGAAAAACAAACGTTTTTCCTTTTGGATGAATAACAATTTTTCTTTTCTCCGGCTGAATAACAGCCAGATACATTTCATACCAACCATTAAGACCGAACTTTAATAACTTTAATTTCCGAAAGCGCCTCACCTCCTTAATGATTTCCGCATCAAGGTTATGATTCGTGATCATTAATCCTAAAATCACCGTGGACATATGTTCATGATGAGCCGGAATACATTGTTCACTATGTTTTTTGATGGCCGATACATAGTCATTCAAAAACAGCTTCTTGATTTCTCCGCATACCTTGGCATAAACGATCTGTTGATTTTCCACACCGTAAATGGTTATTTTTTTTGAAAGCATGTACCGCTCGTCTCTCCGTTTAAAAAGGGCGATAAAGGACATAGGCATTTCCCCGGCCGGTTCATCCCGGTAAACATCGAAGTATGCTGTATATTTATTGGCCAGTTCATTAGCAAAACGATTTAATTGATCCTTGTCCGTCACTGTTATTCCTCCATCTGTTTATATTCAGATAATTCTTTGCAATCCTTCAACCCGCAATGTTTTGAACAGATAAAATCCCGTTAACCCGATTTTTATTTCACTGTTTTTAAAATTCAGACCTTTTTCAATATAAAATTCGAGTCCTTCCGTCATTATTTTTTCAAATTTTTCTTTATCGGCCGGTTTCCCATAAACAAAGGACAGTTCGACAATGGGTACACAACAATTGGGAAAATGAACACTTTCAATGGTCAGTGCTTTTCCCTTTTTCATAATCCACTCTTTTGCCTTTGAATCAATGACAATTTTATACTTCATCACGCCATCACGCACACCATTTTCTTATTTTTTAGTTAATGAATGCAAACTCACCTAACACTGAAAATAATATTTTGTAAAAGTAAGGAATTATTAATTAATATTTATTAAAAAATAATAATCTATTTTCTGACAATTTTCAATATAAAATGCCGGATTTCAGCATATGTGAAATCCGGCTGATATATGTACTCCTTACTCCGCCCTGAAAGCGATCCGGTCTTCAAGGGTAAAACAGGTTTTATTTTTACTTATTCATATCCCGGTCATAACGAAGCCACGACTGGTAATTTCTTTTTACATAAATTTCTGCTTTTTCAAAGGTCGAAAACCGTTCAGGAAGCAGTTTTCCTTCATGGGTAACGGTATACATACCGTCTTTATCCTTCTTAATAAAACTGATCTCGCCTTTCCTGTTTTCATAATAAGTTCCATACGGTGCATCTTTGACGTTAATTTCATTTTTTTCCGGATCGGGTCTGATTGGTTCAACATGGAATACATCGGTAACAAACAGTTTAAAAGCTTCTTCCGTCAAATCACACCCTGATGCCTTCGGGTGACCGCCGCCGCCGAGCTCTTTAGCAAATTTCGCTACATCCACATTGTCGTGAATCGTCCGGAAACCGACTTTTTTCGTTCCGACATTAACAAGTACAATCATGTCCAAATGGGGATTCTTTTTATTCAGCGCATTGCCGAGCTCGGACAAATATTGTTCGGCATGAACAATGCCGATACAATAGTCATTCACATTCCGCTGGACAATTTGTTTATTTTTTGCATGGATATAACGTTCGATTTTTTTCTCTTCTACATCCATTAACATATTTTCCATATCAGTCAATTGAAACTGCTCCGGATTTTCCTTTAATCTCTTAATCAAATCATCTTTAAACTGTTCCCTGCCAAACATAAAAAATAAATCGTTTAAATGTTTGGCCACAATATTGTCATTTTCATCCCATTCCCATGTGTCGTATTGCCGGACCAAATCCACAAACTGTTCAAGAGCCGGTGTTTTTTCTAAATTGCCGTTTTCAACAAGATGGTCAAAAAACAAAGAAGTTGCACATGTTTTTTTACCGTTTTCATATTCCATTAAAACATGGCCCCAGGGATAATCATTAAAATGAAGGGCTGTTACATGGTGATCGATGACCATAACATGTCCGCCGTTTTTATGTCTTTCATTCAGCTTTTTTTCAATTGTGGAATTTACGGCCAAATCTGTAATATAAAGTTTTGTATCTTTATGCTCTTCTTTTTGTAAAAATTGATCGATGCGCTGGTTTAAATTCCGGTACGAACAATGGGAAACATCGACGGCATCACCAAAAGCGAGTTTGGCTACTACCGCGCATCCCATGCCGTCTAAATCCGTATCGGTAAAGAGTTTAATTTTCAAAAATAAAACCTCCTGTAGCTTTTCAAAACTCATCATTTGTTACATATTACCATTTAAAGTACCTTGATTGTCAATGAAACTTGCACCGGCTTGTCCGAAAGAAGATTCTTCCGACGGATCCTGGCGGTTTTGCAGATCATAAATAAACCGAATCAGTGCACCATTTACAATTTCATTCATTTTAATATATTCACGGGATTCGGCTTTAAACACATTACTTCCATTTAACAAATATTCTCCGCATATATCCATACCGGCTATACGAAAACGGGCGGAAAGAAATTCCAGCATAAACAACAGCTGGACCAGCGTCATGCTGCCTTGATCCCAGTTTGTAAATGCTTCCTTTTTATATAATACATCTTTATCAATACTAATATAAATATTCTTTTCACCTTTCAAGAATGTCTGGACTTCATCGAGAATATGATTTAGAGGTGATATGTTCAATTTTCTTTCCGTAATGATTTTCACCCGTCTGTTTGTGTTCCGGTTCGGCTGTGTAATATGTTTCTCATTTACTCCTATTATACAAACTTTATTGAGGATTGTAACGTTCTTTAGGGCATAGCTTACCCATGAACCGCAAGAAATGAGAAATTCACTTTCCTTCATATCATCATGGTGATCAAATAAAACGAGAGAGAAGGGTTCTTTGATCCGTTCCATTAGTAAATAGGTGACATAATGGTAATTTCCATTTCCGATGAGTACGAGCGGACTTGCATGTTGTTCCCGGAGTTTATCACGGATCATTTGCAGTGAATCAGGTTGGCAGAAGCCGTTTGTGTGTGGAATATCAGAGCAGTCAATCCAATGGTGGGGAAATTGATGCAGGAATTTTTGCTTCGTCAATGTATGATCAAAATTCAGAAAAGTAATCAACCGTTCATTATCTTCCATATCATTCCTCTTCCTTTATATTTTACTACCATTTTACCATATTTTTATTTTTCCGCTTGTGAAAACAATTTGAAGAGTCCGCGATACGGAAGCAAATTCCTCTGTTTTGTGGAGAACCGCACATCATGAGCAGCTTTCTGATTTTAAATATATGTGTCCAATGGAAAAATTAGAAGAAAAGTGAAAAGCAGGGGTAACCATATACGTTCCCCTGCTCTTTATTCATCACAGCACCGCGGTTTCTCCGGACATTTCTTCAACTTCTATAATATATTTATATTGCAATCTCGTAATTTCAAAAATCTTCAAAGGGTCACGGAAACTTTCCGGATGATCCCTGATCTCATCCAGTTTTTCCCTTTTCTCCAAAACAACCATATTTATCTCGTCAGCCAGGCTGCGCAAATCCATAAAAGCGGAGCGGAAAAACAAGTTTACGTCCCTTTCAATTCCGTGTTCCAGCAAGGTAAACGGCTTTAAGAATTGGTTTGCTGTTTCCTTTGCGACCTCTTCATAGCTTTCGTTTTCAATAAACTGTTTATATCTGGCCACAAGCATATCTTTATTTTTCGTAAACCGTCTCAATACTTTACCTGCTCCCTTTAACAGCACTTGCACGGGGGTGTTCCGTGTAAAAATATTAATCGGCTGGAAATGAATATTGCTGGTTAAGCGGTCAATATCCCGCTGCCAATCCTCCAAAACTTTAAAATCACAAGTAAGTTGTAAGCGGTCTTTACCAATCATTCCGTTAAACCCTTCATTGATCTCATCCAAAAATCTTTTTCCGTCTTGTAACTGCTCTTCGGCAAGTTTGAGCCATTCCTGGATCCGGTTTAAAAATTGCGGCAGGACTTCTTCATCCAAATATTGGCGGATTTTATTGTTCATTTCATCGTTTAATTCGATGTGCAGTTTTTGGAAATTCCGGCTTTTTGTCACATATTTGCTCATTCTTTTTAAGATCACCGGAATTTGCTTAACCATTTCTTTTTCTGTTTCTTCTTTTATGAGATGGAAGGATTTCTGAATCATGCCGGCTTTTTCCTGCTCCATGTCTTCCAGCTGGTGAATCGCACCGTTAATCCGTTGAGCCAGATCTTCCTTGCGACTGATGAATTCCTCCAGTTGTTTTTCAACCTTCACGCGTTGCTCAAGCAGCTGATCCATGATTCTTTTTATTATATATAAATACTTCAATATTCGTTTCATATTGCTTCCCTTGGTTTGCCAGTCCGTACGGAGAATTCTTGCTGTTTTGTCGCGGTCTTCATAAGTAAAACCGTATTCGATCAGTTTTCCGTCCGTTTCACGGAGCAGATGATTGAACTGGGCAGAATCTTCATTATTGTTTTGTTTATTGATCACAAAGTATATGTTTATGCCCGGAAACTCATGGCGGATCAGTTCGATCCAGCTTTCTTCCACTTCGCTGAGCCCGTGCTCTCCGTCAACAACAAACAACAATGAATCAAGACAGTGGAGTACATCGGTAAACCGGTCATTGAGCGACGGAACAATATTCAATACCGGCAAATCCATGACCATCAACTTATGAGTAAACACCGGTTTAGGCAATTGAACTTCAAAGAACATGCCTTTTGCATCTTGCCGGCCTGCCAATAAATGCAATTGTTCATCTGACAGTACTTTTTCCTCATAATCGTTCAGCTGTTTAACCTGATAATGTTCCCCATTTTTATAACAAGTGAATGACTGGGGTTGATTCATCATCCGGTCATCTTCATTTAAAAAATGGCTAATAAATGTGGCCTTCGCACCACCGTGCAGGGCAGTCACACCGACAATTTGGTTTTCAAAATCCAGCAGCTGTCCGCCCATCCATTCAAGCCGGACATGCCGGTCTAAATCATGTTTTTCAATCCACTTGACCAGTGATTGGAAAAGCTCCTTGCTTCCCTTGAGCACATTAACGGTGATTTTTGAGTGGAACAGCGCTCTTTCGGCAATCTTTAATGCATCATCATTAAACCGGTTTGGTACAGTGTCATTCCAGGCAAATATGGCCGCAGCCGGATAAACCGCTTCGGTTTTTCCGGCTATCTTTGCCCACACGTGGAGCAGGTCGGGTATAATTTCAGATAATTCCTGCATTGAAAAGTCGCCGGCCATTAATTGTTCGTACGCTTGTTTATAAAAGTGCGGCAGGGATTGCCACTGGTAATCCGTGTTTAATGCAGAATCTTTCAAGTACTGATTAATTTCTTTCAGCCATTCAAAAAACTGCGGTCCGTCTTTATAATTTTCCCAAAGGGCGGTAATGAATTGTTCAAATAACGGAAGGTGATCCTTTTGCAAAGATGTCAGAACAGGAAAGAAATATTGCGGTTCCTTCTGTTTGGCGTAACCATTTTTCACATAAGACTTTAACGTTTCGAACCAGGCGGTGTCCTCCGTGCGCAGACCTTCCCGCAAGGCAAGTTCAAATGCACTGTCCCAGTCTTCACGTTTTTCAAAGAATGCCCGGGCAATTTTGGTAACATCCGGATAGTCCGGGTTTAATTCTACAATTTGTTTTATGACTTCATTCGCCCGTGTATCATTTTTCCGCTCCAAATATAAAGAGAACAGCTGCAATAAAACTTCCGTCCGCAATACGAGGGAATCAGTTTCAACAGATTGATAGATTTCCTCCGCTGTGGTGTACAGTTTCATTTCCAAATATGCATCGGCGATATTTTTCTTTGCCCACGGTTCAAGCTCGTTATGAACATTTTCCCATTTAAAAATCGCCGCTTCATAATCTTTGTTTAGAAAATATACTTCTCCCTGGCAGTAGCGGATTAAAGATGAATCGGGAATTTCTTTTTTTTGCTCTTCCAAAAACAAATCGCCCAATACCTCTACCGGATGCCTTGTCTCATCTTCGGAGATGAGCGATTTATAATATGTTTTTGTTATTAATTGTTTTTCCTTATCCATGAATATCACCTTATTTTCTATGAAAATCAACACTCATCAAACGTTCAGCAGTTCTCCTGTTATATTAATTCTAACAAACAATATTCTCTGTATGATGTAAAATTCCTTTTAAAATAGATATATTTTTAACAAAAAAACAAACAAACGGTTACAAAGTTAAAAACTGCGTATTTTTATATAAACAAAAATTTTTCAAAATAAAATATTCGGGTTTAAACGAAGTTTTATAAATCAAATTAATGGAACAATTTATAACCGACATATCCGCACGCAATCCCGAGCAATGCTCCTGCTACCACCTCGACCGGCTGGTGGCCGAGCCGCTCTCGCATTTTTTTAATCTTCCGGTCATGGTAATGACGGTCTTCTTTGCCCCGGATGCGTTCCAATTGCTCTTCCAGCTCATTTACTTTAATCGTTAACTCCCCGGCCTGACGCCTTACTCCCTGGGCATCATACATTACGAGCAGGCCGAAAATGGATGCCAGTGCAAAATCAACCGTTTTCACACCGCTTTTGAATGCGACATAAGCAGCCAGGGAAGAAACACCGGCAGAATGTGAGCTCGGCATTCCCCCGGTCTCAAAAAACAACCTCCAGTTCCAGTGCCCATCCGTTATTCTATGAATCGGAATCTTCAAAAGCTGGGCAATTCCAATCGTTGTTAAAGCTGTAATAACCGGTTTGTTCATTCAGGTCACCTCTCCCTTATTTTTTTAATAAAATCTCCGGAATATGTATGTTTTTCACTTAATTTAAGCAGAATGCAGCCGGGATGGACATTCGCCCTGTCAATTGACGGCTCCGCTCATAAAGTATAGGGAAATGACCAACAAATGAGGAGTGATGCCCGTGTATCCGTATCATTATTATCAATTTCCGCCGGTTCCCTATGAAGGTTGGGAATATACCGATGTCCATTCTTTCAGAAATATTGAAGACGAATTTGAGCCGTATGAGGATCACCGCCAGCCCCAGCTGGAACGGAGAGTAAATCAATTAGAAAGACAAAACGCCAGACAAAATGAAGAACTAACAAGGCAAAATAATGAAATCCGGCGGATCAATCAGGAAATTAGGAGAGTTAACCAGGAAATCAGAAGAATTAATCAGGAAATTACAAGACAAAACAATGTTAACCAGCGGCAAACACAGCAGCTGCAACGGCTGAATCAACGGTTGCGTGCGGTTGAAACCCGCTTCAACTTTCCGTTTGCTCCGACGGAAGACGGGTTGTAAAAAAGTCAGGGGCTTATAGTGCCCCTGACCATACAGGACAAACCTCCCTCCCTTGTGAACAATAACTGAAACATGTATAATGATAACGCGTAAAAACATTAAGGAGAGATCATGGGTAAAATGAAAGTACGCACGATTACATTAAACGGCATCGTTGCAGCTTTATATATCGCAATCACAGCCATTATCCAGCCGATCGCTTTTTCAAACATCCAATTCCGGATTCCGGAAATTTTTAATCACCTCATCGTTATTAACAAAAAATATTTTTTCGGTATCGTCATCGGTGTGTTTTTGTCGAATTTGTTTTTTTCCTCATTGCTCCCGTACGATTTAATATTTGGGGTCGGCCATTCGATCTTATCCTTACTCACCACAATTTTTATCTGCCGGTATATTCATAACATTTGGATGCGCATGTTGGCTAACAGTATGGTTTTTTCCGTTATGATGTTCATCATTGCATTTGAACTGAAACTTGCAATCGGATTGCCCTTTTGGGAAACATGGCTGTTCACCGCAATCGGCGAATTTGGCGTGATGGTTCTCGGAATGCCGGTCATGTACAGCATACATAAACGTTTAATGAAGGAAAAATATTCCTTGGATTAAGCATTTGCCCCGTTTATGATTTTTCGGGCCGTATGATAACCGTTTTCAATGCAATCAGGGATGCCGGCACCGTAGTAGGAAGCTCCGGCAAGATAGATTCCGCAGTAATGATTTTCTAAATGCGCCTCAAGTTTTCCGACCGTTTCCCGGTGATTGAGCTGATAAACCGGCATTTGCCTGTCCCATTTTGTCACGTCATACACCGACGGCTTTTCTTTTATTCCCAGCGTCTTTTCAATATCAGATATAGCCGTGCTGACAAGATCTTCATCGTCCATCTCCATGAATTGCGCAAAGCGGGGATGGTTTCTTTTATAAAACAACCTTACAAGCAAGTTTCCGTCCCGAGACGTATGCTCCCATTTCCGGCTCGTCCATGTGCAAGCCCCGCAATCCAGCATTTTGTCACCGGCATTCAGAAAGCCCGTCCCGTTGGCCGGTAAAACATCATCCGGCACTTCAAAGCCCATATATACACTGATGATGGATCCCGACTTCAATTCATCAAAACAGGTTTGAAGCTCTGCATCCGTGAACAATTTCTTAGCCTGAAGATGAGGAACGGCCAAAACAATATAGTCGGCGTCAACCGTATGTCCGTCTTCGAAATATACACGGAACCGGGCGTCTTTCTCAATCCGCACCGCTTTTTTATTTAATAAAATCTCGGTCTGTTCCAGCTTCTCTGCCAATGTATCCGTAATTGCCGATAATCCTTCTTTAAAGGACAAAAACTTTTTTCCGCTGTTTCCCAGAAAATGATCCTTGTTAGCTTCCAATCCTTTGATAATGCTGCCGTATTCTTCCTTATACCGTAACAAATACGGCAACGTTGTGCCGATTGTTAAGTCATATATTGAACCTGAATAAACGCCTGACAGCACCGGGGCAATTTGCTTTTCTACAAACTCCTTCCCCAGGTAATACTCTAAAAACTCACCGACTGAATCATTTTCGGAAAACATCCGGTCATGCAAATAAAAATCTCTTAACGCTTCCACTTTCCCTTCAGCTGAAACAAGTGTAGTTTTCGCCAGTGATTCAATCCCAGCCGGAATGCCGAAAACCGAATCATGCGGAATTTCTTTCAATTCTCCGTCTGTATATAAAAAGGAAGTGCCTGTCGCATTATATACAACTTCATTTTCCAAGCCAAGTTCCGATAATAATGTGATATCTTCCATTTTCCGGTGGACAATCGAGTCGGCTCCTGTTTCCATAATGAAGCCGCGGTTCTTGACCGTACGGATTTTTCCCCCGACCCTGTTTTCCGCCTCAGCTAAAATGAGCCGCATTTTTTTCTGTTTCTGCTTCAAGAGTTTCTCCAGCTCGAAAAGAGTTGTCAGTCCCGTAATTCCTCCCCCAATCACTAATACCGTCTCCACTCCAGTCACCCCTCGTTATGTATTTCATCTGCCAATTGTTCGGCAGCCCTGCGGAACATATTACTTAAATAACAAAAGGTTGCGACGGATAACATCTTTTCTAAATAATCCGCGTCCGGATCAGCAATTATTTCTGACTCTTCTTTCACCCTTTCCGCAATATCGGAAATACTTTTTCTTACTTGCTTCGAATTCTGTCTGACCAGCCGCAAATAAGCGGAATACAAATCTTCCAGCGGAAAATTTTCCGTTACAACCTTTTCATTTAATTTTTCCAATACGGATTTTATATCCCGTATGGAAAGGGCTCCCTTCATTTGAAAAATCAAACTAATTAAGATCAAATGATGTTTCGTGTATTTTTTATTTTTGACGGGAAAAAATAATCTTGCCTTTGCATAATTGTTAATCATTGTCTTTGTTAATATTTTATCATCTTCATGCCGCTTTGTTTTCGAAAATTTATTTTCAAATAATTGAATAACTTGATCCATATACAAGTCGATATCCGGAATATCTTCCAGCGTGATTTGTTCTTCAAGGCCAAGGGATTCCAAAAACTGTTCAATCTGTTCCACTGTAACCCTCCAAAACATTATCTTTATTTCAATATAAGTTTAACGTTATTGTGGAAAAAAGTAAACATTGACCACTTGTTGTAATATCTATATTATTTAATATAGTTTTATAAACTACATTACGTGTTGGGGGAATCTACATGAAGCAGTACATCAGGGAACCGATCAACAGTTTGACCCATTTAGCCGGTGTAATATTGTCTGTATTCGGTCTTTTCTTCATGGCGGGAAAAGTCCTGGCAAAATCTGGATCCCCGCTGGAAATTGCAATCGTGATGGTATTCGGCATCAGTTTAATTTTATTGTACGCTGCATCAACAACGTATCACTGGGTAATCGCCGATGAAAAAGTCATTCATTTTTTGCGGCGGGTTGATCACGCGATGATTTTCGTGTTAATTGCCGGAACCTATGCCCCTTATTGTTTAATCACCCTGAAAGGGACAGCCGGGTACACTTTATTTTCCGTCATTTCCATCCTTGTCATAGCCGGTGTAATTTTCAAACTCGTATGGTTCCATTGTCCGCGGTGGATCTCGACTTTCATATACATCGGAATGGGATGGATGGCACTGTTTGTCTTTTCTCCTTTAGCAAAATCGCTGGAATTTGGGGGGCTTTGTTTATTGATACTCGGCGGAATTTTTTACACGATTGGCGGAATTATTTACGGAGCAAAACCGGCATGTTTACAATTTAAACAAGTGGGATACCATGAGATTTTCCATATTTTTATTTTATTGGGAAGTCTTTCCCACTTTCTCAGCATATACTTTTATGTAATATAGAAAAAGCCGGGATCATTTAGCCGGCATGGCATATTCCCGGTCTTATTTTTATATCCATATAAAAACGGTACTTCCTTTTGGACCCGAACTGTCCAAAATACATCTACACTGTCTTGATCAACTTTTATTTTGCAAACTTTCTCTTTCCCGCTGCCGTAATTCAACCCTGCGGATTTTTCCGGATGGTGTTTTCGGAAGTTCATCAATAAATTCAATTTTTCTTGGATATTTGTAGGGAGCTGTCATTTTCTTTACGTGTTCTTGAAGTGCTTTAATTAATTCGTCATCTTTCGGAATGTTTTTATCAATCAGGACGACAAATGCTTTAACGACGGCACCGCGGTCCGGATCCGGACTGGCAACAACGGCACATTCACGAACTAAAGGATGCTTCATCAGCGCATCTTCTACTTCAAAGGGACCGATCGTATAGCCGGAACTGATAATGATATCGTCACTCCGTCCTTCATACCAAAAGTAACCGTCTTCATCTTTTTTCGCCCGGTCACCGGTCAAATACCATTCTCCCCGGAAGCTGTTCTTCGTCCGCTCCTCATCTTTGTAATACTCTTTAAATAATGTCGGTGTATCTTTATGTACGGCAATATCACCAACTTCTCCCGCTTTACACGGTTCTCCTTTTGAATTTATAACTTCCACGCGGTATCCGGGAACCGGTTTACCCATAGAACCTTTTCTTACTTCCAACTCCGGTGTGGTACCAATCAGCAGCGTATTTTCGGTCTGTCCGTATCCGTCCCGCACTGTAATACCTGAGTATTTCCGAAATGCATCAATGACTTGAATGTTCAGCGGCTCACCGGCTGAAACCGCACTCCGCAATGAAGATAAATTATATTGATCCAACTTTCCGCTTTTTGCCATAAAACGGTATTCCGTCGGTGTACAACAAAGGACATTTATTTTATAATCTTGAATCAGCTGCAAGTATTTCTCCGCATCAAAACGGCTGTTATACACAAAGCCACAGGCACCCATACCCAGGGTTGAAACAAACGGGCTCCAAACCCATTTTTGCCAGCCCGGTGCTGCCGTTGCCCAGACAAGATCACTTTCTCTAATGTTTAACCAAAGCTTTGGTGCAACCTGTAAGTGAGCATAAAACCAATTATGGGTATGAACAACGGCTTTCGGATTTCCAGTCGTCCCCGATGTATAAGGAAGCAGCGCCATTTCATCACATTTCGTTTGAACTTTATCAAAATATGTACTTTCCTTTTCTGCCAGTTTAGTTAATGATTCCCAGCCCTGCCGGGTATAGTCACCGATAATTAATTTATATTTTAACGAGGGTACCGGTTCTTTAATTTTATCGACCTCCTCCGTTAACCGGTTATATACGATCACTGCCTTTGCCCCGGAATGATTGATCCGGTAAACCAGGTCGGATGCCCGCAGCATTTCCGAACACGGGATAATAACGATTCCGGCTTTTAAGCAGGCAAGATAAATAATGTAGGATTCCGGAACCCTTTGCGTAATGACGAGCACACGGTCACCCTTTTTTAAGCCGATACGGGAAAGGGCATTGGCATATTGGTTTAACTTTTCTGCAAGAACAGCATATGTAATATTTTTTACCCAGCCGGTTTCATTGACCCATTTAATGGCAACTTGATCCGGATTTTCCGCAAACTTTTCCACTTCTCTTGTAAAGTTGTAGTTCTCCGGTGCGATCAAATTGCTCAATCCCATCCCCTCCTTAAAATTTCCGTAATCAATTATACTATATTTTTAACATTTATGAATATTCGATTTTTGAATAATAAAAAGATTCCGAATAATAGGTGAAACACTTTCCTTGCACTCGTTTAGAGTTTTCCTCAATTTAGAAAAAATAAAAGCAGACTTATCCCCGATGACGGTCAGTCTGCTTTAGGAAGGCATTTTATAACAAGTTTAATGAGTCCGTTTCAAGCGCAGCTTTTTCCAGGGTAAATGTTTAAGGGACAAAATCGGATGTGATAAAAAGATCCGCGGTCCAGCAAAACGCATGACTACTTTAATTTTTTCCCGGTAATCCGGTTTATAACAATGGATTTTACAATTGGCACATGCAGTCTTTTCTTCACCGAACGGACAATAGGAAAGCCTTTTATGGGAGTAAACCAGAAGGTCTCGGCAGCTATCACAAAGTTCTTTTTGACGGTGTTTCTTTCGGCAATAAAAAGAAATCATCTGTTCAACAATTGCCTTTTCTTGCCGGATCACCGGACCGTCATTGACTTTTCTCATACAACCCCTCCTTCTTACCGGTGACTTTGTCCCTATTTTTAATTTACCACATTTTTACATGCATATATGCAGACCTTTTTAAAAGATTCCTTACAAATACATCTTTTTTATCCCATAAAAAAGACAGCGGTAAGGCTGTCTTATAAATTTTGCATTAAAGTCCGTTTTAAAAACTCCCTCGTCCGTTCTTGTACAGGATTATTAAATATTTGTTCCGGAGTGCCTTCCTCGGCAATCACTCCCTGGTCCATAAATATAATCCGGTCGGATACTTCCCTGGCAAAACCCATTTCATGGGTGACAATGATCATTGTCAGTCCGCTTTCAGCCAGTTGTTTCATAACTTTTAACACTTCACCGACCATCTCGGGATCAAGAGCGGATGTCGGCTCGTCAAAAAGCATGACATCCGGTTCCATGCAAAGGGCCCGGGCAATGGCGACCCGCTGTTTTTGTCCACCGGACAAATGTTTTGGTTTGGCATGAATATATTTCTCCATGCCGACATCCTTTAAATATTTCATGGCGATTTTTGCCGCTTCTTCCTTTGAACGCTTTAACACTTTTACCTGGCCGACTACACAATTTCCCAATACATTGTAGTTATTGAATAAATTAAATTGCTGGAATACCATTCCCAGTTTCGTACGGTACTTATTGATATCGTATTTTTTATCCAATATATTTTTACCCCGGTAAATAATTTTCCCTCCGGTCGGTCTTTCCAATAAATTTATGCACCGGAGCAATGTTGATTTCCCTGAACCGGAAGATCCGATAATTGTAACAACTTCACCTTTTTTTACGGAAAAGTTTATGTCACGCAATACTTCATTGGAACCGAATTTCTTGCTTAAATGTTGAACTTCTATGACTGTATCCACGAATCAACTCTCCTTTACTGTTTTGCCGGTATTTTCGGCGTATCCACCTGCATTTGGTTTCCGGCAAGATCGTAATTATCGGGACCATCCAGTTTTTTCTCCATATACCGCAATATTCTTGTTACCGTAAAAGTCATGATTAAATAGATGACTGATGCGATAAAGAAAGATTCGAAGTATTTAAAGTTATTGCCTGCAATTGATTTTGTTGCAAAAAACAGTTCTGAAACAGAAATAACATTTAAAACAGATGTATCTTTAATATTAATGACAAATTCATTTCCGGTCGCCGGCAAAATATTGCGCAGGACCTGGGGTAAAACGATGTTGGTCATCGTCTGGAAATGGTTCATTCCAATAGCCCGTGCGGCTTCAAATTGCCCTTTGTCAATGGATAATATACCTCCGCGGACAATTTCCGCCATATAAGCCCCTGTATTGACCGAAACGATAAAAAATGCCGCCATTAAACGGTCCATATCAACACCGAATGCCATAGCGACACCGTAATATATAACCATTGCCTGAACGATCATCGGTGTTCCGCGGAATACCTCAATATATACAAATAAAATTCCGTTGATTGTTTTCAATATTCCTCGCTTTATGCCTTTTTCAGGAAGCGGGATGGTCCGTATTATGCCAATAATCAGTCCGATAACAGCTCCGGCTGCCGTACCGACCAAAGCAATGAGTAATGTGATCCCTGCCCCCCTTAAAAACATCGGCCAATTTTCAACAAATATTTTTATGATCCAATCGAGACTCATGATCCTCCTCCTAATTTCCGTTTTTGTCAAAACAAACGGCAGAATTTATATTATTCTTTCACTCTTCTGCCGTTTGCCAGACAAATTCCTTAATTTTACTCTGAAGCCGGTTGGTTTTTGACCGCTTCGTCCATTATTTGTTTTCTCTCTTCCTCGGAAATTTCTGCCAATATTTGATTGATTTTTTCTTTTAAATCACTGCCTTTTTTTACACCGACGGCAATTGCCGTATCTTCTTCAGTTGTTTCAAATCCGTCTTCAAATTCAACAAAGGTAAAGTTTTCATTAGCCGATGTGGCGCTGACTGCTTCCGGACGTTCGGACACGTACCCGTCAATCACTCCGGATTCCAAAGCAACGCGCATAGCAGGGAAATTGTCCATAGCCGGCTGCTTATCGACACCCTTAATCTGATCGATCACTGAATAATGGAATGTGTTTAACTGGGCTGTGACTTTTGCACCGCTGAAATCTTGAATAGATACGGCATTCTCATACGGACTTTCCTTTTTCACAATCATAACAAGATCTGATTGATAGTAAGTATCAGTAAAATCAATGGATTCTTTCCGTTCGGCAGTCGGGGACATTCCTGCAATTACTGCGTCAATTTTTCCGGATTGCAATGCAGGGATCAATCCATCCCATTCTGTTTTTACAATAACCAGTTCTTTTCCGAGACCCTCCGCAATCCGTTTCGCAATTTCAACATCATATCCGCCGGCATATTCATTGCTTCCTTTGATTGGCACTGCTCCGTTGGAATCATCGTTTTGTGTCCAGTTAAAGGGCGGATAACCCGCTTCCATACCGACAACAAATGTATTTTCCGGATTTCCGCCTCCCCCATTGCCTTCTTCTCCGGCGCTACAACCGGAAAACACGATCATTGCAGCAATTAAACTTATGAAAAATAATAACCTTGATTTCATTGTTCTCCCCCTTAAATGATTAATTTTCATTCTTTTCATGTAAACAAAAAACGACCCGAGACGAACTCAGGTCGCAATTGACACATTGCACCCAGTCCCCGCTACTTCCCGGTTGAGATAGCGCATCTCAGGTAAACGGGAATTTTTTACCTGAGACAGTCTTACAGTTATTCACTGCAAGCCCAGCGTGTAATACCGAGAAAAATATTACACGCTTCGGCGGTATTTCCTTCTCCCGGGTTTCATCACCTTTCTCGCAGTTCCACCAGGGACTGTTAAATACCGCGCCTCTACCTCACCAAGTAGTGAGGTCTGAATTTTTATAAAATTGTTTTTTACTATTGTACTATAAAAGAGTAATATGTCAACTAAAACGAAAATATTATTTAAATTGTCAGTATAAAAAACGGCTGAACCATCTGGATACAGCCGTCTCCCGACTATGTTTTCTTTGATCCAGAAGAAAAAATTCCGTATTTAATCATGTCTTTTAAGGAATGGTACCATTCTTCTTCCGGAATATGAAAATGATTCGGGATATTAATAGATTGGAAAATATATCCCAGGATCAAGCTGTCCGGCAAGTGGGACTTCAGTTTTCCTTCACTTTTCCCCTGTTGAATAAAATCCTCTAATAACCGGTACATTTTCAAATGGAGCCGGGCCAATTCCCTTTCATTCTCTGCTACTTTTTTATTTTTTTTGTTTAATAAATGTTTGCTGATATTAATCATTTGATGAATGTACGCATTTTTAAAGATGAGTGTAAATAGATAATTTAATTGATCATCAAAAGAATCGTATCCGTTAATTTTCCCCAGTTCCTTCAGAAACCCATTCATTTCATAAATCATGAATTCCGTAATCAGCTCATCTTTATTGTTAAAATACTTATAAATGGCACCGCGTGATACGTTTAATTTTTCCGCCAGCTTGCTGAATGTAAAGCCTTCGTATCCATTTTCCAACAACATATACTTTGTCGTTTCATACAAATCATCACGTGTAAACTTCCGTTCCCTTGCCAAATAAATCCCCCCTCAAATTTAGTATACGTAATGCAGGGAGGAAGAAAAACTTTATCATGGTAACAAAAACAACGCATTATGAAACCGGATGTTTGTACAAAATCTTATATACAAATCAGCCGGTTGCATATGCCTGTCGTTCTTCTTTCTCCGCTTCGACTTTATGTAATGCCTCCCGCAGCTGATCACTGATCTATTCTCCTTCTTTGATATGTTCGATCAACAACTCATTCGTATGCCGGAATAGCCCAGCTGTGATTTGAAATTTATTGATTACATCTTTACTTGTTCCCTGCTGGAGTTCAATCGTGTGAATTAAATTATACACTTCTTCCTCAACATCATTAATTACTTTAAGTAACCGGTTCATTTCATCATTGATTTGAAAATTCGATTTCACTCCGCGGCGGACTAGCTCAATATTTTGTGGCTGTATGCACTTACCGTCCGGATTTCATCACGGACTTTCGTCGTTAACTCGTTTATATTTTTCGTACTGTTTTTTGTATTTTCCGTCAACTTTCTGATCTCAGCAGCTACAATAGCAAAGCCCCTGCCATGTTCACCTGTCCGGGATGCATTAATTGAAGCATTTAATGCTAGCAAGTTAATATTTTCCGATATCCTGCTGATGACATTGACGATTTCTTCAATTTGCCGGGAACTCTCTGCTGCAGTTGCCGCATGCCGGCAGCTGCATCCTCTGACTAATCTCCCAGACGGTCAATAATATTTTTTACCTTTTCTACAGACTCTTTTCCTTTTTGGGAAATATTCACCATCTCCCTCGTTGATTGGAGCAGTGATTTTCCCTTTTCCAGCATGGTACGGGAATTATTATGATTTTCGACCGTGCTTTTCTCCACTCTTTTATATTCGTCATTCATCCGGTCTACCATATGCATAATCATATGGTGCTCCTCATTTACCTTCTCAATGGCTTCCATCGTAGCCAACAAGTTTTTATGTATATTATTTAAAAAGAAAAGCATCTTCTTTTTTATCCAATTTCTTATTCAACTCATCAATTTTCTTCTGTAATAAACGGATTTCTTCTTTTTGAAATCTTTTTCGTCCAAACATTCGGAACACCTCCGGAAAGAACCTCATTACTCAAAAACTACCATACCATAAAATGGAATCCGGCAGGGCCATGAAATGTATACAACCAATGAAACATCCAATATGATTTCCCGGAATAAATAAACGAAAAAACTTCATACGTATATCAAATTCCCAAAAAAAAAGATGCCGTTGTGATTGGCATCTTTTTTACTGTTATTATGCTTCGACTGTTTCTTCTTCCTTTTCTTCCTCTTCTTCAGCAGCTGTTGCTTTGGCTGTAACTATGGATAAGATTACTTCATCATCTTCATGGTTAAATGTAACATTCGGATAGTTATTTACAATATCGCTAACTTTTACGCTGTTGCCGATTTCAAGCTCTGACACATCAATCTCTATAACTTCCGGAATTTCCTTCGGCTTTGCAGTAACCTGCAATTCGTCCATATCAAGCTGAATTACACCGCCTGATTTTACGCCGGCAGCTTCGCCAACTATAGAAACTGGAACTTTTGTTTGGAGTTCTTGATCCATATCAACAAGGAGAAAATCAACATGAAGGATTTCATTGGAGATCATATCAGTCTGATAATCTGTTAACATGACATTTTCCCTGTTACCGTTGACTTCCAAGGAAATAATGGCATTTCTTCCATCTTTTCTGAGCAATTTTAATAGTTCAACACGGTCAACGGCAATCGCTTTTGTTTCTTTATCTTTTCCGTATACTACTGCGGGAACTTTTCCTTCGTTTCTTAACTTATTAAGTGCAGATCTTCTAAAATCTTCCCTCACTTCTGCAGCTAAAAGATTACTCACTTCACGTCACCTTCCGTCATAAAAAATTTTTTCATTTCTGCTATTCTTTCTCTATGTAAATGCAATGATTCTACTCCATTATAGTAAAGAACAGGATTTTTCTCAAATTTACAAAATCATATACTCTTTTCTAAGCGTAATTTCCGGTGTTGAAATGATATATTTCCGCATAAATTGATTGTGAAAATATGATTTCAGAGAATCATATTAGTAAAGAGAAAAGACTCCGGTATTGACAACCGGAATCTATCCATCCTTACAACTTTGAGTCTGTTATTCCGCACGGGAATAATAAATTTTACCGGCTTCAATGGTTTCCGGATCCGTTGTATAGCCGAGTAGTTCACCAACAGTCACAACTTGATAGCCACTTTTATCCAGCCATTCTAAAACTTTATCAAGCGATTTCGCAGTGGACGGATAAATATCGTGCATCAAAATAATCGATCCGTCTGTCACCTGACTTTTTACAGTTGAGAAAATGGCATCGGCATTCCTGACTTTCCAATCCCTTGTATCTACAGACCATTGAATAATCGGCTTATTGATATAAGCACTTACTTCATCATTGATGGCACCGTAGGGCGGACGCATAATAGCAGTGTTTTCGCCTGTAACTTTCTTTATTTGTTCATCAGTCCGAGCTAATTGGCTTATAATTTCTTCCTTGGACAGCTTTGTTAATTGCGGATGGCTCCATGAATGATTTCCAATCTCATGGCCTTCATCCAGGATACGTTGTAATATATCCGGATAAAATTCCACGCGGTTTCCTAAAACGAAAAATGTTGCCCGGGCATCGTATTCCTTTAATTTATCCAAAATTTGCGGCGTAACATCCGGATGGGGGCCGTCATCAAATGTTAAAGCCACATGTTTTTTATCCGGGTCGAGAGAGTTTTTTTTCTGTTCAGTTGATTTTTTGGCTTTTTCCAAATCTTTTTCCGGCTGTTTTTCCTGGATATTGAAACTTTGAATATATTCTTTATTCAGAAAATCTTTCAGTTCATCGTAGGTTAAGGCAACTTCAATTTCTGTTCCGGAATCCATACCGAATTGGGCAGGATCAAATAGCAGAATTAGCTTTCCGTCTTTGATCAAAAAGTTGCGGAAGTTATCTGCGGCGGGTTCCACTCCCTTAAGAATTTGCTCCCTGTCCGCCGTTCCGGATATATTTTCATCGGCCCTTAACTTTTCAAACGAAAGTATAGACAAAAATGGTAAAAATCCTGAATCCTTCTGAAACAAATCAATTATCGATAAAAACCGGTTGTTTTTCCGGTCATAATTGAATGTTACAGTTTCTTCATCCGGTTTTTCGTTATATAAAGTTTGAGATTTTTTGAACTTAACAGACAAAAAGTTTTCAGAGACCGTATAAATTTGGAAATCTATATGCAATTCATTAGAATGCTTTTTTCCCGCAGCGTCTTTTATAAACCGACGAATTTCCTGATCCGTCCAGCGCTTGATTTCCATATTCCAAGCATCCGCATTTAACTTCGGTATGTGAACAGAATATTGATAGGTTCCATTTTCGACCGTTGTCGATTCAATCTCAACATCAGGATACCCGGAAGACGAAGTGGTCGTTTTCTTTTCATCTATTTTATTAATCGTTTTCAAAGCCATATTCGTTTGACAGGCATGCAAAAACAGTCCGGTACACAAAATGAACATCAATACAAAAAGCTCTTTTTTCATACATGTCTCTCCGCTCTATTATACTAAATTCATTGTATAACGGACTGCTTTTAAATGAAAGTATATGTTTTACAAGATGCAACAAAAATTGCAAGTAAATATGTGAAATTAGTCGTTTTTCGTCATTTAATGCAGTGTAAGGATAATGAGAAAAAGTTTAATGTGATTCCGATGATCTTCCGTCGTATCGTTTATGACGTTCATAATTTCTGATTATGCCTTTACACGTATGTCTTTATGCAGTCCTGAACCTACGTTATTTTCCGGAGACAGCAACATATTCCGGAAACAAGTTCCTTAAAGCCATTTCATTGTTTAAGAATATTGATGCATCAATTTTAATCTCGTTTGAACAGCGTTGTCCGTATAAAAGAGGGGATGATCCTGTGATACGGAAGGGGGTTCATCCGGTACCAATATATATGGTTTCCAGACCAAAATCATTCCCTCTTTCTTCAAATTCTTAACTGTTTAAAAAGTTTTATACACTTTCTTCCTATTACTATTTCACGAGTTGATATTGGGCATGCTTTTTGACAATCCGTGTTCCTGTCTTACCGTCAAGGGCATCCTGGAGTTTATCGATCGAGGTAATAATGACATTTTTTCCACCCTTATTCAAAAATAATAAAGCTGCCTCTATTTTCGGCCCCATGCTGCCTTCCGGGAACTGTCCTTCCTCTAAATAGCGTACAGCATCTTCAACGGTTAGTTCGGACAGATTTTTTTGTGTCGGTTTTCCAAAATCAAGCGCTACTTGCTCAACCCCGGTTAATATAAATAAATAGTCCGCCCCAAGTTCCGCAGCTAACAATGCACTCGTAAAGTCTTTGTCAATGACCGCTTCCACACCTTCGATTTGTCCTTTTTTCTTGACAACCGGCACACCGCCCCCGCCTGCTGCAATCACAATAAAATCTTGATCCAGCAAGACCTTGATTGCATCCTTTTCAATAATTTCAACCGGTTTTGGCGAAGGTACAACTTTTCTATATCCTCTTCCGCTGTCTTCAACAAACGTAACACTGGTTTCTTTAAACTTCTCCATTTCATCCTTTGTATAAAAAGGACCGATCGGTTTTATCGGATTTTGAAATGCATCATCGTCTTTTGAAACAACAGTTTGGGTAATAATTGACACAACTCTTTTATCAATATTGTGTTCATCCAGTTTATTTCTGAGTGTTTGCTGGATTAAATAACCAAGACTTCCCTGGGTTTCAGCTCCGCAAACGTCCAAAGGATGCGGCGAAACTTTGGAAGCAGCCATCTTTGAACGGATCAATGCATTTCCTACTTGCGGACCGTTACCGTGGGTAATTACGACAGAATGGCCTTGTTTAATAAAACCGACGATTGGTTCCATACTCTCCACAATATTTTTCTTTTGTTCCTCGATTGTTCCTTTTTCTCCTTCTTTTATAATTGCATTTCCGCCAAAAGCTACGACAATTTTGCTCATTATATTACCTCCGATATTACTGGTTTTATTAAGATAGGATTGTTTTAAGTATGTAAATCAAATATTTCAAATCATTTAAAGCAAGATCACGGTGTTTATTGAAAGAGTTATATGAATAAACGTTTTTATTCAAAAAATCAGAAATCAGTATTCCGGATCCGCATAATTTTTCATGAAATACATATATGATAAGAATATTCCCAATTGGCCTGTCAAGTCAATATTTTCAGTGATTTTTTTATTTTGTTTTTTAAAATATATTTCATTAACCAACAATAAACCGTACCCGGTAATAAAACTACGATTTTTTGTTCCCTCAACACTTGTTCTTCCATGAATAAAAAATATGCAGCATTGTTTATGCAAGAGAACCTGCTTGAGAATTGATGGAAAAATCGGCAAGAAAAAGCGCAGGACTCCTTACAGCCCTGCGTCTTTTTTACGGTGGTCTTCTTCAGCTTCCAATGCCTCTTTTTTTGTAGCATGTACGGTGCCATGCGGATGTTCCGGCGGGGCATAAATGGAATAGAGCTTTAACGGCTCGCTACCTGTATTGATCACGTTATGCCACGTTCCAGCCGGTACCATTATTGCCGAATCCTTTCCGACTCCCATATGGTAATCGGGCCTGTAGCGGTTTTTCCCCATCAAAACGACTCCCCTACCCTGTTCCACCCGTAAAAACTGATCGAGATCCCGGTGGATTTCCAGCCCGATATCCTCACCCGGATTGATGCTCATGAGTGTCACCTGCAAATGTTTACCCGTCCATAAAGCCGTACGGAAATTCCGATTGTTTCTGGCAGCACGGTTAATATTAACAGCAAGCGGATTTGGACCCAGGTCAGCCATCACGTATTGACCGGAATCCATATATCCGTGGTGCAAATAATGAAACTGTCCGAACAAGGGCGTACCTCCGAACATCATTGCATACGGAGTCGGCCAGCCATTAGGAACATAATAATACATATAACTCCCCCCGGACTAAATGATCAAAAATATTTTATGCGAGAAATATCTTAAAGTTCCGTACATTTCCTTCAACCGAGTAAACAAAAACTCCCGTCATAATAACGGGAGCTTAATCTGTTATTTTGCAAGTACGGTTTCGACCAATCCGTCAAATGAAGGTTTTTCTTTTAAAAATTTCAGTTCATATGAAGATTCGGCGAAATCTTTCAACACCTGCTCATCAACCTCGGTTGTATACGTAATGCGATCCATAGCTTTTTTCACAATTTCTTCGTCCATTTCCTGATTGGTGATCTCTTTGATCGAATTGACCGCAATTTTCCGTGCTTCATCCGGATTGTTATTGATAAAGTCTACGGATTTCTTATGGGCTTGCATCAATTTTTCCACAAGTTCTTTATTTTCTTCAATTAATTGGCCGCGTGCTACAAAAACGGTATTGGGCAATGTTTCCCCGTAAGCAATTTCTTCTGTGCTGACCACAACGTTTGCCCCGTTTTCCACAAGAATGGAAGCCCACGGTTCCGGAACAGCAGCTAAATCCACTTTCCCGGATTCAAACATGGACTGATAAGATGCTGGATTTCCAGTCACATGCTTTAAAGTTCCGCCAATTCTCTCTGAAGTCAATTCTTTATTGCCAAGTTCCTGCAAATACGCTTCGAATTGCACGTTATGAGTGCAGCCAATTCCCGGAGTGATGAATGTCTTTCCGGCAATTTCTTCCACACTGGTAATGCCACTTTGTTCACTTGCTACTACTACTGTACCGCCGGAAGACGCGCCGGCAATAATTTTTACATCCGCCCCGTTGGAATAGTTATTCATTACGGGAGCCGGCCCGACCAGTCCGGCATCGATTTCTCCGGATTTTAACGCCGTCATAAAGGTGCCCCCGTCGGGAAACGTTTTATATTCGATTTCAACATCCTCGCCGAGCGCTTCTTCATAATACCTCTTTTCTTTGGCGACCATTGCCGGGATGTGATCAATATTCGGAAAATATCCTAGCACGAGCTTTTCTTTTTTATTCCCTCCCGAAGTTGTTTCATTGCTTCCGCAAGCAGTTAATACCACAAGAAGTAATAGGGCAAATACAGAAAAAATCCATCTTTTCATTTTGTTCACCTCACGATTTAATTTTGTTCAAGACCCCACTTCATTCTTACTTTCTGTTCAATCCTACGGAATAAAACCAAGTCCGCCAAGATGCCGATTAAAGCAATAACGATCATAATCGCCATCACCATATCCATCCGACCGAAATCGGAGGCATATTTTAACGTATACCCCAATCCGGGTCCTGTACTTAATAATTCCCCTGCCATCAGTGCCCGCCAGGCAAAAGCCCAGGCCAGCCGTGTTCCAGTTACAAAATACGGAACGGATGCGGGAAGCATGACCCGAAAGAACAGATCCAGTCCTTTAGAGCCCATGGTTTGGGCCGCTTTTATATAAATTGGAGAGATATTCTTGAGCCCGGTGCGGACATTAATCGTCATCACGATCGCTCCGCCAAGAATGACAATAAATATCACAGCTTTTTCATTTAAACCGAACCACATAATGGCCAGAGGCAGCCAGACAATGCTCGGTATGCTTTGCAATGCAAGAATGACCGATCCCAAAGTTTCGTCCGCCGTTTTTGATTTCGCCAGAAGAATGCCGAGGGCGGAACCAATGAACAACGCCAGGAGCAAACCGATAAAAAGTCGAAAAAAACTGGCGCTCAAATCCCGGAATAATGTGCCGTCCGCCACACTTTCCTTTAAACTGAGAAAAATATCCGAAGGCGCTGGCAAAACAACAGCCGGAACAGACATAACCCGGATTAATAATTCCCACAGGAGAAAAACGGATATAAAGAAAATGATTCGTTTAACTGCTAACTGCATAGCTGCTATCCACTTCTTCCTTTTTTTCGATTTCTAATTTTAATAGTTGAATAATTTCCTTCTCATAAGCAGAAAATTCATGTAAATATTCATTTCTCGGTCTGGGAATGTTGACCGAAAATTCTTTGATTATTCTTCCCGGATGTCTCCCCATAACGATAATGCGGTCGGATAAGGTAATCGCTTCCTGGATGCTATGGGTGACAAAAATAATTGTTTTTCTTGTCTCCATCCATATATTTTCCAACTCTTGTTGGAGCATCATTCTCGTTTGTTCATCCAGGGCACTGAACGGTTCATCCATTAACAATACTTCCGGATCCATCGCCAGCGCTCGGGCAATGGCCACCCGTTGCTGCATGCCGCCTGACAACTCATGCGGATGGTATTTTGCATACGGCCGCAATTGTACGAGTTCCAAATATTTATGTGCAACAGCCAGCGCTTCTTTCTTTTTCATTTCTTTCCGCAACGGAAAACAGATGTTTTCCTCCACCGTTAGCCATGGAAATAAAGCAGCCTGCTGAAAAACCATACCGCGGTCCTTTCCGGGGCGGATCACTGGTTTTTCATCCAAATATACCGCTCCGTCCGTCGGCTTTTCCAGGCCGGCAATAATGGATAATAATGTCGATTTTCCGCATCCGGACGGTCCCAAGAGGGAAACAAATTCACCTTTCTCTACCCGCAGCCGGATATTTTTCAGCACCAGCTCTTTTTTTCCGTGATTTTCAAAGCTTTTACAGATATTTTTTAAATAAAGAAACATTTTTTCCCTCCTGAATTTAATTGTATTATTCCGATAAGCTTAATATGATTTATAAGTTTAATAATATTATTAAAAATAAAATTGTCAAGGAATTTGTGTATTTTCCCTTGTCAGGTGAAACTGACAGAATACAATTGTAATTCTCCCAATCTTATTATAAAATAACAATAAACATATTAATTATATAGGAATTATAAGCAATCAAAAGAAGGAAGGCATGGACATGAAAATTTACAACTCGATACTAGATTTAATCGGAAATACTCCTGTCATAAAATTGAACCGGCTGCCCGATCCCGACGGGGCAAATGTTTATATAAAATTGGAATCCTTTAATCCCGGAGGAAGTGTTAAAGACCGGGCCGCTGCCAACATGATCCGTGAAGCGGAGAAGGCAGGAAAACTGATTCCCGGAAAAAGTACGATTATTGAACCGACTTCCGGAAATACCGGAATCGGGCTGGCCATGGTCAGTGCGGCAAAAGGATACCGCTGTATTATGACAATGCCTGATAATGCAACGGAAGAACGGGTGCGGATTTTAAAAGCTTACGGTGCGGAAGTGTATTTAACCCCTGCAAATGAACGGATGAAAGGGGCCATTAAGAAAGCCAATGAGCTCGCTGAGCAAATTCCGCACAGTTTTATCCCGATGCAATTTGAAAATCCGGCAAATCCGGATGCCCACAGATATACGACCGCTGAAGAGATTTACGAAGCCTTTGACGGAGAGCTGGATGCTTTTGTTCTGACAGCAGGAACCGGCGGAACCGTCACCGGTACCGGTGAAGAGTTGAAGAAAAAGATCCCCGGTTTGAAAATTTACGTTGTTGAGCCAAAGGGCTCCCCCGTCTTGTCCGGAGGTAAACCGGGACCACATAAAATTCCGGGTACGGGGCCAGGATTTGTACCGGAGATCTTAAACCGGGAAATTATTGACGAAATTCTTCTGATCAAAGATAAAGATGCACAAATCATGGCCCGCCGTCTGGCTGCGGAAGAAGGCATCTTTGTCGGGGCTTCCGGCGCTGCAGCCGCCCATTTTGCGATCGAAACGGCAAAAAGAATGCCGAAAGATGCACGGGTATTATGCTTGGCCCCGGATACCGGCGAAAGATATTTATCATCGGATTTGTTTGTCGATGAAGAATAATGGTTTCCATACAAATATGCAAAAAAGCGAGTCTCTGTGACTCGCTTTTTTGCTATTACTCCATTATTCTTCATCATTCGGATATGCAAATGTTTCAATGAGATCCCCGTTGCTGTCGTCCATCACATTAATGGTCACTTGAATATCATCCATGTCTTTTCCGTCATAGAATTGGTAAAGCATGCCGCTCAGTCCGAAAGTGATTGAGACAAAACCGTCAAAGCTGTCTTCATAAGCTTCCTTGTTCACCATTAAGTTAAATTCAGAAAAAGATTCATTAAACGTAATATTTTTTATGGACGGATAATCCTGGCTTGCTTTAATTTCGTCTATTGTATTTCTAATTTCCGCTCTCATGTCTTTCATGATCTGCTCATGTTTTTCCTTCGACATTTTGATTGTCAGAGAGCCGTCGCTATTCTCAACTACTTTTGTAACCCCCTGGGCTTTCATATCTTCCATAATCGTATCAGGGTCCACTTCATCAGATTCGAACATTTCCGCAGGGATCGTAATATCAACGGTTGACTGTTCCTCTTTTTCCTCATCCGTTTTTCCTTTTTGTTCTTCTTTGCCGTCTTTACCGGCACTGCCTTCATTTACTTGATCTGTCTTTTTTTCTGTTTGTTCCGTTCCGCTGTTATTTTCACCGGTTGTCTCTTTATCCCCTCCACAAGCGGCTAAAATGAAGATCAACAGGCTTGAAAAAAACAAAAAGGTGAGTTTTTTCATTATGTATAAATCCTCCTAAAATATAAAATTATCAGCTATTTCGATTGTAAAATATAAACGATATATCCGTCCATAATATTTATAAAAAACACCCGGAAGTACCGGGTGTAAAGTACTGGTTCACAAATGATTAACATCCGGTTTTATATAACTATAATTCTTTCATAAATTCACTGCCGGTTTGTAAATTCTTCATATTAACCGCCTGAAAACGGCTGTCTACATAAACGACATGCTCCGGCTTAAACTGCCTCGGGGATGTCAACCCGGCAGAAGCAGCAAGGGCAAACAATTCTTCCCGCAAATTGGTCACATAGTTAGTTACACGGTATCGTTTTTCATCGACGACCAGCGCTTTTTGTAAATCAGGATTTGTCGTTGCAACTCCGACCGGACAGTTTCCGGTAGCACAGATGCCAGCGGCTATACAACCGACGGAAATCATTAGTCCCCGGGCAATCACTACAACATCCGCACCCAGTGCAAGGGCAATGGCAACACGGTCCGGAGAGAATAACTTGCCGCTGACAAACAATTTCACCCGGTCCCGGATATTATATTTTTCCAGCAATTCCCGGGCAATCATCAAGGCCGGTTTTACCGGCAACCCCAGTGTATCCGCCATGGCCTGGTACGTAGCCCCCGTTCCTCCTTCACCACCGTCAATGGCGATATAATCTGGATAGCGTTGATTTTCCGCCATGTATTTGACAAATTCTTCGAATGTTTCGTCACTGCCGATCACAATTTTAATACCCACAGGCTTGCCGGAAACATCACGGATTTTCTCTATAAAATCAAACATGGAATCATAATCATGAAACTCATCAAACCGGTTTGAAGAACTGATTGTTTTCCAAGGTTCGACCCCACGGATTTCCGCAACGAGCGGGGTAACTTTGGAACCTTCCAAATGACCGCCGCGGATTTTTGCCCCCTGTCCCAGTTTCAACTCGAACGCACGCACTTGTTCATATTGGGCTTTTTTCCGGAGCTCTTCCCAAGAAAAGCTGCCGTCCTTGTTACGGAAACCGAACTTTGCCGGGCCGATCTGGACGATTAAATCCACCCCGGTTTTCAAATGAAATGGAGAAATACCCCCTTCTCCGGTATTCATAAATGATCCGGCGTCCTTCAATCCGTATCCAAGAGCTTCGATTGCATTCTCACCTAGCGCACCGTAGGACATTCCTGACATGCCGACAGGACTTTTGATCACGAAGGGATGTCTGCAAGTATCTTTTCCAAGGATGATTGCGTCACGGTCATTGTATAACCATGGTTTGACCTCTTTTTCAACAAATTTTTCACTGCGGGGGAAAAATAACTCCAAATATTTTGTCAATTCATTTTGTTTCTTCGGCGGCTCTTCTACATAGACTTTCGTTTTAATCCATTCTGTATTATCCGCTTCCAAGTCAGAAATTTGTTTAGGAAAAAATGCATTGCGTAAATAAAATTGATTTGGTTGATCGAAGTCCCGTTTGCTCCCGAAAGAAATAATATTCTTTCCGTATTTGGCCATTTTTACAATTTGCTGGAAGTCAACACGGGAAAAAGGTTTTCCTTCATTATCACCGTCTAAAATATATTGTTTGATTTCCGGCGCTATTTTTTCCATAAAATAACGAATCCGGCTTACAACGGGATAATTCCGCCTGATCGCATGTTGTTCCTGGGTGATATCCATCTTATAAAATTTCCTGTACAGAATAAACAAATAAATGGTTACACCCATAAATATCAATAAAAAGCAGGCAACGAGAACAATAACAATTCTACTCAAAATTTCCATCTCATCACCCCTTTACAATGTTATTTTAACATAACAAAGACCCTCATTCTATGAATATTTAACTTTTACAAAATAGTGATAGTGGCAATGTGAAATTCGTTCCGTTCAAGTGTTTAACGCTGTTTATTCAATAAACGAATGCCAATCTATCATATGAAAAAGCGGTAAAGAAAAATACAATCGGGAATCTCAGGAAAAAATAAAGCACCATTGAATTTTGTTCAAGTGTATAGAACACTTGAACAAAAAATTCAATAGTGCTTTTATAAAATCTTCCGTCTTTTAAAGTGGGTGAAGGGCAATAAATTTCAATGTAAAATTCATTGCTCTTCGTGCAACAATTTTTCCAGATGTTTCACTGTCGGCGTCAAATTGGCGTAAAAATATACCTCCCGGAGCCTGCGTGATGAATCGCTGTTCGCCAAATAAGCCGGACTTCCGTGATGCAGCATATTTGCCTGTACCACCTTCAGAGTCAAATATACCGTTTCAAGCCGAATGGAAACAAGCTCTTTCCAATTGTTTAAACCTTTCTGCAACACATCATAAAATTTCTTTTTAATTCTTTTCAATGCTTCGGTTAAATCAGCCGGCTGAGTACTTAAATAACGGTTACAGCCATTTTGGCGGTTCTTTACTTTTTCCATTGATTCAACTGATACCTCTATGACACCGAATCCGATCGGGATTTGATAGGCAACAAAGGGTAAACGGATCTTGTCACAAAACGGCTGGGCATCATCGGCTAGGATCCACTCATCCGGAACAAAAACATCCTTAAACGAACAAGCATAAGTTGCGCTCCCGTTCAAACCGAGAAATCCCTTTTTTCTTTAATGGAAAGCCTTTCGGCACTGCACAGGACAATTCCCATAATTTTCCTGTTCCCGGAAGTCTGCATATTGCCGTGGGCACAGCCTGGATCTTCCTCGTAGCCGGTGAAATGATCGGAACACAGTCCGGACTGGGCTATTTCATTGTTGATTCACGAAATTCCATGAGATTGGATTTAGTTTTGGCAAGCATTATTTTTATCGGGCTGGCCGGTTTATTACTGGATCAAGCAGTCCGGCTCCTGGAAAAGTGGCTGAACCGGATTTGGGGGAAAGCCTAAAATCTTTCCCCAATCCGGTTCTATTTTATTTTCAAAAGAATACGATTTTAATATTCATGGCTAAAACGTAGAGCGGATCAAGGAGGGATCATCATCGCCATCAGACCTCCGATGCTGGAGAGCGGAGACACAATCGGCGTTGTTACCCTTGGCAGTCCGATTTTAAATCAACCCGCTTTTAATACCGGAATCCGGACTTTACAGGAAATGGGATTTCAAATTGTTTTCGGCCGGTATGTCCAATCTTTTGGGGGAATCGTGGCAGCCCCGCCTGCCGCCAGAGCAGAAGATCTCATGAGTATGTTTAGGAATCCGGACGTTAAATTGATTCTTGCTTCCCGCGGAGGTACGGGAATCCAGACGATATTTCCTTATTTGGATTATGAGGTAATCCGGAACAATCCGAAAATTATCTCCGGTTACAGTGATATGACCGCATTGTTAAACCAGCTGTACCAAGCCGCTAATCTGATCACTTTTCACAGCCTGATGGTCGCTGACTTCAATCCGGGAACTTCTGCTTACAATTTCAACCAATTTTTTGAATCGACATCCACTTTAATCTCTCCAAGAACAATTTATAACCCTCCGGAAATACCGTTAGAAACCCTTGTTCCTGGAAATGTGACAGGACCGGTTGTCGGGGGGAACCTGACATCGATCGTAAGTACCCTCGGTACACCATATGAAATGGATACAACCGGAAAAATCTTTTTTATCGAAGAAATCAACGCACCGACCAATACGGTGTACCGGTATCTAACCCAGCTCATGATGGCGGGGAAATTCAATCAATGTCTCGGAATTGTCGTTGGACAATGCACGAACTGTTCCGTTTCATACGGAACAAGCTTTATGGACTTAATCAATGCCTTGCTTGTCCCTTTGGGAAAACCGTTAATTACAAATTTGGCCACAGGCCACGGACTCTATAAAGCAACTATTCCCATCGGCGCAACCGCAAATCTCAATGCTACGGACGAACCGTCCCTCACCATACTCGAACCGGCTGTATCATGACAATGTCCGGAATCTATAGAAAGAAATCATTTTGTTCCAGCATCTTTTCTTTTAAAAGCTGAGCGAAGTTTTTATTACTTTGTACTCAAACCGGGATCCGGATGCATCCGTTTCAGAACAAAACCGGTTCTGTTATCCAATCACCGGTTCCGTTTTCTTTTTTACCGGTATGCTCATATTTAATCCTTATCAAGCAGTTTTAAATTTTTTTCAATTTCCGCTCTCCGGCTTTCCAAAAATGGCGGCAAGTCCAGCTGTTCCCCCAATGTATCGATGTTTCCGTCAACTAAAAAGCCCGGTTCATCCGTTGCGATTTCAAATAAAATCCCGTTGGATTCGCGGAAATAGATACTTTTAAAATAATACCGGTCGATGATCCCGGAAGAACGGAAACCGCGCGCCCTCACCTGTTCGTCCCAATACCGGAGCTCCTCTTCATTTCTGGCGCGGATCGCTAAATGATGGATGCTGCCCCTTCCCGGTCTTTCTTTTGGTCCCTCCATTTGTTTCACAACGATTTCACCAAACATCTCACCCGGAACAGATTGAAAAACCGCGGTATGTCCGGACCGGCTGACCTCTGTATAACCAAACATGTCCACAAGTAAACTTGCTAATTTTTCAGGCCGCCGCACCGTCATTTCCACCGGTCCCAATCCTTGAATTTGATGTTCGGCAGGAACAGCGGACTTTTCCCATGTTTGCCAGAAATCCTGCTTTTTTTCATTTGCTGCAACAAGCACTAGCTGCAACCCTTCCGGATCCATAAATTTCAATGCCGGACTGCCGGCATATACGGAGATTTCCAAATGATACACATTCTGTTCGGTAAAGCGGGCTTTCCAGTATGGTAAACTTTCTTCCGAAGGGACAATCAATCCGATTCTTGTAATAGCATTGGTTCTGCGGTATGTTTTTCCAACCATCGGAAATTCAAAAAATGTCAGTTCTGTTCCCGGACTGCCGGTTTTATCCCCGTAAAATAAATGATACATGGACGGATCATCCTGGTTCACCGTCACCTTCACCCGTCTCAAACCGAGAATATTTTTATAAAAATGATTATTTCGTTTTGCATCTTTTATAATCATGGAAATATGATGGTGTCCCGGTATTTTATACATAAATATTCGCTCTCTTTCGTTTTCCAAATCAAGGGACGGTAAAATTCGTTCTCTCATTTCCTTTCGGCATGCTTTTACAGCTTTGTCACAAGTTTATGCCAAATCTTTTGTTCTCCCTTAAATGGTTGTTCGCAATAGGAATTCATTCTTTTTTTATCATCACTTTACAAGTTAAATCAGATCAGCACAAGAAAAATGCCTCGAATTTGAAATAATAATCAACAACAGCTTTTCGGCAATAACATCAGCGTATACAAGCCGGAAGTTCATTTTGTTAAGATTTCAAACATGAAAAAGACCGGATGGGAAGTCCGGTCTTTTTCAATATATATATAAATCCAAGAGGGCAAACAAAGGGAAATAAGCTAATGCCTAGATTACTGATCAGACAGTTCTCATAATTCATTTTAAACTTACTGTTTATAACATGTTTACGGGTCAGTTTAACATGATAATTGATGAAATAGATGATCCATATCATGAAATACAATAGAGAATGAACTTTCACTCCCAATATCTTTCTAATTTAATTATCGATGAGAATGATTCTCATTGTCAATAGGGGAGATGGATTTTTTTGAATTTTTACCCCATTCAGCTTAATCTTTTACTGGTCTGGCTAAAGTACACACAAATAAAATCAGGCTAGTGAACCCTGCAGCCTGATTTTAGCTAAAACCGTCATTAAATTAATATTCGTCAAACACTTTCTGTATTTTTTCCGAATCGTTATATTTTTGCAACGCCAGAGAAAGCAGGATCCGGCTTTTCTGGGGGCTCAGATTGTCTCCACTTACTGCATCCAAATCTTTAAACGGTTCAATATCCAAAACACGGCCGTGCCCTCCCCTGTTGCTGCGGACAATAAATAAACCGTTTTCCGCTGCTTCTTTCAACGCTACCTTTTCTTTGCTTGAAAAACGTCCGGCCCCCGTACCGGCAATGACAATTCCTTTATATTTACCCGATGATGAAATGTAACGGATCAATTCCCCGTCCGCACCCGCATAAGAATACACGATTTCAATTTTTGACAGGCCGTTTATTTTTATTTTGGAAAATTCCGATTGAACCGTATGCCTTCTCAGCGGATTCCGGTAATAGACAATTTGGTGGGCGGCATCGATCTCGCCCAAGTACCCGGCTTTGCCCGATTGGAAAGTGTCTATATCATACGTATCGGTTTTCGTTACTTCCCGGGCTGAATGAATTTTTTTATTGAAAACAACCAAAACACCTTTACCATGTGAATCAGGATGAGCGGCAACCCGTATAGCGTCAATTAAATTGATCATGGCATCGGAACTCAAAGCCGTATACGGACGCTGAGAACCCGTGAGCACAACAGGCTTCGGACTGTTGACCGTTAAATGAAGAAAATAAGCGGTTTCTTCCAATGTATTGGTTCCGTGGGTGATCACTACCCCGTCATAGTCTTTCTCATTTAAGAAATACTCTACTTTTTGTTTTAACGTCAGCCAATGGTTGCTGTTAATGTCCGTGCTACTGATGTTATCAATATTCTCAACTTCCACATTAGCAATTTCTTTAATTTCCGGAAGATCTTCCAAATAAAATTCACCGCCGATCAATCCGGAACGGTAATCTTTTAAATCCAGACGGTCTTTTCCTTTTGCTGAAATCGTTCCCCCTAAAGTTATCAAAACAATATTTTTCATATGCTTCCCCCTCTGTTTCTCTCTCTACTATACCATCGTATACGTTTTCAACAATTTTACCAACTTTATTGATATGTACCCTTCTCAATCCAAAAATAAAACAGCGGAGAAAGACTCCGCGTGATACGTTAACTGGAATCAGACACTGCCGTTTCCTCTCCTTTTCTTGCATACAGCTTTTTCTTGATCCGTAAATACGTTTCGATTTCATTCATCAAATAAAATAAATTTGCCCTTGTTTCAAATTCTTCCCTCGTTTTCGGCAAGTCGGTTTTCTTGATTAAATCCCAGCATTCATCAAGTTTTTTCAAGGAAATATGCGTAATATTTTTCTCGCTGACATTTTCGCTTAAAAATTCAAGAAAGTCAGCAAAATACTCCGATTGTTTTAGGCTGACCCCGAGGGATGACACAACCGGAAGCATCCGTTTCAAAATATTAAACTGGTCCTCCCGCATTTCCAAATAGAAGTAGTCATGCTTTTTATTTTTTATTAAGTGGTTTTCAATGTCCCGGATCGCCACTTCCTTTGCTTTTTTGATCAAATCCTCCGCTTCAAGGACTTACTTGCCGTCCCAAACCCGGTCGGGACTCCGCAAATAGGCGGCAAATTCATAAAGAATTTTGCTGAACTTGTCCTCAATTTTGTCTTTATACGTTTCAATTTCCTTTTTAAAGCTGGGCATGATGCTGTTGATGATAAAGGCAATGCCGACACCGATGATAATAATTAACAACTCATTCAAAATAATGGAAAAACCGAATTCCTTTAACGTGTAAAGATGGGTGACAATCACCATGCTGGTGATAAAACCGCCCTGAATTTTCAGTTTAACGAGGACGGGAACAAAGAAAAGAATAAAAAGTCCGAATACGACCGGGTTATAACCGAAAACTTCAAAGGTAATACCGCTTAAAAATAATGAAAGAAGACAGGCAAAAAATTTATCCAATATCGTTTCAACCGTCTGCTTTTTCGTCCGTTCAATGCACATCATGACGATAATGGCGGCAAAGGCGGCAAATTCCAGCTTCAACAGTCCGGTTGTCAGCCAGATGGCTAAAGAAGCCCCGATCGCCGTTTTTATCGTCCGTGAACCCATTCCGATCATCAATTGACACCGTCCAATATTCTACATTTTTCCATATCCTTAATAAAATCATACCGTAAATATCTGTGATAAATATAAAAATGGCTTAAAAAATATGAAGATCCATTCTCTGTTACACAAACTTTTTATAAAAGTTAAATGTTCCAAAAATATGAACCGACCCTTGCTTTTAAATTTTTTGATTTGCCGACATAAATCACATTTCCTGCGCTGTCTTTCATGAAATACACGCCAGGGGATGAAGGCAAAGTTTTTAGCTTATCTTGTATATTCATTTTCTGTTCTTCCTTTAAAATCTTTTTCACGATTCAGCTAAACTGAAAATTTTGGATGGCTCCCCGCATAACCTTCTCTGCCAAAGAGACATTGGAAAAACCATTCCTCTTCATTTTACTATTTTAGTTATTAAGAAAAGGAAAAAGAATAATTCGCTGTGATATCCTCCCGGCGATTACCAGTACAGCCTTACAAAAAATACGTTCCGGAAAGCCAGCCTTTTGACTTCAAATCTACAGCCTGCACCTCTAACGTCTCTTGTGACATTGAAAACAAAACATGTTCCATTGAAACATCCCATTTCAATCATAAATCATAGAATTCTCCATATATTTAAATATAATCCCGGGCGGAGTTCTATGTGATGAAAATCACAGATTGCTGCACATTTTATGATTTGTATATATTTATTCAGTAAGTAACAAAAATTTTTATTTTATAACATTTGTATTATACTGTCAATAATAAATTTGTGTTATTTTTGTTAATATGTTATAATAATCTTATTACTCTTTTTTTCTACCCAAATCGTATTTATCATCCGGCAGGTTTTATTGCTTCCGGAATTGTAGATACGGTTTTTTTATGTTCCGCCGGGGTTAGTACTTTAAGGAGGAAAACATATTGAACCTGATTAATAAAGAGGTATCGCATAAGAAATTTGGTAAAGGACGAATCGTAAAACTTAACGAATCATCCGTAGAAGTTAATTTCGGATCGGAAACCAAAAAATTTATTTTCCCGGATGCATTTGGGAAATTTCTCAAACTTCATGATCAAGAAACCATCCGTTCAATGAAAAAGTTCATACAAAAGAGAGAATTAGAGAAAAAACAAGAAAAACTGAAGTTAATGGAAGAAAAAGAACGCCGCCGGAAAGAGAAACAACTATATTTAGAACATCAAAAACTCTTGAAAAACAAAAAGCTTCATCCGAAATCGCAGGCTGTATTTTGGTGCAATGAAGAAGAGCATAATCAAGTGTTTCGCGAATGGCGCGTTTTCCCGGGTGTCATAAAGAGCGGAAAAAATAAAGGAACCCCCAGAAGACTCAGCCGTTTACGCCCGAACAGCGCTTGCCTCCTGACGGCAAGGGAAGCAAATATTCCTGAAAAAGACAGGCGAATCATCGGGGTTTTTATGGTAAAGGAGGATTTTACCGGTAAGACATCTGAGGATGGATATATTCCCGCCCACCCGGAATACAGAATCAAGCTTAACGGGGAAGAAGCAGAGAAAATGCCCTTCTGGAAGTATTACATCAATGAAAAGTATCCTCATCAGATGACCTGGAATTCAGGTAAATTCCGTTATTTTGACAATGTATGGATGGCGCAAATCCTGCTTGATATCATTTCCTTAAAAAAAGACCCGGAAGAAAAAAAGCGGGCCTTGCAATTTTTTGAACATTTTTGTGAAATGAATCAAATGGACCGGAATGAAATTCCAAAACCAAATGGAGCATTATGTTTTAAGGAGAAATCGGATCGGAATGACAACACAAACCCGTAAAAACGAAAAATGGATTATTTTAGCCGTGGCATTGGGGGTTATTTTAAATCCGTTAAACACGACAATGATCACGGTTGCTTTACCTGCCATCCAGCGGGATTTCCAATTACACGCGACAGACATATCATGGTTGATTTCATCTTATTTTATCATCAGCGCGGTCTTTACACCGTTGTTCGGAAAATTAAGCGATATGTACGGAAGAAAGCTCATCTTTCTCACCGGTTTATCGCTTGTTGTTGTGTCATCCCTCCTGGCTCCGTTGTCGCCGGATTTTATCACCCTTCTGGCCATGCGAGGAATCCAGGCGGTGGGAACATCGGCACTTTTTCCGGCAGGAATCGGAATCGTCCGTAATACCATCAGTAAAAAACAAAATCGTGTGATCGGCACCCTTTCCGTATTTGCAACGACTTCGGCGGCATTCGGGCCGACAATCAGCGGACTGCTTATTCATTTTGGCGGCTGGCCCGTGATCTTTTATGTTAATTTGCCGGTCCTCATCGCAGGAATTTTGTTAAGCCTGGTTTATATCCCGAAAGATAACAAAAAGCCCTCCGGTAAACACAAAATGGATTATGCCGGAATTCTTTTATTCAGTTTACTCATCACTTGCTGGATGGTCTTTTTACTCGGCCTGGAAAAAGGAATACAGATTGGAACACTGATTCTGGCCATTCTGTTCTCTATCATCTTTTATTTTTATGAAAAGAAAAAAGAGGAACCGTTTATTAATGTAAACTTTTTCAGGAAAAACTTAAATATCACCCTTATTTTCGGCCAATATATTATGTCCACCTTCATTTTCTTCTCGCTTCTTCTCAGCATGCCTGCCTATTTACAAACGGTACTCGGGACGACTTCCAGGATGGCAGGAATCACGATGCTTTTCTTGTCGATCATGGCTATGGTGATGACTCCTGTTGCCACACGATGGATGGAACGTTCGGGATTCCGCTTTCCGTTGCTGGTTAGCGGGCTGACTGGTCTTGCTGGTACCGGTTTGTTGTTTACCATCAGCCAGAACTCATATATTTCCGTCGTTGGAGCCGTTTTGGCTGTCTTTGGCCTCAGCAACGGGATTCAAAATATCGGCTTGCAAAACTTGCTGTATTCCTTTATTGACAAAACAGAATCCGGAGTCGCCGCCGGATTATGGATGACATCCAGATTTATCGGCAATATATTGGCTTCTAGTATATACGGAGTGGCTTTTGCTACCGGAATGCATGACGGAAATATGGAAAAGATGACATGGATCCTCTTTGCTGTTGCCGTCATCATTATACCCGGAATGCTATATGTCACTGCTCACGAAAGAAAAGTTAGGCGGATTTAAAGAGAGGACAGCCCGTGTCCGTCCTCCCTTTTATTAATCTTGTTCATATTTGTGATATGAATGGTTACTATTTTTGTTAGTCCGGAATCGTTTGGACAATTCAATGAAATCATTAAAATACCTATAATCATTACTATCAAGCATAATTATTAACATTTATCTCCCACTTGTTGCAACAACATAATGTTCATTTAAATCTTTTCCTCTTATTAAATCAAAATCACTTGCAAAAATCATTACTTGATCAAAACCTAATCCCTTGAGTAAATCCATTCCTCCTTATATCTCTGTCTAATAAAAACCATATTGCATATAAAATTTGTCTTTCCAACATCATTCATTCCAAAATCACATTTTTATTATCCAGGTCAATATCAAAATCCTCAAAATTCCTGAAATTCTTTATTTTCAAATTAATAAATTTTAATACTGATAGCCCCTCTTATGTATCATATCGATTTTTCTCAAAGCTTTTAGCTTTAACTGACACATCGTAACTGTAAAAAATATTAATTGCCGCCAATTTTATTGATAAATATGTGTTTTATTTTTTATATTAATAAAATAAAGTTTTTCTAATTTTTTTGTTTATGAAAATAGTCCCATATATAAATAAAAGAACCTTACTCACCCGGAGCAGGTTCTTCTTTTGCATGGATTTTACTTTGATTCCCTTCCGTATAAAATTGGAAGGTAACACCGAATTTATCCTTAACGATCCCGTATTCCGGGCTGAAGCTTGTTTCTGTCAGCGGCATGATCACTTGTCCGCTGTCCTGTAATGCATCAAAAGCCTGGCGGGCTTTGGCCGGTTCGTCAAACATAACGCAAACCGTGATCTTGTCCCCCTCCCGTACCGGTTCATCCGGGAACGCATCCGAAAACATCATTAATGATTTTCCGGTTTTAATCGCGGCATGAGCAACAAGACCTTTGGCTTTTTCCGGTAAAGGCTGTTCCGGATCCTCCGGCATTTCACCAAATGTAATCACCCCTAAATTTTCCGCCTGAAAAATCTTTTGGTAAAACCCCACTGCTTCCCTGGCATTTCCGTTCAACCGTATATAGGGAACAAATTGCATTTTCTCAGCTCCTTTTTCATCCACATTTTACGATCAGTCTTATTGTTACCAAAACGGCTTAATTCACACATTAAGGAAAAATATGTAAACCACCGGTTATTGACAGCTCATTTCAAAGAAAAAAAGCAAAGAAAACTCAATAGCTTTCTTTGCTTGTATTGAAGTGAAATTTTTTTCTTACATTTTTTCCGTTATATTTTTCATCCATAGGAAGATCAGTACGAGAACAAAAATCCAAAGCCATGTCAATCTTGACTGAAGAATGAAACTTCCCTTAATCCTTTCACATAAATACCAATCGGCAACGAAGAAAATGTAATTACGGTAGAACGGCGGATACCTATCCGGATCCAGCATCTCGTTTGATACTTCAGTTTTTCCGTTTTCAATACGACACACCGCCAATCAAACTTGTTAACGATGTGACCATGCAATATGCGACGGCACATTGCTTCATTCATCATAAAATAACTCTTCACCCCAAAAGGAGTGAAGAGTTATTTTATGATTCCCAACGTATTTATCATCTTTTTTGTTAATTATTTAGCAGCCATACCGCCGTCAATACGATACTGGGCACCGCTAATGAATTCACTTTCATCAGAAGCCAGGAATAAAACTAGGTTTGCAATATCTTGCGGATCAGCGTAACGGCCCAGCGGAATCAATTGTTCAACACCTTTTTTAGCTGCATCCGGATCGTCCGGGTTATAGCCTGCTTCCAATTGCCTCATCATCATCGTTTCAACCGGTGCCGGATGAATGGAGTTTACCCGCACTCCATACGGTGCACCTTCCAATGCAGCAATTTTTGTTAAACCGGCTACAGCGTGTTTCGATGCCACGTACGGGGAAATTCCTTCCCAGGCCATGAGTCCGGCTACGGATGATGTATTAATGATACTCCCATTCCCTTGTTTAGTCATTACTTTTAAAACATGTTTCAGTCCTAAAAACACACCCCGTGCATTTACATTCATCACTTTATCAAACTCTTCCACATCTTGTTCTACAATTGGTGCGGTTTTCCCAACAATACCCGCGTTATTGAAAAAGATGTCAATTTTGCCAAAGTGATCTACTGTCTCTTTTACATATTTTTCAACATCTTCTTCTTTCGTTACATCTGCAACAACAGTTAAGACTTCACCCAAAGACTTCAGTTCCGTCTTTGCTTTGGTCAACGGCTCCTCGAGCAAATCGACTAAAACAACTTTTGCCCCCTCACGTAAAAATGTAGCAGCAGTTACTTACCAATACCACCGGCTCCGCCAGTAATGATGGCTACCTTATTTTCTAACCTTGCCATGGTAATTCCTCCTCAATTCCTAATTAGAATCATCCAGGAATATTAGTGACAAAATAACAAGAGTTTTATTTTTTCTCTGAATCCAATAAATTCCTGAATAAAACTCGCATCAATCCCTATGCCAAAAAGTAATCCTTGATTTACAACACTTAATTTTTCCTTGTAAACGTTTTACAAGCATTTCCTCGCTGAACTGTACAAAACCACTGAGCGTTTGTAACCGGTTACATTTTTTGTATTCTTTACTTTATCATTCGCTCATATATTATTTTAAAATAATTACTTTATTTGTCAAATATTTTGATTATTTGTGAAATATTTCACATAATCCGCAGTATTGTTACTCTTGAAGATGAAATCACTTTAATAAAAATATGCTTTTTTTGAGTGCAATTTAAAAAATTTCCCTGAATGACATCAAAAGATCGAAAAGTTTCTTTTTAATAAAAGATAAAATAAACATTTTTTAAAAATAATATTGTAGTCCATAATTAAAATTATTCTATATTTTGTTCAAATGGGTTAATTTGTCATTGACGAAACGGGACGTATCCAATCTGCCAGCAGCAACCGGAATTACATTCCACGGTTATATAGGGGCGATAAGAGCTGTCATCCGAAATAAAACGTCTAAAATCTAATTGATCGATTAAAACGTATTACCACTCTTTTCACCTTTCTATAGTATATGTAATATATTTTCTCCAAAAAAATCCTGTCCAAATCCGGACAGGATTTTTTACTTCTATTTTCGAATATATTTTAAAATTAGATATTAACCTGCAAAGTCATACTCCTGCTTCTGATTTGACATCATATTGATTTTCATATTCTGGAGAAGCTTTGATTTGGTTAACATAGGCCCTGTCTCCTGGTACGAGTGCCAATGCAATTGCGGCGATAATTCCCGGAACAGCAAATGCGAGGAAATTGATTTGAATGGGCGTCGATAAAGACAAAAGAATACCTCCGAGCGCCGGTCCCAGCAACCGCCCAACCGTCCCATTCCCGAAGCAACCCCGAGGGCCGTTGAACGGATATTGGGAGGATAATATTGGGAAACATAGGCCTGGATTAAATGTTGGGCACCGATTGAACTTGCCCCCGCAATGCCGACCAGCAAATAAATATACAACGTATATCCGCCCAAACCGAGAAGTGCAATGGCAACCGCACCAAGGGCATAAAGCGAAGCCAGCATTTTCTTAAAGTCGTATTTCATGCTTAAATGGGCGACTGTAATCGTCCCGATTATCGATCCGCCCTGCAGGACCATTAAAAATGCAAGGCTTGAATTCAATCCATATCCCGCCTCAATCATTAAGTTTGGCAACCAGGTATTTAATCCATACACCATTAGTAAACTCATAAAATATGTAATCCAAAAAAGAATGGTACTTCTTGCCCGTTTATTTTTAAACAAACCGATCAGCGGAACTTTTGATTGGACAACCTCACTTACGGTCAAATCCGCATCACGGGAAATTCTAACATCCGGCACTACTTTTGAAAGTATACGGATGACGTCATCTTTTTTCCCTTTTTGCAAAAGGTACGCAGTCGACTCAGGAATCACCTTCAGCAATACAGGAATCAGAAGCAATGGAAATCCCGCCACCAAAAACAGGCTGTCCCAGCCGAAGTGCGGCATTAATGTGATACCCAAGACCGGCGCCAGCATCCCGCCGATGGAATAAGCAACGAGCACAAATGAAATAACAAAACTCCGCAACCGGGCAGGTGCATATTCGGTACAGATCGCAATGACGTTTGGCATAACTCCGCCTAAACCTAATCCAGCCAGGAAGCGATAAACTGTAAACTGCGAAGGGCTTCCCGCCAGACCACAAAGAAAAGTAAACACACTAAACAGCAATATAGATAAAATAACCACTTTCTTTTTTCCAAAGCGGTCGGCTATCATGCCAAGCAAAACAGCTCCGAACAACATACCGAACAAGCCGGCACTTCCCATTGCGCCCGCTTCAACAGAGGACAATCCCCATTCTTCGATTAAAACGGGAACTGCTGTTCCATAAACGACGATATCATATCCATCAAACAAGATAATGATGAAACTCCAAAAGATCAGCCAGAAATGAAAACGGTTAAATTTATTTTCAGCAATAATCTTTTCCACATTTAATTTTCCCAATTGATATACCCCCTTTTCTGTTTTTTAGAATATTTTCTCTATTATTGGTTATTTAAATATTTTAATAATAATATAATATATTTGCAATATGTTTATATTAATAACTTTAAAAAAACACCAAAAATATTTATTATTTGAGTTCTGACACTTTTTTAACATAGCCTTTCTTTGGTCTTATATAGTAAAATCGTTTTATTGTAAAAAAGTTGTTAAATTATTCGGTAAATTATACAGCGATTTAGAAATAACCAAGGGATCATCCGGGTTCTGAAAAGGGAACTCTTCCCGGCATTCTGTTTCTTTAATGAACCGGACAGTAAATGATATAATTGTACCTGCGCTTTCAAGGAAAGTTACCGTTTAATGGAAATGAACTTATAATTCGAAGGGGGGGGACGAATCCGTTGGATAAGCGGGTATACCTTTTAACACTCATAGCCTTTGTAGTGGGTATAGTTGAATTAATCATCGGAGGAATTTTGGATTTAGTTGCGGAAGATTTAGGCGTAAGCATCGGACAAGCCGGATTGCTGATTACCATGTTTGCGCTCGTCTTTGGTATAAGCGGACCGGTTCTTTTATATTTATCCGGCAAGGCGGACAGAAAACGTTTAATCATCATTGCACTGGCCGCCTTTCTTGCCGGAAGTATTTTGGCTGTGTTTAGTACGTCTTACGCTGTCCTGCTAGTATCACGAATCATTTCTGCAGCCAGCGGAGCCTTGCTCACTGTACTTTGCTTAACTTTGGCTGCGGCTATCTCTAAACCTGAATACCGCGGCCGAGCGATCGGCCATGTTGTTATGGGAATCAGCGGTGCAATTGTTCTTGGACTGCCACTAGGCGTAAGCATGGGGCATATGTTCGGCTGGCGGAGTCCGTTTATATTAATCGCAGTATTGTCCATCCTCCTTTTAATTGGTGTCATCCTGTTTTTTGGAGAGGTCGGGACAAGTGCTCCTGTTCCGCTTAAACAACAGGTTGCAGCTTTAAAAGATAAGAAGATTATATCCGCCCATTTGACAACATTTCTCTTCATGGCCGGACATTTTACACTGTACGGATACTTAACGCCATTTGTCATATCAACAAGAGGATTTGACGGTGCTTTGATCACCTTGGTTTATTTTGTCTATGGTGCTGCAGCTTTCAGCGGCGGCGGAATTTCCGGGATTTCAGCCGACAAATTCGGCACAAAGCGGACATTACTTAATGTTATTGTTCTCCTGATTGCCTGTTTACTTACTATTCCGTTTACAACGGGCGGAATCTTCTGGTTATTGTTAGTCGTCTGGGGAATTTTAAGCTGGTCAATTACACCGCCAATTCAAAGCCACCTGGTCCAAATCGCGCCGAAAACAGCCGAAATCCAGCAAAGTTTAAATAATTCCGCCCTGCATTTAGGGATTGCTTTGGGTACATTTACAGGCAGTTTCGTTGTGGATTTGTTATCAATTAAATTAAATCCCTTCATAGGTGCATGTTTTGTAGCCCTTTCCCTCGGAACAGCTTTCGTTTCTTTGCAAAGAGAACGTAGCAGGGGAAAGAGCGATATTGTGAATCATAGGGGTTCTTAACTGTATCAAAAAATCCTGAGTTATCGCTTGCCGGAAGTTCTAAATTTCCGGCACTATTATCTCTGTTCTTCTAACTGCCCTACCGTATCCATCAATGTTTCAATAAAAGCTTTTAATGTTTTCGTTTGGTACAGCGTGTGTGTCACAATGGAAAATGCCCGTTTGAATGGCAGCTCCAGGACGGGGATTTTCCGGATGGTGCCGTCCCTTTGTTCATTTTCAATGGCCCATTTTGATAACAGTGAGATCCCCAGCCTTTTTTAACGGATTCTTTAATTAATTGCGTACTGCCGAATTCCATAATGTTTCCCGGATTGATATTATACAATTCAAACAGCTTTTCCGCCGCTTCCCTCGTTCCTGAACCTTTTTCCCTTAAAATCCACATTTCATCCTTTAAATCCGAGATCGACCGTACACTTTCCGGATCATTTACGCTAGGATGACCGGGGGAAGCAACGATATACATTTCATCAAAAGCAATCACTTTCGAATACAGCTTATCATGGTGAAAGCTGCCCTCAATAATACCGATATCAATTTGATGTGTATCCACCAATTCTATAATTTGTTGTGTATTTCCGATTTTCACCCCCGGTAAAACAAGTGGATACTTTTCCCGCAGCTTGGCAATGACCCGGGGCAATATATATTCGCCGAACGTATAGCTGGCCCCGATCGATAAAGGCCCGCCGGCATGATTGGTGAGCTCATCCAGTGACAGTTGCATTTTCCCGTAAAGTGCCAGGATCTCTTTCGCATACCGGTATACAATTTCTCCCGCCTTATTCATGTATACATACCGGTTACTTCTTTCTAGCAACCGTGTGCCAAGGGTTTCCTCGAAATCCTTAATATATTGACTGACTGCAGGCTGGCTCATATGCAGTTCTTCCCCGGCCTTCGGAAAATTCTCCTTTTCCACCACTTTGATAAATACCTCTAAATGCCGGTCCATAATAAAACTCTCCTTAAAAAGTATCTGTATAAGTTTTTACTTATCATCACCATTATATATATTTATTTTTCTAATAAAAGGATCTCCGGTAAGCTATAAATGAGAGGTGACAACTTTGGAAAACAAAATTGAACAGCAAAAGGCATACACCCATGGACCGGCAATCCCATTATGGCTGGGCGGTATTGGTTTTACAATGATTATCGCCGTACTCGGTTACGGACTAGCCGTATTACCGGGATTTAATCGCATCGGGCCCATGGCCTGTGCTATTTTTATGGCGGTCCTTTACAGACAATTGTTTGGCTACCCTGTCCGGATCCGGAAGGGCATTCAATTTTCTTCCAAAAAATTATTGCGTTTCGCCATCATTCTGTACGGCTTAAAATTAAATATCGGAGTTATTTTAGATCAGGGTTTAAGTTTACTCGTCAAAGATGCGATTGTGATCATCTTTGCCGTTACAGCCATGGTTTGGCTTGGAAAACGGTTCAAAGCGGATCCCGCGATTACCTTTCTTCTCGGGGCAGGAACGGGAATTTGCGGTGCGGCAGCCATTGCCGTCGTTTCCTCAATAATTAAATCAAAAGAGGAAGATACAGCCATGTCGGTGGGGATCATCGCTCTGACCGGAACGGTTTTTGCCATTACGTATACCATTTTGCGTCCGTTTCTTCCTTTAACACCTGAAGAATATGGAATCTGGAGCGGATTAAGCCTCCATGAAATCGCCCATGTAACTTTAGCCGGAGCACCGGCAGGAGCGGACGGACTGGCAATGGCCCTGGTAGCCAAGCTGGGACGTGTCCTTCTCCTTATTCCCTTTGCGCTCATTCTCGTATATTTCATAACAAAGAAACATGAAATCCGGCAGATGGATGCCAAAATTGAATTTCCCTGGTTTTTGGCCGGTTTTATTGCGATGAGCCTGGTCGGAAGTTATATATCTGCAAAATCGATTCCTCTGGCATTAAAAATCATGGACGGGATTTCTTCATCTGCTACATTCCTCATGACTGCAGCTATGGTGGGACTCGGACTGAACATTAACTTGCGTGATCTCCGGCAAAAAGCACTCGTTCCGGTGATGATTATCTTTATCGTTTCCATTACCCTATCCGTTATTACTTTTTTCATGATTTGATGAATCAATCAGACAGAATATTGTTCATCTTTGATCAATCCGATCGAATGAATTCGGTAATGGTTGTTTTAAGTTCTGCAGGTTGAACAATGCAACTTGCAGAGCTTTTTTCATCCGGAAACTTATCGGATTTACAATATTATAGTGATATATAATTTATGTTATCATATACTTATTTATATTGAATTTTTAGGTCAACTTTCTGTAAAAATTTTATTAATATAATAATGAGGTGTGCTTAATGAAGACAGAAAAAGAAAAAATGTTATCCGGAGAGCTTTATAATCCTGCCGATCCTTTATTAGTGAAGGAACGTGAAGAAGCAAGACGAAAAGTGAGAATTTATAATCAAACTTTGGAAACAGAAACGGAAAAGCGCACAAAATTATTACAAGAGTTCCTCGGTTCAACCGGGGAAAATGTATATATGGAGCCAAATATCCGTTTTGATTACGGTTATAATACACACGTCGGAGAAAACTTTTTTGCCAACTTCGACTGTACCATTTTAGATGTCGGCGAAGTCCGAATCGGCGATAATTGTTTTCTTGGACCCGGAGTACACATCTATACTGTATTGCATCCACTCCACCCCGCTGAACGGAATACAGGTAAAGAATACGCAAAACCGGTGACAATTGGAAATAATGTTTGGATCGGGGGCAGGGCGATCATCAACCCGGGGGTAACCATAGGCGACAATGTCGTTGTTGCTTCCGGTTCAGTCGTAACGAAAGATGTACCGGATCATGTAGTCGTGGGCGGAAATCCGGCCAAAATCATTAAAAAAATTGATGTATAGACCCAAATTTATAAAAAATACATCATGCGTTGTTTGCCACTTACATTAGTTTCCTCAATTCCTCTGTCATTTGCTTAACCAACTTCGGCCTGCCGTGAAACTGGGCCGGGGTATTTTGGAACAATTGGATATACCAATGGTTATCCTTGTTTACGGCAATTAACGTATGATGTGTATTTAATTCCGGTTTAATGTCCGATTGATTCGCAGGAATCATTCCGGCAATTGCTCTTAACATGGCTATATCAGAGCTCAGATTTTTTACATCTTTAACCTTGTTGACAAATTGACCTGTCGGATGGTCTGTAAATATCGAATTCAAATGTTTAAAAATTTCTTCGCTGCCAACGGATATACTTCCATCAAATCCAATCATCACGCCATCCTCTGTAAATAACCCGGCCATTCTACGGGCGTCACGATGATTCCATGCATTTATTAGTTGTTTGTATATTGCTTGGATTTCTGTCTCCTGATTCATTTAATCCTCCTGAAAAATATTTCTGTTAGAGCTAAATTCCATATTTATATTATTCGTAATTTATATTTCAAAATTCAAATATGTTCTATGTATATTGTTTAATAAATCTAAATAATAAAAGGGTCTGCGAAATGATTGAAACTGTAAAAAAACTTTCTAAAATTTGTATTAAAATAATGCGACAAACAACCCGGGCTTTTTTGGCTTGTAAGCCGGGGCTTTTATCATGAATTTTCTTCATATAAAAATCCTCTCCGCATGATTTGCCGGAGAGGATTGATATTTAACGGGTTATTCGGTTGTTACAGTTCACTTCCCGTATAATTCCGGGAATTTATCTTTATCCAGGATTGTTCCTGTTACAACTTCATCACCGATTTGTCTTTCGACGCGGTAATTACTTTTTTCGTTGATATAGTCAATTTCTGTTAAGTATTCAATAAATTCTTTTGCATTCAGGCATTCAGGAGCATTGACTCCGGGTTGATTCATTTTTCCTTCCAGAATTTGTACGGCTCCTGCTGCTGCCGGAAGTGAAGTAAGGATTGCCATATCGTCCTGTCCTATTTTTGTAAAGGTATATTTTACATCTTTACCGTCTTTTTTACCGGTTACGATCACTTGAATGGAAAACACCGGTTCTTCATTAGCTTCAGAATACTTCTCTTCCAGATAATTGTTTAAGACGGTTAAAGCAAATTCCGGAGCCTGAACCTCTATTCCTCTTACTTCAATCGGTTCTTCTTTTACAAAGCCGTATTCTCCCATGATTCTGAAGAACAGGCTCAACATTTCGGGGGTAAATCCGCCGCGGTTGGCAACCTTTTTCACTCCAGGGATATTTTTCGGAATCGAGATCGGCTCAGGGTGTCCGAGATGGAACACATTTACTTTTCCAATGTTTTCACCAAAATCAGCTGTTAAATGATCTTCTTCTTGGAAGCCTTTAATATATTTTACTTCCCCATCGGCAAAGGTTGGTTTTTCTCCGTTGATCGAATGGAATAAGTGCAGGGTAACAGCACCGGCACCAAGGTCTTTTTCATCGAGAACCCAATGAGTGTGTATTTCATCTGTTTCATCCAGTGCATCCGATCCGAATTTTGCAAGAACATTGGTCATTCCCGGGGACATGCCAAGTCCGATTAAAGCAGTAACGCCATTTTCTTTCGCTTTTTCATCCAGTTTTAATGCTTCTTCTGTCACATCGCCTTCGTCACAAATGTCGACATAGTTGACTTTTGCGTCGATGATCGTTTCCAGGGTTTTCGTTCCGAATTTATAATACGGGCCAACAAAGTTCATAACTAAATCGGAGCCTTCTACTAATTTTTTCAGGGCGTCAATATCCGAAATATCCACACTGGTTGTTTCAACTTTATCGCTATTTAAGTCTTTTGCAACTTGGTTTACCGCATCAATATTTAAATCTGCCAAAACCAACTTTGACAATTTTGCATATTTTGCCAAAAATTTGATTGTTGGTAATGCCATTCCTGCACCAGCACCTAAAATAACAACCTTCATGAAACCCGTCATCCTTTCAATATGTCTTTGTTAACAATTTCACAATTGTATTAAAAAATATAATTCCTGTAAAACGCTTCATGTTAAATATATCACAATCAAAAGTCTTAATTAAATAAAATTGAATTTTTTCCAAATTCTTTTTATGTTTCAAATCACCCTGGGAAAAGAAAGTTGAACCCGGACGCGTTAATACATTAAACTTATTCCGGCAAGCATAAAGAAAGCCGGACCGTTCGGCCGGCTTTCTACATATCTCGTCCATCAAGATTATCTTTATCCGCCATAATAGAATCCGGTTTCTTTCAATGTCAACGGATCACCTTCACGGTGAACCCCTGCATTAATGACTTCACCAACATAAATGTAGTGGTCGCCCTTCTCAACTTTATCGACTACTTTACATTCAAAGAAACTCAAAGCATCTTTAAAGATCGGGCATCCTGTTTCTTCTGTATAAAATTCATATCCGCCCAACTTGTTTCCTTCCGGCTCAACAGGTTTAAAAAACGCTGTAGCCATTTTAACATTACCTGTTTCCAGAATATTGACCGAGAATACTTTCTCTTTTTCCATTTGAGTTTGCGTTTTGCTGTCTTTCTTAGCTGCAACAACAACCAAAGGCGGTTCAAAGGATGTTTGTGTGACCCAGTTAACTGTGGAAGCGTTTACCCCATTTTCATCCTTTGTGCCAACCAAATACAAGCCATATGTAATTCCCCGTAATGCCGTTTTCTTTGCATTTGGATCCATATGAAAATTCTCCCTTCCCTTTTGTTTTTTAAATGTTTCATATATATTGTATACTTTTTCCATTTTAATTGTCTATTAGAAAGCTGTTTATTCAGGCATAAGCATCATCTGTAAAAGATAAGATTTCAGTTTTATTTAAAAAGTATAATGAATTTTTCTGTTTATTCGTGGTACAATGAGTGAAATTCCAACCAAGTCTGCAAGTTGATGTGGATGGATGAATCAATAGATTCTTTGAAAAGGCTGAACAAAATAAATAATATAAATGAATGACAATAGTTTTTACCGGATACTATTGGATTATGGAATATTCGGATTATGCTGAAAACGAAAGGTGATTATATGCTGCAGAAAATTAGAGAAAAGCTTGTTGTTTCCTGTCAGGCTTTGGAAAATGAGCCGCTCCACGGTTCCATTTTCATGGCAAAAATGGCTCTTGCCGCCAAAATGGGCGGCGCTGCAGGTATCCGCGCCAATACGAAACCGGATATTATTGCGATTAAAAAGGAAGTTGATCTTCCGGTCATCGGGATTGTGAAACGGGAGGATCCCAGTAGTGAAGTCTATATTACACCGACCAAAAAGGAAATTGACGAATTGGCAGAATCAGGCTGTGAAATGATGGCAATGGATGCAACATTCCGGAAACGGCCAGGCGGTGAAACACTGGCAGATTTAGTTTCCTATGTGAAAAAACAATATCCGCAAGTGCAGATCATGGCAGATATATCCACATTGGAAGAAGCCGTGCATGCGGAAAAATTGGGATTTGATTGTATATCAACAACCCTGTACGGATATACAGAGGAGACAGAAGGAAGAAAGCTGTATGATCACGATTTTGAATTTTTCAAAGCCGTGGTACAAAAAGTTTCCATACCGGTCATTGCCGAAGGAAATATTTTGACACCGGAAATGGCAAGAAGGGTTCTCGAACTCGGTGCCCACTCCGTAGTCGTCGGCGGTGCCATCACCCGTCCGCAGCAAATTACAAGCCGGTTTGTAGAGGAAATGAATAAGGTATAGAAAAATGAACATGCCGGGTTCCATTTTTCGGACCTGGTTATTTTCTTCAAAGCCCGTTCTGCCCGGCTGTCTTTTCCACCGGTTGGGATGAGTGCTGTTATGGAAAAATATTTAATGTATTGCTTGATGATACTCCAATCATTTACTTTCTCCTCAAATGATTTCACATATTTCCGGGCGTGGGGCTTGTGGAAGGCATCTTTCTTTCATTTGATTTATCCTTTATAAATCCACCCGTTCAAACCGCCTGACTGAAGCTTTGTATCCAAAATAAACAGAGATAAAATAAGCAAGTACACCAACAACGAGAATCGGCAACTGCCGTACCATCGCGGCGAGTTCAATTTGATCCAGCCAGGTAAATTGGGAAAATGCACGATGACTTCCATGACAAGCACAATCAACGTAGCGGGGATAATTGCCCGGAGAAAAGCATTTCCCACTTTATGGGCTGATTTAAAAAAGATGTCAAAAATATATAGTTAAACACAGCATAAGTGATGAGTCTAAAACCGTAATAAGCAACATTTACTTCTATGCCTGCCGGATTCCCTCCGGGTAAAAGATGAACTCTTAAAAAAAATCATCCATTTATAAAAATCCTCTCTCTCTTTCCAAAAAATGAATAAATGGCAGAACGATCAAGAAAAGCCGGACTCCCAATCACTTCAGAGAGTCCGGCTTATTCCGGATGAATAATAATCATTTTGATCTTACACTCATGCCTTTAACAGCAAGGGCTGTTATAAAGACCGTAACACAGATCATGAAGGTACTTGCAACAATCGCAACCGGCCAGGTCATTGGTCCACCTCCTGCTCAACATGATTTTTTGACCTACTCCACTTCTTTCAAGATCCGTTCGATGGCTGCCAGACGCTCTTTTATTTCACCCATTTCCTCTAACAATTTTTCCTGCTGGCGGGCTGTTTCCTGTTGGGCCTGGATGGCATCTTGTGCTTGTTTTTGATAGAGTTCTTCTTTTGCTGTTTTTATTTTTGTCTGCCAAACCTTTGTCAACGCCACGATGACAACAACACCAAGCGCAATCAGTAAAATGACAAAAGCCATCCCGGCTAAACTGTTAATAGTTGTATAATCATTCATTCCTCCATGCATGGCGTGTGCAATCATCATTTTTTATTACCCTCTTTCTTTTTAATTGTTAATGTTTTTACAGCATCACGAATCAATTCCGGTGTTATATGAAAATCAAAGGGAAGCAACTCGTAATACTTCATTGCCTTTCCATCTTCTGAAACGGTCATTTCCGTCTTCACCATGCCTGCTTTTTCCAGCTTTTGCAAATGCATGTAAAGCAAAGGACGGCTCATTTCCGCTTCTCTTGCCAGCTGGCTGACATACTGTTTTCCTTCGGCCAATATGGAAATGATCCTCAACCGGTGCGGATTGGATAATGCTTCAAATAAAGCAAGCAGCTCATCTCCAGTAAATTTTTCTTTCATCATGACGCAATCTGAACTTTTATATTATTCATGACCATAATGACGAAATGAGAGACTCCCGTTAAGATGAGAATTCCGCCAATCCCGGTCAAGGAGCCTGCTATTTGAAACTTACCCAATCCAAATAAATTCATCACTGATAATAACAACAGTACTCCAATCATTCCTGGCCAAAAATGTATGGACAGCCTTTTATTTTTAACGGCTGATGAAAATATATGACCAAAAGCCACTATTACCACCAATGATAACCAACCGGTCCGGTTTATACAGGCTTTTCCTGGAAAAAATGGAAATAAAACTGCCGGACCCGCTACAAGCCGTGAGCAGACACCTGACGTAATCAATTCTGTGCCCATGAAATTCACCCCTTTATAAAAATAAATATAACACCTGTAATAAATATATTACAGGTGTATCATATTGTCAACATATAAAAACTTTTAAAATCCCGGAGGCGGTGGCATGATTCTTTTTCCCATGAAAAAAGCCCGCATCTTTTGTGAAGATACGGGCCCCGGATTTTTTCTATTCCGTTTTCTCACTTTCATTCAGTAAATCCTTATGATTAATCATGAATATATATATTTCCATTGTTCGCCCTTAGTTTGATCAAATACTCCCCGTCACCAATGACCGTATTCCAGTCATCGCTACTAAACACGGATACCCGTCCGTTTTTTGTTTGCAGATCCAAAATGGCATTTTCCGGTTTCCCTTCCGTTTCAATTTTAATATTTCCGTTGTCTGTTTTCCAATCAATGGAACGGTCAAGGGTGTCCGTTTTCAGAAAAACAGCACCGTTATCAGACCTGCCGGTAATTTTTCCTTCTACATGATCCAAATGGACACGGCCGTTACTGACCGCAACATGAATATGATCGGAAACCATATGTTTCATCCGTATACGGCCGTTATTTGAATCTGTTTTAACGTTTTTAATCGACAAATCATTCACTGTTAATTCTCCGTTATCCAAAGATACTTCCAGTGACTGATACAGCTTTTCCGGCAAATAAATATTTAACTCGCGGGTGCCGCCAAAAAAGTTTATTTGGAACAGTTTTTTCAGCCTTTTGGTTTTGATCGACAGTGTATCATCATGAACATGCAAATCCAGTTCCGTATTTAATTTTTTCGTTCCCTTACCAGTCAATTCCACCGTAATTTCTGAACGGTTTTTCACCGGAATGATGGTAACATGTTCGTTTTTTGCCAGGATTTTTAAATGGGCAATATGTCCGGAAGCCACTGTTTCCTTTACTGTTGAAGATGAGTGATCCATAAATTGATAGGAAAGAAAACTGCCCGCAATTCCGATTACCATCAATATTATACCTGTAATAACAATGGTTTTTACTGTATTCATTTTCGATCCCGCCTTTAACAAGATTGACATTGTACTTTAAATATTTGATAAAAAGTTTGCTTAATGAACGCGTAACGTAAAACATACCGGTGACCATTAGTAATCCGAAACCGCAGAAAACGATGGATAGAAACAATTCGAACAGCTGGAACGTATCCGGATAGATCAGGGCGTTCAAAAGAGCGAATAGGGGAGATACAGTAAACGAAACCCCTGCAATCCAGCCGCTGGCAAGGATCCCGATCAGGGCAATAAACGGTCCGAGTACAATCGTTAAATTGAAAAAGCCCAGTCCGATCACAGCCCATGTCGCCCGTAAAATATTGCTGATGGTTGTTTTCCCTTCCACTTTTTCCACATGGTAGGCGGCGGCCATTTCCTTCGCTATTTGTTTGGGCGAACCGAGGGAACGTGAGATTTCTTCCTCCGTTTTTCCTTCTGCCAGGCCGATTTGGAAATGCTCCTCAAAATCACGAAGAATATCTTCCCGCTCCTCTTCTGGCAAATTTTTGATCCCTTTATTTAACAACTTCAAAAATTGTTCTTTATTCATCTAGAACACCTTCCTTTAAAATTTGCGTCACACCTTCCAGAAATTGCTGCCACTCACAGTAAAGGGTGTGAAGGTGGTTTCTACCCGTATCCGTAAGCTGATAATATTTGCGGGGCGGCCCTTCCGTAGACTCTTGTAAATACGTTGTTAAATACCCTTCTTTTCGTAACCGGCGTAACAGCGGATAAACGGTCCCTTCGGATACTTCAATTTGTTCCGAAATTTTTTGCACAAGCTCATAGCCGTAACAATCCCGTCTATTTAACAGTGCCAGAACACAAAGTTCCAGCACGCCTTTTTTGAACTGTTGGTTCATATTTTCCCTCCTCCCGGTACTGTTTAATACACAGTACCGTTATAAATAAAACACCTTGTTGAAATAATATATCACACAGTATTATATAATGCAAGGTATTATTTTTTTGTAAAACCTGTTTATAATATTTCCGACCTATCACAAATTAAACCTTTGACTTAATTTTTAAGGGTCTCTTTGCCGTTCCCTGTTTAGCGATCCATTTAGTCGTCGCATCTGTTTCCCCCAGATAGGTTAAAACGTATCAAAAAACTTATTAGCGAAAAAAATCAAGGTTGTAAAGTTTCACTCCCTTTTCAACAATCTCAAATCCTGTCTGTTTGTTTCCTAATTTACTTACGTTTATGGGTGGATCAACAGATAGAAACATGAGAAAAAAAATCTGTCTCTTGCATCGCATGGGTTCTGGCCGAATCATTCCTTGGTATGGCCATGATCTTTTTACTTAATGGAAGTTACAATATCAGTCTTCTTCTCGGTATTTTGACTGGGGCAGTTTTACTAGTTTTTCTTCCAATTAACAAAAAAATTAAGAACTTCCTATCCGGGAAGTTCTTAATTTTTATCTAATCTATTTTTTTCAATGAAATACCGGCAAACACCAGGGAGCCAGCCTACGCACCGGTTACTTTATAAGGCGCTGCTTTTTTCGGTGCCATTTTGGCGTAATAAAACCGGATGGCGGGAATGACAATCAGGAAAATGAACAATAACCGGAAAATTTGATAAACCGTGACGACTGAAACATCCGCTCCCGCTGCTTCCGCTAATAAGACCATCTGATCCAGTCCGCCCGGTGCGGTACTTAAAAAGCTGGTTGTAAATGAATAGCCCAGCAGGATCATTAATAATAAGCTCAAACCGAAAGTCAATACAAGAAGGGCAATGGAACTAAAAATGCCTGCAACGAGTTGCCGTACAGGAAGTTTCAGCATATGTGGTTTTAATAATAATCCAATATGGGTGCCAATACATAATTGGGCAATTTTCATAAATGGCGCTGGTACCGCGGGCAGGGAAACCGGAAAAAAACTCAGTATAATCATCAATACCACCGGGGTTGTAAAAGTTGCTGCCGGCATTTTAAACTGTTTAACCACAAGGGAACAGCCCCAGGCGATGGCCGTTAACAGGAACAAACCCGGTGTCAAATTTCCCGTGATTTCCGGTTTTTGTCCAGTATGACTTGCGACAATAAATGGTACAATGGTTACAACAAAAAACAGGCGGATCATGTGAAAATAAGTAATGGACGCTAAATCAACTTCCTTTTCCTCTTCGGCAAACGTAACAATCTGGCCGACACCGCCGGGAAGTGTACTTAAAATCATGGTTTTTAACGGTTGCTTCGACCATCTGCTTAATAAAAAAGCAACGCCGAACGTTCCAGCGATCAAAGTAATATTGATTAAAAACATATAAATTAGTAAAATACCCAACCGGTTAAACAATGCCAAATCAAACTGTCCGCCAACGGCAAGGCCTAAAACAACAAGACCGAAATCCCGTAATTGTGCCGGCCACCGGATCTCTTTTTTATAAAAAAATTGCAATAGAATTAATGCAAACATCGGTCCCAGCATCCAGGGAACAGGAGCATGCAAGAAGTTGAAAAGATAAGCACCGGTAAATGCGGCAATTAAAGCGATAATTATATTTTTCAAAGCGATGACAATTTCCTTCAAACAAATCGCTCCTTCGCCAACAATACAACAACTTCACGCCATTGTATGTATAAAAAAGTACTTTATAAGTTCAAGAGATTCGCATAGGTATTTTTAAAAAAATATAACAGTGTCCGGAGTAATTTACAAATGCCGGACACTGTTTTCACACTTCATATATGAAACTTTTACTTTTCCACAGTCTATCCTACAGGAATCCGGTAACGGCCACTGGGAACAACAAGTAGCGTGTAAGAAACCGGGTCCTGGATCACTGTGCATGTTCAACTGAAAACTTCCTCGATCAAATTTTCGGTGATCACGACAAAAGGGCGGCCCTGGGCGACCACTTTGCCGTCTATCATCACAATCAGATGGGAAGCAAAACAGACGGTATGATTTAAATCATGCAATACAGCCACCATTGTATGTCCCTGCTTATGTGAATCCGTCAATAATTCAAGCAAATCAAGCTGATGGACGATATCTAAAATACGTCGTCGGTTCATCCAAAAGAAGCAACGGAGTCTCTTGCCTCCGGAAAGTTTATCAACCAAACGGTTTGCCAAATGGATGATGTTGAGCAATTCCCTCGCTTTGATTACTGCCTGTTCATCTACATCGGTCTATTGTTGAAAAAGATTCTGATACGGATAACGTCCGTGTGCGATCAGATTAGCGACGGCGATTCCGTCCGGGGCTGTGAATGATTGGGGATGAAGACCAGCTTTTTTGCAACATCCTTTTCCTTATACAAACTGATTTCTTTTCCGTCCAATATGACCTGGCCGTTGGTCGGAGGCGCCATTAAGTTCTGTCTAGTTGAAGTTTATTATTTGTTTAGTAACTCTTTCGTTTCCCCAATCAGCCCTTCCAATATTTCTATTCCCCGTCTTGTACTGTCTATGTTTACCGAAAGAGATGTGATCATTTCATCTATTCTTTCTTTGTAATTCTGCGGTTTTAACCGAAATTTATCAATCATCCGGACCGCTTTTTTCTCATTAATGCAATATTCTTCATTCAGAGCAAATAAAACTTGGTTTACACAGGAAACCGCCCGGTAACAATGTCCGGTCACATAAGAAAGATCATCACGGTCCACATTATCTTTCGCAAACATTAAAGAAAAAGAAGCTTCAAACAGGAAGTAATTAATCAGTGCTTGTTTCAATTTTTCCGGAAAAGGCTTGGTTTTCACTTTTAAATCCGATATTTGATTTTCCTTCTCATACAAAATTTTGCATATAGCAATTTCCCCCATATACATGACATTCAAAAAAGCATGGGGATGGCCAGCGTGATAATGGCTGGAAATCTTTCCTTCCAGGCAGTCATCGATCACCTGTGCCACTCTTTTAAGATCGCGGAAAATAAAGTCGACATGGTACCCTTCGATAACAAGCCAGGCACCGCCGTTAATCCACTCGCCCCATTCACCTAATTGTGTAACCAGATTCTCCCGGTGCTCATCATCTAATTTTATAGCAATCTTGCTGATCTGCTTGACATCAAAACCCGCTGCTTCATCATAATAAATCCCGATATCAATATCAGAATCCGGCCGGTTCGTCCCTCTTGCCCTTGAACCGCCTAAAACAACACCGGCAATGCCGGGAAGCCCTTTCAGATGTTCAGTGATCGCATGTAAAATATTTTGTACGGTCATAAATTCAACTCCAATATTTTTATGTCCGTTACTGCTGAAGTGAACGGAAAATCATATCCGTAAAGTAAGTTTACAAAAAAGCAGCTGCAATAATGAACGGCATTACCATAATAACATAAGTGCTTATTAACTTTTCGAATCTTTTAAAAGAGAAAATACTTTTTTTCTTTCTTATATTAATGTTTTATCTTTATTCTGATGACTTGATTGATCTCAAAAAAACTGCAGAGTACTAGTTGAAAAAATGTTTAACATGTAAAGAAACTGCACCGGGATTAGAGCCAATATAAAACATTTGTAATGGTATGATTTGAGCTCTGTGTTGAAAATCCCGTCTACTTTTTTCTCTTACCGAAAAGCTAACATAATCTTTCTCCTCTTGTAGAAGTAATTGATTATTAAAAACTCATATTTCACCATTTTGTTTTCTTTGAATACAATGTACTGAAATAAGTTTTGGGCAGGGAACGTACATGAGTTATTTTCAAAATCAGATAAATAAATTCCCGAGTTTTGGAAAGCCAACAATTCTTCAGCTGTATCTCTATATTCGCTTTTGTGGCAACCGGTATTACCAGTTTGGCCTGTGATACAGATGATGAATCGTTGTATCACGCAGGCTGAAGTAGATTATCGAAATGACATGAGGAGTCTTTGGGAAGAACATGTTGCATGGACAAGAATGGCAATTATCAGCTTAACTTTTGATCTTCCGGATATTAACGAAGTTCTTGCTCGGCTCCTTAAAAATGCCGATGATATGGGAAATATGATACGTAAGCTATATGGGGATAAGGTTGCAACCACCTACAGCCAATTGATACGGGAGCATTTATTAACGGCCGCTGACCTTGTAAAAGCAGCCATTTCCGGGAATACAGCAGCACAGGCGGCAGAAGAAAAATGGTATCAAAACGCGGATAAAATAGCTTCCTTTTTAAACAGTGTCAATCCATTTTTACCTGAAGCTGCAGTCCGGGACATGTTTTACACCCATTTAAATCTAACGAAACAAGAAGCGGTTTTCATGATGAATAAAGAATTCAAAAAAGACATTGAAGTTTACGATAAGATTGAAAAGCAAGCGCGGGAAATGGCAGATGCGATTTCTGATGCAATGGTAAAACATTATCCAAATTTATTTTGAAAAACTTCCAAGGTCCTTCAAAAACTCCGCATCACTGCGGACTTGCTTCTGTTAAGCTGGCCGCACTTTCTACCTAGACGATCCTGGGACCCGCAAACTGAAGATTCACAAGCCAGGCACTCCAGAAAGAGCAATCACATCTGTATATGCGATTGCTCTTTTTCCATTTCTATTTAGTACAGCAATTTCAATCCTGATAACTCTGGATCATATTAGCCATATGGGCATAGGAGCTGCCGGCGCGCAATGCGGAAACAACCAATATGGCTTCTGCGAGCTCTTCGCTTGTTGCACCGAGTCTTATTGCTTTTTTTGCATGGACATCGATGCAATACGGACATTGACTGGCTACACCGGATGCAGTTGCGATGATTTCTTTAAATTTTTCTGTAAGCTTCCCTTCCTTCGTGACTGCAGCACTAAAGCTGGAATAACCGTTGAATCCATCAGGCGCAAATTTCCCCAGATTGCTTAAATTTTTCAAATTGGAACGCGCATAAAGATGATCTAATGCATCTGCATTTTTTGCATTATGTATATGTGTGCTGTGAGTGACGGCACCGCCGGCTTCCACAGCTGCCGCAACAAATACCGCTTCCACTAATTCTTCCAACGATGCACCTGCGCTTTTCGCTTTTCTCGTATGAGAGTCAATGCAAAACGGACACAGGGTAATATGGGCAATGGCAACGGCAATGATTTCTTTTTCTTTTACAGTAAGGGCGCCTTCTTGAAATACTGCGACATTAAAATCATGAAATGCTTTTAATGGCTCCGGTACCAAATCTTTTAACCGGGCCAAATTTATGACGTTTTCTTTTCCGTACAATGGCAAAACCCCTTTTTTGTTTAGTTTACCCATCATGTAAAAAACAACACTGTGACATTGATAAGGGATTCGTACTATTTCGCGTATGTGACACCAAATTTCTTGATAAACCTTCATAGCCCTATCTATAACAAACAGTAAAAAAGCTAATCGAAACACGTCGATTAGCTTTTATCTTTTACTGATTGGCCTTTTTCACCCATTCTGCTACGGTTACCGTGCGTTTTGCCTGATGCTTTACTGCTGCTTGTACATCTTCAATCATGTTTCCATCCTGATCTACAGTAACACTGGTACCGTACGGGTTTCCGCCCGAACTGAAAATTACCATCCGTATAGCCGGGTGGTACGATAATGGCCCCCCAGTGCATCATAGCAGTATATAAAGAAAGAAGCGTTGCTTCCTGTCCGCCATGGGCATTTTGTGCAGAAGTCATCGCACTTACTACTTTATTGACCGTTTTCCCGGTTGCCCAAAGCCCGCCTTGCGTATCCAGAAACTGTTTCATTTGTGAAGGCATGTTACCGAATCGGGTCGGTACACTGAAGATCATGGCATCCGCCCATTCCAGATCTTCGGAAGTCGCAACCGGAATGTCTTTTGTTGCCTCCACTGTTTTCTTCCATCCTTCATTTTCCTGAATGACGGACTCTGGTGCTAATTCTTGCACCTTTAATAATCTTACCTCAGCACCGGCTTCTTTCGCTCCTTCTTCAGCCCCTTCGCTAGTTGGAAATTCGTGCCGCCCATACTGTAGAAAATAACAGCTAACTTAACTTTTTCCACTTTTTTCATCTCCTTTGTTGAATTTCCAAATAATTTTTTGGATAGGAAACCCATTTTTTATACACCTCCTATTGTTCCTATGTTTTTTCTTTTTATTCAAAGTTTCGAATCCCCATGGAAATGTACTTGGTATTATTTTTCACCTATGTGATGGCAGGCCTTGCCATAGCGCGGCCGGTTGGTGCGATCACAGTCGAAATGACAAAACAAGGGTTGAAAAACGGATTTATGCACGGAAGGCTGTCGGATTGGGAGGAACGACCATTGATCACCGTGTTGTATTTTGGATTGGCTCCCATTTTGCAGCTGCCTTTTACACCGTTACCTCTTTGGATCATCGCAGCTGAATTTCTGTTTTTCATTGGTCTCGATTCCATTAAAAATGCAGATCAAGATATTACCCTGTCCGGAGAAAAGCCAAAAAAGTCATTATGGTCTTCATACCGCAATGGTTTTCTCGTTGCTGTATCTCCCGGTAATATTGTCTTTTGGTTAAATGTATTTGGATCAATTCTTACAAGCTCATACAGTGAGAGTCAGCCGATTCAATTTATTATTGTTGCTGCGGGGATTTTAACGGTAATTTTAATTCACGATATCGGTTTGCTTTCGATTGTAACCATCACGAGAAAAGTCATGAGCAGAGGGATGATCAAATGGTTTTCGATCATAGCCGGGATCATTTTAATTAGCTTTTCCGGCTATTTTGTCTATGAATTTATTATTTCGCTTAAACATTACATATAAAAAAAGAGCCTTGGTTTGTAAAAGGCTCTTTTTCCCCGTTATTGTGTACTGTTAATCAACATGTGAATAAATGAACAAATAAATACACTACTGCTCCATGTGCTCAGTCGGAGTTTGCTATTGATCAATTAAATTTAAAAGAAACTTCTTCAATTCATAGGTTGAAGTCACTGTTTTTGTTGGCTGTACGCCAGATTTCTCATCAGCTATCTGGTTATTATGGTTAAACCAAACGGTCTTCCATCCGGCATTTGATGCCCCGACGATATCATGGATATAGCTGTCACCAACATACCATGTCTTTTCCGGTTTCAAGTGAAATCTTTTTTCTGCAGCTTTGAAAATCCGGATATCCGGTTTTGCAGCTTCTTCTTCACTGGAAACCATGACTTCTTCCGGTGTGAAATAACGATTCAACCCCAGATTTTCAACCTTAATTCTTTGTTGCGGTGTCGGTCCGTTGGTAATAATGATCGTTCTAATCTTTTTTTCATGAAGAAAATCCAATATTTCCGTAATATGTGGAAAGAGTTCAATCTTTTGTTGATTTTGATAGTACCGTTCCTGAAAATGAAGCGCTTCACTTGCAGTCATTTCGAACCCAAAATGTTCAAACGTTTTCCTCGTTCTGTAAACATAGGACTCTTCCAAAGTCCAAATATCTTTTGTTACCTTTTCAAAAGCTTTCACACTGTTTTCCTGGAATACTTTATTAAAATGATCAAACGGAAGCTCTCTGGTCGCCTCAAAATCCAATAATGTTTTTCTTAGAGGCTGGGTCCGATCATATAAAGTATCATCCAAGTCAAATGCAATGGTCATCAAATCAATCTACTCCCTTCCATGGGATAGTATAAATAATACGGTCACGTGAATCAATAGTGAAATAGTAAACAAACTTTGGGAAGTTTCACATCTAATCCCCATTTACTTGAAAACACTCATATAATATTAATTTACTTATAAGTACTTATTTTAATACTTAAAACAACTTATAATATAAGTAAAGGAGGTGAATACAGATTAATCAAGAAGAACGGCTGGTTAAAATCCTGGATTATTTAAACGTTCATAAACACATTTCCAACCGGGAAATTTGCCGCATGTTTCATGTATCAAGGGATACTGCAAGAAGGGATATTATTAAACTGGTAGAAGCGGGACTTGCTATAAGAACCCACGGTGGCATTGCTTCACCGGATGTCAAGAAAAAAATTAAAGCTTATAAAGAACGTTTATCCACTGCTTCAAAGGAAAAAAAATTAATCGGAAAAAAAGCCTCCGCTTACATTGCAGAAGGAGATCTATGCTTTCTTGATGTCTCCACAACGATCAAAAGTCTTTGCGAACATGTGAATGTCCCTGCCGTCATTTTTACCCATTCTCTGGATAATGCGGAAATATTATCAACGAAAGAGAATATCGAGCTTCATTTGCTAGGGGGAGTTTTTCATCAAAAAAACCGGTTTTTTCATAGTCCGGCCATGATTGCACAATTAAAAGAGATTTACTTTGATAAAGCTTTCTTCGGCGCTGCGGGAATTTTGTCCGACGGCATTTACTTTGAGGATCAGGAAGATGCGTTTATTAAAAAGACAGTGGCGGAACGATCGAAACAAATCATTCTCGTGACTGACGGGCAAAAGTTTAATCATCCCAGCCGTTATAAAGCTATGTCCCTTTCGGATCTTGATATTTTCATTACAGACAGAAAACCTCCGGAAATTTTTATCCGGTTATTCACTGAGAACGATGTAAAAATTGAATTCATCGCGGAGGAAAACGAACAAACATTGGAGGATAAAAAATGACGATTAAAGCAATTTTCAGCGACATCGACGGAACGTTATTAAATTCAAATCACCAAGTTACAGCAGAGACAAAAAAAGCAATTTTAAAAGTGGTGAACAATAACGTCCCCTTTATCCTTGTCTCTGCAAGAATGCCGAGCGGAATCCTGCCCATTCAAAAAACGTTAGCCATTGATTCACCAATCATCAGTTACAGCGGTGCGTTAATTTTGGATCCGGCGACGGACAAAATCATTGACAGCATCAGCTTGCCGCAAACAGATGTCCGGAAAATTTATCAAGTAATCAATGAATCTTACCCGTCTGTCAGCCTCAATCTGTACAGTTACGACCAATGGGTGGTAAGTGACAGTCAAAATGAGTGGGTTGTCCAGGAACAGGAAATTACCGGTGTCTCCCCTGTTCAGCATGATCTTTACGCATATATAGAAGAAAATCATGACATTCACAAGTGCTTATGTATGGGGGAACCTGAATTCATTAACCAGCTGGAATCTGCATTAAAAGAACAATGTCCCGGTTTATCCATTTATAAGTCAAAAGATACCTATTTGGAAATTATGTCGGGTAACGCTTCAAAATCCAATGCCATTAAAAAGCTGGAAAGTCTGTATCAAATAACAAAACAGGAAATCATGGCCATCGGGGATAACTATAATGATCTGGATATGATTGAGTATGCAGAAATCGGGGTAGCGATGGGAAATGCACCGGATGAAGTGAAGGCTGTTGCTGATGAGATTACGTTAAGCAATGATGAAAACGGAATCAAACATATTTTACAAAAATATTTTCCGTAAACCCATGGTTAAACGGTTCAAGTTCGTCACATTTTATAATAATTTGAATCAAAAAGAAGTTAAAGGAGAGTTTGCTTCCCCTTTAACTTCTTTTTTGAAGAGCTATGTCGAGATAAATATTATACGGGTGTTATAAATTCTATTGACTCATTGGAGACAATCATTTATAATTACATTAAATTCGAGATATATGAATTCGAATCTTTGGAAATAGCATTGTTACCTTTCTTTTTCCATAAAAATTTAATATCTCGAATCTGGTTTCAATAAATAACAAAGGGGGAATTGCAAAGGGAAAGAACGGTCAGAGAATTGATTTCCGATAATAGAAAAAACTAATAAAAAATTATTAGTTATGATCACACACCGTTAACATTTTTTACTAATCATTTAAAGATTTGAGGGAAATCGAAATGGATATATTAGGCATACTGGGGATTTTATTAGGGATATTGACGATCATTCTCTTTATTATTAAAAAGTTCAATATCATCGTTGCCGCACCGATCGCGACGATTGCCGTATTACTATTTAACAATGTACCGATCATAGAATCCGTATTTGGCAAAGAAAATTCGTATATGACAGCACTTGCCGGATTTATCGCATCAAATTTTGCTATTTTCCTGCTCGGTTCAATACTGGCGAAATACATGGATGAAAGTGGAGCAACGATTGCAATCGCTGATAAAGTTTTGTCTTTAGTTGGAACGAAGAATCCGTATAATGCTTTAATCGCATTATTTATTATTTCTGCAATTCTCACCTACGGTGGGATTAATGTTTTCGTCATCATCTTTGCATTAATTCCTATGGCTAAATCGATCTTTAAAAAACTAAATCTCTCATGGAAATTAGTGACCATTCCAATATTTGGCGGAACATCCACATTTACGATGACCATGTTGCCCGGGGCTCCTTCATTACACAATGTTGTGCCTTCCACCGCTTTGGGAACGACCTTAACCGCAGCTCCCGTTATCGGGATCGTCACATCCATTGTCGCAATTTCTTTTATACTAGTATTCATGAAATTTTCATTGAATCAAAGCATGAAAAATAACGAAACATTTATTATGGATGAAAAAGGTGAACGTGGTGATGATACTTTCACACGTGAAGTGCCACCATTTATGATCAGCTTACTTCCGATCATCACTTTGTTAGCCATCATCATAATTTTTAGCGCCGTGGAAAATATAATTATTGTCGCCCTGATTGTTGCGATTATTATGAGTACCATTTTATTCCGTAAACAAATTGCTGATCAAAAAGAAGTTTTAAGTTTAGGTGCAAATGAATCGTTATCATCAACGGTTTCAACAGGAAGTACGATTGCCTTCGGTAGCATTGTGACAAGTGTCCCTGCATTCAATGGAATATTTCAATTGATTCAGTCCATTCCTGGACCTCCCGTACTCTCATTAATGATCGGTACCGGCCTGATCGGTGGTGTGACGGCTTCAGCAGTTGGAGCTATCGGAATTTCTGTTACAAATTTTGCCACGATTTATTTGGAGTTAGGTTTAGATCCTGAAACAGTTCATCGTGCAATCACCATTGGATCTGGAGCTCTATCCATTGTTCCTTACTCTGGATTCTTAATTATTTTTAACAAATTAACAGGATTAACGATGAAAGATACGTTCAAAAATGGATTTATCAGTATCAGCGTTACCCACTGGATAGCTATGGCTGTAATCGTGATTATGGCTCTCCTCGGTATAGCATAACAAAAGGTGGGAAATTTTCATTATAGCTGCCAATTATATTGCAAATAGTAATATATTAGAACTTTATCGAAAATTTTATTGAAATCAATCAAATTATTATTAGGAAATAACATAACAATACTGGAGGTATATATCATGAGTAAAAAAATTGGATTTGTAGGATTAGGAACAATGGGTTTCCCGATAGCTGTAAATTTAAAGAAAGCAGGGTTTGAAGTGATCGGGTACGATGCATTTAAAGGTGTATATGAGAAGGCCGAAGAAGCGGGCATTACAATGGTAGAGACATTAAAAGAAGTGGCCGAACAAGCAGACGAAGCCATTATCTCAATGGTTCGTGACTATGCACAAAATGTGGATATCATCTTTGGAGAAGGTGGACTATTATCTGCCGGGACAAAAAACAAAACGATCATTGTCATGAGTACCCTTGATCCTCAATCGATGAATGAACTCGGAGAAAAAGTTGAGTCAGAAAGTGATTTTCGATTAATTAGTGCTGCGGTAAGTGGTGGTCGAACAGGGGCAGAAGCGGGCACATTATCTATTATGACAGCAGGTTCAGAAGATATCGTAAAATCATTCCGCCCCTACTTTGAAGCAATTGGTTCCCATATTTTCTACTATGGTGAAAAACCCGGGAACAGTCAGGTAGCCAAATTAATCAATAATATGATTTTAGGTGTGAACATGAACGCGGTTGCTGAGGGACTGAAATTGGGCAAATATTATAACTTACCTGAAGAAGAAATCTTGAACTTATTGAAAGTTAGTACAGGTGATAGCTGGGTTGCTCGAAACTGGAGCGAAGTTTCCCAATGGACAGCCGAGACCGCTTTATCTGTTCTATTAAAAGACTTAATCGCAACATATAACCTGGGAATTAAACACAACATCCCTATGCTCTTTAATGCCTTATCATCAACACAATTATTCAACTCCATGGGCAAAGAAAAGCCAGATGCCTAATGAGAAAATCTCAAAAAGGAAAGGGTTCTGTTTATAACAGAATGCTTTCCTTTTATAAAAATCTTTTTTTCAAGCTGATCGAATCATGCAAGATCCCAGCCGTTCAGTAATGATTTCTTCAATTCATTCCTAATCTATGGAAATACTCATTCAACAGCTCGAAGCTTTTGTTGCATTTGTAAGAAACGGATAGATCCATTTTAGGTCATTCACTGATCTATAAACGCTCAGCCAATTTTTTTATGATCTTTTTTGCTTCAGATGCGAATTCTTTTGAAGCTTCATAATAATCCCAGCCGGCTTTTAATAATGGAAAATCGCCAATTTCAACAATAAGGTACGGCCGTCCAGGTCTTCCAGCCGGTACCGATAGGCCACCTCCCCTTCATCCGGTTTTGTTTTCCATGACGAAGAATACAGATCAACAATTCATTCTTTATTCTTTTCGGCCTTATTAAATGTTGTAATAGTTTGTCCGCCGTTTGAATGCCTCCAAACGACTTTGCTTCCCCCCCCGTCATAGATTCTTCAGGATCATGTTCCGGTAGCTCATCCCACTGTGCCACGTACTTTGAATTCGTGAGCATCTCCCATACTTTTCCGGGAGCCGCTTCAATCACCATTTCATCCTATACCGTCAATTCCCTGGCCATCCAATCCCCCTCCTCATAGGAAGATTTCCCCGGTTGACCAAAATGGATCCATTTCACGGTAAATCTCTCTTCCTTGCAAAACGTGCGGGAATTTGGTTGACTCTTATAAGAAACCAGAAAAACAGGAGAGTGAATACAATGATTAGCGATACCGACATGAAATATTTACGGCGTTGTGTGGAGTTGGCAAAAACAGCCTTGGAAAAAGGGGACGAGCCGTTCGGTTCGGTATTGGTTTCCGGTGATGGCGAGGTGCTTTTTGAAGATCATAACCATGTTTCGGGCGGCGACCATACACAACATCCGGAATTTGCCATCGCCCGCTGGGCAGCTAATCACATGACACCGGAAGAAAGGAAAAAAGCAACCGTCTATACTTCCGGTGAACATTGCCCCATGTGCGCTGCCGCCCACGGCTGGGTCGGATTGGGCCGGATTGTCTATGCCAGTTCTTCTGCACAATTGGCTCAGTGGCTGGAGGAGTTCGGGGTTCCGCCATCCCCCGTACGAAATCTTCCTATTCAAGAGATTATTCGCAATGCCCAAGTAGACGGCCCCGTTCCTGAACTGGCAGAACAAATCAAAGAACTCCACCGCCAATTTCACGAAAAAAGACGTTGAACTACTTGTGTCATGATCTTTCATAAAAAGTCCCCTGATGATAGAAGAAATTCACCAGGGGGACTGTATTTTTTCGTTCATTTAACAAAAGATCAGCCATCTATGGAATAAAATTGTTCCGTGTTTTGTTGTAATGACTGATAAACTTCTTTCAAATCTTTTTTCTTTAACTTTGCCAAAACACGGATTGATTCATGAATCATTTTTGGATGCGTCATCTGACCTTGAAAAGGCCCTTCAAAAGGCCACGGACCATCCGTTTCGGCCATGAGTTGCGAAAGCGGATAGTTTCGGACGATGGTTTGTATTTCTTCTTCATAAACGAGATCCGGAGTAAAAGAAATGAAGTAGCCGTTTTCCGCCATATGCTGTAACGTTCTTTTGTCTCCTTTAAACCAATGAAAATGTGCTCTTTTTATAGAGTATTTTTCCAACAAGTCAATCACAACCGGAGCGTCGTCGTATATGGCATGAAGGACGACGGGTTTGTTCCATTGAACCGCCGCCTTAATGAATTCTTCCAACACATCAATATAGGCGTCTGTTTGAATCGTTGAATCTTTTTTCTTTAAATAATACGGAAGTCCAATTTCACCAACAGCAATCATTTCTTCATTGTACTGTTCGATAAAACGTAACAAGTTTTGCAGTTCCTCTTCATCCGGTAACGGTTGCTCAGGATGATATCCAAAAGCAGGTTTCACCCTCGGGTCCATCCGGGAAAGTGCTAAATTTTTTTGGGCTGAGTCAAAAACACAGGAAACGGATATTAATGATTTTACTTGATATGTTTCCAGTTCATCTAGTATGCGCATTTGTTCTTTCTTTTTATATTGATCAAAGTGAATATGGGCATCGATCACCGGCATGATCATTGCCCTGTTCCTTTCTATATTTTTCATCATTTCACCTCATGGATCCTCATGGTTACCATCAATGTAACATGAATGATTGTAAATTTTAATGTAATTCCCGGATGAGTTAAAAACCCCGTCATTTGGCCGGGGGGTACATTCTCATTTATGGAGTTCATCAAGACCTAGCTTTTTTGCTGGATTTGCCCCGGCTCCACGACCAAAAACTACCCCATCATCCCTAAATTTTCATGCATGTAGAACCTGATCTGTCTCCGGTTTTCATTTTTCAGCCTTCTTTTTCTTTGCGGTATATTTCTTGATCGCGGGTAAAATTTCATTACCAATTAACTCAATATTTTTCATTAATTTTTCGAACGGCACTCCTCCCAAATCAATTTGGGCAATGTAACGCTGATGTCCGAACATTTCATGTTGATAAAGGATTTTTTCAATAATTTGTTGCGGACTGCCAATATTTATCACATCATGCAGAGCTGCTCCTTGAGCAAAATGTTGTTCCGGATAACCTCTTCCATTAATGAATTCCATTGCAAGATTAATATGAGGATAAGCTTCGCTCTGTGCCTCCCGGGTCGTTTCTGCTGCGTAAAAGAACCCCGCTGTTGCAACTGGAAAGTCTTCCGGATTGTAACCTGAACGTCTGAGTGCTTCACGGTATGCATCAACCGATATTTTGAATGTGGAAGCCGGCCCACCTAAAGTTGCCAAATCCATGGGCACTCCCTGTTCTCCTGCTTTGATTGCACTTGGCGGCCGTCCTCCGACTGCACGCCAAATCGGCATCCATCCTTCTTTTGGCCGTGGAATGACTTTCGCGTTTTTTAACGGAGCCCGGAACTTTCCGCTCCAGTTCACAACTTCCTCTTCATTAATTTTCAGCAGTAACTCAAATTTCTCTTCAAACAGTTCCTCATAATCACGGACGTCATAGCCTAATAAATCAAATACTCCGGTCCGTGAAGCCCGGCCGGCAACAATCTCAGCCCTGCCATCGGAAATTAAATCAATGGTTGCAAAATCTTCATAGACACGCACCGGATCCGCTGTGCTGACAACCGTTGCTGCACTTCCGATTTTTATTTTTTCCGTTGCCTGGGCAATAGCAGAAAGAACCACTGTATGTGCCTGCGTTGTGAAATATTCCTGATGACTCTCACCCACCGCAAAAAAATCAACCCCTGCCTGTTCTGCAAGTTTGGCAAACTCAATAATTTCATTAATTCTTTGTTGAGAAGATATCCGTTTTCCTGTTGCCGGATCGGGAATATGATCTCCTAACGTATAAATTCCAAACTCCAACCCTTTGCTTTCATCAATCCGGTATTTTGCCAACACCACTTCAACATCACCCTTTTTTGTTGCTTTTCAGATTCCGGAAGCTGTCATGTCAGTTATTGTTTCTGACGGAATTTTACTGTAGAGAAGCCCTGCGAACGTGCACGAATGCATTTACACCAGAAAAAGTTCCCAACGTTTAGTAACAAATCTCAAAGTTTAGTAACCTCTTGTTTCCTATTCTTCATTTTAATGTTATTAAAGGCAGTAAAGCAGTTATTAGGAAGTACGCACTTAAAAGTTCCATAGTAACCAAAAAGATACTATCGGAGAGAATGCTATGGATATTGAACCGGAATTATGCAGAGTTGAAGATGCCCTGGAAATTATTGTTGGAAAGTGGAAGCCGATTATTTTATTGCATTTGATGAAAAATGGAACCATGAGATTCAGTGAATTGAAAAGGAGTATTCCTCATATTTCGCAGAAAATACTGACGAAACATTTGAGAGAGCTGGAAGCTGAAGACATTATTGAAAGGGTTGTATATCCGCAGGTTCCGCCTAAAGTTGAATATTCTATTACTGAATACGGAAGAACTTTAGAAGATATATTAGTAGCCATGCATGAATGGGGGACGAAACATCAATTACGAAAAGGCAAAAATTAAAAAAGAGATGAGCGATCCATGCGCCCGTCTCTTTTTTCTTGTACCGGCAAAGCCGGACTACATCCGGTCAGGCTAACCCCATTGCTCAACAGTTCACCTGTAACCACAGATCCATTTTTTCCTCTAGCGTACGAGACATTCTATGTTTTTTTCTTCGATCACTTTCTGGTATTCATAAAGATCTTCCGTGTGCAATTGCGGGACATCTTCGAAGGCGTATTCCCGGTTTAAATATTTATATTTTTGTGAACCGAACTGGTGAAATGGCAATAATTCAACGTTTTTTGCCCCGAGGGATTCCAGTAAACCGGCAAATTGTTCAGCATCTTCGATCGAGTCATTATAACCGGGGATGACCGGAATCCGGATAATCACGTTTTCATGATGAGCCAAAGCAGTTTTCATATTTTTCAGGATCTGCTGGTTATGTACAGCGGTTCCTTCATAATGTTTTTCCGGATCATAATGTTTCAGATCCATAAAGATTAAGTCCACATGTTTGATAAACTCATTGAAAATCTCCGGCTTGACCGATCCTGTTGTTTCACAGGCCGTATGTACGTTTTGCGCCCGTAAGGCTTTTAAAAGTTCAATGGCAAAGTCCGCTTGCATTAAAACTTCTCCGCCGGATAACGTAACCCCCCCGCCGGACTGCTGATAAAACACTTCATCCTTCATCACTTCTTCCATAATTTCAGCAACCGTTTTATATTCCCCTACGGTTTTATACGTTTTTTTCACCCGGTCCCACATCTTCTCCGGCGTTCCGGATTGAGATTCCGGGTTGCTGCACCACTTGCATTTCAGTGGACAGCCTTTAAAAAAGACAACGGTACGGATTCCTGGACCGTCGTGCAGACTGAATTTTTGAATATTGAAAACTAAACCTTTCTTTTCCTTGGTCATAATTCATCACTCCTTACTCATAGAGTAACACACTCGTTTACGAACGTAAATAAAATATTTTTGTTTGAAAATAACAAATTTGTTAACAGGTTTCGTTTGTGTTAAAATGATGAATAAGGAAAGTAATTAAAGGAGAGTTTCCATGAACAGGGAAGAAAAAATCATCGAAATCATAAGCAAAAAAAACAAAGTGGAAGTCAATGAACTGGCTAAAGCCCTGTCCGTTTCCAAAGTCACCATACGCAAAGATCTAGATAAATTGGAAGAACGGGGAATTATCACCCGTCAACACGGTTTCGCCGTTATTAATAATCAAAACGATATTAATTTCCGGTTAACACAAAATTATAATCTGAAACGCAGGATTGCCAAAAAAGCCGCTGAGATGGTTCAGGACGGTGAAGCCGTACTCATTGAGTCAGGTTCAACCTGTGCATTGCTGGCAGAAGAACTGGCGTCTTCGAAGAAAAATGTGACGATCATTACAAATTCGGCCTTCATTGCTTCATATATCCGCAAATCCGAACAAGCCAAAATCATTTTGCTCGGTGGAGAATATCAAAAGGATTCACAAGTCAATGTCGGCCCGCTCGTGAAAAAAACTGTTTCCGGTTTTTCTGTCGATAAATTGTTCGCAGGCATTGACGGTTTTGATTATGAGCTTGGCTTTATGGCCGCGGACTTAATGCGTAGTGAAGCCACGCGCTATTTATATGAATCAGCAAATAAAACCATTATTTTGACTGATTCATCGAAATTTGAACGAAAAAGTCTGGTAACCGAATTTCAAGTGGATGAAGTATCCACTGTATTTACCGATGATCAAATTGACAAAAAAGTTCACGAATTTCTCACAAATCATAACGTAAAAGTAATAACTGTCAACAAATCGTAGTTGACAGTTTATTTTTTTGTGTGCTATTATGGTTTCGAAAGAAATTTATTTACTTACGAACAAAAATAAAGGAGGTATACTTATGAGCACCAATACATTAACTTCCACTCAAAAATCCGGAACAAAATCCTATTTTGGGGAATTAACCCCAAGGATGAAAGCATACCGGGAATCCGTATTGGCGGAAAAGCCGTATATCTGTGCCGAACGAGCTGTTCTCACAACGGAAGCTTACAAAGAAAATTTACATAAACCCGTTGTGTTAAAACGTGCCCTCATGTTAAAAAAAATTCTGGAGAACATGACGATATACATTGAAGATGAAACTTTGATTGTCGGTAACCAGGCATCAGGAAACAGATACGCACCGATCTTTCCCGAGTATACAATGGAGTTTGTATTAGATGAACTCGATACATTTGAAAAGCGTGACGGGGATGTATTTTATATCACTGAAGAAACAAAAGAACAATTACGTTCCATTGCCCCATTTTGGAAAGGAAAAACATTAAGGGAACATTCCAAAGCGTTATTGCCGGACTATTGTCAAGTGTTCATCGAGCAAAACTTTTTTGGCATGGAAGGAAAGATGAACGCTGGCGACGGCCACATCGCGATTAATTATAAAAGAGTTCTCGAAGAAGGGTTGATCGGTTACGAAGAACGGGCAAAGAAACTGAAAAAGGACCTGGACCTGACGGTACCCGAAAATATTGACAAGTACCATTTTTATGATGCTGTGTTAATTGTGATTAAAGCGGTTAAAAACTTTGCTGCCCGCTATGCTAAACTGGCCGAAGAAATGGCAGAAACTGCAACATCGGAAAGAGCAAAAGAATTGCGGGAAATCAGCCGAATTTGCAAAAAGGTACCGTACTATCCGGCTGAAACCTTTGCCGAAGCAATCCAGTCCGTCTGGTTTATTCAATTGATTCTTCAAATTGAATCAAACGGCCATTCCGTTTCCTACGGACGTTTTGACCAATATATGCAGCCGTACCTGGAAGCGGATCTTGAAAAAGGAAATATTACAGAGGAGCAGGCTGTTGAGCTGCTGACGAACTTATGGATTAAAACATTAACGATCAATAAAGTACGCAGTCAATCCCACACTTTGGGCAGCGCAGGAAACCCGCTTTATCAAAACGTGACCATCGGCGGACAAACACGTGACAAAAAAGATGCAGTCAACAAAATGTCGTACCTCGTGCTACGCAGTGTTGCCCAAGCCAAATTACCGCAACCGAACTTAACCGTCCGCTACCACTCCGGTTTGGACGAACGCTTTATGCGTGAATGTATCGAAGTTGTCCGGCTCGGTTTTGGGATGCCAGCTTTTAACAACGATGAAATTATTATTCCATCTTTTATAAAATTAGGCGTTAAAGAAGAAGATGCCTACGATTACAGTGCCATCGGCTGCGTTGAAACAGCGGTTCCCGGAAAGTGGGGGTACCGTCCGACCGGGATGAGTTATATGAACTTCCCGAAAATTTTGTTGATTGCCATGAACGACGGCATTGATCCGGTTTCTGGAAAGCGCTTTACAAAAGGCTACGGCCACTTTAAAGACATGAAATCTTTTGATGAATTGATGAAAGCATGGGACAACGTTGTCAGGGAACTCACCCGCTACAGTGTGATTATAGAAAACGCTTGTGACCTATCGCTGGAAAGAAATGTTCCTGATATTCTGTGTTCTACATTAATGGAAGATTGTTTAAACCGAGGAAAAACAATTAAAGAAGGCGGCGCAGTCTATGATTATATTTCCGGCTTACAGGTAGGCATTGCCAATATGGCAGATTCATTAGCCGCCATTAAAAAGTTGGTATTTGAAGAGAAAAAAATTACCACCGAAGAATTATGGGATGCGTTAATGAATGATTTCCAAGGTGAACGCGGCAAGGAAATCCAAGAAATGTTAATTCATGATGCACCGAAGTACGGCAATGATGATGACTATGTCGATCAACTTATTGTTAAAGCCTATGACAGCTATATGGATGAAATTAAAAAATATCCAAGTACTCGTTATAAACGCGGGCCCATCGGTGGAATCCGGTATTGCGGCACATCCTCAATTTCAGCAAACGTCGGCCAAGGGATGAGCACAATGGCGACACCGGACGGACGGAATGCATGGACACCGCTTGCTGAAGGTTGCTCACCGTCTCACAACATGGATCAAAACGGTCCGACGGCTGTATTAAAATCGGTCTCGAAATTACGGACAGAAGAAATTGTCGGCGGTGTATTGTTAAATCAAAAAGTTAATCCGCAAACATTGATGAAAGAAGAAGACAAGCAAAAGTTAATCGCGCTTTTGAGAACATTCTTTGATCGACTGCACGGCTACCATATTCAATATAACGTCGTTTCCAAGGAAACCCTGCTTGATGCACAAAAGCATCCGGAAAAACACCGGGATTTAATCGTCCGGGTAGCAGGATACTCAGCATTCTTCGTCGAATTATCTACTGCCACCCAAAATGATATTATCGGCCGGACGGAACATGTTCTTTAAAAAGAATACATTAATATAAAACTGCCCTAAACCGGATGGAAATGGTCCCGGTTTAGGGCAACATTAATCATATCACGGTTTCATTTGGATATATATGAATATTAATGATTCCCCTGACGGCTTCTGTCATAACAATGAAAGGAGTGTTAAAAAATGGTGCATTCTTTTAAATCGATGGAAAACTTAGTGAACAAGAGAGTGATTGTGAAAGATCTAAGCCGGCTGGGCACAGTAGTTGAGGACGGTTCCCGTTGTGCCGATCCGTACCTTGCCATAAGACTCGACCATGCACCTCAATTCATAAAAAAATTCAAACTGGATGAGGTTGTCGTTATCGGTGAAGTTCAATCCAATAACAACAGTGATAATAACACAAGATGCGGGTAGGAGAAACATGTTAAGCAAACAATTAATTTTAATTTATCATGTAAACCAATACAAACAAACCAGAAACTTCTATTAAATGCAGGTATGCTTACCTGTTTTACAGGTTCTTTTTTAGGGAAAGCATACCTGCAAAGTCTTCTAAATTAAATTTTTGCATTTCCCCCGCACCTTTACATTAAACTCCAACAATATATATACATCTAAGCGAATACATACGAATGATTTCCTTTTTTCTAAGAATCAGACTGCATCCATAAATTCTGGCAGCTTTAATAATAGATTTGATGAAAATGGCAATCACAAAAAGACTAATCAATATGACAGGTGATCATAGAATGCAGGATCAAAGAAGAAAATTACTGGCAAGAATAGCATATCTCTATTATATTCAAGATCAGACCCAATCAGAGATCGCCAAGGATCTATCCATTCACCGGTCGTCGGTCAGCCGGATGTTAAAACAGGCAAAGGAAGAAGGCGTTGTAAAATTTGAAATCGAGAACTATGACCCTGAAATTTTTGAGCTGGAATTATATTTAAAGGAAAAATTTGATTTGAAAGAAGTGTTGTTATGCTCACCTCCTCTTCATGCATCAAATGAAGAAAAAGATGATGCGCTGGCAAATGCCGTTGCTTCCTTTTTAAAACGGATCATTAAGAAAAATGACATTGTCGGTGTTTCATGGGGCTCTACGTTAAGAAAAATAACCGGCAGATTCGGCAATCCGAAAATGGCGGAAGCAACCTTTGTCCCGCTGGTTGGAGGTCCGAGCCATGTGAATTCGGCTTATCATGTGAATACAATTGTTTACGATTTCGCCAGACATTTTAACGGACAAAGTGTCTTTATTAATGCTGCAGCTGTACAGGAAACAAAGGAACTACGGGACGGTATTATGAACTCAAAATATTTCAGACAAATTCATGAATATTGGGCACAGCTTGATATTGCATTAGTGGGAATCGGAGGTCCCCTTTCATCGCGAACTGCTGTATGGAGAGATTTATTGACTGAAGAAGATTTAGAGGATTTAAAACTCCGAGAGGCCATCGGGGATTGTTGCTGCCAATTCTTTGACCGTGATGGAAAAATTTTAAAAGGTGATTTGTACAACCGGACAATTAGTGTAAGTCTCGAAAAGCTGCAAGATACTCCATATGCGATCGCCATGGCTCGGGGTAAACAAAAAACCCGTTCGATATTGGCCATGTTAAAGAAAAAATATATCAATGTATTAATTTCCGATTATGAAACAGCCATTGAAATATTAAGAGCCGCAAAAGATCCCGTATGGAAGAATTATTTACAATAGGAAACGAAAGTAAGAATGATACACATTCATCATCCTTACTTTCGTTTTTTTAACGCTAATAAGGTAACACGCTTGATTAATGTAAAGCCCGAAAAAATTTAATTGAACTCTCCGATGATCACTTGCTAAATCTAGTATTTACAGGTATCCTTAAACTGACAACCAAGATTACGTGATCGAACTTCTTAAATTGACGAACCAGCTTTTTAAGTTACACATTAGCTTATTGAAGGGGCATTTACGGACATCAGTCTTATATAATAAATTTAGCTTTGAAATGCGAGTCTGATTGTCCGTAAATGTCAAATCTTCTAGTCTTCTGATCCGGAAATCTTCAAATCAAAAATATTTGTGCCCTCACCATAAATGGATTCCCAATCTCTTGTAAAATCGTCCACCGCTTTTTGAACGGATGGCATTGAGAGAGCATTTTCGACTATATCCGTCCCCAACGTGGCTGCGTGTGCTCCACATTCTACGGCCGCATTGACTTGGGAAACATTTTTAAAACTTGCCGCAAGAATTTTTGTTGAACTGTTTATCCGTTCAATTTCCTCCGCCATGGCCGTAATGGCTTCCCGCGGATCGATATTTAAATTTTCCATCCTGTTGAAATACGGGGCAATATAGTCCGCACCGGTTGCAATGGCCAGATATGCCTGGAATTTTGTATAAATGGCTGTAGCCGTTATATTTACTCCTTGTTTTTTTAATGCCTGCATCACTTTCAAGCCCTCTGCATTTGTAGGTATCTTCACATAAACATCTTTATCTACGTTTTGTAAAATGGTCTCGGCATCTTTTAACATACCCTCATAATCTTGTGCCACAACTTGAATATGTAAAGACCGTTCCCGTCCAATAATCGAACGGATCTCCTTCATATGTTGAAAAAAGTCGATCTCCCCTTCTTTTTTGATAATTGACGGATTCGAAGTAACCCCGGCCAACGGTAAAATGGCATTGTATTTTTTTATATCTTCTATATTCGCTGTATCTAAAAGAAATTCCATGGTGAATGATCTCCTTTCTTTTTAATTTCTATCATCATTATAGACCATATATACATCCTGTTTGTATAATGTCTGAAGCCGAGATTGAAAGAATCCCTTTACATCAAGGGTTCCCTGATTGAATTTGTTATATTTTGCACAAGCGTGACATGGGTACAACAATTTCTCTTTATAAGGAATCAACCATTGATGTTTTCTCTACAGGAGTTTCTTCTTGGATCGGTTTCTTTGAGAAGCCTAACAATAATGTTCCGACTAAAATACCTGCACACATTGCGGCAATAAAACCTAGAGGACTATCATTTAACGGGATGATAAAAACGCCTCCAAAAGGAGCCATTACTCTACACCCAAAATATACTGACAAACCGCCGGCTACTGCTGAACCAATGACACAGGAACCGATAACACGTACCGGATCTTTTACGGCATAAGGAATCGCACATTCTGAAATACCTGCCAGACCGATTAAATAGTTTGTAAATCCTTGTGTTCTTTCTTTAGCAGAAAATTTACTTTTGAAAATCGTACTTGATAAAGCGGTCACATACGGAGACACAATGGCACCAGCTAATACGGCAGACATCAACACATAATCCCCGTTAGCAAGAGATGCTGTAGCAAATAAATATGCTGTTTTATTAATTGGCCCTCCAAAATCTACAGACTGCATGGCACCTAATATTGCGCCAAGCAAAATCAGACTTGAACCGTTCATGGACTCCAAAATTGAATTTAAACCGGTATTCAGCGTTCCGACAACCGGCTCAACAAGGAAAAGGGTTATTGCACGGTAAAGAAAACTGAAAACAACGGAATCATTAGGAGATTTTTTAACCCTTCAAGCGACTCCGGCATTTTCTTTAATAATTTCTCTAATATTACGATAAGAAAACCGACGACAAATCCGATTACCAGTGCGCCAAGAAATCCGGAAGTCCCTTCTTTTACTATTGCTCCGGCCATTAACCCTGCCGGAATCGCAGCCACTCCGGCAATACTATAGGCAATTCCTGCAGTTAAAACAGGAAGCATAAAACCAAACATCGTTGTACCAACTGTATTTAAGAAACTGGCAAACGGTGTGTTACTGCCGAAATTTTCCATGCCGAGTGAAGGGTCATCGACCAAAAAACTTAGTCCCATCAGAAGACCGCCGGCTACAATACAAGGAAGCATATAATTCACGCCAGCCATGATCGGATCTAAAAATATTGATACAAGATTTTTTTCTTTCATAGACCAAATTCTCCTTTAACCTGAATTTATTAGACTAAAAGGGCAGCTCCATATAAACCGGCATCATCTTCAAACCGGGCCGGTAACACTTTTAAATAATCCGGATGCCATACGTGTTCTTTTGCCCTGTTCGTAATCCGTTCAACTAAATCTGGATTATGGATGGCTATTGATCCACCAAGTACAATAGCATCAGGATCTACAATGCAAGTAATATTATTAATAGCGGTGGCTATTCCTTCAACAACTGTGTCACATAAAGCTTTTGCTTTACTGCATCCATTATGTAAAAGTTCAAAAATTTCCTTGCTTGTAATATCCCGGCCATAGATTTCTTTTCCTTTGCGGGCAAGTGCAGAACCGCTGCATATCTCGTTAATCGCTCCTGGACTCAAACCTGCCCGTGCTTCGGATTCATCATTAATAATTAAATTAGCAATTTCACCAGCAGCAGAATTTGACCCTTGCACCAACTCTTTATTTTGTATATATGCGCCGCCAATTCCAGTAGAAATTGTAATATAATAGATTGAATTATACGGTTTTCCCGCACCTAACCGGGCTTCAGCTAAACCAGCAACATTCGCATCATTTTCTAAAATTGTTTTTATTTTGGTATTGGTTTCAATATAGTCAACAATTGGGAAATTCCACCAGGCTGGTAAGTTTGGTGTTTGCAAAATTTTTCCTGTCCGCGTATTCAGAGGACCGGGACAACCAAGACCGATTCCGGCAAATTCGTAATCATACTGATTAATAAAGTTTACGAGCTTAGCCAAATTTTCTTCAACTGCAAGATTTGGATCGTTTTCTGTTTTAAAACGATGAATCATATTATACTCCTCATCAAAAATAGCAATCCGTAATTTTGTTCCACCAATATCAATTCCTATTTTTTTCATTGTTCATTCCTCCTACGATGATTATTGATTGTATCTTCATTCAACCATTCTAATGAAAGCGCTGCAATAAATGTTAAAGTTACAAATCCTTGAACATCAAGAAACCCTTGATAATAAAGACTTTGCTGAAGCATTTACATTTAATTCGAATAAATTTCACACATTTGTGCATTTGTTCAAATATATGTAAAGACAACCTGTGATACTGAAAATTGAGCATAATAATCCCCGGGGTTCAAAGTTTTGAGAACCCGTTCTTTCCTGTTATAAAAGTATATTATTGAAAAATACCCTTAAAAATTTTCCCAACCGTTTATAACATACTGGCTTTTTAGGAACACCATTATATGTAAAAAGTGGAATAATCCGAGTCGTAACAGTCGATAATGAATGATTAGACCAGGGGAATTTATGAACAAAACCCGGTCAGAAAGGCAAATTTTTGAGGTGAATCAAATATGCACACTATTCTTACATATGCTTTCACACTGATCGTTACCATTATTTCTGTATTCGTTACTTTGCTCATAAAATTCGAACTGGACCAACTGTTCCGTGACCCGAAAGCTTCCATTCCCTTCCATATATGCAACGTGATGATCACAATGATGGTTGCTTTCAGTGTAAACCTTGTGATGACCGTTTATGTTTTTGAGGATGAATTTCAAGTCATACAGCAGCTTCTCATTCTTTTGACAATCACTTTGCCTGTCTATTTCTCAGGAAATATTTTATTGAAAAAATATCAAGCGGCGAACCGGAAATATTATACGACTGCGGACGGTAAGGTTTATATATTGAATGAAAAATATTTACGAAAGAAAAAACGGTTTTCAAAATTTAAAAAATATCATGCGTTTTCGAAAACAAATAAATCCTCCATCCGAAAAAAATGAGCAAAAAAATCCTCCCTTGCCACATCCTGAATCCTTGCCAGGGAGGATCAACTGCCTAATACGGAATGCTTAAAGGTTTTTTATAAAACAGATTTTTCTAACCTGTTCATACCCGTATATCACTGCTTTCTCCCACCGTTCATCTCCAACCTTCCAGATCTTCTTTCTCTGCCACGGTTTCGAGTAAAAAAATATATTTTTTATCCTTGTTGCGGTAATATTATGAAGATCATTTAATTTTTTTAGAAAGGATCTGGCATTATGGAGCTTTCAAAAATATGGTATTTTGCAAAGTCGGTCTGGAAACTTTTCTTATTTCTATACGATTTTTTTATCGTCATTTTTCACTGGTGATCATTTCTCTTATCCCGTCTATCATCCGTGCATATCAAATGCTGAATCCCGGTACACTAGTTTGGCTGGAGGGAATTGTATGGATTGCTAGGGGTTTTCTCGTACTATTGATTATTCGTATTCTGCCCAATAGGAAAATAAACCAACTGAATGATAAACATGTATGGGACAAACTTTGTAAAGCATGTTCCATCCAACTTAAAAGAAATTGGCCGTACGGATTTTTTGCTCAAATCATCGCTTTCTTCATACTATTATTCGGATTTGGTAATTTATTGATCATGTTCATCAGTTGGCTTTTTGCTTCAATCGTTGCCCTTACAGATGATTCCGATACTGTATATCAGGCATGTGTGTTCTTTCTGAAAAATGTGAGCATCATTCCTTTGAAGATCGTTTATTTTCTCAATGTTTGCGGGCTTATACCGAAAAGTGATTAGAATGGATTATATGGCTGAAATAATTACATTTTCCCCCATTCTTCAGCTAAAAGCCCATAAATAATGTGGTCGACATAATGATTATAAAGCCATTCTGCTTGCCGGATGACACCTTCTTTTTTAAATCCAAACCGATCCGGAAGTGCCCGGCTTTTGTCGTTTTCAACGGCAACCTGAACTTGAATCCTGTTTAACTTCAATTCGTTAAAACCATAGTCAATGATACTTGTAAATGCTCTGGACATAATCCCTTTCCCTTGAAACTTTTCACCCAACCAGTAACCTATAACGCCAATTTTATTCGTCCGGTCGATCCGGTTAAAACCAATCGTACCGGCGATTTCTCCTTTATAGATGATGGCGAAAGAGGTCGGATATCCTCCAGTTTTTGTTAACTCCATTTGTCCGGAACTAATAAATTTTTCCGTATCCTCCACCGTTTTAACCGTATCAAGCCAACCAAGCCATTTTTTTAAATAGGATTTGGAATCCATGATTAACTTGTAAAGTACCTTCGCATCATCTTCATAGAACATTCTTAATGAAACTTCATTATCAACTTTATAGATTAACAAACCGATCATCTCCTCATTATTGAAATGAATGTTTTACAGAAACATTTCCCGCACCGGTTACATTAATTTCATTTCAGCTCTTATCATTTTGTTTTTCCTAATAAAAATCTCACAGCCACTCCGCCAGCTGTGAGTATGAGATTTCAATGAAATCATCTTAATTTATTTGCTGGTTCTGCCCCTTCAGTTCGACATTCGTTATCGTATTCGTTGTCATGTAAATTGCCCCTTTCTCTTTCTAATTTATTTCGCCTTCCGAAACATCCAAGGAGCCGAAAACGACTTTTACTTCTTCTTCCAATTCATAAATCATTTTTACTTCGCTTTTTTTGTGAGATAATACCTTTACAATCCCGGCATAATACCAGTGCTGCTTCTGTCTGCCACGGCTAAAACGCTGCCAAACTTCTTCACCTGACCGATTCAGATCCGTCCGGATGGATCTTAAATTATGCAGTTTGTCAGCGACAATCACTTGAACTTCTTCCATGGATGCGTGTTTTAATTTGTCAATGGATTGTTGTTTTCTCACTTCCCAAGGCAAACTTTTATCCTCTTCGGATGCTGCCAAAACCAAGTTTGCTACCCGGACACCAAATTCTTCGGCTAACTCTTCGTATGTCGTCTCCGTATCTTCCAGGACATCATGTAAAATCCCCGCGGCAATAACCTCATCTGAACATCCTGCTTTTTGCAAATACATGCCGACCATATAAGGATGTGTAATATAGGGGATGTCTGTCCCTTTCCTTACTTGTTTCTCATGGGCCTTCGCGGCAAAAATAACGGCCTTTTCAATCAAATCCATATGATTACCCCTTTAATCCAGATGTTATATTTAATTATTACATAATTATTCTTCAAAAAATTTACAAATAAAGGAAGAATCTAATAAAATTCCGAAACTCCCGTTCATAACCAATGGTTACTGACGCGTTAGCGAACAAATTATTAGCCAAATGAACAAAAAAGTCCCGGAATCGTTTTTACGAAAACCGGGGAATTTATTATCAAAATATTAATCTTTAATAAAAGGTAATAGACTCAAGAATTAAAGGAAGATCTTCATTCATCATTTTCATAAGTTCATCTAATATTGGCTTCGTTTCATCACTTTGTACAAGTTCCGGAGGCGGATCTGCAGCAGGTATATTAACATATACCTTATCATTATGGGTAGTAATATAAGACATCATTGGATGTACGAAGTCATAGCCCTGAGCATCAAAAATGATTAGGCTAAACATATAGTACTTGTTTTCGTCATGATGATAATAAAAGGTGATACAAGTTTCTGCTTCATCAATCCAATTTTCTTCCACAACACTGTATTTTCCTTCCCATGATTTCGGAATGGTTAATGTAAAACCGTACTCATGATTTTCATACAAAATCGGGACATTTGAAGGTTTCCGGTTCTGTCGGTCCTTAGCTTTCCATATCCTCTTATCATCAGCATGATCCTCGGCTTCATCATCTTCAATGTTTTCAATCCCGCTCTGTATCACATGATCACTGTTATCATTAAGTTCCTTATCAATGCTGTCTGACTCAAATAAAAAGTATTCAAGATACTCGGCTTTTTTCCGCTCACTGGCTTTATATCCAAAGTGATAAAGACTGAAGCTGCAAATGAGGAAAAATACTACACTTAAAAGCAAATGTTTTCTTGTAATTTTCATACCTTTGAAAATTGTCCGGTCCGGCTTACAGCTTATTAAGAGATATAACCCGGCTAAAGCCAGACCAAATAAACCAAGGGATAGAAAAAGATAAATCATAATCTTATTCTCCTTCGATTTCCATTCCATATCATGCATTTTCTGGTTTATTTTGGAATCATATGCATCAGCTTAAGAATACTCCAATTTGTTTCTGTTTCCTATCTATTCTTATCACTTTTTTTCTAAAATAATATACTGTTTTTCTTTAAAATGAATCATGCGGCTCAATTCCTTTAAATCAGAGATAAGTGCTTTCCGAATTTTCCTTCTGTGACATAAATCCTTATATCGGGATGTTCGTTCCTGACTTCCTTTTCTTCTCATCCCGGCAGGAATAAATCTCAATAAAAAGACCTTCAATTAAATGCTTGTCAATATACTCAAAAAGTGTGTAAATGCTTTTTTGATGACAAGGATCTTGATTATTGTAGAAATAACCTTCAAACTCATAAATATAAAGGATTTGAAAATTTGGATTGATCCACTTGTTTCCTGTCGTGATCTAATTCCGAAATAAATAGTCCATAAAAATCTTCCTCTTTTTCAAAATATATTACGTCCGTCCCTACAAATGACGGATGTATGCCAAACTCTCCCGTCAGAATTTCATAGGGCTGCAATAAAATGTTTTAAAGACATCAACTTCCACCTCCTGTTATAAGTTCAGATATTTATCAATCTTAGACAATTCATACTTAAATGACCAAGTCCGGATTCTTATATTCCCACTCCCTACCAGATCATTCGGTAAAAAGATTAAATACGCCCCAACTCACTCCAATTTATCCAAATCATCCTGAAAGATTTTATCTTTAATGTCCCACCAGTAAGCACATCTAGTATAATAACAACCTGCAGCATTCTCCTTGAAAGGTATACTCCACCGCTCCATTTTCCCCCCATTTTTTTATAAAGAAGAACATTTAACCATTTTCCTTCCCATACATCTTGACCAACGCACGTTCATCCACCGGATAACGGCATAAATCTTCAGGTTCCCGCTCATTTTCCATCCGTTCATCATGATGGTCAAACTTCTCCACATCATTAAAAATCTCCCTAAAACATTGGGGTCATCAATTACAAAAATATGCTTCAAATTTCTTTTTGGTACGGATGGATCTAATTTGAAAAATTCCTTTTTATCATTCCTCAGTGCTAAAAATGGTTGCTGTCCCGTCTCTGTTGTACAGATCTTTCAAAAATCCATCAATAATATTCCGTTTGTTAAACTTTATTTTCACGAGCTTGTATTCAATTATTTTCTTAACCTCCTTTCGAGAATCGTTATTTTTTCATAATAGCAGGAATGAGTGAAATAAAACTATTCAAATGATCATTTATTGTGATATTTTTCCAACTATTCTTTTAGCTAATAACCGAATATAAAATCAGAAATCCCCTGAATTTGAACAAAAATCCTTTCAAATTGCAAAGTTGTCAGAAATCTTTGATAATCGTTGCATAAAAAAGAGCAGAGAAAACTCTCTGCCCTTTCGTTCCTGTTATCGTTCACATGCCCAGCCATCTTTATCCCGGTCCATTTTCGGCTGGTAAGCCGGATGACCGGCAGGTACACCCTTTGGATAGACTTTTCTCAATTCCGTGCAATTTTGAAAGTGTTGCGTTGTTCCGGTATTGCTTCCTGTATTGGAACCAGAACCCGTACCAGTATTAGAGCTTAGTGTTGAACCATCAGTACCGGATGTGTTATTTTTCTTAGCGGTTGAACCGCCATCCTCACAGCCGTTAAATCCGCTGTCGGTTACATATCCGCTTCTGCTCCAAATTTTTTTACCGTTGTTTTTTGCTCTTTGTTCAGCTTGTTTGTACTGCTCCATGTATTTATATGGCGGATCGTAAACATACGCAATCCGTCCCAATCCTTCTTCAAGCAAAGTTTCCTGGACAGAAACGCCGTCTACAAATACATGAGCCAATAGTCTCCCGTATTTGTCACGTTCCGGTCCGTCAAACTCGATGGTAATTTTTCCGCTCTGCAATAATTGCTCGTTCCGGCTTGCTGCTTCTTTCCCAAATGGTTGAACGCAGGAATTTGGTTTTTTCGTTTCGGGTGTATCCAAAAGCAAGTATCTGAGCGTTTCTTCTGAACTTACACCTGTGTCCGGGTCAGTATATCTAACTTTAATCGTGTCTCCATCAATCACATAGACCAGTTCAACCGGAATCCGGTTCCCATTGAATTCTTGATCTTTAGCAGTTGATGGCTCCTTTTTTTCAGCGCCTTCATTTTTCTTCTCATTACTTTTTTCATCTGCTTCTTTCTTTTTGGATGTTTCCGCTTTCTGCTCTTTCTCTTTATCTGCCACCGTTTCCGCAACTTCCTGATCGGTTTCAGGCTGGGAAACATCCTCCGCGTTTTCACTACATCCGCCCAAAATTAGAAAGGAAAACAGGATTAGAAATAAGAATTTCCTCACTTGTCTCCCCCTCGTATAAAATGTTTTTTTAAATCTATTATACGATTTGTACCATTTTCAGAAAAGTGAATAAAGTTATAGAAAATAAAGAAACACCTGCCATCGTATTTTTCAAAATGATTAAACAAAAATGATTCACCATAAATTGAATCCGTATATGTACAGGGTAAAAAAAGCCTGTCCATTTTCAGGACAGACGCTTCCAAACTCGCATGCTTCCGCAATCAGCCCGGCACATTCAAAAAGTAATCACTGGTCTTTAAAGGGTCCTTCTCTTTCAAAATATTGTTCAATTATTTCCAATACACCCTCATCATTATTAGAAGGTGCCGTATATTTTGCAATTTCCTTTACTTCGGGACTGGCATTTTCCATGGCAATTCCATATTGTACATGTTTCAACATTTCAATGTCATTCCCCGAATCTCCAAATGCCATTGTCTCTTCATCTTGAATATTCCACTTTTTCTGCAACAATTGAATACCGTATGCTTTATGGATTCCCGGAACAATTAAATCGATACTCCCATAACCGCTTGATACAGGCGTTATGATTCCGCCAATCCGGTCGCGGAGTGTATCTAATAATTGTGTAGTTTCACTTTCAGAACACAATAATGCAAACTTTAAAATTTGATCATTCACATCTTCAAAATTTTCCACCCTTTTCAGGCGATGATAAAATTTATTCATCGTTGTAAAAAAATCATCAGATACGCTTTCATGGACGTAAGCGCTCTCCTTCCCGCACAAAACAACGGATAAATGTTTATGTGCCAAAAGTTCTTCTAAAATCATCCTGACATGATTTTTTGGTATATCAATAGAAAATAGTTCTTCTCCTTGATCAACAACGAAAGCACCGTTCTCAGCAACATAACTAATTTCCTCTTGCAAACCGCCGAAAAAGGATTTTAACTGATAATACTGGTTTCCACTTGCAACCACAAAGCGAATGCCATGTTCCTTCATTTTTAAAAACAGTTTATAAAATCGATCATAATTATATTCCATCCGGTCATTAAGAAAAGTACCATCCATATCTACCGCGATAAGTTTTACTGCCATATCAGTTTCCTCCTAAATAATCGAAGACCGCAGTTATTACGTTCCAATCTTATCTTATTATCCGAGGTTTTTCAACTTACGAAAATATTTTAATATAATTTATTTTACATAAAGAAATCACAGAACATACTCTACAATTAGTGCACTTATTATTCTACCCAACTTCTACTTATACTTTTTTAATATATCTTTTAAGTTCGACTTTATCACAGCTGCTTATGATCCGTAAACTATCTGAATCCCGTTAACACTTACATACTTATATTTGACACGGAACAGATCTGATTTCTGGTTATGTATTCTTTCACGAAACCCACACCCTAACTGGGAAAGCAGAATAAAAAAGTCTGTCCTTTTCTGGGACAGACTATTGCTGTAACAAATAATCCTGCTTTGTCATTTTTAGCAATAAATCTTTATCAAATTTCTTTAAATCGACAATATTAAACAATGCCGGCGTATGTTATCCCTCCAGTTCCATGGCATTTTCATTCGAATGCACGGTAGTTAATCGGTCCAGCGCCACTTTTGCCTTAACTTTCATCGCGATATAGTAAACCACTCCCGTCACAAACAACGACTGGACAGCGGGCAAACCGAATGGAACGACGTACTTTGTTACATAACCGGTGATTATCCCCGTCACCATGGCTATGGTGGCATCCGAAATTAAAATCCCAATGACGAAATGAAGCAGCAGGACATCGTGTTCCCGCTGCTTCATTTTACATATCGAAAAAACTAAATATGGTTATTCTCGGTCCTGACGGATATCCAATTCACGGTACGTAAAGGTTTCCGGATCGACTTCCACCCCGAATAAATCCCGAGCTTGTTCAACCGTGAAGTAGCCGTTTTTCACATCTTTCGCCACTTGGGCGGCCGGGCGTTTATACGGGTCGCCATAGCCGCCGCCGGTTGCGGTGACGAGCTTTAAGACGTCATTTTTCTGAAGCGGATAGCGGGCATATACGCCATACGGCCCATCCACTTCACCAGATGCTTTCACGACATAAAATTCATTGGGTGACCCGTCATGGCCGCCGTGAATACCCCACGGTTTAATAACATGATGTCCGAAGGTGACCGTCGCCGCTTGTCCATCTGACAACGCCCGGTATGAACGAATGACACCTTTTCCGCCGATATATTCTCCCGCCCCTGCTCCATCATCGGTCCGTAAACGGTATTCATCAACCAAAACCCCATAGCGTGTTTCCGCAATTTCAACTGGAATATTATACGTTTCCCCATCAGATACGCAAAATTGGCCACTCGCACCGTCCTGTCCCGGGGACGCGCCCCAGCCGCCGACGGAAGGCTCAACAATTAAAAACGGTTCGCCTGTATCGTGATGATTTCCTGTCAGTGTCACCGCACAAATCGAAGCCAAATGTCCGGCCGATAATCGTTCAGGCATATGCGGAGCCAGGGCCTTCCATACTAAATCGACGGATGCACAAAGGGTTTCAAAATAGTTCGACATCGGAGCCGGTCTTTCGGCGGACATAATCGATTTTTTGTCGACGATTACTTTTAACGGCCGGAATACACCGTCATTCACATCCTGGCTTGGATTGGTCACCGCCAGAAAAATAGTACGCACCGCAGATACAAGCCCCGTATAGGAACAATTGACCGGTCCGGGGACCTGCGGGCTGCTGCCGCGGAAATCACAAACAAACTCATCTTCGGTAATCGTCACTTTCACTTTAATCGGAAACGGGCCGTTTCCGATACCGTCCGTATCGACAACACTCTCAGCCGTGAACGTTCCTTTCGGCAACGTCGATAAAGCGATGCGGGAGATTTTTTCCCCATGGTCTAATAAATGTTCAATGGAAGCTTTGATCACTTCTTTCCCGTATTTTTGACAAAGCTCTTTCATCCGCTTTTCACCGGTTTTTAAAGCAGCCACCTGGGCATACAGATCTCCGAGGGATAAATCAGGAAAACGGACATTGGCTTTAATCATTTCCACAAGAGCCTGGTTGATTTTCCCTGCTTCATACAGTTTCACACAAGGAAATTGCAGGCCTTCCTGAAATATTTCCGTGGCGTCGTTAGTAAAGGAACCCGGGTCTTTTCCACCTACCTCTGTCCAGTGGGCTTTATTAGCTGAAAAAGCAATAAGTTCCCCTTCATAAAAGATGGGCATCACAAGCCCCACATCGGACAAATGCGAACCGCCGCCCCCGTAAGGATCATTCGTAATAATAATATCCCCGGGCTGAAGATCCCCCTTCTTCCCATACTTTTCGATTGTCTCCTTCACCATAAACGAAAGCATACCGATAAATCCGGTCACACCATTTCCTTGGGTCAGCAATTGGCCCCTGGCATCGGTTAAACCGCTGGCATAGTCTAATACTTCATAAATAATCGGGCTCATCGAGGTTTTGGCCAAAGCAATAAACATTTCATCCCCGATGGCCAGCAACGAATCTTTGACAATTTCCAATGTAAACGGGTCAATTTCGTGTGTTTTTACCGTCATTTATTCTCCCTCCGTTTCGACAATTAAGTTCCCGTATTCATCAAGTTTGACCGTTTGACCGCGGTAAACGACGGTCACCGCCGATTTTTCTTCAACAATCGCCGGCCCCTGGATGACTTTATTTACCGGCAACAAATCGCGGTTATAGACATCAGTTTGCACCCAATCGTTGACATCTTCAAAATAGACAGGCCGCGTCTCGATTTTCGCTTCTTCCAATGTGGAATTTCGTTCAACCTTCTTAATCTCCGGTTTCGGAACTTTGCCATAGGCCGTCAAATGCAAATTCACAATTTCAACATCGGCTTCTTCCAAACGGAAACTGTAATTCTTTTCATGGAGTGCATGGAACTTTTGAATAATCACTTTTTTATCATCTTCGCTCCAAGCGCCTGACGGTACAGGTACTTTCACCGTGTGTTCCTGCCCCAGATAACGGAGGTCGGCGAATCGTTGGAATTCCACCTTATCATTTGAAATGCCTTCATTGTTAAACTGGCGGATGGCCTGTTCCTCTATTTCCTTCCATTGATTTTGAATATCAGCCAAATCAAGCTGACTGAAACGGCGAATATACGTTTTAATGTAATCATGACGCAGATCAGTCATTAACATGCCCCAAGCGGAAAACACCGGTGATGCCAATGGAACAACGACTTTTTTCACCCCGAGTTCTTTGGCCAAAGCTGGCGCATGCATCGAACCACCGCCTCCAAAGGCTACGATCGTAAATTCCTTCGGGTCATGTCCCTTCCGGACTGAAATGAGCTTCAAGGCATTCAGCATATTCGAATTGGCAATCCGGATCATCCCCATCGCCGCTTCTTCCGGGGAAATTTCATAATAATCGGCGATTTTTTCTTTAATCGCTTTACGTACTCGGTCCATGTCCACGTCATAATCAAAATTTTTCGCCGAAAGCCTTCCGGTCAACAGATTAGCATCCGTTGTGGTGGGCTCTGTTCCTCCGAGTCCGTATGCCACAGGGCCCGGTAATGCCCCGGCGGATTGCGGTCCGACTTTTAAGGAACCGGCTTCGTCAATCCAAGCGATGGAACCGCCTCCATTACCGATTTCTACAATATCGACAACGGGCGTTTTGATTGGATATCCCGCACTGCGGTCATTTTTTTCAATATAGTAGTCCGTGGAAACTTTGACCTCACCATTTTCGATCAAAGACATTTTTGCAGTGGTTCCACCGATATCAAAGGCAATGATATTTTTTTCACCAATGAGTTTGCCTAACACGGCTGCACCGTAAATGCCCGCAACAGGGCCCGATTCGACCATATTAATCGGCACCTTTTTCGCCTCAGCAAAAGTGGTCGTTCCCCCGTTCGATTGCATAATAAACTTTTGCGAGGACGGCGAATCTTCATTCAATTCCCCGTGAAGCTGATCGATATAAGCTGTTGCAATCGGCTGAACGTAAGCATTGAATACGGCCGTATTAGTCCGTTCATACTCCCGCCACTCTTTCGTCACTTCATGGGAGGCGGTGACATAAACGTCCGGCCATAGTTCTTTAATGATTTTTACCGCTTGTTTTTCATGGGCCGGGTTGGCATATGCATGCAAAAAGCAAACCGCAATCGCTTCGACGTCTTCTTTTTTGAAATACTCTACAACCGTTTTGATATCTTCTTCATTGAGAGGTGTCAGGACTTCCCCTTTATAATTCATCCGTTCCTCGACTTCTTGCCGCAAATACCTTTCCACAAACGGCTCCGGTTTTTTATAGCGGATATTAAAGAGGTCCGGACGGTTCCCCCGGGCGATTTCGAGCACATCCCGAAAACCTTTTGTCGTGATGAGCCCGGTTTTGGCTCCCTTTCTTTCCGTCAATGCATTAATAATCACGGTTGTCCCGTGGATAAACGTAGACATTCCGGCCAAATCAACTCCGCCTTCTTTTAATACATTCATGACCCCTTTTTCGAAATTCGGCGGTGTCGTATGACTTTTAGCCACTTGGATCTTTCCGTTTTCATCCAAATAAACTAAATCGGTAAACGTCCCTCCGATATCCGTCGCTACGCGCATGATTATTCCTCCTATTTAAATTTTTCTGAAAAATAATGTAATTCTTGCCCAGATGTTAAAAGATCGTCGGCGTCAGCACGCATAGAAGAACGGCATCCTCCTTGCCAGGATTTTTCCATGCATGCGGAACTTCCGACGGATAATGGATGCTGTCTCCTGCCGTTAACTGGAACTCTTCCTTGCCAATCTTAAAGACAATCTTTCCGCTTAACACATAGAAAAACTCTTCCCCCGAATGTTGTGTTTTTTCCCGGTAATAATCACAGGGTGGCACACGAACAATCATCGGTTCCAGCCGCATATTGGAAAATTTTCCGGCCAGCCGGATATAGGTGTAATCCGATCCTGTAATTTGAAAAGGTTTTTGTTCTTCTTTTTTTAAAAGAAAGCGCCAATTTTCCGGTTCTTCAAAGAAATGATACATCGGCACATTGAAGGTATCCGCAATCTTTTTCAGCGAAGTTAGTGCTAAGGAAGTGCTCCCTCTTTCAACCTGTGATAAAAAGCTGACAGAAAGACCTGTGGCATCACTTAATTCTTTTAAAGTCATGTCATGTTTTAAACGCAGTTCTTTAATTTTTCTGGAAATCTGTTCCATCTTGCAAAACCTTTCTGTTGATAGTAAAAGGTAATCATATATTGATATTTTTACAGTATTATTAAATTATTTTTAATAATACCATAATTTTTCGTGCATTCAAGTACAAAAGGGAGAAAATTGCATTTTTCGAAAATTTGCCAAGAATGTGGTATTCTCTTCCAGCATAGCCGAACCGATAGCTAAAAAAACTGGCCCTGTTTTTACACAGGGCCAGTTTGTCAGGAAAATCCCGTTGTAGTATTTCTTTTTTCCATTGGGCGTGGATCATTTTGAAAATTAAGAGAATCAATAGATTGGATCAACTAGCCTTAAAGTTATAGATCGGTCTGATAATTTTCTCAATCTTAATGGTATCATCTGTGTGTTTAATGATATCATCCATTGGCTTGTATGCCATCGGGCTTTCGTCAAGGGTGCCGCGGCCGACGGAAGTGCTCCAGATTCCCTTCATCGTCTTTCTAAATTCATTAACAGATAATTTTCTCCTAGCTTTTGAACGGGACATGATTCTTCCTGCCCCGTGCGGAGCGGAATAGTTCCAGTCCGGATTTCCTTTTCCAACGGCAATAATACTGCCATCACGCATATTCATCGGAATAATCACCCGCTCCCCTTTTTGGGCGGAAATGGCTCCCTTGCGGAGAATCATATTTTCCATATCAATATAGTTGTGAATCGTTGTGAAACTGTCTATGATACTCCAATCCATATGTTTGACGATTTCCTGAATCATGGCTTTGCGATTCAACATTGCATATTCCTGGGCAATCTCCATGTCATGCATATAGGCCTTAAATGAATCCCCTTGAAGATAAGCTAAATCCTTCGGTGTTTTCAGTTCTTTTAATTCTTCAAGAACTTGTTGGGCTTCATCATGTCTGCCTTCTTTTTTCAGTTTTTCAATCCGAGATTGTTTTTCCTTCACTTTTTCTGTCAATTCATTGTAAGCCAAATCCTGGTAATATTCGGCAATTTGCTTTCCAAAGTGGCGGGAACCGCTGTGGACAACAAGGGCTACCTGATCATCCCATTCGTTTAATTCAATAAAATGGTTTCCGCCGCCGAGTGTCCCGATGGACTTCTCCGCTCTGTCACGGTCGACCGGAGCGATCACATCATGAATACGGGTTTCAGACACCAGCGGATGAGGGGTGTTCCGGATATTGAATCCGCTCGGTATATATTTTCGAATGACCTCATCCAATTGGTCGAAGTTAATTTCATCTTTATGAGCATCAATTACCGCAACCATCATTCCGCAACCTATATCCACCCCGACCAGGTTTGGCACGACTTTGTCTTTAATCGTCATCGTTGTTCCGACTGTGCATCCTGCACCTGCATGCGCATCAGGCATAATCCTGATTTTACTGCTTTCCACAAACGGTTGATTGCAAAGCTTAAGAATTTGCTGTGTAGCATTTTCGTCTAATGCATCGGCAAAAACTTTCGCTGAATTGTACTCCCCGCGTATCGTAAACATATTGTTTCCTCCTGTGTATTGTAACATCCTCCCGGCCCATTCCACCATTGCAACAGGAAAACCGGTCCCAATCCAAAAATATTTTCTTACGATAGATTGATCCCCAACGGCTAAATCATGTTCACCTTTTCCTGCGTCTGATATATGATAAAAAAACTCGCATCCCTTAGGAGGACACGAGTTTTTAATTTTTATCGTTACCTGAAATTCACAACCATACACATTTTTGTAAACCATTTCTCCAATCCAGTATAACTGATCATCCAAATGGATTCAAATGATCATTCTACAGACTAACTTTTTGATCTGTTTTTTATCCCTTTATGGTTTTCACGAAAAAGTGTTAGGTTCCGTTTCAGCTGATAAAAAGATTTGCTTATTTTCTTACTTTATATAAACACTTGTCCGAAAGGAAAGGTATATTTGCACTACTGAAAGAAATTCCTATCAAAAAAATCATGCGACATCTCTAGCAACGTTGCCGGATTCGTTTATTCATTAATCAAAAGTAATCTGGAATGGATACGTCTTTCAGATCCTCTTTTTCCCTTTAAGCCGTACCCTTCATCAACGATCCGCAACTATACAGAAGGAAATCTTTTTCTTTAAATCGTTAAGATCATTTTTCCGCGGCTTTTTTTCGTCAAAATCTGTTCATGGGCTTTCTTTGCCTCACTTAAAGGCAACCGGTCGCCAACAACCGGCTTAATCAGGCCGATTTTTAAAAAGGCTGCGACGCCTTGCAGACTTTCATTATATTCATCTTCCCTTGCATTAAATAAGTTCATTCCGTAAATATCTGCCTCTTTCTTCATCGTTAAACGCGGATTAAACTCCAATGTTCCACGATTCCCTACAACAACAATCCGGCCGTAAGAGGCCAACACCTTTAAATCATTTTCCAAGTTGACATTTGCTAAAAACTCAATAATCACATCGGGTCCCTTCCCGTTTGTCAGTGCGCGGACTTCATCAAGCGAATCGTCTGTCAAATGATCGATGGCATGAAGCGCACCGGCTTCTTTCACCAATTCTTTTCCTTCAGATGTACTTGCCGTTCCAATGACTTTTGCACCGATTCCTGAAGCCATTTGGACAGCCAATGTTCCGACCCCGCCACTGGCACCATGGATCAGCACCGTTTCTCCCGGCTTGATTTTCGCCCGTTGGAAAAGAGCACGATACGCAGTCAATGCGGGAACTCCCAAAGCAGCCCCTTGCTCAAACGAAATAAAATCCGGCAGTGGATGAACCGCATCCGCATCACAAACCACTTTTTCTGCATATGTTCCTGTATTTTTTTCCGCTGGAAGTGCCGCAACAAAGACACGGTCACCGACTTTTACACGTTCAACCCCTTCACCGACAGCATCAACAACCCCCGCCCCGTCAAAACCGGGGGTATAGGGTAATTCCGGTACATATTGATACGTTCCTGTCCGGATATAGGCTTCACTTGGATTGACACCCGCTGCATACAGACGAACCCTTACTTCATTTTTACCTGGTACAGGCTCCGCCACTTCCTGTAGCTGCAATACTTCCGGCCCGCCAAACGCTTGCATCTGAATCGCTTTCATGAAAAAGCCCCCTTTGGATTAATTTTTTCGTTTCTATTATCTTAGCACTTCAACAATATTCAGTCTATTGTTGTAGGTCGCTATTGGATTTCGTTACAAGCAAAAAAAGCAGGAAAGATGGCTCCTTCCCCGCTAGATGGACTGCCTTATTGTTCTTGGTTAACCTCCACAACCTGTTATTTTTCGTATTCGCCTTTCAGTTCGACAAATCGAACCCATCCTGCGGTTTTTGTTTGGATATCCCCTTCAGCGGTTTTTGTAATCAGCTGCAGTTCCTGCAGATGTGGCGGACCGACTGGGATCACCATCCTGCCTCCATTCACCAGTTGTTCGACCAA
>CALGYZ010000064.1 GCA_937934645.1 uncultured Bacillaceae bacterium | reverse complement strand
TTTTCCTGTAAAAGACGTTCCCCGAACAGGGACGCAATTAAGTCCGCTGCGAGAGAACTGGTTTTGTTCCGGTCATCCAACAGCGGATTTACTTCAACAAACTCAGCAGATGTAACCAAATTGGACCCTGCCAGCATTTCCATGGCTAAACGGCATTCCCGGTCGCTTAAACCGCCCGCAACCGGGGTTCCGACACCGGGAGCATAAAAAGGATCTGCACTGTCCAAATCAAAGGATAAATGAACGCCGTCTGTCTGCTGCTTTTGGAAATACTGTATCGTTTCTTCCATCACTGTCCGCATACCGTAACGATTCACATCTTGCATGGTATACACTTTTATCTGCTCATGACGAATCAATGTTTTTTCTCCGTCATCCAGCTCCCTTACACCGATTAAAACAATATTTTCCGCTTTGACTTTCGGACGATACCCGCCAATTTCTGTTAATATTTGTTCTCCAAAACCTAAACTGACCGCAAGAGGCATTCCGTGTATATTTCCGGACGGTGACGTTTCCGGGGTGTTCAGGTCACCATGGGCATCAAACCAGATGATGCCAAGATTTTTATAATGATGGGATATCCCGGCAACTGTTCCGATGGCAATGCTGTGGTCGCCTCCCAATATAAGGGGAAATGATTTCCCGGCTGCAATTTTATTTGTTTCTTCCGCCAGTCTTATATTGAATTCCGTTACTTCACTCAGGTTATTAAGCTTGCCTGCACAGTCAACCTTTTTCCTTTTTATGTCCGGATTTATATTTCCCAGATCTTCCACTTGAAGCCCGAGATTTTTTAACTTCTCAACGGCACCGGCGTAACGGATGGCATCCGGACCCATATCAACGCCTTTCCGCGGTTGTCCCCAATGCATGGAAGCGCCGATTATGGTAATGTGTTTCCCCACGAAACATCTTCCTCTCCGTAAAATTCACATTCCGGTTTAAATTCATCCAGGTGATGATATATAAAATTTATATGTATAATGTCCACCTGGAATGAAATAGAAATGAACAATTCTGTCGGAACTTATAATGATTACGGTTGCTATTTTTCTAATTGCAATACAGCGAGTGTACAGCGGGAAACACTGATTAATTTTCCGTTCTCATCGATAATTTTTACTTCCCAAACTTGCGTTGTTCTTCCACGGTGAAGCGGGGTTCCGACTGCGGTAATCGTTCCGTCTCTTTTTGAGCGGATATGATTTGCGTTGATTTCTAACCCGACAACATACTCCCGTTTATGATCAACCAAATTATACCCCCCGATACTGGCAACGGTTTCAGCCAATGCAACAGAAGCACCTCCGTGTAAATACCCCATCGGCTGGCGGGTCTTTTCATTAACAGGCATTGTTGCTACAACACGGTTTTCACTTATTTCAACAATATCAATTTCCAACGTTTCCAATAACGTATTTTTCCATCTTTCCTTTTGAAATAAGTTCATGCGATTCACCCCCTGTACCTACAATACTTTCTCTGAATGACCTCTTTAAATATAAATAAAGTATACAAAAAATGAAGACTCATTTCCCGTTTTTTACTTTAATACATGATATGTAGAACCATCAGAAAATCATTTCTAAAAAAGAAAAAAGTCCGGAGTTCTTTTAAAAAGAACTCCGGACTGCAAAATCAGGAGATCGTGACAATTCCAAGGGGTAATCTTGGAAAGGACATGGCGTTGTAATGATTTCAAAAAACAATACTTTTATTAAAAATTATTCATGTCAGTATGAACAAATTTAAATACTAGTATACATTTATCAATTTTAAAATGGTGGAGGGGGACGGATTCGAACCGCCGAACCCCGAAGGGAGCAGATTTAC
>CALGYZ010000063.1 GCA_937934645.1 uncultured Bacillaceae bacterium | reverse complement strand
AACGAAAATAAAAAACCTTCAAACAACCGGGAAAACCGGCTGTTTGAAGGCGTTAATTTTTAAGATTTATCTGCTTTTTCCAATACTTCCCGGACGGCACTCCGGTCATATGTCAGACGGCTGCCGTCCCCGCATTTAATGACCACTGTATTTTCATCAATGGAATCAATAAAGCCATGTAATCCGCCGATGGTCACGACTTTATCTCCCTTTTGCAAACCGGCTTGCATTTTTTGTACTTCTTTTTGCCGTTTTTGCTGCGGTCTGATTAAAAGGAAGTAGAAGATGGCAAAGAACACAATCAGCATAATAATACTGTATGTAGTTTGGCTCACGGTGAAACCTCCTTTCCTGATTAAAAGTTTTTCGCGTCAGGTTTATTAAACCCGTACTGTTCAAAAAATTCCTCTCTGAAGTCTCCAAGCCGATCTTCCCGAATCGCCTGGCGAACTTGCTCCATTAATTTTATCAGAAAATACAAGTTATGGTAAGTACATAAACGAAATCCGAGTATTTCATTGGTATGAACCAGATGACGGATGTAAGCGCGGGTGTAATTCCGGCAGGTGTAACAATCGCAATTTTCGTCAAGCGGACGCAAATCCCGGGCATAGGCTGCATTTTTTACAACAAGTCTTCCTTTTGAAGTCATAACCGTTCCGTTCCGGGCAATCCGGGTCGGCAGCACACAGTCAAACATATCGATCCCGCGGATTACGCCGTCAATCAATGAATCCGGTGAACCGACCCCCATCAAATAACGGGGTTTGTCTTCCGGCAAGAGCGGTGTTGTAAACTCCAGCACCCGGTTCATAACATCTTTCGGCTCACCGACGGAAAGACCGCCGATTGCATAACCTGGAAAATCGAGGGAAGTTAAATGTTCCGCGCTCAATTTACGTAAATCCTCATATTCACCGCCCTGCACGATTCCGAATAAACCTTGCTCATCCGGCCGTTTGTGGGCTTTTAAACATCTTTCCGCCCAACGGGAGGTGCGTTCAACCGATTGTTTCATATAATCATATTCCGCCGGATAAGGCGGGCATTCATCGAAGGCCATAATAATATCGGCACCGAGGGCGTTTTGAATTTCAATCGCTTTTTCTGGAGTTAAAAATAACCGATCCCCGTTCAGGTGATTCCGGAAATGTACCCCTTCTTCTTCAATTTTCCGGTACTTGCTCAAGCTAAAAACTTGAAATCCGCCGGAATCTGTTAAAATCGCCCGGTCCCAATTCATAAATTTATGCAGACCGCCGGCTTCCTTAATAATGTCATGTCCCGGCCGGAGCCATAAATGATACGTATTGCTCAAAATCACTCCAGCGCCGATTTCTTTTAATTCTTCCGGCGACATAGTTTTAACGGTTGCGAGCGTTCCGACGGGCATAAATATTGGTGTTTCAAAAGATCCGTGCGGTGTATGTAATATGCCCAACCTTGCTTCGGTTTGTTTGTCTTTTTTCAATAATTCATATTTTATTACCGCCAATCTTGCTGCTCCTTTCTTCATTTTCATCCGTTACTGCAAATTATTTTATGAACATTGCATCGCCAAAACTGAAAAACCGGTACCGTTCCGTGACGGCGGTTTTATATGCACGCATGACATTTTCTCTTCCCGCCAACGCCGACACCAGCATGAGCAAAGTGGATTTCGGTAAATGAAAGTTAGTGATTAAACAATCGGTTGCTTTAAATTCATATCCGGGATAAATAAAAATATCGGTCCAACCGCTTTCGGCTATGAATGTTCCCCCGTGGCGGGATGCAATAGTTTCCAGCGTCCGGGTTGAAGTGGTGCCGACGGGAATAATCCTGCCGCCCTTTTTCCTGACCTCATTTAATAATTGTGCCGTTCCGGCATCCATTTGATAAAATTCTTCATGCATAATATGCTCCTCGATCTTCTCCACGGTAACCGGCCGGAATGTTCCCAGTCCGACATGCAAGGTTATAAATGCAATATGTACGCCTTTATTTTGAATTTGGTCCAGCAATTCTCGGGTAAAATGAAGCCCAGCGGTCGGAGCCGCCGCTGAACCTGTTTTCCGGGCGAAAACCGTCTGATACCGGTCACGATCTTCCAGCCGTTCTCTTATGTACGGGGGAAGCGGCATTTCCCCAAGCTGGTTCAAAATTTTATAAAAAATCCCGTCATATTTAAATTCAATAACCCGGCCGCCGTATTCTAACACATCGACACATTCGGCCCGTAAAATTCCTTCGCCAAATTCGATAACTGTTCCGGGTTTCACCCGTTTACCGGGTTTGACCAATGCTTCCCAACGGTCGTCCCCAAGCTGCTTTAATAAAAGGACCTCAATATGTGCACCCGTATTCTGCTTGATTCCGAACAAACGGGCCGGCATCACTTTCGTATCATTGAGTACGAGACAATCACCCGGATCTAAATAATCCGTTATGTCAGCAAACTTTTTATGTTCGATTTCCCCGGTCCGTTTATCAAGAACGAGGAGACGGCTTTCCGTCCGGTTTTTCAACGGCTTTTGCGCAATTAACTCTTCCGGTAAATCGTAATCAAAATCTTTTATATTCATCATTCCACCAACTTCTATCTGAATCTGTTAATAATGAAAAATAGGAAAGAAAGAACCACGCTCAATAATATAGAGGTCATGATCGGGAAATAAAAGGTCGTATTCCCTTTTTGAATGACGATGTCCCCGGGCAGCCGGCCGATTTTCGTATACTGCATCAGAAGTCCCGCGACAAAAATAATGACACCGATCATCATGAATATTTTTCCAATGCCGCTCATGTTTCCGGTACCTCCATTTGAAAATGTTTATACACCGCATCCGTAACCATTCTTCCCCGGGGAGTCCGTTGTAAAAAGCCGATTTGCAGTAAATACGGTTCATACACATCTTCAATTGTTTCTGCTTCTTCACCGATTGTCGCCGCAATCGTATCCAGTCCGACCGGTCCGCCCTTGAATTTTTCAATAATTCCCTTTAATAATTTATGATCGATATGATCCAATCCTAAACGGTCTACTTGCAATAAATTTAACGATTCCCTGGCAAGTTCCCCGGTGATCATTCCATTTCCCTTTACCTGGGCAAAATCACGGACCCTTCTTAGCAAACGGTTGGCAATCCGCGGTGTGCCCCGTGAGCGGAGGGCGATTTCCCGCGAAGCCTCATCATCGATTTCTGTCTCTAATATGGATGCTGTCCGGTTCACAATTTGTTGTAATTCTTCCGGTTTATAATATTCAAGACGGCTGATGACCCCGAACCGATCCCGTAAAGGAGCGGATAATGCTCCGGCCCTTGTCGTTGCTCCGACAAGTGTAAAAGGCGGCAGATCAATCCGGATGGAGCGGGCACTCGCCCCTTTACCGATCACAATATCCAGGCAAAAATCCTCCATTGCCGGGTAAAGCACCTCTTCCACAGACCGGGGTAACCGGTGGATTTCATCAATAAATAAAACATCCCCGGGTTCCACCGCTGTTAAAATTGCAGCCAAATCTCCGGGCCTTTCGATTGCCGGTCCGGATGTTGTACGCAATTCACCGCCCATCTCATTGGCAATAATAGCGGCTAAGGTTGTTTTTCCCAGACCCGGCGGACCGTATAAAAGAACATGATCCAATGTTTCATTTCTCATTTTTGCCGCTTCAATAAATATTTTTAAATTATCCTTCACTTGTTTCTGACCGATATATTGGTCAAAGGAGCGGGGCCGGATATGCTGCTCCAGGGATAAGTCTTCACTGTCGGCCTGCTCAGAAACGATCCGGTTTTCCACAATCATCCCCCCCTCTCTATTAGTGGAATGTACCAAAATAAACAGCACTCAGTCAGAACTGTGATAGTTTTTTTAACGCAAGCTTAATATATTCATCCGTTGATAAATCTTTTTCCTTCAATTGTTTTGCCACCCGGCGGATCTCTCTGTTTGAATACCCGAGGGCCTCCAATGCCAGCATCGCCTCTTGAAACGCTTTATCATCCGTTTCCGGTTCTTCCTGGACGGTTTCTTTTTCAACCGGCAATTCAATGAATTCGTCTAATTTTCCTTTCAAATCCAAAATAATTTGTCTCGCCGTTTTTTTGCCCACACCCGGAAACGTCATTAAAAATTTTTCATTTTCCTGTTCAACGGCAGTGGCGATTTCCGATGGTTTGCCGGCTGCCAAAATAGCTAATGCACTTTTGGGACCGATTCCGGAAACACCGATTAATTTCAGAAAAAAGTTTTTTTCTTCCAGTGTCTGAAAACCGTATAAGATTTGGGCGTCTTCCCGTACATGGAAATATGTATAAATTTTTTGTTTCTTTTCTCCGGTTTGAAAAATATACGGATTCGGTGTAAAAATCCTGTACCCGATTCCATTGTTTTCGACAACAATATATTCGGGACTGATATATTTTACCGTTCCTGTAATATACTCGTACACAAAATCCTCTCCCTCTGTCACTGTGAACATTTTACCATAACCGGACAAAAAAAGAGAAGAGGGACAGTCTGTACCCAACAGACTGTCCCTCCGATCCTTGTTATATTAAACACCTTTATAAGCCGAACGGATGATTTCTTCGAGCTCGCTGACGAGCGGCATTTTCGGGTTGGCGGTCGTACATTGGTCCTCAAATGCCCGGTCGGCCAGCTCTTTAATTTGCGCCTCCAGTTCTTCTTCTTTAACACCGCATTCTTTCATGCTTAACGGCATATTAATTTCTTTGGCCAGCTTAATCACTGCATTGACTAAGTTTTCAACACCTTCTTCCGTCGTCCGGGCAGGCAGACCGAGGAACCTGGCAATTTCAGCGTAGCGCTTATCCGCAATAAAATGTTCATATTTCGGGAAAGTTGCAAACTTTTCCGGTTTTTTGGCATTGTAACGGATAACATGCGGCAGAAGAATTGAGTTCATCCGACCGTGCGGAATTCCAAATGCCGCTCCCAATTTATGGGCGATACTATGGTTAATTCCCAGGAAGGCATTGGAGAACGCCATACCTGCAATCGTTGACGCGTTATGCATTTTTTCCCTGGCCAGTTCGTCATTTCCGTTATGATAAGCTTTCGGCAAATATTCAAACACAAGCTGGATGGCTTTGATCGCCAAACCGTCCGTATAGTCGTTTGCCATATTTGAAACATAAGCTTCAATGGCATGGGTTAACACGTCCATACCGGTATCAGCCGTGATGGACGGAGGCATCGACATCGTATAAACCGGATCCACAATTGCCACATCAGGTGTTAACTCATAATCGGCCAGCGGATATTTAATATCCAGGTCATTGTCGGTAATAACCGAGAAGGCAGTAACTTCAGATCCGGTTCCGGATGTTGTCGGGATACAAACTAACTTCGACTTCTTGCCGAGGCGCGGGAATTTGTAAACCCGTTTCCGGATATCCATGAACTTTTGCTTTGTTCCGTTAAATTCAATTTCCGGATGCTCATAGAACAGCCACATTCCTTTTGCCGCATCCAATACGGAACCTCCACCAAGGGCAATGATCACATCCGGCTGGAAGTTATTCATCATTTCCACGCCTTCTAATACTGTCTCAACAGACGGTTCAGCTTCAACATCGTTGAAAATTTCACTGTGGACATAATCCCGTCTTTTACGTAAGTAATATAACACTTTATCAACATAGCCGAGTTTTACCATATCTTTATCGGTAACGATGAACGCTTTAGAAATATCCGGCATTTTTTCAAGGTATTGTGTTGAATCTTTTTCAAAATAAATTTTCGGCGGAACTTTAAACCATTGCATATTAACACGCCTTTTCGCCATAATTTTTTTGTTGGTAAGGTTGACCGTTCCCACGTTTGTCGATACGGAGTTGCCGCCGTACGTTCCGCAACCTAATGTTAAAGACGGAATATAAGCGTTATATATATCACCGATCGCACCCTGGGAAGACGGCTGATTAACAATGATTCTTCCTGCTTTCATCCGGCTGCCGAATTGACGGATTACATCATCGTTTTGGGAATGAATAACCGCTGAATGTCCCATTCCGTTATATGCAAGCATTTCACTTGCCCGCTGGAAACCTTCTTCAGTACTGTTCACTTTGAAGCACGCCAGTACCGGGCTCAGTTTTTCACCGGAAAGCGGCTCTTGCGGACCAACTTTTTCCGTTTCGGCAATTAAAATTTTCGTATTTTCCGGTACTTGGACATCCGCCATTTTCGCAATCCGGTAAGCGGACTGACCGACAATTTCCGGATTAACCGTACCATTTTCCCGCATAACTGTTTTTTCTACTTTTTTCTTTTCTTCTTTCGACAGGAAGTAGCAATTGTGATAAATTAATTCTTTTTTCACATCTTCATAAATTTCTTTATCGATGATGACCGCTTGCTCGGATGCACAAATCATCCCGTTGTCAAACGTTTTTGACAGAATTAAATCATTAACAGCTCTTTTAATATTGGCTGATTTTTCAATGTAGCACGGTACGTTTCCGGGGCCGACGCCCAATGCCGGTTTTCCGGAGCTGTACGCGGACTTGACCATTCCAGAACCGCCCGTTGCCAAAATTAACGATACTCCCGGATGTTTCATTAAGTAGTTCGTTTTTTCCAGTGCCGGATATTCAATCCACTGAATGCAGTTTTCCGGCGCACCTGCCCGGACGGCCGCTTCCAATACTACTTTTGCAGCCTCTACGCTTGATTTTTGCGCCGACGGGTGGAAAGCAAATATAATCGGGTTTCTCGTTTTTATTGAAATTAGGCTTTTAAACATCGTAGTCGAAGTCGGGTTTGTTACCGGTGTAACTCCGGCAATTACCCCTACCGGTTCGGCGATTTCTACATAACCTTCATGATCATTTTCCCGGATCACACCGACGGTTTTATCATATTTAATGCCGTGGTAAATATATTCTGTAGCAAATAAGTTTTTTACAATTTTATCTTCATAAACACCACGTTTTGTTTCTTCATGGGCCAGCTTTGCAAGACGCATATGTTCATTAAGGCCGGCCAACGCCATTTCTTTTACAATATAATCAACTTGTTCCTGATCCAGTTTCATAAACTCATCAAGAGCTTTCCACGCTTTCGCGACTAAGTCGTCAATTTCGCTTAAGGAGTTATTTTTGTTTATTTCTTCCTGCTTCACTTCTTTTTTTAGTTCTTCTTTTTTTACTGTTTTCATGCCCATGGTTATGACCTCCTGCCATAATTAAGTTAGGATGATTTTTATGGACTTTTTTTGTCCCATAATGACATATTTTGTCCCGGATGGGGAAAAATAATTGCTATTCCGTACCGGAATAGATAATGTGAAGTATTTCACATATTGTGTTATGGTTATTGTTGTTTGTTTCTATGTTCATTATACAAGGCAGAAATATGAAAAACAATACACTTGTGAATTGTTTCACAAATTATTCTCAGATCTTTACACGGATTCAAAAATGTAACCGAATACATACGGTTTCTCAGAATGAAAACGCTGACAAAGTTTATTTTGGATACATTCTCCTGTTATTTATTCACATTTTGTCCACCGGATGGTCAAAATGTTCAAATCCCTGATCAAGAATGCAAAAACACAATAAAAAAACTATCTTATTAAAGCGTATTTCAAGCTTTAATAAGATAGTTCTCTAAACTAATAAGTTTATAGAATAAAATCATCTGTCATCCTTTAATTCCATTTCTTCCTGTACCCGTTCAAAAAATTCATCGGCTGCACTGTAACCTTGTTGCAGCAAATAAAGATTTGTGCAAGCGGCTTCGACCAGGCCCGCCACGTCACGTCCGGGCTGAAGTTGGATTTGTACATGGGGTATTTTTACACCTAAATATTCTGTATACTTTTGTTCCCATTCTAACTCATTATTCAGTTCATCTTCCTTCCACGGACATAATTCGATATCCAGCGCAATTCTTGTCTCTTCTTGGAATGCTTTTCTTCCGTAAATCCGTACAATGTTCAGAAGCCCGATATTACGCAGGGCTAAAAATTCCCTGTTCGTTTTGTTATGGGTACCGAGAATCGTTTTTGAACCGATTTTTTTTAGCACAACCACATCATCCGCTACTAGCCTGTGTCCCCGGCCGATCAAGGTATGGGCGGTTTCACTTTTTCCAATTCCGGACCGCCCTCTCAATAAAACCCCCACACCGTATACATTCATACAAACACCGTGAATCGCAATTTCCGGGGCCAATTTATTTTTTAAATAGTTATTCAGTTTATCAATAAATTCCGAGCTTTCCTCATTTGTCCGCAGAAGGGGAATTCCTTCCTGCCGGCAAAAACGCATTAAATATTCGAGTCCGGTTTGTCCTGCAGTAACGATAAAACAGGGAGGGTGATATTTTACTACATTTCCGATCCTGATCCGCCGTTCTTCCCTACTTAATTTATGTAAATATGTAATTTCTTTTCTGCCCAAAATCTGAATTTGTCCGACTGGAAAATAATCAAAATAACCGATAAATTCCAATCCCGGCCGGTGCGTTCTCGGCTGTGAGATTTCACGTTCCAAGTATTCTCCGCCTTCCAATACTTCCAGCGAAAATTCCCGGACAATTTGTGATAATTTGATTGTTTTCACAAGAAGTCCATTCTCCTTCCGACAATTTAATTATGTTTTTTATTTATCTTACTATGTAAACATTTTTACGTAAAATCTTTTGTCCCAAGTTTTAAATCATTCTGTTAATCCGTTATGCGGTACGGTTTAAATGTTTCCAGCACCTGGACAAACTCATCTTTTGTCTGGACACGGATTCCTTCCATCAGCTCTTTTTGCTTTTGGCTCTCTAATTTTTTTGTATCTATTTGAAAGAATGAATGAATCACGTTTTTTGTGTCCGGTTTTCCGTTAAAAATTGATAACATTCCTTCCTTTGTTAAGCCAAAAAAGCCGTTCATCTTTAATAACGGTGAAATATCATCAACGTATTTCTTAAACGTGTACGTATGCTCATTTGAACTGACCATGATCCATTCCGCATATTTTTTCCTGATTTCTTGATCGGACAGACGTTCAATTATTTTTTCTTCACTTTTTTCCCCGTCTAAATAAACCCGTTCCAGCGTGACAATTTTCACTCCGGTGCTGAGATCTTCCGCAGCTGCATGGACAGCTGGTGAACAAACGGTAACGGCAAATATATATACCAAGAATAAAAATGCACGAATGTTCATTTCAGAACAATCACCTCATGGAATGAATCGGGAGTCCGATTATTTTCCATTACTAGTTTGTCCACCAATGCCCTTTTCATAACCGGATACGTATGAAAAAGGGCACCTGTGTTCATGTGCCCTTTTTACACAAATTCCGGCGGCTGTTTCGGCAGATTCCTTTTATGTTCTGAATCTTTATGCATCCGTTCAATGATTTTCCTGTCTTTTTCTGGAATCGTTTCACCTTTTAAAAATTTATCGATTTTATCATAGGTCGTTCCCATTTCTTCTTCATCCGTCTGCCCTTCCCAAAGTCCCGCGCTGGGTGCTTTATGAATAATTTCCTCCGGCACGCCCAGTTCCACAGCCATTTCCCTGACTTCCCCTTTCGTTAAATGGATAAGAGGGAGCAGGTCTGCTCCACCATCACCGTATTTCGTAAAATAACCGGTGTACCATTCCGCTTTATTATCAGTTCCGGCAACGAGATAGCCAAAATTGGCTGCCACTGAATAAAGCGTAGTCATACGTAAGCGTGCCCTCATATTTGCATCATTGATTCTTGCCTTTTCTTCATTCCACTCATTTTTTTCCTTCAATTGCTTTTCAATTGTTGAAAACAGCACCCTGTGTGTCTCGGTTAAATCGATTGTATAATGATTGATACCAGTGCTTTCCGCCGCTTTCAATGCATCTTCCACATCTTGCGGATCGCTCTTGCAAGGCATAATAATCCCCAGGGAATTCTCCGGAAATGCCCGTCTAATGAGATGGGCAACGACCGCCGAATCAAGTCCACCGCTTATTCCAACAATCAATCCGTTTGCGTTCGCATTTTCCGTTTCTTCACGAAGCCAATTTACCAATTGTTCGATTTTTTTCTCCATTATTGGTCATCCCTTCCAATCATGACTACCCTCCATTTTAACACATTCTGAAACCTCAAACATGATTTTTTCAGAGAACTTGCAAGTGTGTATTTATTATATGTAAAATGTTCGACAATAAAAAACGCTCCTCCGGCCGGACACGTTTTGTAAAGTTTTCATTTTTCCTTTTGAAAAAAAGACTGACACAAATTTTCCGGCCGAAGCCGGAACTTGTGTCAGTCTTTTTAAATTTAACTGATTATTCCTCATCTTTTTCGTTATATTGATGATGTTCATCATCATCCCCGGACAAATCAAATTCACCTTGTTCGTCTGATTGTCTTGCGAAATATGATGTTTCCTGTCCCGTTTGCCATCCGCCGCCAGGTACGGCGGTTTGCCACGGAGCGCCCTGCATTGCCGTATAATCAGCCTGGGCATATGGATGCATCATCGGTGGTGCCTGATAATCCGCTCCCTGTATTCCCATGTCTTGTTGCGGATGCATATACATGCCATGGACCGGCACTTGATGCATAGGATGTTCCGGATATCCTGACGGCATTGGGGTGAATGATGGACCGCCGCAACCGCAGTCATCTCCCGGATACATTATACCGGGCTGGACATAACCCGGTTGCGGTGCCGCCATATTTTCCTGATTATGGTACATGTCATCTTCAGGAATCATTTGATCGTGGACACTTTGCACCGGTAACTGGGGAGTTCCGTCATCCATCATATCCGGATAGGTGTCAGCCGGTTCGTTCCAAGCCGGCTCTGTTCCCGGGGTCATTCCAGGATGTTGACTTCCCGCTCCGGGCTGCATAATACCGTGCTGGGGCAGAGGCATTGGCGGCATCAAAGGCATTGCTGCCGGTGGATACGAGTAAAATCCCGGGTAATAAAAACCTCCGAACGGCCAGCACGGGAGCCCGGAGCCGGGTAAAACAGGGGTAACCGGAATGCATGGCACAGGCATAAATGCCGGCGGGTGAACTGTCATAGTTTGCGGTTGTTCTTCTTTTTCTTCCATTGTTTCTTCCGGTGCCATCAATTCTTTCTTCTTCTCCGGCTTTTCCTTTACCGGTTTTTCTACTTTTGGTTTATGTTTTTCCACATTCATCTTTGCCATATTCACCATATAATAATTATTAATATCGATTTCCGGAATTACAGGCTGGACGGGTTTCGGAGTGTATACCGGTTTCGGAACTTTTTTGATGATTTCTTTCGGCTGTTCATATACCGGCTGATGGACCGGGTGCATCGGGGGGGTAACTTGCATAAACGGATGTTCAGCATCCGGTTTTTCTTTAACCGACTTTTCCTTCGCTGGAAACTTTTTCTTAACTTTTCCGCTTTCGGACGGAATTTTTATTTTCATCCCCGGCATGATCATATCCGGATCGGATAAATGAGAGTTCAGGCTTTTCAACTGTTCAAAATCCACTCCGTATTTTTGGGCGATTTTCCAAAGGGTGTCACCCTTTTGGACAATATGAATCCTCACAAATTTTCCCTCCTATTATAAACTCGCTATACATTGTATGAAGCACTGGGCAAATTGCTAATCATTCTCCTACAAACTTATGAATATTCGGAAAAATTTATGTCGAAGAGACTGTTTTTGCTAAAAAAATAAAAACCAGCCTTATTCAGGCCGGCTTTCTGTTTTATTCAATAAATTCAAATTCAAAATCCAGTATACGAACGGTATCTCCGTCTTTTGCACCCCGTTCACGTAATGCATCGTCCACACCCATCTTCCGGAGCTGGCGGGCAAATCGTCTGGCTGATTCATCCCGGGTGAAATCAGTCATTTTAAACAGCTTTTCGATTCTTTCCCCGCTCAAAACAAAGGCTCCGTCCGGGTCCCGGGTAATGTTGAAATCGGCTTCCTTCCTTTCATGTTTATATACAACCCGGTGTACCGTTTCATCCCGGGCAATATGTAGCGGGAATTCCGGAGTTTTTTCCAGTGTGTCCGCAATGGCAAACAACAACTCACGGATACCTTTCCTTGTTACGGAAGAGATTGGAAAAACCGGAATGTCATCCTGAAGTTGCTCTTTAAATTTTTTCAAGTTTTCTTCGGCACCGGGAAGATCCATTTTATTTGCCACAACGATCATCGGCCGCTCCGTTAAACGCAAATTATATTCTTTTAATTCGTTATTGATTGTTAAAAAGTCTTGGTACGGATTGCGGCCTTCAACGGCTGCCATGTCAATAACGTGGACAATGACCCGGGTCCGTTCAATATGGCGCAAAAACTGCAAACCGAGCCCCGCCCCCTGATAGGCACCCTCGATTAATCCGGGCAAGTCCGCCATAACAAAACTCCGGTGGTCTTCAGTTTCAACAACACCTAAGTTCGGCACAAGCGTCGTAAAATGATAATCGGCGATTTTCGGCTTAGCTGAGGAAACAACTGACAAGAGAGTCGACTTCCCGACACTCGGAAATCCGACCAGCCCGACATCAGCCAATAATTTTAATTCCACAGTAATCGTACGTTCTTCACCCGGTTCTCCTTTTTCGGCGATTTCCGGAGCCGGGTTTCTCGGTGTGGCAAAGCGGGTATTCCCCTTGCCGCCACGGCCGCCCTTTGCTATGACGGCGCGTTCACCGTGATGAACAAGATCAGCAATAATTTGACCAGTTTCTTCATCTTTAACGACAGTACCGGGCGGAACTTTTACGATCAGATCTTCTGCATCTTTCCCATGCTGGTTTTTAGATTTTCCGTTTTCACCTTTCTTCCCTTTAAAATGTCGCTGGTAACGAAAGTCCATAAGTGTACGGAGGCCTTCATCAACTTCAAAAACAATGTCTGCCCCTTTCCCACCGTCACCGCCGGCCGGTCCCCCCCTGGGCACGTACTTTTCCCGGCGGTAAGCAACCATTCCGTCTCCGCCGTCTCCGCCTTTTACATATATTTTCACCTGATCAACAAACATTTGTCCAACTCCCTTCGTCTGAGGAGGCTGCTAAGACTTTAATATCAGTTGAAAAGTACAAGCCTCATCACTCAATTGTATATCCTCGATCAGACAAAATGGAAAATCTTTATATAAATATTGAAGTACAGCGTCTTTATTTTGTATTATTCCATAAAACTCAATCGTAAAACTTTGGTTGTTTTTTTCCCGGTTCTGAATGGAAATATGTAGCTCATTTTCATTCTCAACGGATATATGTTTGGAAAGTGTTTGAAAAAAATCGTCAAACCATCCGGCCAGTTGATGATCATCCGCCTGCAGTTTTTGGTTGCCCTCTATTTCGTAATGAACAATAAAGGGATAACCTTCCTGCCAATTCGATGTGAGGAGAAGAGCGGCGAACTGTTCCTGTCCCAAATTTGACAGTTTCGAATCCTTGGAGGCATCCCGGACAATTTGGTCAATAATTTCTTTTACCTTCTCGATATTATTCATGGCCAAATAACCTTGGATTAACTGAATTTTATTTAACCAGTCATGCCGGGCCAAGCGCAGCAGTTCAACAACTGTCCAGTCTTTCTTCATGATTCCATCCCCTTTTGGTCTGAGCATAGTATACCATACCCGTTTCCCGGTCAATACAGGCTGTTTTATTTTTTCTGTAATCATGAAAAAAAGCTGTTTCTAAAGGTAAAAAAACCTTTGAAACAGCCTCATGATTACAATTAAGCTTCTTGTGCTGCCGGGTATACACTGACTTTTTTCTTGTTGCGGCCCATACGTTCAAAACGGACAATTCCGTCGATTTTCGCATATAACGTATCGTCACCGCCACGGCCTACGTTCAGCCCCGGATAAACTTTTGTTCCGCGTTGACGATAAAGAATGGAACCTCCCGTTACAAACTGACCGTCCGCACGCTTGGCACCAAGACGTTTGGCAATGGAGTCACGACCGTTTTTTGTGGAACCTACTCCTTTTTTCATAGCGAAAAACTGCAGGTCTAATTTAAGCATTTATTCCACCTCCCGTTGTTTGAACGAAATTTTCACATAGTCTCCGTAACTTTCTTCGATGGTCTGTAAAGAAACGAGCATCCCCCGGAGGAGAAGCTGGATTTGTTCCGCTGTTTTGTGCGGCAAACCGTCTGGCACGGTCCAGTGGAGATAACCTCCTTCACCATCCTGTTCAATATCAGGGACAACGCCGGTGATCACTTCTACCGCATTCAACGTGCCAAAGGTTACCGCAGATACACCGGCACAGACAATATCCGATCCATACCGGTCAAAATTTGCATGTCCCCGGACCGTAAAAGAGTGAATTCTTTCGTCGGGACTTTGTTCTATCATTACTTGAATCATCGGTTTTCGCCTTAACCGTTAATTTTCTCGATTGTCACTTTTGTATAAGGCTGACGATGGCCTTGTTTTTTACGGTAGTTTTTCTTCGGTTTATATTTAAACACGATAATTTTCTTACCACGGCCCTGTTTTTCTACTTTTCCGGTAACTGTGGCTCCCTCAACATAAGGAGTTCCTACTTTTACGTTTTCGCCGCCGATCATTAAAACTTTGTCAAATGTTACCGTATCTCCTTCAGCAGCATTTAATTTTTCAACGTAAATTGTTTGGCCTTCTTCAACTTTAACTTGTTTACCGCCTGTTTCGATGATTGCGTACATGACTTGCACCTCCTTATATACTCAGACTCGCCGTATATCGGTGTTTTGCATTTAAGCAAAATCTTCAATAACCGTATACGAGCGGTTGTAGCACAGGTGCTACAATTAACAACAAATGAATATTATCATATATTGACCTGTTATGTCAATGTAAAATGATCTTAATAAGAAAGCCGGAGAATCCGGTAACAGGGCTTTGCTGCTGTAACGGATTTAAAATGAAGGGAAAGGTTCAATGTTTCCTCAAGATTTTTCACATGGTGCTTATTTTTTCCGGTGAAATATTGATACACATCCTCTGAAACTTCAATATAGACGTCCTTATAGTCGCCGCCTTTATAGCCCCATAATTCTCTCTCCAATTGAAACGCAACAGAAGCCGGGCTGCCGACAACACCCGTTCCGCCGCATACAGAGCAAGACTGCGTCATTTTTTGCTGCAGACTCGGCTTTTCCCGCTTCCTTGACATTTCCAGTACACCCAATGACGTAAAACCGTATATAATAACCCGTTCATAATCATCGGCAAACTCATTTTGCAAAATTTGAATAATCCGTTTTCTCGCCTTACTATTTCTCATATTAATGAAATCAACAAAAATATTCCCACCGATATTCCGAAGTTTTATTTGCCTGGCAATTTCCTTGGCTGCTGCTTCATTAGTGGTTTCGATAAAATCCTCCCGTTCAATCCGACCCGAAAACTTTGCACTGTTAACATCGATCACCGTAAATGCTTCCCGTTCTTCAATGACGATATTCGCACCGTTCGGAAGCCAGACAACTTTTTTAAAAACCGTCTCCAAATCTTTATGCAGCCGGAAATGGGAAAAAATGTTTTCTTTTTCATTATAGTAGATAACCGGCAACCGGAAACCGGCTTCCTGTTTTAGTTTTTCCACAAAGTTAAATTGATCACAAAAAATTTCCTCTACTTGTTCTTTTGCAAGTACCCGTGTTATTTCTTCCATAAAAGAATCCTTTTCCATAAGGAGGGCGGGAGCTTTCGCCGTTTCGCCCTTCCTCTTTACCAAAACAAATTTTTCCCGCAGCGCATTAAGCTGCTCTACCAATTTTTCTTTTGACATTTCTGCAGCTTTTGTTCTGACAAGAATTCCTTCCGTCTCTTTCTTTACTGCTTCAGCCCAATTCTTTAACTCCGTCCGTTCCGGCTCTGCGATTTTTTTGGAGACAGCCGTATAATTTCCGTAAGGCATGTAGACAAGGCTTGACCCGGAAAATTCTATATTAGCGGTGATCCGGTAACTTTTTCTCTCTGTCTCATCCTTTTTAATTTGAACGATGATCTTTTCCCCAGCATGAACTTTTCCTGTGTTAGTGATTGACCGGGGAACATCGTGGAAAGACAAGTATCCTTTTTGTTCCTTTCCCAAACGGACAAAGGCAGCATGTAAATGGGGAACGATCCGTTCGACAATTCCCAAATATATATTCCCGATATGCGACTTTTGTTCTGGTTGTTCGATATAAAGATAGCAGACTTTACCGTTTTTCAATAATACAAACCGCCGTTCCGATTCTCTTGTATTTATAATTAGCCTGTTCATAATCCCAGTCCTTTTTTGTTGATTTCTTCCTGCTGAATTAAATTTAACCAGTTTATTTGAAGTATGGCAAATCTTTTAATGTAATCTGCCCGGCAGAAGATTTAAAGAAAGCCTGTAAAATCTTTTTCTCGTCAATGGTGCCCACCTTTTTCCCCTGTTCATATACAGATATTTGGTGAACCATGCCGCGGTAAAAGTTTTCAACAACGGATCTGACAGTATCTTCTTTATTTGCATCAATCGTTTTTAACGGAGCCTGCGGACTGTTCTTCGTTCCGTACCGTTCCAATAAAAAGCGCATCCAGACATACGGACGGTTTTTCCATTCTTTATACAGCGAAAAAAGCAAAAACAAAACAATGACCCAACCGTTTAAATGGTAAGGAAAGATAAGGAGGATCATACAGCAGTACAGGAAAAGAAAAAAGAGCGAACAAAGAATGGAATTTTTTAATGCAACATGGAACGGGTAATTGGCTGAAAAGTATAAGTACAGCAACTTGCCGCCGTCCAACGGTAAAACCGGCAAACAATTAAATAGTAAAATCATCATGTTAAAGGCAAGAAATTCGTGAAAAATCGTGGATGGAATAATTTCTGTTGCATATAAAAAATAACCGGGAACAAACAGCCATATATGTTGCAGCGGCCCAGCTATGGTAACGATCAATTCTTCCGTCAGCGGACGGTTTCCGTGTTCTTCCACTTCTAAAACCCCGCCGAAGGGTAAAAGCGTGATTTGTTTGATCCGCCAGGAAAAAAAAGAAGCTGCCGCAGCATGGCCAAGCTCATGAATGGATACGAGCAAAAACAAAATGAGCAATTCCCGGAACCGGGCAGTGGCAACCGCAGTAGCAACCACCAGCCAGGAAAGGGGATGAATACGAATCCGGAAAAAGATCTTCATCCATTTATTCAAGTTTAATCACCTGAACCGGATCAATGAATTTTTCGTCCTGCTTTACAGCAAAGTAAAACTCCCCGGTTTTTTCATCGTCCCTTGACGATACGGTCCCGATTTCTTCCCCTGCCCGCACGTGATCATAAACTTTTACTTTAACATCGCCGAGCCCCCCGTACCATGTTTCCGTTTGATCAGGATGCTGGATAATGACTGTTTTGCCAAAATCTTCATGGTTACCAGCAAAGGTGACAATTCCGCTTTCAATCGCTTCGACAGATTCACCTTTTTCCGTTTGGATTGTAATTCCCTGGTTGTTTTCACCAAAATCTTCGAGAATAATTCCGTTTACCGGAAGGGCATATTTCATATCCTTTGTTTCTCCTTCACCGGCATCCCCGGGAAAAAGTGCTAAAGGTCTACCAAAGGTTTTTTCATACCAATCGGCAACCATGGCAAATTGAAATTCCTTTTCCATCACATTGAAGACAGCGGTACGGACCGGTTCGAGACGAGCAGATCCAGTTTTGAATGCAATAGCGGTAATTAATACGAGACACGCGGAAGCGAGCACTTTAAACAGAAATAATTCTTTTTTAAACAGCGGATGTTCCGTTTTTTTCATTCCTTCCAGGGAGGAATACGGAACAAAATCATGTTCGTCATACTGGGGAAAAAAATCAACTGGGTTGTCTGTTTTTTTCCTGATCTGATGCAAAGAACGGTTATATTTTCTCCTTTTTTCAATACGCTTTAAAATCTCTTTTCTTCTCCGGTCGGACATAGTCAATCAACCCCGCCTTAAAATTGAACAAGATTTGTTTAATAATCTATATGTCTTGTCCAATAGCGTTATGACGGGTTGTTGATCCGCTGGGGAAAGGAAAAACGGAATGTTCCGTAAAATAAAAAAAGAGTGCTTGTCCAATTTCGCACCCTTTTAGTTTACAGATTATTCATTTCCCGGTCCTTTATGCCCGTGCCCCGAAAAACCGTTTTAGCCGCGATAGCATGCCGCCTTCTTGTTCCTCAAGCTGTTGCAGCGGTACGGATTCGCCTAAAATTCTTCTGGCAATATTACGGTAAGCGATGCTCGCTTTGCTGTTCGGATTCATGACGATCGGCTCTCCTATATTCGCTGCTTTAATGACTCCTTCATCATCGGCAACAATTCCAATCAATTCAATTGCCAAAATATTCGTCACTTCGTCAACATCAAGCATTTCACCTTTTTTCACCATGCTCGTGCGGATCCGGTTGATCAGTAATTTTGGTGGTTCAATTGTTTCCTTTTCAAGCAGGCCGATAATACGGTCCGCATCCCGGACAGCCGATACTTCCGGAGTTGTCACGACAATTGCCCTGTCTGCTCCGGCAATGGCATTTTGAAATCCTTGTTCAATACCGGCAGGACAATCAATAATGATATAATCAAACTCCTGCTTTAAATCATTAACGATTTTCTTCATTTGTTCCGGGGAAACTGCTGATTTATCACTGCTCTGTGCAGCGGGAAGCAAATACAGTTTATCATCGAAACGTTTATCTTTAACGAGTGCCTGGTGAATTTTACATTTTCCTCCGGCAACATCGACTAAATCGTAGATAATCCGGTTTTCCAGCCCCATGATCACATCTAAATTTCTCAAACCGATATCTGTATCCACCAAACAAACCCTTTTTCCTTGCAAAGCGAGAGCTGTACCAATATTGGCGGATGAAGTTGTTTTTCCGACTCCCCCTTTTCCCGATGTTATGACCAATGCCTCACCCATTAGACAAGCCTCCTTCCAAAAACCGGTTTAAATTCGGTCTGACCTTCCTTAAAACAAGCAGCCGGTCAATCATTAGCCGGTTATTTTGTATGTAAGCACATTCGGATTCATTTGCCGGTTCAGTCCGATCCGGAGTCCGGTCAATGAAACCTGCGATTCTTAATTGCATCGGTGTCATGGTTCCCGCGCAGATGACCGCTTCTTCATTTCCGTAACATCCCGCATGGGCCGTTCCTTGTAATTTTCCCAAAATAAAAATATTGCCTCCGGCCATTACCTTGCCCCCGGGATTTACATCACCGACAAGAAGAAGATCACCATCAACTTTTAATATTTGTCCCGAACGGACAATTTTTGAGACAACGGTTACTTCCGATTCTCTCTTCATGCGGTCGGCTTCTTCTTTTAATATAACATTAGAATCAATGGATGCAATATATAAATTTTTTTTCGGATTAATAACCTCTTTCAGAATGTCTTCCTGCTCACTTGTTAACAGCCGGTTTCCGGTATGGACGCGCACAGAAACAACCTGAGAATCTTTCAATACATTCGCGTGGGAGAACAGCTTTTCTTCAATCTCTTTAACCAGATCAGAAAATGCGCAGGTATCATTGAGGTGCAACAATAGTCCTTCTTTTGTGCCTTTTATCGTGACATTTTGTCTCCTACCCATGCAAGATTTCACCTCATCATTGTAAAATTCGACAAACGGCAGGCGTTCTCCTTTTATTTTTTCAAAAATTTTATATTGATATATTTATAGCAAAATAGGTTAGATCCGCCTTTTTACCCTTTCTGATAAGGGAAACCGTCCGGAAAAACAGACCAAATGGCTTAAATATCTTTCCCCGGCCAAGCGCTGGAGGAGGCCTTCCGGCGGGTAATTTCAGAAAAAATGTTTACAGGGGACTAATGTCTCAATTTTCTATTGATCACCGAAAGAAAGCAATTGGTCTGTACCAATTGCTTTACGATCAGACAATTTTATGATTGAAACATACTCTCTTCGCTTTTCATTTTCGCCAGTTTGACCAGCCGTTTTTTCAACGGATAAGAAAAAACAAGATAAATGATGAAATTGAAAATAAGCGTCGGGATTAAACGATGTTCAACGAAGTATTTAAAGGGAACATCCACCGTATTTAAAATGGCATGGATCCAAAAAATTCCGGTTTCCAAAAAAGTGACGGCAATGAAAGCAACCAATCCCGTGACAAATAAATTGTTATGCCAATATTTCATCACTTTTCTGACCAAATATATCGTTGCCGGATACCAGAATATGTAGATTCCTATAATTTCAGTGAAAACAATGTCCATGACAACGCCTGACAAAAATGCGTACAGTTGGCCCTGTTTCTCATCATAAAATACTGTGATAAATAAAAGAACAATAAATAAAATCCGCGGAACGATAATGACGTATTGGGAAAAAAAATAAACGGGAAGGAAATTAGGTACAATGCTTTCGATTCCAAAGGCAATGACTATGATTAACGGGATCCACCATTGTTTATTCATGAACTTTCACCCTGGCCTTCCCCGTCCATCTGGCTTTCCAATTCTCGCTCAACGACAATGACATTTTCTATATTATAAAAATTCGCTGCCGGTTTCACATATGCAGTTTGTGTCAACCCGTTTTGATCATGCTCAACTTTAACAACCTTTCCGATATACAAACCTTTCGGAAAAATATTGGCTAACCCGGAAGTGACAACGTCCATGTCTTTTTTAACTTTTTCTTCGAAAGGAATTTGTTTCACAATTAACTGTTGGGTTTTCAGATCAAACCCTTCAATAAGCCCGTAAATATCACTTTTCCCCTGAATCGTTACGTGCACTCGGTTTGTCCGGTCAACCGTGGAGAGCAATTGAACGGTGGAGGTGATCCGGCCTGCGCTTTTAATTTTTCCGATCATTCCTTCCGCCGTAACAACGGCCATTCCCTGCTTAACTCCGTGTACTTCTCCTTTATCGATCGTTAACGCTTCGTTCCAGCGGTCCGGATTGCGGGCAATCACCGTAGCATGATGGGTCGTATATGATGCTAGATCTTTTTCTTTTTCAATCAGTGCCTTTAATTCTTCGTTTTCCTTTTCAAGCCGGTCGGCCTTTACTTTAATTTGGGCATACTCGTCCAGGCGTTCTTTCAAAACTTTGTTTTCATCATATGTTTTTTTAATATCGGATACACCTTCGACAATATTAGACACAAGATGGGCAGGCTTTGCAACGATGTTTTGCAAAAAGCCTGCCGAATCTTTCACAAACTGTTCCGGCCAGGTAAGTTCCCGCTCCCTTAAAGAAAAGCCAATCAATGCCACGAGAATGATAATCCCTGCGAGTAATATAATCAGTCGTTTATTCATAAAGAACTGTGGCATGATTTACACCTCTTTATTTTGCTTACCCTCTTGCTTTATTCTTGAATAAATCAATATGATCAAGCGCCTTTCCGGTACCGATGGCGACACAGTCAAGAGGATTTTCCGCGATTAAAACGGGCATGTTCGTCTCATTGGAAATCACTCGGTCAAGATTGCGCAACAAGGCACCGCCCCCTGTTAGCACAATACCACGGTCCATGATATCCGCTGCCAGTTCCGGCGGTGTTTTTTCCAATGTGTTTTTTACAGCATCCACAATGGCATAAACAGTATCTTTCAAAGCTTCAGCAATTTCTTCCGCGGTAATTTCGATCGTTTTCGGCAAACCTGTCAGCAAGTCTCTTCCCCTGATTTCCATATTTTCAATTTCTCCCGGCATTCCCGCAGAACCGATTTCGACTTTGATCGTCTCAGCCGTCCGGTCACCAATCATCAAGTTGTAGTTTTTGCGAATATAAGTAATGATCGCATCGTCCATTTCATCTCCGGCAATGCGGATCGACTGGCTTGTAACAATTCCGCCCAAAGATATGATAGCAACTTCCGTAGTACCGCCGCCGATATCGACAACCATACTTCCGGTCGGTTCCCACACCGGCAGATCCGCACCAATCGCTGCAGCAAAGGGTTCTTCAATCGTGTATGCATCCCGGGCTCCTGCCTGCCTTGTCGCATCAATGACCGCCCGTTCTTCAACGGCAGTAATACCGGAAGGAACACAAACCATGACATATGGTTTCCGGCCAAAGCCGCCTTTTGTTTTCAATGCCTGATTAATGAAGTATTTCATCATTTTTGCCGTTGTTTCATAATCGGCAATAACACCGTCTTTCATCGGACGGAGGGCAACAACATTTCCCGGTGTACGCCCGATCATATTTTTCGCATCATTTCCGACCGCGACAATCTGCTTTGTATCCGTTTGAAAAGCAACAACCGACGGCTCCCGTAAAATGACTCCTTTTCCGCGAAGATAAACAAGTGTGTTTGCAGTACCCAAGTCAATTCCTAAATCCTTTGAACCAAATCCAAACATGGCTGTATCTCCCTTTCTCATACATTCTCAATTATTCCTGTTTATTTAAACACGTTCATTCCGTTTATTAAAAGCATTTTTATTATAGTTTGTTTTAGTGTGCCATGAATATTATATAGCGATTCCTTTTCATTTTGTATAAAAAAACAAAAAAATCATACGTATTATTATAGCTTATTTTACAAGGTATTAACAAGAGTTCACAAATTATATATATCCTTTTTCTTTTAAACTTACATAACGTTTATCACCGATGATAATATGGTCCAGCAGTTCAATGCCGATCATTTTTCCGACCTCTGCAAGCCGCTTCGTCACTTCGATGTCTTCCCGGCTTGGTGCCGGATGACCGCTGGGGTGATTGTGGAAACAAATGATGGAGGCTGCTGATCGTCTGAATGCCTCTTTAAAAACTTCGCGGGGGTGGACGATAGAAGCGTTGAGACTGCCGATAAAGATCGTCTGCTTATGGATGACTTCATTTTTTGTATTCAAATAAAGACATACGAAATGTTCCTGGGTGAGAAAGCGCATCTCCTCCATAACATAATTTGCCCCGTCCTCCGGGGTCCGGATAACGTATCGTTCTCCATAGGTCATATTAGAGATCCGTCTGCCCAGTTCAATAGAAGCCAGCAGCTGAATCGCTTTTGCTTCTCCGATCCCTTTTATTTTCGTTAGTTCTTCCAATGTGGCTTCCTTTAACATGCACAAACCGTCGAACTCGGACAAAAGGCGTTGAGACAGTTGCAGGACCGATTCTTGTTTCGTTCCCGTCCGTAAAATAATTGCCAATAACTCCTGGTTGGATAGTGAGGACGGACCGAATTTTTTAAATCTTTCTCTCGGCCTTTCCTGTTTCGGAAAGTCCTTGATCATCAACGGTTCCCCGATTGTATCTCTCCTCCTCTGATCTTTTATATTAAAATACGAACGGGGTTTTCACGCAAATAAACGGAAATGGATCAAAGATTAAACGGATAACCCATTTCTTTCATCGTCCGGTACAGTTTCGCCACCGGAAGGCCGACAACGGAAAAATAGTCTCCTTCGATTGACTTTACAAGTGTTGCGCCGAAGCCTTGAATTCCGTAAGCACCCGCTTTATCCATCGGTTCCCCGGTACGGATATATGCTTCAATTTCTTCTTCAGACAGGTCCCAAAACGTTACATGGGTTTTTTCACAAAACTTTTCGCTCTTGTTATTATGAACCACACAAACTCCCGTGTAAACGGTATGGGTCTTCCCGGAAAGAAGCCGTAACATTTCAGCCGCCTTTTCTTCATTTCCGGGCTTTCCTAAAATATGATTTTCATAAACGACAATAGTATCCGCACCAATGACAAAAGCATCCTTTTCATGTTCTGCAACTGCTCCGGCCTTTTTGCATGCCAAAGTCATCACAATCTCTTCCGGCGGCAATGTATCATCAACGGACTCATCCGTCCGGCTTGTTAATACTTCAAATGTTGCCGGTAATAATTTGAGGATTTCTCTCCTTCGTGGTGATGAAGAAGCTAAAATGAGGCGTGTCAAATTATTCACCTGCCTGTAAGAAATATAGGGGGAGATACATTTTCTATCCTATCAGAGCTGTACAAACTGCTCAACGACATAAAGATTACTTTTCATTAACAACTTTATCATTTTTTGTTCCTTTTTGTAATAATAGAGGGAGAAAACAGCCGGTTCAGACTATATTTTTCATCTTTCACGCAGGTATTTTGCAGATTTTGTCAATACTGATTGTATTTTTTACAGTAAATAATATCCGGAAACGAACCGGATTAAATGCTTTTGGGCCTGCTTCCAATTATCTTCGCTCCGGTCTTCGAGAAATTGATGAACTCCGTCGTAGGCTTTTTGTAACTCATAATATAGTTCTTTAATCGGCTCTTGTTTTACGTTTTTCAATTCCCTTATTTTGACCATCATTTCCTGCAGTTCATCCGTATTCACTCGGTACGACTTTCCCTGTAAATAAGAATTGCTCCCTTCCCTTACGAGTTTTTCATAAAACGGGTAAGCAGATTCCAAAAATATTTTTTCATCCTCCGTCAAATTTTGAATAACTTTTTCCGGCATGTCGAGTTTTGTCGGCCACATACCGGTGTATCCGTTCTTTTTCTGCAAAGCTTTAGCCGTACTTTCGCTATCCGCCACCGCAACAAAAATCCGGTAATTTTCACCGTCTTTAATGGTTCCTGCGGGTTCACCTTCTCTGATTAAAACTTTTTTGACTTTTTTTACTGAATCTTCGTTTTGATAGACCCCCTGCTGTAAAATATAAAGACTGACCGCTGGAAGGACAACTTGTCCCCGGCTGTTTACGGCGCCTGCTCTGGCATCACCGTTATTTTGTTCTGGATCTTTCATCATCATCTTTAAAAAAACGAGACCGATCAAGATCCCGATCATAATTGCGGATATAACCGAAACCAGAACCATCGGGTTTATGGCCGGAGTTCCCCTTCGTACTTTATAACGGGGGAGCTTCTTTTTTTCCGGTTTAAAGTATTGTTTTGAAGCACTTTCTCCGGTTACGGCCACTTCCTTTTTTGCTTTCCAGTCATGAATAATAATTTCTTTCTTCTCTTCTTTTCCATAATCCTTTTCCACACCGTTTATTTTAATTTTCATTCCTCTGTTCCCCCTTGTCCAACCGGCAATAATATAGTATGAAACAGAAGTTTTCTATTATCCTATCATATGAAAATTGAAAAAGAACATGACTTTTGTCGCCTGCTCCTGCAAAGTTTCGACAAGGAGATCACGGCCTGTCTCTATTTTTATTCTATTAAAAAACAAAAAAAAGGAGGCTCTGTGAGGTTCTGCCCCCAAAATTTAGAGTAAAAAATCTAACTTTTTGGGGCACCATCTGAGAGGTCTCCTTTACATATAAAGAAATGTATGCAAATACCAAGAAATAAGGTCATCGCCGTAAAAGTAGGCAAAAAGGCTTCCGGTGGCGATAAACGGACCAAAGGGAACCGGTATTCTCTTTTTAAAGCCTTTCTTTACCATAAGGGCAAGCCCGTATAAAGCTCCGGCCAGCGAAGCGATAAACAGAGCAAGGAGCACTTTTTTTGTGCCGAGAATGATTCCGAGCACAAAAAACAGTTTTATATCGCCGCCGCCCATGCCGCCCCGGCTGATGACGGCCAACAAATACAAAATCAAAAAGCCTGCCAAAGCTCCGAGAACCGAATCCCACCAAGGAGTAAACGGTTCTATGATGCCGACCAATATAAAAAAGATCAGGAAAAACAACAGAACCTTATCGGGAATCACCATGTATTTCAAGTCTGAAACGGTGATTACAGCCAGCAAAGAAACAAGTAACAGCGCAGCGGCGAGCTCCAGTTGAAAGCCGGTTTTCATATAACAATAAGCAAACAGAAGGCCGGTTGAAATCTCTGTAACAGGATAAAGAAGAGAAATTTTCATCCGACAAGCAGAACATTTTCCTTTTAGCATGATAAATGAGAGTACGGGTATATTTTCATACCAGCGCAGCTTATGTCCGCATGATGGGCAGTGGGAAGCCGGAAAAACGACCGACTTCTTTTTCGGGATGCGCAGCCCGGCAACATTGAAGAAGGAACCAAAAATGAAACCTAAAATTAAAAAGAGAACGGTTACCATTTCATTCATCATCATATTCCGGTTTATTCCACCTCTTCCGGAAGCGGTTCATATTCCGGATCAAAGTAAAAAGTCGTTAACTGTATTTCGGATGTAAGGATGGTATTGTCAGTCTTTCTGCCGGACTGGACCGGTTCTACCGGTTGCGCAAATGTAAGGGTGTCGACATTAGTAATCCGTTCCAGCTTCTCGACTTCTTTGAGAAAAGTTTTGAAATGTTTAAAGTCTGGTGCCTGAACCGACAAAACCAATGTGATGTACCTAACATTTTCCGGCAGTGCTCCTGCTAATTCTGTTTCCGTTACTTCGATTTCCGTTTTCTGTCCTTGATCTGTTTTTGCATCCCCGTCTTCTGGTTCAACATCCGTATTTTGAATTTCTTCTTCGTCCGTTTCCACATTTCCCGCTTCTGTTTCTTCCTTATTGAAGGCCTCTAAATCCATCATTTCTCCGTCATAATCGGTAAAGTAAATGCCTTCAATCCGGCTGCCGCTGACCATTTCCACTTCCTCCAAATGCAGCAAGAGTTCATCCAGCGACCTGGAAAGGGGAATTTTTCTTTCCAGCCGGTTCGTATTTTCCCCACCGCCTTCTTCCAATTCCCCAAGTTTTGCTTCCATTGTCCGGATTTCTGTTTTCAATTGTTGAATATTTTGTTCCTTTGTCCCGATTTCATCTTTTTTCGGCAAAATGAAGAAGAAATAAAATAGAGCAAGCAACAAAAATAATATAATTAATATTAAGACGGAAATTCTTTTATTTTCCTGAAGAAAATCATTCATCCTTTTCACCCCCCGGCGGAAGAAGCGATTCCGGCTCTATGACAGCCGTAATCCGGGCATCGTAACGCGGCAATTGCCGGAAGTACCGGGAAACGTCCATTCCTTCCTCATCCGCATTTTCAATATTAAAAGTTTCAACACTTTCAACCTTGACATCGGAAAAATATTTGGAAGAATTCAATTCAGCGACATATTCCGCAACACCGTCCAATGTTTCAAACTGGGTTTGGACGGTTACTTCATCACCGTTGTATGTATATTCACTTAAGTAACTGTGTTCATCCGGCAGCAAAGAGACAAGGCCCGTAAGTACTTTGGATGTCGACAGAATCATTTGGTCCAGTTTTGTAACCGATTGCTGCAATTGCTCTGCCAACCCCCCGGCAGCATCTGCTAGTTCCCTTTCCAGAACATCTTTTTCAGCCGTTAACTGTTCCGTTTGATTCGTTAGTTGTTTTATCTCTTTTTTCGCATGGAAATTTTGAAAAATGAACAGGCCCGTAAGCACGATCCAGAGGGCCACCAACAGATAAAAAATGACAGTAAACCGGTCAAACTGACTTTCTTTATCTGGCAGTAAGTTAATCTCCGGAATCAATGCACTTCCCCCTTTAACGCTAATCCCAGTGCGGGAATAAAACTTCGCGGTACACGCTCATCCTTTAAGGAAGTAAGGAAACCGTCGAGAATTTTGACCCTCAATGAAGTATGTTTTTCTATGCTTTCACGGATCTTCTCCAAATGCGGAAAATCTCCGCATAAAACAATTTTAGATACTTTTTTCTCACCTTTATGGAGAGAGTATTGATAAAACTCTAAAATACGTCCAAGTTCTATCATTTGATCATCGATGAGACCTTGGAACTCTTCTTCATTTCCGGTAAATTTCCATTGTAAAAAACCCTCTTCATCGTTTTCACACTGCCAGTTTTCTTCCATATTCAAATCAAGCTCAATAAAGCGGAAAAACTCCGGTATATGATTGGAAAAAATGCTGATCATGATTGATGGAAGGTTCATTTCAAAGAATAAGATACTGTCCTTTTCGTCTCCCGTCTGCACAATGGCAGAATAATAACGGTATACGCCAATATGGCGGATATCCGCAACAGCCGGACGTAAACCGGCATCTGTAAAAATTTCCGTATATTTATTCAGCTCTTCTTCTGGAGCGGCAAAGATAAGCGCTTCGCGTTCATCCGCATTTTCATCATCCGCAGGAATCGGATATATGTCAAAAACCGGATTCTCAAAAGGTAAATAAAACGTTTGTCCAAGTTCCATGTAAAAATGGCCTTTAATCTCATCATCTTTCAATCGGGCGGGGTACGTTTCCTTTTTCATAATGACAAGCGGGTCGGGTACATAGAAATATACCCTTTCCCGCTTTAATCCCCATTCCTGGACGGTGTCTCTGAAAAACTTCCCGAATTTCTCTTCGTTCATCAGCCTCCCATGCTCAATGAGACCGGGAGGAATCTGTTTTTCTTTCAAGCTTTTTATTTTAGATAACCCGCCGCCTCGGGGATATAGAACCATCCGGATCGCATAATCATCGATGACAAGATTAACCGACCGTTTTGGTTTAAATACTTTGAGCATGGGGAGGCCTCCTTTAATGTAATAGAATCAAAATGAATTCGTTTTATCCGTCTAACTTAATCTTCTCCGCTGAGTAATTCGCTTAATTTGTCATCTGTAATTGATGTTCCTTGTACATCAAATTTTTCTTTATTTCTGATATCGCTAAGTTTTCCGTAATGAATTGTCCACTGTCCTTTTGAACCACTGCGCGTGTAAACTACTTTATCATTCGGGCCCAATTCCACCCCGTCAACATAATGCTGTAATAAGTCCCTGTCAAATTCTACACTGCCATCGGATTGTTTTGTTCCTTCTCCGTTCGCCTGGGCTATTTTGGCTGCAGACAAGATATTTTGTGCATCAGCTAATATAGCTTTATCCCGGGAGTCGCTAATGACGTTTCCAATCATGACGATCGCAATGGTTGCAATGATTCCAATAATCACTAATACAGCAAGCAGTTCAACAAGTGTTAAACCTCTTTCGTTTTTCAGATGATCTTTGTATTTTTTCATCATCTTTTCCTCCTCTGTATTAATTTTTAAGAAAATTGGTTTTCAAAGTTAAACCATTGCTTTTTCTACATCACCCCCCGGAAGATTGCAAAATCCCTGTTAGAATTGCTGGTATATGGTAAAGATTGGGACCATAATCGCCAAAACAATGATTCCGACAACAACTGCCAACAGCAGAATTAAAACCGGTTCGATTAGCGATTTTAATGTGTTAACGGTACGGTCGACTTCCGCTTCATAAAAATCGGCAACTTTTTCAAACATAAACTCAATCGTACCGGTTTCCTCACCGATCGCGATCATCTGTGTCACGAACGGAGGAATGATCCAGCTTTTTTTAAAAGGCTCAGACAGCTTATTTCCTCTTTCTAAACTGTCCCGTGCTTCTAAAATCACTTTTCCAATAACCGGATTCCCTGCGACTTTTTCTGCAATGGTAAGCGATTGTATAACCGGAACAGAACTCGCAAACAGTGATGCCATTGTCCTGGACATCCGGGCAAGGGCGGATTTTTGCAACAATTTTCCGAAAGCCGGCATTTTGAGCGTAACAACATTTACACCATAACGAAAATTCTCATTTTTTCTCATAAGCAATGAAAATATGAAAATACCAAGCGCCAAAATCAATAATCCGAGCCACCAATATGACTGGGTCGCCTTGCTGACTCCGATTAAAAATTTGGTTATCACAGGCAGTTCAAGGTTATACTGGTTAAATATTTCCGAAAACTGCGGAACAACCGTCAACATCAGAAATACAATCACAGCAATAATGATGAAAATCAGTGTGACAGGATAAACTAATGCAGACTGGACCTTCTTTTTTATGTCATACTGTTTTTCCAAATAATTGGCCAGCCTGTCCAGTGTGTCATCCAAATTTCCGGTTGCTTCACCAGCCCTGACCATATTCACAAAGAACGGGGGAAAAATTTTCGGATGTTTTTCCGCCGCAGCGGAAAAAGCCATTCCGGTCCGGACATCCTCTTCAATGGCCGTCAGCACGTTCTTCAAAACTTTGTTATCCGTCTGTTGGGCCAATATATTTGTTGCAACGATTAATGATATGCCCGACCGGATTAAAGTCGCAAATTGACGGCAATACACGACAAATTCCTGCTGGTTTACCGGATTTCCCAATGTAATTTCTTTGTATAATGTTCTTTTTGTTTCATGTATATCCCGGGGACTGATGCCCATTTCCCGCAGCTTATTAATCGCCTGGGTTTTATTGACCGCAGTGACGGTGCCACGTTTCAATTTTCCCTTTTTCGTTCTGCCGACATATTTATAAATAGCCAAGGAGATCACCTTCCTGTAAATACGGTGCGGCACTTTCATAACTGATCTTTCTCTTGTGTAAAAGTTCCTTAATTGACATTTCCAATGTATGCATCCCCTGGTTACGCGACGTTTGCAAAACATTTGGGATCTGATGGACTTTTTCACTGCGGATTAAATTAGCTACTGACGGTGTGTTGATTAAAATTTCCGTTGCAGCAATACGTCCCCTGCCTGTCCGGAGCGGGAACAGTCTTTGGGATATGATCCCTTGCAAAACATTGGAAATCTGCAAGCGTATTTGTCCCTGCTGATTTGGCGAAAAAGCGTCAATAATCCGGTCAATGGTTTGACCGGCACTGGTCGTATGTAACGTGGCCAGCACCAAATGTCCAGTTTCCGCAGCCGTGATTGCAGTGGATATGGTCTCCAAATCACGCATTTCCCCGACAAGAATGATGTCCGGATCCTGCCGGAGCGCCGCACGGAGGCCTTTGGCAAAGCTTGATGTATCCGTACCAATTTCCCGCTGGTTAATAATGGATTTTATCGGCTGATGGACGAATTCGATCGGATCTTCCAATGTAACAATATGCTTAGCATAATTTTGGTTAACGTGGCCGATCATTGCCGCAAGGGTAGTTGATTTTCCCGATCCGGTGGGCCCGGTTACCAAAATCAGCCCGTGGGGTTTTTCCATTAAGTTTTTGAGTATTTTCGGCAATTTTAACTCTTCAACTGTCGGAATGTCGGCAGGTATCAATCTAAGGGCTAAGCTGATGTTATTCCGTTGCCGGAAAACGTTGATCCGGAAACGTGCACGGCCGGAAAGTTCGTAGTTTAAATCGAGCTCCCCTTTTTCTTCAAAATCCCCCCAGCGGGATTCCGGAACGAGCTCCCTTGCCATCCGTTCCGTGTCCGCTGATTCCAGCGGTTCTGTTCCGATTCGTTGCAGCTCTCCGTCGATGCGCAGGACGGGAGGATTACCGGTAATGAGATGTAAATCGCTTGCCTGATTTTCTAATGTCATCAGCAACAATTCTTTGATGTCTTTTTCCATCATACACTCTCCTTACTCCAGTACTGCAACCCGCAATACTTCTTCTGTCGTAGTCAATCCCCGCTGTACCTTCTTCAGTCCGTCATCAATCAGAAATTCCATGCCTTTTTCCCGCACATACCGGCGGATTTTGACAGTGGATGACATGTTTAAAACCGTCTGTCGGATTGTTTCATCAATATACAAAATTTCATGGATCGCCGTTCTTCCCCGGTAGCCGCTCTTATTGCAGCTCGGACATCCTCTCCCGCGCCGGATTGTTTCTATTGATAATCCCCTGCTGGCGAAAATTTCTTTTTCACGTTCCGTTGCCGGCACTTCTGCCGCGCAATCCCGGCAAACAATCCGGATGAGACGCTGTGCAACGATCCCGAGCAGTGAAGAAGAAATGAGAAACGGCTCTATTCCCATATCCATTAATCGTGAAAGCCCCTCAACGGCACTGTTTGTATGCAATGTGCTCAAGACGAGATGGCCGGTCAGTGAAGCACGGATCGCCACTTCCGCAGTTTCCGTATCCCGGATTTCACCGACCATAATAATGTCCGGGTCCTGGCGCAAAATGGAACGCAAACCGCTGGCAAAGGTTAAGCCGATATTTTCATTCACCTGAATTTGGTTGATGCCTTCAATCCGGTATTCCACCGGATCTTCGATGGTAATAATATTGACATTCTCTGTATTCTTTTCATTTAATGCCGCATATAAAGTAGAAGATTTACCCGATCCGGTCGGACCGGTAATTAAGATAATACCGTTCGGTTTTTCCAGCATCTTTCTAAACGTGTTTAAATTGTTTTCGGAAAATCCGACCTTCTCCAACCGGTTCAGCGCAAAGGACAGATCGAGAATCCGCATGACGATTTTTTCCCCGTAAACGGTCGGCAACGTGGATACACGGATATCCACATTTTTATAATTAATGGTTGTTTTAATCCGTCCGTCCTGGGGAAGCCGGCTCTCGGCGATATTCAAATTCGCCATAATTTTAATCCGTGCTGTAATCACATTTTGCATATGTTTCGGCAATGTTCGTCTTGTTTGTAATACGCCGTCGATCCGGTAACGGACGCGGAAATCCCTTTCCTGGGGATCAAAGTGGATATCACTAGCCCGTTCGGCAACGGCATTGGCAATAATCTGGTTAACGAGCCGGATGACCGGCGAGTCATCTTCGGCTGCAGGCTGCTCTTCTGCCAATTCATCCGTATCCAGCTCGCTCATTACCTCTTCCATTGATTCCTGCAAATCGTAATATTTTGTAATTGTCCGGTACAATTCGTCTTTCGTGGCAATGACCGGTTCAATTTGACAGCCCGTCGCCATTCGTAATTCTTCAATGGCAAAATAGTCCATCGGGTCAACCATGGCTACGAGGAGCCGGTTCTGATCTTTTTTTACCGGCATGAGAAGATAACGTTTGGCTAATTCCTTTGGCACGAGCTGGATGACTTCCTCGTCGATCTGATATTGTGAAATATTGATATGGGGAATGCCAAGCTGAAACTCCAGCACTTCAATTAATTGCTGTTCCGTTATAAATCCTTCCCGGATCAGGGCACTTCCGAGCTTTTCATCGGGAGATTTGCTTTTTAAAGCTTTATTTAATTGCTCGCGGGTAATGATCCCCGCTTCAACCATTAAATCCCCCAGTCTTTTCCGCGTCACCGGTCTTCACCTTCCTTGTTGCGATAGAATGTGCGAATTCTGACAATGATAGAAGATCTTATTTTACGATCCTTGGCTGCTCGTAAATGGAATCATCCGCTTGAGGTTCCTGCATGGATGCTTCCTTTGCCTGCACATTCCGTTTTCCGTCTGTGTGGTTGATGTTTCCGCCCGTATTCTGGTTCCGGCCGCTCCGGTTCTCTTTAATATTCTTTTTTAATTGCTGTTCCTCCACATCCGGCATTATATCCGTTTCTAAACCGGCTGCTCCTTCTGTTTCATCTTCGTCAAAATACTGTTCCTCCGGAAGTCCGGCACTGTTTTCATCCGGTTCTTCCGTTTCCTCTTCCTGAGGACCGACGAGGACAATTTCCGGAACAGGCAAGTAAAAATCTCTGCTGATAAATTCCTGTTCCTTTTCCAGGCCGTTCCGTTCAACGACAACCCGGTAAACTTCCACTTGTTTGCCTTTTTCACCTTCCTGAATGACCCGGCGTTCACCAGGTTCAAGGTTTTCATCATAACGGACAATCGTCCGGTAATCGACTTCCGTACCGCGGATCACACGGTATTCATAATTTTTTTCCTGGACCGTTGATACAAGTTGCAAGTTCAAACGGCCGCTTTTAATTTCCGCCTGGATTTTAAAATGATCCGGTCCCGGATTATTAACGATCAAATCTTTTTCTTCCTGCCAATCAACTTTTGCCTCAATCCCGGCAACTGAATAAACCGGAATTACTCCCTGAGAATGCCGCTCGATAATTTCCAGGTTCGTTTGCAAAAATAAGGAGTAAAGCTGTGATGCGGCAAAATTCCCTTCCTCCTCGCTGTATGTATGTAATGGTGCGAATACCGCATCGAGAAAAGAAAAAGTTTCTTCCGGTTGAATGACGGTTCCGTCTAGCTGGTCAACGATCATTTCGATAAAAACAAAATCATCCGGTATCCGCCACGAACTTTCAGCAATCACCCGTTCCTCGGCTTCCTCGGATTGGAGGGCCATAACGTCATGGTCACCGAGTAAAGAAACCGTTTGCTTAATTCTTTGCACCGTTTCATTTATATTTACGGAATCGGGAAATCCCGCCAGCGTTTCTTCTGACAATTCCACGTTTATCTTAAACGGAATTTGCTGTGGTTCCGTCTTCCGGAAAATCATATACCACGGCTTCTTCACCTGTTTCTTCAGTTCTTCAACTGAGCCTTTGATATCAAATGTAATTTCTTCTTCCGGAATCGTTACGACACCCCGGGATGTAATGACGTTAACGTTTTCTTTTTTCCAAATTTCAACGGAAGAAGCCAGCTGTTCCAAAGCTTCTTCTTCACTCAGCCCGCTGACGTCTACGCCGCCGATGGATGAACCTTCAGGAAATGCAGCAGCCGCGCTTACGGTCAGCGAAAAATACCCTGCGTAAGATGCAGCAAGAAACAGGATTAAAACTGCAGCTAAAACAATCAACCGCCTCTGTCCCGTCTTCAATGCAACATTCACCCTTCCCAAAAGTCCTGTAAAAATATTTTAAAAAAATTAAAGTTTAAGTAAAAGTTCATGATTCAAAATGATGTTGGACAGAAGCACTTCTAGGAAGGCTTCATCTCATTGATTCCAGTACTATCAGCCTATGTGTAACCAAGTACCGCTGGGCAGAGTTTAGAAAGACCAAGGGCGGAATCAAGATACACTTGCGAATTAGAGTCCATGATGGTGGAGTTATCCCAGATAAAATGGTCATGACCCCAGCTAAACCGGCTGACAGAACGCAGATGGATGCTTTGGTGGCCTATGATATTGATGCCATCAATGTATTTGACCGAGGATACCTTGATTACAAGCAATTTGACCATTACTGCGATAAGCAAATTCTATTTGTCACTAGGCTAAA
>CALGYZ010000062.1 GCA_937934645.1 uncultured Bacillaceae bacterium | reverse complement strand
ATCCCATGTTATAATAAAAGTGAAATAAGCAACGTAAAATAATTTTATTTGTGAAAATATTAACAATATAAATATAAGCCGGTTCAAGCAGAATTTAATGAGTTATAATCAATTCAAAAGGAGGCAGGCGGAAATGGAACATGTGGCAGTACATCAGTTAATAGTTGCGCTGGATGAGAAAACCGGAAAGATTACCAGCAGGCAAAAAGGAAAATGGAATATCGGCCTGACGAAACGGATTATAAAAAAGTTGGGACTCTATGCAGAAGACTGCAAACTATGTTCAGAATATTTATTCATGTTAAAAAAATCCGTCGAAAACATCGGTAATAAAACAACGGAAGAGAAGGAAATGATCAAACACCAAATCTTGTTAAATACAATAATGAAACATTTGAAAAATGAGCATAAGCTTGTGTCAAGAGGCTCTTTTATTTCTATGTTTTTGCTGTTTGGTTGTTTGTTATCTATTCTCCTCGGACTCATCGGTTCAGATCAAATTGAAATATGGATGTTGACGGGAGTCGTGATTGGTTTGGTGGCTGGAATCGTTATGGAAAGAAACGCATGGAAGAAAAATCAATTAATATAATTTAACATAAAAGTACCCCGCGTAACGGGGTTTTTTCTTGCATCAGGATGCAATATTCATATTTTCTGCAACAAATTGATAGACATGGTGGTAATCGACTTCACCGTTAACATATAATTGTTCAGCCCGTTTGATTTCCGCTTCTGCGATCGGGGATACCGATTCAGCCTCCCGCAAAGTCATTGTCCCGTTCAACAGTCCCAACGCCAGCTCTTTTAACCGCTCATTGTGAGATTGATGCAAAACGTAAGAAATATAAGTGATCCGATCCATTGCATTCAACTCCTTACAATTCAATTATCTATATAGTTCTTCAACATTCCGAAAAGTCCTACTAAAATTCTAAATTTTTAACAAATTAATAATTTGCTTAAAAATTACATTCTATATTAATATAATCGATAAAAAAGACCGTGTATTCTGACTATTCTAAATCAAAAAAGTTTCCATTTTCGTAAAAAGCTTTTATAATAGGGGATATATAACTTGAGGATAGAAGAGTGTGGAGGGAATATGCATGCCGATTAATATTCCGAAAGATTTACCGGCAGGGGAGCTTTTAAGAAAGGAAAAAGTGTTTGTTATGGAAGAGGACAGGGCGAAGTCCCAGGATATCCGCCCTCTGAATATAGTGATTTTCAATTTAATGCCCGAAAAAGAAAAAACAGAGCTGCAACTTTTAAGATTGCTTGGTAACACACCGTTGCAAGTGAATATTACTTTTTTACGGACGGCTACATATGAATCAAAAAATGCCAGCAAATATCATTTGGAAACTTTTTATAAGACCTTTAATGAAGTTAAACACCGCCGCTTTGACGGAATGATCATTACCGGTGCCCCAGTGGAAAAAATGGCCTTTGAAGAAGTGGACTATTGGGAAGAGTTGACGGAAATCATGGAATGGACGAAGAAAAATATTACATCCACATTTCATATTTGCTGGGGTGCCCAGGCGGCATTATATTATCATTACGGAATTGAGAAATTTGAACTGTCGAAAAAATGTTTTGGAGTATTTAAACATACCTGTCTGGATCCGATGGAGAAGCTGGTCCGTGGATTTGATGAAGTGTTCCATGCACCGCATTCCCGTTATACGGACGTTCCCCGTGAAGCAATTGAAAACCATCCTGAGTTAAAATTGGTTTCGGTTACAGAAGAAGGCGCTCCGTTCCTTGTGATGTCGGAAAATGGAAAAAACATTATGATGACCGGTCATTTGGAATACGATGCAACAACACTTGCTGATGAATATAAACGTGATTTGAAAAAAGGGCTCAATACCGACATGCCGGTAAATTATTTCCCTGATAACGATGTTACGAAACGCCCGATTCATACATGGCGTTCCCATAGTTTCCTTCTATTTTCCAACTGGCTGAATTACTATGTGTATCAGGAAACCCCGTACATATGGTAAGCGGAAATATACTTTCCGTTATATATTTCCTGAGGAAACAAACGAACCTGATTGAAGCGGCTTTACCGGGAAAGAAAAGGAGTATGAAATGGCAGGTTTCATGCCTTTGATGCTGGATCTTAAAGATAAAAAAGCAGTTGTTGTCGGGGGCGGGAACATTGCGGCTAAACGGATTCAATCGCTGATCCCCTACAAGCCTCACATTACCGTCATCAGTCCGGAGATTACCGGTGAATTGGAGCGGCTGGTTCGGACCGGACAAATCACGTGGAAGAAAAAACGGTTTTCACCGGAAGATATAAAGAAAGCTTTTATCGTTATCCACGCCACGGACAATCCGGAATTGTCGGTTGAGATCAGGAAAAGTATTCCAAAACATGTGCTGTTTAATGACGCGGTAACCAGCAGTGCGGGAAATGTCCATTTTCCCGCTTTTATAAGAAGAGGAATGTTGACTGTTGCCGTTTCCACCGGCGGTGCCAGCCCGTTTTTGGCAAAAAAAGTGAAACGGCAACTGGAAAAAATTTTTGATGAAGATTATGCCCGGTATGTTGATTTTTTGGCCGAATGCCGAAGCCTGATAAAACAATCGGACCGGAGAAAAGAAGAGCAACATTTTTGGCTGCAGGAAATTTTACAGGAAGAATATATGCATCCGGAAAAACAAAAACAATTTTTGAAGTGGTTGAAATCAACAAGTGAAAAATAATGAATAGAAAAGCGCGGAGAAAATCCTCAGGTTTTCTCCGCGCTTTCATTCGTTTACAGTAAAAACTGTTCTACTGCCTGGTCAAAAGCGGCAGGATCTTCCACATGGACCGTATGTCCGCAACCGGGAATGATGACTGTTTTACAGTCCGGTAAACGTTCCGCCATTTCTCCGGCAATCCGGCAGAATTTTTGATCCAGCTCCCCGCATATGATCAGGACTGGAATATTGAGTTCATGCAGCCGGTTCCACCAGGACGGCTGTTTTCCCGTTCCCATTCCTTTCAAACTGTTGGCAAGGCCTTTGGGGGAATTTTTTAAGCGTTGCCTGCGGATGGATGAACGGATTTCTTCCGGTAATTTTTCCTGGGTGGAGAACAACGGCAGCTTTTCCCAGTAATTAACGAATTCATGGATGCCGTTGGATAAAATTTTCTCTGCCAGCTGTCTGTCCTGTTCTCTCCGTTTGTTCCGTTCGGCTTCCGTTTTTAAGCCCGGTGAACTGCTTTCCAAGATAAGCTTTTTTACCCGCTCCGGATAATACATGGCAAAACTCAGGGCAAGTCTGCCGCCCATTGAATAGCCGAGCACATTGACCTTTTGAATTTTTAAATGATCCAAAAGGGCGGCTAAGTCTTTTGCCGCTTGCTTCATTTCATACCGGGCAACCGTATCGGGGGAATCTGTTTTTCCGTGGCCGATCAAATCCGGGGCGATGATCCGGAATTTTTTCTTTAAACAGCTCCGGTCCCAGGTCGTATGGTCCCCCGTAAAACCGTGCAACGCCAGAACCGGTTCGCCGTCTCCCGTTACTTGGTAAAAGTAATTGATGCCATTGAGCTGTGTAATCATTTTTTATCCGCCCCGAAATAGTAGTCAATTTCTTTTCCGATCCGTTCCCACATTTTCCGGTGGGATAAAACGTTTTTTTGTCGGTCGGTCCGGATTTCGATTACATTGATTCCTTTTTGCTCCGTGCTTTTCTTGATTAAGCTCCGGAACTCCGCCCAGGTTTCCGGTTTGGCATATGTTCCGCCGAACATTTTTACACCTTGGGAAAAATCCAGTCCGGTCGGTGTGCCGAACAGCAGCTCATAATGCCGGTCCAGTTTAGATTGGGGAAGGAATGAAAAAATTCCACCGCCGTCATTGTTGATTAATATAATATTGATCGGGATATGATTCCGTTTTGCGGCGAACAAACCGTTCAGGTCATGGAAAAAAGACAGGTCGCCGATGATAAGATAAAGCGGCTGGCGGTATCGAGCCACTCCCGTAGCGGCTGATAGGACACCGTCAATGCCGTTTGCACCGCGGTTTCCTGTAATATAAATGGTTTTGTTTGTTTTATGGAAAAACGTATCCACATCCCGGATCGGCATACTGTTTCCGGCAAAAATCGTGCTTCCGTCCGGCAACAGTCCGGCCAATTCGTAAACCGTTTTTCCTTCATCCATATCATCGATTGTTTTTAAATAGGCTGCGATCGTTTTCTTTGCCAGCCGGTCTAGGTCGCTCCACGTTTCTAACCAGCCGGACCGTCCGGATTTTGGAAGATGTGCGGTGATCTCTTTACAGAAGGCGGCTTCATCGCAATGAACCATCATCGTGCCAAGATTTTGCGGATCCCGCCAGCCTGCGCCTCCGTCAACGATGATATGTGGAATATCTGCCCATCTTTTCAAATAAAGAGTTAACGGTTTGGAAACGGGCATGCTGCCGAAACGGATGATTATATCCGGTTTTAACCGGTCGGCCGCCTGCTCACTTTTTAAAATGGCATCATAACTGTCAATAATATGCGGATCATCAGCGGTATCGCTTCTTAATTGGGAAAGCGGATCCGCCAAAACCGGATAGCCCGTATGCGCTGCCAATTCGCGCACAGCCTTGGAAAAACCGGGGTGACGGATTTCCCCGCAAATGATTAATCCTTTTTCTTTTTCCTGAATTAGTGCGGTGATCTTTTTTATCGTATCCGCCGGCAGTGATAAGTTTCCGGTTGCAATTTCTAAAGACTGAAATGTTTTAGCGAAAGGATCGGGATCCAGGTTCGGAATGAGCGGCTCCCGCAATGGAAAATTCAGGTGTACCGGTCCGCTGTTTAAATTTGTTGCTTCTTTTACAGCCCGGACTCCAAGACTGAAAGCATACCGGTCTTGTCCCGGTCCGGGCGGGGCGGCTTCATGGAACCAGCGGACATGACTACCGTACATTCCGATTTGATCAATCGTCTGTGGTGCACCGACATCCCTTAATTCATGGGGTCTGTCGGCAGTCAGGACGATTAAAGGAACGCGGGAAATATCAGCTTCGGCTACTGCAGGATAATAATTCGCCGCAGCTGTTCCGGAAGTACATAATAAAACAGCCGGTTTCCCGGAGGCTTTTGCCAGTCCCAATGCAAAAAAGCCGGAAGAACGTTCGTCAATATTTATGTACACATCCAATTCACGGTTTTCGGCCATGAGTAAAGCAAGGGGGGTTGAACGGGATCCGGGGCTGATGACTACATCTTTCACCCCCGTCGAAACAAGCCCGGAAACAAATGCGGATAAGTATTCGGTCATGGTTTCCTGGTAAGTCATAGTTCTTCCCCTCCTAATGCGTTGAACATCGGACGGAACTTCGTCCGGGTTTCCCTCAGTTCATCTTCCGGCCTGGAATCGGCAACAAGTCCGCAACCTGCATATAAAACCGCTTCGTTTCCGTTCAGTAACCCGGAACGGATTCCGACGGCGAATTCACCGTTTCCTTCAAAATCAGTCCAGCCGACAGGGGCGCCATAAAATCCTCTGTCCATTTGTTCTGTTTCCCGGATGACTTTCATCGCATCTGTTTTTGGAACACCGCCGAGAGCCGGAGTCGGATGCAGTTTTCCGGCCATGCTAAAGATGGACTGTCCGGATTTCGCACGGCCGGTAACCGGTGTGAATAAGTGCTGGATGGCCGGTGTTTTCATTAAAACCGGTTCATCCGGAATATGCAAATCTTCACAATATGGCTGTAATGCGTTCCGGATCATATCAACGACAAGCTGATGTTCATAACGGTTTTTCGGATCCCCCAATAAATCCGTTCCGAGCTCTTCATCTTTTGTTTTATCGTCACTTCTGGGAGCAGAACCGGCAACGCATGCCGAGAGCACTTCATTTCCCGTTTTCTTTACAAGACGTTCGGGTGTTGCACCGAGAAAACATTTTCTCCCGGTTTCCAATGAAAATATATAACTTCCAGGCTGCTGGTTTTGTAACTGTTTTAATATAAAAGAAGAGGTCGGAGGTGTGTTAAATTTAACGATCATTTTTCTGGCAAGGACGACTTTTTCCATAGCGGATCTTTTCAGCAAGTCAATGACATTTTCTACCGCATTAAGCCATTCGTCTTGTCTGATCTCTTCAGATGTTATAATGTCTGTCCCTTCCTGTACCGGACCGACAGTGGCGGAAAGTTTACTAATATAATTTTCCATTCGTTTGTATATATGATCTTTCGGCACAGACCGGTCAATGACCGTATTGTATGTAAAAAAGGCTTGTCCGTCCGACTTCGTGATCATATACTGCGGCAAGTAAAACAAATAGTCTCCGTAATTTGACCATATTTTTTCTTTTTTAGCCAGGGGATCGAAGGAAAATCCGCCAAAAATAAGCGGTCCGGTCCCCGGAATATTTGCTTTGTTTTCTACTTCCGCCATTTGGATAATTTCATTCCAAAGTGTGCGGACTTCGTCAAAGCGGTCGCGGCTTGAGCCGGAAAACAAAGTCAAGGCGCTGCCGCTTCCCGCTATAGCAAAATCTTCATTTGGACTTTTCCAATAAAAACGCTTACTTGTTTCGTTCACGTTCAGTTTATCATAAAAATCAAGCGGATCGGTACAATCGATTGGTATGGTAATGCTGAATACGTTTTGCTGTTTTGTTTTCAGCCGGTTAATCAGTTCCGTTGAAATAGCTTTACTGTCTGTCAATAGCATGTATACCAGAACTCCAATCCAAATTATAGTTACGTATTCATTATACATGAAAATATATCAGAATTGGAGTTATAGGCATATAATATTGTGGTATGACCGGTTTTTGGCAGAAAAAAACATATAGACCGCGTCTATATGTTGTTTACTTTGTGAAACGATTGGCATAGCTGCTTGCAACGAAGCTGTCCGGCTTGATTTTTGCCTCGATGCCGTATGATTCCATCCTTGCCACCATTTCTTTCACAAATACCCGGGTTTTATTTTTCCGGCCGGCTCCGATGTCGATATGTCCTTCGATTGTCAGGCTTGCCCCTTTGTATACGTGAGGCAATACAATATCGATGAGCCGGTTCTTTCTTTCTTCTGTAAATAAAGATACTACTTCTTCTGTTAACGAAGTTTCATAGGATATTTTTTCGTGTAAGTTTGTAATTTTCCGCGGAACGATTACTTTCCGGATACATGCCCATGCCCCTTTTGTTTGGCAATGGATTACAATGCCCGTTATGAATTTTGTGTAATCATGATGGACATGGGAATCGGTGCCGAACATGAGCCGGTAATTGCCGGCAGGATCCCGTTCCATAAAATGGACGATATGTTGGAACACTTGATCGAAAGTCATATACTTATTGCTCAGATTTTGGAACGTTCCGTTGAAACTGACGAAAATATTCGCTCCCTTCATATAAGGTTTCTAATATTATTTTATTCGAATCGAACGAAAGTTTGTGTAAAAATTTCGTAAATTCCTCGTTCGGAACATTACCGCCTGGGACAATTCATAGTTTTTTGGATTATTAAGGTTTTATGAACGTTCAGAAAAGTTGAAGGAAACGGTTTGAAATTTGTCGAAAAAAGTAAGTAAAGGGACATACCAGCTTTTTATTGACTTCAATGGGAAAGCGGGGGATGAACATGAACCAGGATGAATATAAAAATATTTTGGCACATTACCGTGTACCACCTGAAAAATTGAAAAGCGAAGTAAATGAGGATTCGTTTCTCTTTGAAACAACAAATGATCTTGAAAAAGTGCCCAATGAAATGATCGGTCAGAAACGTGCCGAGCAGGCGATGGAATTCGGTTTGTCCGTTGAACAGTCCGGGTATAACTTGTTCGTTGTCGGACCGGCGGGAACAGGGAAAATGACGTATACACTAGACAGTGTGACAAAACTGGCCAAAAAGCGGAAAGTGCCCGGTGATTGGTGTTACGTATATAATTTTGAAAATCCGGACATGCCGATCGTTATAAATTTACCGGCCGGAACCGGACAGGTTTTCCAACGGGAAATTGAAGATTTACTGATGAATATTGAACGGGAATTGAAGAACACGTTTAACAGTGAAATATTTGAAAAAAATAAACGGATGATTATTGAAAAATACCGGAATAAAATTGAAGAACTGTGGAAAGAAATCGATCAGTTTGCCGGGGAACACCAGGTGAGAGTCGAAAGAACCCCGCACGGCATTAATACGATCCCGCTTCTTTTGGGAAGACCGATCACTGTCCAGCAATATGAACAACTGTCGAAAACGAATAAAGAATTGCTGAAAGAGCGGGAAAAGTTAGTCGAAGAGAAAATCCAGGAAAAAGTACACCAAATGAGGAAAATTGATGAGGAATTAAGGAAAGCCATTAACAAATTTTCGCGGGAAACGGCCGCTTATTCCATAGAAGGACTGTTTGAACCGTTAAAGGAAAAATATAAAGATCATCAAAAAGTAATCGATTATTTAGATGCTTATTTCCGGGATGTTGTCGAACATTATTCGTATTTTATCAGCGGTGACGATGACGGAGAACATGTGATCCAAACGTTAATGGGCGGGGGAAGTGAAAAGCGTCTCCACCGTTATACCGTTAATTTATTTGTAAACAACCGGGGATTGAAAGGCGCTCCGGTTATTTATGAAACAAACCCTACATATCACAATTTGTTTGGAAAAGTGGAATATCAGGGGACATTCGGCAACTGGACGACGGATTTCACCTTTATCAAACCGGGAGTTCTCCACCTGGCAAACGGCGGTTATTTGATATTACAGGCAACGGAATTGTTGTCACAGCCGAATGTCTGGACACGGTTGAAACGGACGTTACAGACAAACAGCATTCAGATTGAAAACCCTTATGAAGACCGGGCAATTATACCGACGACAGGATTGAGACCGGAACCGATCCCGCTTAATCTCAAAGTAATTATTATCGGTCCTTATTATTTATACGACTTATTATCTGCATACGATGAAGATTTCCATAAACTTTTTAAAGTAAAGGTTGAATTCGGCACCGAAATGGACAAAACAAAAGAAAATTGTTTGAAAATGGCCCGTTTTATTAAAAATTATGCTGAAAAGGAAGGATTACTGCCCTTCCACCGGCGCGCGGTGACAAGGGTGATTAATTACAGTTCCCGGCTCGTTAGCGATCAGAAGAAGCTTTCCACGCGCTTTCAGGAAATCACAAAAATTCTCGTAGAATCCAGTTATTGGGCGAAAAAAGAAAATGCGTCCTTTGTAGATGATAAACATATCATGAAAGCCCTTTCCGAAAAAACACAACGGTCAAATCATATTGCCGAAATGTACCGGGAAATGATCAAAAACGGCACGATTATGGTTGAAACAGACGGATTCCGAGTCGGACAAATTAATGGACTTGCTGTTTTAGGAACGAGAGATTCCGTTTTTGGTATACCGACAAAAATCACCGCCCAGACGTATGCGGGAAAAAGTGGAATCATGAATATTGAGCGGGAAGCGGCGCTCAGCGGGCAGATTCATGATAAAGGCATGATGATTTTAACCGGATTTTTATCCGGTGAATTTGCAAAAAATCGGCCGATCCCCCTTTCTGCCAGCATCACATTTGAACAAACGTATACACCGATTGACGGGGACAGCGCGTCCAGTACCGAACTGTATGTCCTGCTATCGTCACTGGCCAATGTACCGATTAACCAGGGAATTGCTGTAACCGGATCTGTTAACCAATGGGGTGAAATCCAGCCGATCGGCGGGGTGAATGAAAAAATCGAAGGATTTTACCACATATGCAAAGAAAGAGGGTTAACCGGCACCCAGGGAGTGATCATCCCTGAACAAACTGTTAAGAACTTAATGCTGGATGGTGAAGTGATTGAAGCCGTAAAAGAAGGAAAATTCCATATATGGTCGGTACGTCATATTGCAGAAGGCATTGAAATCTTAACCGGCGTGAAAGCTGGAAATATCCGCGATGAAAATGGAAAATATCCGCCAAACACGATCTTTGCGAAAGTGGAGGAACGTTTTAATAAAATGTACCAATCGGTGGAAGAAAGGAAACAGAATCAAGCAACCAAATAGCCGGATATATTTCCCTCACTGTTTCAGACTGCTGTTGAAACGGTGAGGGAATTTTTATAACAAGCCTTCCTGTTCAAATAAAAATGAATAGGGGATGTCGAGGAAAATATACAAGTCGTCGGATAACGGATAAGAAAATGTTCTAATTTGTTCATTCCGGCTAATATCCGTATATAAATCCGATAATATACCTTTTTGTTCCACTTTCATCCGGACGATATTTTCCAGAAAATATGGACGCCAACTCCAGTTCTTATTCCGCATATCCTCATATAACCGCCATTGGCCATCTTCATCTTTTTCGGCATTTGCCGATAGTTGTAAGCCTTTACTGTTGCAAATATAAACACGGAATGTATAATTCGTACAAGCCCTGCCGGTTTTTAGAGCAATCTCATCCACAGCTTCATCGGTCTGAATCTTGTCCAATTCGAATTTTAGTTTTTGGTTCAGCCTGTTTGCCAGTTGCAATTGGGCGTGGATTTTTTTCTGTTCATAGGAAACAATCATGCGGAAATCCTTTGCCATTTTTTCTTTGCAGAAGCATTTCTCTGTAAATTCCGGAAGCGGCCGTGAAAAATAATCCCCCTGGTAAAATCGTCCGCCGTTCCTCCAAGCATGGCTGAGCTGGTTATATGTTGAAACTTCTTTAAATAATAATGATGCACCGATTTTTTGGGAGAGAAGGGAAAGTGAGTAATGAACATCACGGTAAAAGTACGGTGATTCGTTTTCTTTCATAAAACTGACATCAATTTCCACAATATTCGGTTTTAAATAGGCAAGCCGGTCAAGACCACCTCTCCGCTCACCGATATCATACAGAGCAATCCGTATGCCTGAAGATTTTAAGTATTTAAATAAATTTTGCGCTGAATCCATTTCTTCCTGCTTAAAATCTTCTTTGATTTGCAATACAAATTTATCGGCCCGGAAGCCTTTTTCGATTTGCCGGTCTAAGAATTTTTCCAAATTTTCTCCACGGTCTTTCATAATTACTTTTTTATTATAGTTAAAAAACAGGTCCATTTCCGGATCAGTTTCCAGTTGATATTGGATGGCTTTTTCCAAAACATGTTTTCCCAGTTCAAGATGGAATTCTTCCGGTATGGAAGGATCGTTAAAGAACCATTCAATATTTTGTACAGTCCCGTCATCCATGCGGAATACAGGGATGACAGCATAACCGGCAACCATTTGGCTCTCGGCGCTGATAATCGGCTGATAATAGGGTGTGACGGATTTCAGGTTTAACATAATTTCTACCGGATCCATGCCACTCACCTCCATACCTTCCCAGCATAACTTTACAACTATAATATACCAATATATTCCAAAAAACAAAACGCAAAAAAAGAGCTGTCGGACATGAACAGCTCTTTTTATGTCGGCAACAAATGAAGAAGCTGCAGATTTATTTTTCTGCGGATTTATACAAAAGTCACTTATTATTATAATGTATTTTTTCTGTCATGAAAATAGTCTTCCAAAACCGAAAGCAACTCTTCGTTTTGACTGCCGGTACCAAGGGTGATTCTCACTCCGTTCGGGAACGGACGGACAATATATCCGTTTTTTAATAAATATTCATACATGCCGGTGGGATCCTCCGTCCGGATAAACATGAAGTTAGTTTGTGACGGATAATAGTTGACATTTAAAGCAGACAATTTTTCTTCAAATTTTTCGATTTCTTTTCTCGTTTTTTCAACGCAATTTTTCACAAATTGCTGGTCTTCCAGTGCATAAACAGCCGCTAATTGGGCAAAGGAAGATGTATTAAAGGGAAGACGGCAAATATTCAACTTTTCTATAATCTGTTCATGCCCGATTGCATATCCAATCCGAAATGCTGCAAGTCCGTACGCTTTGGAAAATGTCCGTAAAATGATTAAATTTTCAAACTGTGGAAGTAAAGGAATGGTTTCCGGATAATCGCCAGCTGTTGCATATTCGTAATAGGCTTCATCGATTACAACGTAAGTACCGGACGGAACCTTGTTTAGAAAATCGAGCAAAGCCGTTTCATTTACATAAGTACCGGTAGGGTTGTTCGGATTGCAAATCCAGACGATTTTTGTCCGTTCGTCAATTTGCTGGTACATCCGCTCCAGATCGAAACAGCCGCTTTTCAGCGGAGTTTCCCTTACTTCACACCCTTCAATAACGGCATGATGTTTATATTGGGGAAATGTTTCTTCGCTTGTTACAATATTGTCGCCTTCTACGAGCAGTGTCCGGCTGATAATTTGGATCACTTCATCAAGGCCGCTGCCAAACAATAATTGGTTTTCATTCACGCCGAGATGCATAGCAAGTTTTTCCCGGATATTGCTTGCATGACCATCCGGATATATTGCAGAATTGCGCAGGGCCCCGCGGATTGCATTCTCGACTTCAGGGGAACAGCCGTACGGATTTTCGTTGGACGCCAGCTTAATAACCTGGTTAATATTGTATTCTTTCTTAATATCTTCGGGTGATTTTCCCGGTTTATACGGTTTCAGTTGCAAAATTTGTTCTTTCATCAATCATCCCTCGCTTTTCGATGTTCATGCTGTTTTCATAATTAACAAAAAGCCCTACTGAATCTGACAGTAGGGACGTAGATTCCGTAAGAAATATTATTTCCGGCATATAACAATGATAAAAACAAAATTCCGACAAAAATATGTAAATTTTCCAAATATTTGTCAATATGTTATAATTATAATTTTTAATAGTTATTATGTCAATATATTTTTCCGTCATTCCAGTATTATTCTCTTACGCGTCGGAGTGCAAAGTTTGTGATAATATATGAAGAAGGAAAATTTTACTGGTGATAAATTACGGAGGTCCGATGTGAACTATGATCGGCTGGCTGATTTATAACGGGAGCTTGAAAATGAAAAAATTTATGGAAATTCATGAGATGTATGTCAAGTCTGCGGCTGAAGCAGGGATTCATTTAGTGATGGTTGAAAATCGGGAAGTAACAGCGTTGATGGAAAACGACGCATTGAAAATAAAAATAAAACCGGATATTCCGGATCCGGATTTCATTCTTTTTTTGGATAAAGATATCCGTCTCGCCGGGCAGCTGGAAGCCCTTGGTTACCGGCTGTTCAACAGTGCGGAGGCAATCCGGGTGTGCGATGACAAAATATTGACTGCCCAGGTATTGGGAACAAAACATATCCCCATGCCGAAAACGGTATTTTCACCGCTCGTTTTTCCAGGTGTTGAAGAACCGGATGTGCAGCATTTCATCGAAACCATTGAAAGAGAATTTCAATATCCAATCGTTGTAAAGGAAGCATTCGGTTCTTTCGGCGCCCAGGTGTATCTGGTCCGTAACCGGAGTGAGCTGCTGGAAAAACGGAAAAAATTATTATACACACCCCACCTCTATCAAGAATTTATTGAGGAAAGCAGAGGGAAAGATGTCCGTTTATATGTTGTTGGAGACCGGGTTGTCACCGGAATGATGAGAACGAATGAACGGGACTTTCGCGCCAATGTCACAAATGGCGGAACGATGCACACCTTTGATCCTCCGGAAGCGTTTTCCGCATTGGCTGTCCGGGCATCAAAAGCTGTCGGGGCGGATTTTTCTGGTGTGGATTTGCTGTTCGGGAAAGACGGTAATCCCCTTGTTTGTGAGGTGAATTCCAACGCCCATATTAAAAATGTTTACGATTGCACGGGCATCGATGTTTCTGAATACATTTTCCGGTATATAAAGGAGCAAATGAACGATGTATAACGGATTATTAATTTATCACCGGCATGATTACAAAAAAAATAAATGGTTTGCCAGACGTATTATCGAAGCATCCTGGAAGTACGGAATGAACACCCGACTTGTACTAACGGATGAACTAAATCTCGTTATTGACGGAGGATTTCTTGCGGAAGTAAACGGATGGAGAATAAAAAAGCCGGATTTTGTCATTAATCGCAGCCGGGACAGTTTGATCGGCACCCATTTTGAAACAATGGGTTCCCGTGTGTTTAATTCCGCAATGGTGACAAACATCGCCAATAATAAAGCAAAAACTCACCAGTTTATCAACGCCCGGGGGATCCTGTCCGTTAAAACAATGATTGTCGACAAGCGTTATTTTTCTCCGGAAAAAAACAGGCTGGTTTTCCCGCTGGTCGTAAAATCGGTCGGCGGTCACGGCGGAAAGGAAGTTTTTTTGGCGGAGAATGAAAAACAATTAAAATATATAATAGATAAATTACCGCAGAACCGGTGCATTTTGCAGGAAGTTTGTCCAACTCCCGGAACGGATATCCGCGTATATGTGCTTGGCAGGTCTATTGTCGCAGCGGTTAAACGCTATTCCAATGAAAGTTTTAAAGCAAATGTTTCCCTTGGAGGAAAAGCTGAACCTTATTTGTTAAGCGACGTGGAAAAGGAGCTCGTGTATAAAATCATTCATCTGTTACAGCCGGATTTTGCCGGTATTGATTTCTTTTTAGGGGCAGACGGCACACTCTTGTTTAATGAAATTGAAGATGTTGTCGGCACAAGAACTCTGTATCAAATCTATGATTTTGATATCGCAGAGAAATTTGTAAATTATATAAACAGAAAATTGACAGAGTCCGGTTAAAGGAAATTGGTCCTATTTTCAAAAAATTCATTGACTTTTAAAAAAAATAATCATATACTAAATTCACACTAAACAGATATGTTTTACCAGTTTTAAGTGGATTTATTGGTTTCCTGTTGATATTAAAGGGAGGAATTTCATGCAAAAAGAATTATTGTCATATCAAAATTTTACGGATGATCCGTTCCGGGACCTGGATGTTACAGATGAAATGAAGGGTGCCGTAACGGTTTTAGAATGGGCCTATGATATGTACGGGGATTCCCTTGTGTATGCCTGCAGTTTTGGAGCAGAGGGGATTGTGCTTATTGATTTAATCTCGAAAATAAAAAAGGATGCCAAAGTTGTTTTTCTTGATACGGGACTACATTTTCCGGAAACATATGAACTAATCAGGCGGGTAAAGAAGAAATATCCCGCATTGCGAATTGAATTAAAAAAGCCAAAAATTTCCCTTCCGGAACAGGAAAAGAAATACGGAGCCGAATTGTGGAAGAAAGATCCGGATTTATGTTGCTTTCTCCGGAAAATCAGACCGCTTGAGGAAGTGCTGTATGGAGTTCCGGCATGGATTTCCGGACTCAGAAGGGAGCAGTCCCCGCTCCGGAGAAAAACGGATTTTGTCAATAAGGATGAACGGTTTGAATCGATCAAAATTTGTCCCTTAATTCACTGGACATGGCATGATGTTTGGGACTATATAAATGGGAACCAATTGCCATTTAATCCGTTGCATGACCGGAATTATCCGAGCATCGGGTGTGCGCCGTGCACGTTTCCGGTATCGGACGGTGGAGACAGCCGGGAAGGCAGATGGCCTGGTTTTAACAAAACCGAGTGTGGACTGCATTTGCCGAAAAACTAACATAAAGTAAACAATAATTAATTTTATTACTATAATTCATACTAAATAGATGTGAATTATTATAATTGGAGTGAGGTGGGTCAGGTGAAATATACGTTGGAAAATATCCCCTTTACGGAAGAGCAAAGGGCGTATTTGGACCGGCTCCTGCCGACATTGACGGATCATCAAAAAGCCTGGTTATGCGGGTTTTTATCCTACCCGCTTATTGTTAAGACGGGTAATGCACCCGGAGAATCAATAACACCGACTTCATCTGTTGTTGCTAGAACTAAAACGGAAGAAGTGACCGTATTGTACGGCAGTGAAACGGGAAATGCCGAATCTCTGGCAAATGAACTGACTGAAAGATTAAAAGAAAATGAGTTTCGTGTTCAGCTTTTTCCGATGGATGAATTTCAACCGCGCTTGTTAAAAAAGGTTAGGACATTGCTCATCATTACAAGTACCCATGGAGAAGGGGAGCCGCCAGAAAATGCCCGATCCTTTTATGAATATCTTCACAGCAAGCGGGCGCCGAAACTGAACCATCTCCGTTTTTCGGTGCTGGCTCTCGGGGACGAATCTTATGAGTTTTTTTGCCAGACCGGAAAAGATTTTGATAAAAGACTGGAAGAACTTGGGGGAGAACGTATTTATCCGCGTGTTGACTGTGATGTTGATTTTGAGGAATCTGCGGCTGAGTGGCTGGAAGCGGTCTTCCGCATATTGAACGAAAAAAAAGAGAACGATGCCCCGGCCGTAACCGTCAGAGAACCGTCCGCCTGGCCGCAAGCTGAGACCCAGTCGGTTTATTCAAAGAAGAATCCGTACCGGGCGGAAGTGTTGGAAAATATTAATCTCAACGGACGGGGTTCAAACAAGGAAACAAGGCATCTCGTTTTATCCTTGGAAGACTCCGGTTTTACATTTGAACCCGGGGACGCTTTAGGTATTTATCCGGAAAATGACCCGGAACTTGTCGATGCTGTTATCAACGAATTAAACTGGGATCCTGATGAATCGGTAACGATTAATAAAGAAGGAGATATCCGGTCCATCAGGCAGGCATTGTTAACGAAATATGAAATCAGCCGTCTGACAAAATCTTTGATGCAAAAAGCCGGGGAGATCTTTTCTAATAAAAAATTGCAGGAATTAACAAAACCGGAAAACGGTGAGAAATTGAAAGCTTATATCGACGGTAGGGATATACTCGATTTAATCCGTGACTTTCCACCGGACGGCTTAAAACCAAGTGAATTTATCGGTATTCTAAGAAAATTACCACCAAGACTTTATTCCATTGCGAGCAGTTTAAAGGCATATCCGGATGAAGTGCACTTAACAGTCGGAACTGTCCGCTTTGAAACCCATGGAAGAAAAAGAAAAGGGGTATGTTCGGGGCAAATTGCCGAACGGGTTCAACCCGGGGATACATTGCCTGTCTATATTGATCCGAATCCGAATTTTAAACTTCCGGATGATCCGGACAGACCGATTATCATGATCGGGCCGGGAACCGGAGTGGCACCCTTCCGGGCATTTTTGCAGGAACGGGAAGTTGAAGGAATTAGGGGAAAATCATGGCTGTTTTTCGGGGACCAGCATTTTTCTTCGGATTTTCTCTACCAGATTGAATGGCAAAAATGGCTAAGAAACGGGGTTTTAACAAAGATGGATGTCGCTTTTTCACGCGATACGGACAGAAAAATTTATGTGCAGCACCGCATGCTGGAAAAGAGCAAAGAATTTTACAAATGGCTTGAAGAAGGTGCGGTCGTGTATGTATGCGGAGATGAAAAGCGAATGGCCCGCGATGTCCATCAAACGATCCTTGCCATCCTGGAAAAAGAAGGCGCTTTGTCAGAGGAAGAAGCGATTGAATATTTGGACGCCATGAGAAGAGAAAAACGTTATCAACGGGACGTTTATTAAAAGGGGTGGAGATAATGAAAAAACAAAATAAAAAGCTGAGCGATATTGAACGGATTAAAACGGAAAGCTATTATATGCGGGGCACGATTGCGGAAGGACTGAGAGATCCGTTGACGGGGGCCCTTTCCGCGGATGATAACAAGCGGTTAAAGTTTCACGGCAGTTATCAGCAGGATGACCGGGATGTCCGTGATGAGCGGCGGAGAAAAAAGTTGGAACCGGCATATCAATTTATGATCCGCGTCCGGATGCCGGCGGGGCTCATTACGCCGGAGCAATGGCTGGAAATGGACCGGCTTGCGCGGACATATGCCAACGGGACCTTAAAAATAACGACAAGGCAAACTTTCCAGTTTCACGGTATTTTGAAATGGAATTTGAAACAGACGATCAAGGAAATAAATGATGCCCTCCTGACAACCATTGCCGCCTGCGGGGATGTGAACCGGAATGTGATGACCAGCCCGAATCCGGATTTGTCGGATTTGCACCGGGAAGTATTTGAAGTTGCGAAACAGATTAATGACCATCTGTTGCCGCGGACACCGGCCTATCACGAAATATGGCTTGACGGAAAAAAACAGATTGATACGAAGGAAGGCCGGGAAATTGAACCGATTTACGGTAAGACGTATTTACCGAGGAAATTTAAAATTGGGGTTGCTGTTCCCCCATCCAATGATGTTGACATTTTCTCCCAGGATTTAGGTTTTATCGCGATCGTGGAAGAAGGCAAACTGACCGGTTTTAACGTGGTTGTCGGCGGGGGAATGGGTATGACCCACGGGGAGCGGAAAACATATCCGCAAATCGGCCGGGTTATCGGTTTTTGTACGAAAGAACAGGTTGTCGATGTGGCGGAAAAAGTTGTTCTGGTGCAAAGGGATTACGGAAACCGTTCTGACCGGAAGTATGCCCGGCTAAAATATACGATCGATTCCCGCGGCATTGGCTGGTTTAAAAATGAACTGGAAAGCCGCCTGGGCTGGAAATTGCAGAAGGAAAAACCGTTCCATTTTACGCATAACGGCGACCGGTACGGTTGGATTAAAGGAAACGGAAAATGGCACTTAACTTTGTTTATTCCCGGTGGCCGGCTGAAGGACGGTGATGAAGTGCAGTTTTTAACGGGGCTGAGGGAAATTGCAAAAATCCATACCGGGGAATTCCGGTTAACGCCGAACCAAAATGTCATTATCGCCAATGTGACGGAAGAAAAGAAAAAAGAGATTGAAAGACTGGTTGAAACTTATAATCTTGAAAGCGGAAAATTTGCTTCTCCTTTATGGCGGAATTCAATCAGCTGCGTCGGCCTGCCGACTTGCGGCCTGGCGATGGCTGAATCTGAACGGTATTTACCTTCATTGCTGGAAAAAATAGAAGCGGTTGCCGACCGTGCGGGTTTGAAAAACAGGGATATTGTCATCCGCATGTCCGGCTGCCCGAACAGCTGCTCAAGGGCACCGCTAGCGGAAATCGGCTTCATCGGCAAGGCACCGGGTAAATATAACCTGTATTTAGGCGGAGGATATGCAGGGCAACGCCTGAACAAATTGTACCGGGAAAACATCGGGGAAAAGGAGATTTTAGAAACACTGGAAGAGATTTTCCGGCATTATGCCAAGGAAGGCCGGGAAGGAGAGCGGTTTGGGGACTTTGTCATCCGTGCCGGTTATGTTAAGGAAGTAAAATCCGGACTTGATTTCCATGATGAACCGGTAAAAAAAGAAACGCGTGTATAAACCTGCTGAAAGAGGAGTGAAACCATGGGAAAAGTTTATTTAGTCGGCGCCGGTCCCGGCGACCCGGAATTAATTACGGTAAAAGGGCTGCGCGTGATCCGGGAGTCCGATGTGATCCTTTATGACCGTCTTGTCAACCGCAAGTTGTTGTCATATGCGAAAAAAGATGCCAAATTCATTTTTTGCGGAAAGTCCCCGGATCATCACACCCTGTCCCAGGAGCAAATTAACCAGCTGTTATGCATGTTTGCTAAAAAAGGAAACATCGTAACAAGACTGAAAGGCGGAGATCCGTTTATTTTCGGCAGAGGGGCGGAAGAGGCGGAAGTTTTGCAGAGACAGGGAATTCCCTTTGAGATCGTACCCGGGATAACTTCCGGTTCCGCCGCACCCGCTTATGCCGGAATCCCGCTCACTCATCGTGATTACAGCTCCTCGGTTACCTTTATTTCGGGTGTGCGGAAGAATAACGAAAATTCCGCGGATGATTGGAAATATCTTGCAAGTACTGATGGAACGATTTGTATTTATATGGGTGTGAGAAACCTGGGAACGATTTGCGAGAAGCTGATCCGGTACGGAAAAGATCCCTGTACGCCGGTTGCAATGATCCAGAACGGAACAACACCGGAACAAAAAACTGTAATCGGGACGCTGGAAAATATTGTGGATAAGGCGAAACAGTTTAAAAATCCCGCAATGATCGTCATCGGTGATGTCGTACGTCTTCGGGATAGCCTGCAATGGTTTGAATGGAAAGCGGAGGAATGGATCCATCCGCAGGCGCTGGGGATGTGAAGGCTGTTGCAGGGGATTTTGTATATCGCCCATGGCAGCCGGGATCCGGAAACGATCCGGGAAGTCCGGAACTTTTTAGAACCGGTCATGAAAAAAATCAGCGTTCCTTTACAGCAATTATGTTTTTTGGAACTGGCAAAACCGGATATAGAAGAAGGAGTCCGGATGTTGACCGGCAGAGGAGCGGACCGAATTGCCGCAGTTCCCTTGCTGCTGCTTGGTGCCGGTCACTATTACAAAGATATACCGGAATCATTGAAGAAGATGAAGGAATTTTATCCGGATGTGACTTTTATGTACGGTGCCCCGCTTGGTGTCCGGGAAAGTCTCGTTGATATTTTAATAGAACATATTGATGAACTTGGCATCCGGCTGACTGGAGAAGAAAAAATTATGCTCGTCGGTCGGGGAAGTTCCCATCCTGGACCAAAAAGGGACATGGAAAAGATTAAACGTATTTTTGTGGAAAAAACCAATTATAAAAATATTGAACTATGTTATCTAGGCGGGTGTCGGCCGTTTTTTGAAGAACGGTGGCAACAAGTCCGGAATGAGGAATCAACACCGGTAATGATTGTCCCGTATTTATGGTTTACCGGCTTTTTGCTGAAACGTTTAAAGAAAAAAATAGCCGAAGCCAATCAGCAAAGTCCCCGGTTTTATATAACAAAACAACTGGGCAGTCATCCGAATGTTCAAAAGGTTTGTCTTGACAGGATTGATGAAGTTTTATCAGGTATGGGTGAAATAATCGATTAGCAGGAGGGGTTTTAATGGCGGTATCCTTAAAAGAAAAAGTAACAGGGATTCCTGCCCATGGAGGGCAATTAGTCCGGAGAGTTCTTTCGGGGAAAGAGAGAGAACATTATTTGAATAAAGTTGTGACGATGGAAAAATTGACCCTGGATGCCTGGGGACTTTCGGATTTAGAGCTGATTACAACCGGCGGTTTCAGCCCGCTCACCGGTTTTATGGGAAAAGAAGACTATGAAAGTGTACTGGAAAATATGCGGCTTGCCGATGGCACAATTTGGAGCATTCCGATCACACTTTCGGTAACCGAAGCCGAAGCGGAAAGGTTTACACCTGGGGAGGAAATTGCTTTATTGGGATCCGACAGTACGATTTACGGTATATTGCAACTAACGGAAAAGTTCCGGTATGACAAAGAAAAAGAAGCAAAACTCGTTTACGGAACGACCGATGAAAACCACCCGGGTGTGAAAAAAGTTTATGAAAAAGGAAGTGTATATTTGGCCGGCCCGGTCTATCTTGTGAACCGGATCGACCACGGCGAATTTGAGGAGTTTTATCTGGAGCCGAGGGAAACGCGGAAACTGTTTTCTGAACTCGGCTGGAAAACGGTCGTCGGTTTCCAAACGCGAAACCCGGTACACCGCGCCCATGAATATATTCAAAAAGCGGCTTTGGAAACGGTGGATGGTCTCCTGTTGAACCCGTTAATCGGTGAAACTAAACCGGATGATGTGCCCGCAGATATCCGGATGGAAAGTTATCAGGTGCTGATTAAAAATTATTATCCTGAACACCGTGTCAGGCTTGCTGTTTATCCGGCGGCCATGAGATATGCCGGACCGCGGGAGGCAATATTACATGCCATTGTCCGGAAAAACTACGGCTGCACCCATTTCATTGTCGGTCGGGATCACGCGGGAGTCGGAAATTATTATGGAACGTATGATGCACAAAAGCTGATTGCCAAATACGAAGAAGAATTGGGGATTCAAATCTTAAAATTTGAGCATGCCTTTTATTGCAAAAAATGTGAAAATATGGCGACGGCAAAAACATGCCCCCATGACCGTAAATATCACGTTCATTTAAGCGGAACAAAAGTACGGGAAAAATTACGGAACGGCGAGGATTTGCCAAAGGAATTTACCCGTCCGGAAGTGGCGGAAGTTTTACGGCGGGGATATCAAAGATAAAAGGGAGAGGAGTTGCCAAGTTGAGAAAAGCAACGAATATTGTTTGGCATGATTCGGAAATTACAAAAAAGGAACGGCAACAGCTGAAAAATCATAAAAGCGCAGTCATCTGGTTCACCGGTTTGTCCGGAGCCGGGAAGTCGACGCTTTCCGTTGCGCTTGAAAAAGAGTTGTTTTTGCGGGGCATCCATACGTACCGGCTGGACGGGGACAATATCCGTTTTGGTTTAAATCAGGATCTCGGCTTTTCACCGGAGGACCGGCGGGAAAATATCCGCCGGATCAGTGAAGTCGCCAAATTGATGGCCGATGCCGGACTGGTTACACTTGCCGCTTTTATATCACCTTACCGGAAAGACAGGCAACTAGCACGGGAGATTATCGGAAATGAGGATTTCATTGAAGTTTATGTGAAAGCCGGGTTGGAAACATGTGAAAGCCGGGATCCGAAGGGATTGTATAAAAAGGCCCGGTCAGGGGAAATCAAAAATTTTACGGGCATTGATGCGCCTTATGAGGAACCCGTCCGGCCGGAACTGGTGATTGATACGGAGCTTTATACGGTGGAAGAATCCATCCGTAAATTAATAAGCTTTTTGAAGGAAAAAGAAATTATCTGACTATGATGTAAGATCATATTTTTCATTAAAACCAAGTATTTATACAGGAATAATAAAAAATAACGGAGGGATGAGATGCAGAAACTGCTCGTGCTGGCGTTGGCAGGATTTTTTGCCCAGCTAATTGACGGTTCATTGGGGATGGCATACGGGGTAACATCTTCGTCCCTGCTGCTTGCTTACGGCTTGGCTCCGGCAGTCGTATCCGCAACGGTTCATCTCTCCGAAATTGCGACAACGGCTGCCTCCGGAATTTCACACTGGAAATTGGGCAATGTGGATAAAAAGACTTTGGTGCGCCTGACAATTCCCGGCGCGATTGGCGCCTTTACCGGTGCTTGTTTTTTAAGTCATTTAAACGGGGAGATCGTCAAACCGTATATATCAATGTTTCTTTTTTGTCTCGGTTTTTATGTCTTATTCCGCTTTCTGTTTCAATTTAATCCGGCAAAGAGCGGACAAAGCCGGCCGTTAACAAAGAAACAGTCCGTGCCCCTCGGATTTATTGCCGGTTTTCTTGACTCGACCGGAGGAGGGGGCTGGGGCCCGGTTACCACACCTGTACTTTTGTCAAAAAAAGACATGGCTCCAAGAAAAGCGGTCGGGACGGTGGACACGAGTGAATTTGTCATCGCTGTTTCTGCTTCTTGCGGATTTCTGATATCTCTGGGTTGGAAAGGCATCAATCTTCTTTGGGCAGGTGTTCTTATTTCCGGCGGTGTTATTGCGGCACCGATCGCTGCATGGCTTGTACGGAAAATCCCCGCACGGTTAATGGGGATTATTGTCGGCGGTTTTATTATTTTAATTAACTTGCGCACAATATTGAACGGTTTATTTCCAAACTCCGGATACCATCTGTATGTTTACGCAATTTTTATTCTCGGATGGATGTCGGCCATTGTTTACGGTCTCCGTATGATGAAGCTGGAACGGAAAAACGAATCGTTATCTGTGTAATGATTGCCGGAAAAAATTCCGGCAGTACCGAACAAATAACGCTTTGAACGGAAGTATGTTTCCGGGAATAAAAAATTAAAATTCCCACTTGACAAATGATTCAGATTATTTTAATATGATTTACAACAAACGAAGAACGTTTGAGCGATGAAGAAGAATAGTATTCTATCCTGAAGCTGAAGAGAGCTGGTGGTTGGTGCGAACCAGTGCGGACGGGTAGAAGAATGGGCTTCCGAGCTCCCAAACCGAACCAATTATGCAGTAGGCTTTGGCGGCATGTCCCACCGTTATACGGGACAGTTATCGGGCTCTTTGGGCTTGGTAACGCCAAAGTGAGCTGTTTTCAGCTAATAAAGGTGGCACCGCGGGTCCCCCGTCCTTTACCGGATGGGGGACTATTGTTTTTACCCGGATTTTCATATTTTTTAAAAATGAATACTGCAGAAATCGATGAGTAAGAAGAGTAAGCGCGGCTGATGCGTTACAGAGAGCCGGTGGAGGTGGGATGCCGGTACGCGGATCCGTGCTGAATGGCCTTACGAGAGACTGCCGAAAAACGGGCGGACCGTTGAGTAGGACAGTACGTCTTTCCCGCGTTACAGGGATAGGATATCGGAAAACCTGTGTTTTCCCGTATCCGAAAGAGATGAAAAGGGAGTCCCCCTTTTCAAACAGAGGTGGCACCGCGGCCGGAAACCGCCCTCTGCAAGGCATGTCTTTGCCTTGCAGAGGTTTTTTTATTTGCATGAAAACGAAGGAGGTTGAACGGATGGTGAATAGACAATCAGCACCATTTTATAAGTGGAAACGAATTTCAAGCATCCCTTTTTCACCGGCAGAGATATACCAGCGTTTAAAAGGAAAGAAAAAGTATTTATTGGAAAGTACGTTTCAACACGGAAGGAAAGGCAAATTCTCTTTTATCGGCAAGGATCCGTATATGGAAATTACCGGCATGAAAAAAGTCACGAGAATGAAAGACTGGATCAACGGCCGGACAGAAGTATACCTGGAAGACGCCCTGACCGTTGTAAAAAAAATTCTTCCGGAAGTCCAAATCAAACTGCCTGTTCCCTTTTACGGGGGAGCCGTTGGATATATCGGTTACGATACAGTCCGCCGGTTTGAGCGGATCGGGCCGGAACTTCCCGATGAAATAGCTATGCCTGATGTTCATTTAATGTTTTTTCATCAAACGATAGTCATTGATCATGAAAATGAAGCGATGTACATCATTGCGGTAAATGTAAATAATGATCCGGAAAAAAAGTTTGAAAATCAGTTTCATGATTTGCTTTCGGCTGTCCTGAAAGGAGAAAAAGACATAGAAAGCGGAAAAGCCACTAACGTGAAATTTGTTCCTGAAAACAGCAAAGAGCAGTTTATTGAAAAAGTAAAGACAGCTAAAGAATATATACGGCAAGGGGAAGTTTTCCAGGTGGTACTCTCGGAAAGATTTACTGCTGATTTTAATGGAAATCCGTTTTTAATCTATCAAAATTTAAGGAAAGTGAACCCGTCTCCGTACATGTTTTATATCGATTTTGATGATTATGTCATTCTCGGTGCATCCCCGGAAAGTTTGGTTCAGACAAGAGGAAAAGAGGTGATTACAAATCCGATTGCCGGCACCTGTCCACGGGGAAAAACGGAACTAGAGGATCAAAGATTCGAAAAACAGTTGCTTTCTGATGAAAAGGAGCTGGCTGAACACCGGATGCTTGTTGATTTAAGCCGCAATGACATCGGAAGGGTTTCCGAAAGCGGTTCGGTTGAAATTTCTGTGTTTATGGAAGTAGAAAAATACCGTCATGTGATGCACATTGTGTCGGAAGTGAAAGGACGGTTAAAAGACGGCCTGACCGGTATTGATGCCTTGATATCCTGTTTGCCCGCCGGAACGGTATCCGGGGCACCGAAAATCCGTGCGATGCAAATAATTAACGGACTGGAGGAAAAAAAGCGCGGGGCATATGCCGGGGGAATCGGCTATATAAACTTTAACTCCGATATCAATATCGCCCTTACAATCCGGTCCCTGGTCATAAAGGATGGAAAGGCATATTTACAGGCAGGTGCCGGAATCGTATACGATTCGGATCCGGAGGCGGAGTATGAAGAAATTTTAAATAAAGTAAAATCATTGACGGAGGTGGCCGCCGGTGCTGTTGCTCATTGATAACTATGATTCTTTCACAATGAATCTCTACCAATATTTATCCGCTGAACGTACTGATGTAATCATTGTCCGTAATAATGAATTGTCCCTGGAGGAGATCAGATATTTGGATCCGAAAGCCATTATTCTTTCTTCCGGACCTGGCTTTCCCGGCAATACAGGGGTATGCATACCGGTTGTGAAAAAGTTTTACAAGGACATACCCGTATTAGGTATTTGTCTCGGTCATCAGATTATTGCCAAAGCCTTTGGCGGAAGGTTAAAGCCGGCAGAAGAAATTAAACATGGAAAAACAACATTCATTGCCCATAATCATGACGCAATTTTTTTCGGCATGCCCTCCGTTTTTGAAGCAATGTGTTATCATTCCTTCGTTATTGACCGGGAGCAATTGCCGGAAGAGTTGCGAGTTATTGCAGTTTCGGAGGGGAATGATGAGATTATGGCTGTGAAACACCGGGAATATCCGGTATACGGTATTCAGTTTCACCCGGAATCCATCGGTACGGAAAACGGGAAACAAATCATCCGGAATTTTGTCAGACAGCATGTTCAACAGCGGGAGGGGAAAGTGATCATGTAACAAAAATGCCTTTGATTTTTACCTAATATTCAAAATTTTCAGAAGGAGGTTAATCAAATGAAACTGTTTTTAGAAAAATTAATCAGTAAAGTGGATCTTTCCTTTGAGGAAACGAAAGAAGTGACGAAATATTGCCTGGAACATGCGACAGATGCGGAAATAGCCGCATTTCTTACCGCATTGCAGGCGAAGGGGGAAACAGCCGGGGAAGTTGCCGGCATTGCGGAAGTCATTATGGAAAACTCTACCTTTCAATTGCCGGTGATGTCCGATGTTATGGACAATTGCGGAACAGGCGGGGATCAATCATCCAGCTTCAACATCAGCACAACATCCGCCTTTGTCATTGCCGGTGCCGGCATTAAAGTGGCCAAACACGGAAACCGCAGTGTTACAAGTAAATCCGGCAGCGCAGACGTTTTGGAGGCCTTGGGTATTTCCTTATCCCTTACAAAAGATCAAGCTGAAGAATTGTTGCAGGAAAATAACATTGCCTTTTTATTCGCACCGAATGTCCATACATCCTTGCAGCCGTTTACAAAGGTGAGGCGGGCTCTCGGGATCCGTACCGTATTTAACTTAATCGGGCCGCTTGTAAATCCAGTCAATCTTGACAGCCAGCTGCTCGGTGTTTATGACGCATCTTTCATGAAAATGCTGGCTGAAGCTTTAAGGAAATTAGGCAGAAAGCGTGCCCTGGTTGTACACGGGGCAGGCGGACTAGATGAAGCGACACTTGCTGGTGAAAATCAATTCGTATTATTAGATGGGGGCGAAATATCGTCATTTTCTTTGTCCCCGGAAGATGCTGGCTTACCGGAATATCCCGTAGAAGCAATCTGCGGCGGCGGACCCCGGGAAAATGCGGAAATTTTACTCAATGTATTGAAAGGTAAAAAAAGTGCTTACTATGATACCGTTCTGCTAAATGCCGGACTCGGAATCTATACAAGCGGAAAAGCCGGAAATATCCGGGAAGGGATTGAAATGGCCAGGGAGAGCATTGAATCCGGCCAGGCATACGAACGCCTGCAATATTTAATTGAATACAGCAAAAAAATACCGGGAGGGGTGGTATAAATGACCGCAATTTTAGACCAAATCATTGAAAAAAAACGGGAAGAAGTAAAGGAATTATTAAATAAAAAGATTTTCCGGAATGCCTTTGAACCTGTTTCTTCCTTCCAAGAATCAGCTGCCCAGTCAAACACAATGAATATCATCGCTGAAATTAAGCGGGCTTCCCCTTCAAAAGGGATCATTAACCGGCATGTCGATCCGGTGAAGCAGGCAAAGCAATATGAAAAACTCGGCGCTAAAGCCATTTCAGTATTAACGGACCGGACATTTTTTAACGGATCGATGGAAGATTTAAGAAACGTACGCCGTGCAGTCAACCTGCCGCTTTTATGTAAAGACTTCATTATTCACCCGGTTCAAATTGACCATGCAAAAGCAGCCGGAGCCAATATTGTTTTATTAATCGTTGCGGCATTGCCGGATTCAAGCTTGCACGAATTATATCATTATGCAAAGGGGCTCGGCCTGGAAGTGCTTGTGGAAGTCCACAGTGAAGAAGAACTGGCCAGGGCGCTTGAGCTGAACCCGGAACTGATCGGCATCAATAACCGGAATTTACAAACTTTCGAAGTAGATTTGGCAGTAACGGAACGGCTGGCAAAAAAATTGCCGGAACGGGAAGTGTTTTTCATTAGTGAAAGCGGCATGACAGATGAAAAAGATGTCCTCCGGGTACGGGATGCGGGAGCGAAAGGAATCCTTGTCGGTGAAACATTGATGAAAGCTGAAAATCTTGCAGAAACGTTCAAAAAGTTTCAAGTGCCGCTTTGTTTGGAAGGGGAACCGTCATGTTAGTAAAAATATGCGGAATTCAAACACCAGAGGCGGCAGCCGCGGCAACAGATGCCGGCGCTGATTTCATCGGCTTTGTATTTGCAGAAAGCAGAAGAAAAATCAATCCGGTGCAGGCGAGACACATTTCCCGGATGCTTCCGGGAAATGTGAAAAAGGTGGGGGTATTTGTCAATGAGTCAATTGAAAACATGATTGAAATCAGTACGTTTGCCGGATTGGATTATATCCAGCTTCATGGTGATGAACCTGCCACTGTCGCAAAACAGCTTCCGCTTCCTGTGATTAAAGCATTTCCCGCAGACATAAAAAACAAAGAAAAAATCGAGAATTATCCTTGTGATTATTACTTGATTGATACTCCGGCAGGTAAGTACCGCGGAGGGACCGGTAAAACATTTGACTGGAGGAAAGTAGATCATCTCGACATTAACCGTGAAAAGTTAATTTTGGCCGGGGGACTGACTCCAAAGAATGTCAGGGCTGCGATTGATCTTGTAAAACCCGCCGGTGTAGATGTTTCTAGCGGTGTTGAAACCGAGGGAAAAAAAGACGCGGAAAAGATCAGGGAATTTATTTTGGAAGCAAAAGGAAAGGGTGGTTCATATGGAAACTTATACAATGCCTGATAAAACGGGAAGATTTGGCAATTACGGTGGACGTTTTGTACCGGAATTATTAATGCCTGCCCTGCTTGAGCTGGAAGAGGTTTATGAGGAAGCAAAGAACGATCCGGAATTTGCGGAAGAGCTGGACAATTATTTAAAACAATACGCAGGAAGGGAAACACCGCTTTATTTTGCAGAAAAATTTTCCCGTGTTTTAGGTGGGCCAAAAATTTTTCTGAAACGGGAAGATCTCAATCATACAGGTGCCCATAAAATTAACAATACGATCGGGCAGGCGTTGTTAACATTACGGATGGGCAAGAAAAAAGTTGTGGCGGAAACCGGTGCCGGTCAGCACGGTGTCGCGACAGCAACAGTCTGTGCCCGCTTCGGTCTCGACTGCATCATTTTCATGGGGGAGGAAGATATCAAACGGCAGGAGCTGAATGTTTTCCGGATGGAACTTTTAGGCGCGGAAGTGAGAAGTGTAAAAGGAGGAAGCAGAACATTAAAAGATGCAACGAATGAAGCGCTCAGATATTGGGCGGGACATGTTAACGACACCCATTATATTCTCGGCTCCGCGGTCGGACCGCATCCGTTTCCGATGATCGTCCGCGATTTCCAATCGGTCATCGGAAGAGAAACCCGGAAACAAATGCTAGAACAATGCGGCAGGCTTCCTGATGCAGTTGTCGCCTGTGTCGGAGGCGGAAGCAATGCAATCGGGATGTTTTATCCCTTTATTGAAGATGAATCTGTAAAGCTGTATGGTGTGGAAGCTGCCGGGGAAGGACTGGCGTCGGGCCGCCATGCAAGTGCATTAGCCCGGGGAAAGGATGGAATTTTACACGGCACGCTATCAAAACTGTTGCAGGACGAATATGGCCAGGTAAAAGAAGCCTGTTCTATCTCTGCGGGTCTTGATTATCCCGGAGTCGGACCGGAACACAGTTACTTGCATGACCTAAAACGGGTTTCGTACACATCGGTTACGGATGTAGAAGCACTGGAAGCCTTCCAATTATTAACGAAAACGGAAGGAATCCTTCCGGCATTGGAAAGTTCCCATGCGGTTGCATACGCAATGAAACTGGCAAAAACGATGAAACCGGAAGAAACACTCGTCATTTGTTTATCCGGACGAGGAGACAAAGACGTCGAACATGTTAAGAAACGATTGGAGGAATGATCATATGGGAAAAGTGAATCTGAAGAAATATTTACAGTCGGTACTGTCCGTCGGAAAAAAACTGTTTATTCCGTATATTATGGCCGGAGACGGAGGATTGGACGCCCTGGAAGAGCGGATCAATTTTTTATCAGCTTGCGGAGTCTCCGCCATCGAACTCGGAATTCCTTTTTCAGATCCGGTCGCCGATGGTCCGGTCATCCAGCGTGCAGGAATCAGGGCATTAAAAAACGGGACTACGCTGGAAGGTGTATTGGAGCGGTTAAAAGCTTTCAAAGAAAGTAGGACGGTGCCGGTAATTATTATGACTTATCTTAACCCGGTATTTCAATACGGATTGGAACGTTTTGCCCGCGACGCTGAAGAAGCGGGAGTCAGCGGCATCATTATTCCGGATGTGCCGCTGGAAGAGGAAGGTTTGATATCAGGGGTGTTGAGGAAATATGGAATCGCACATATCCGGCTCGTGGCATTAACCAGCCCCGAAAAGCGGGCAAAGGAAATCGCCGTACGGTCGGAGGGATTTCTTTACGCTGTTTCTGTCATGGGAACGACGGGTACAAGGGAAAAACACGATGCGGAAGTCGGGGGGTATTTGCGAAAACTGAAGAAAATCAGCCCGGTTCCGGTATTAGCCGGTTTTGGCGTTTCCAATGCGGAACAGGCACGGAACTTAAGCTCATTTTGTGACGGGGTTATTGTCGGAAGTAAAATCGTACAGCTATTTAATGAAGGAAAGCGGGAAGAAATCAGACGTTTGATTATGGATTCGGTCTCAGTGGGAATGAATGTGTAAGAACAGAACCCAATTAAATAACTTTTGCATAGACAAAAAAGGAGCTGCTTTTTAGCGGCTCCGCCGGTAACAACACTTATGAGCTGCGGTCCTGCATCCGTTCTTCCGGTGCAAGTGTTCCGACGTCAATTCCTTTCATCGGAGTACCGAGTTCCATAGAGAGTTTCGCGATCAAATCGTAATCTTGATAATTAGCTGTTGCCTCAACAATGGCACGAGCGTATTTTTCCGGTGTTTCTGATTTGAAAATACCGGATCCGACAAAGACGCCGTCCGCACCCAGCTCCATCATTAATGCTGCGTCAGCCGGTGTGGCGACTCCTCCTGCAGCATAGTTCATAACTGGGAGTCTGCCGGCTTCTTTAATTTGTTTTAACACTTCATAAGGAGCGCCTAATTTTTTCGCTTCAGTCATTAATTCATCATCATTCATATGAACAACTTTTCTAACCTGGGCGTTCACTTTCCGGATATGCCGCACAGCTTCAACGATATTTCCGGTTCCGGGCTCTCCTTTTGTCCGCAACATGGTTGCTCCTTCACTAATGCGCCGTGCCGCTTCTCCGAGATCCCGGCAGCCACAGACGAAAGGAACGGAAAAATCACTTTTTAAAATATGAAACTCCTCATCAGCCGGAGTTAATACTTCACTTTCGTCAATATAGTCAACGCCCATTGCTTCATAAACCCGGGCTTCCACAATATGGCCGATTCTCACTTTTGCCATAACCGGAATGGATACAGCATTCATGACTTCTTCCACAATACGCGGATTGGCCATTCTCGCAACACCCCCGGCCGCCCGAATATCCGACGGCACCCGTTCAAGGGCCATGACGGCCACCGCTCCTGCCGCTTCAGCAATTTTTGCCTGTTCTGCATTGACAACATCCATGATGACGCCGCTTTTTGGCATTTGAAGTTTTTCTTTGTTTGCAGCTTCTTTCACCATGTCCTCCACTCCATTCATTGAAAAATTGCAATTTTTGAAACTTCTTATATTATAAGAAGTAGCTGACCCTGTTAAAAGGGTCAGTTTTATAAAAATTAACCATACCAGAAGGTGTTTATCATGGAAATGTTGTCCATGCATTTGGAACGTAACGGGGAGAAGCCGTTATACGAACAATTATATACCTATATAAAGAAGGAAATTATCGCTGGAAATATTACATACGGAACGAAACTACCGTCCAAACGGAAGCTGGCTGAATTTCTGGATATCAGCAAGCACACGGTGGAAACGGCGTATGAACAACTGCTTGCGGAAGGTTATATCGAAAGCGTACCGCGGAAAGGATATTTTGTTCTTGCCCGGGAAGATTTGGAGTATATGGAAAGAAAACCGTTTAAACCGGTTGAAGAAAGTGAGGAAAAGGAAGAAGATGCCGTCCTATATGACTTCCATCCCGGACGGATAGACACGGAAAACTTTCCTTTTGAACAATGGCGGAAATATACAAATAAAATCATCGCCAGAGAAAACCGGCATTTGTTGTTAATCGGGGATCACAGAGGGGAATATGAATTGCGGAAAGAAATCTGCCGTTATTTATTTCAGGCGCGGGGAGTGCACTGCCGTCCGGAGCAAATTGTGGTAGGAGCGGGGATGGAAACGCTGCTCCAGCAATTAATCATGCTTTTTGACAAAAATACGGTATATGGTGTAGAGGATCCCGGATACCATGTCATCTCCCAGCTGTTGAAAAAGTACGGGGCGGATATATATCCCCTTGCCGTCGACGAGGAAGGGGTGAACGCAGATGAAATTAACAAGACAAACGTTGATGTCGTATACGTAACTCCATCTCATCATTTTCCGTACGGCTCCATTTTACCGGTGAACCGACGGGCCAAACTGTTACAATGGGCTGCGGAATCTGACAACCGTTACATCATTGAGGATGATTATGACAGCGAGTTCCGGTACAGCGGGAAAACCATTCCATCCTTGCAAAGTATGGATCAAAAGCAAAAAGTCATTTATTTAGGCACATTTTCCAAATCTTTCGTTCCTTCAATCAGGATCAGTTATATGGTTTTACCGGAAAAGTTATTAAGAAAATTCCGGAAAGAACTGGCCTTTTACCAATGTTCTGTTTCCCGCATCGATCAAGCCGTGTTAACGGAGTTTATGCGGGAAGGTGAATTTGAAAAGCATTTGAACCGGATGAGAAAAGTTTACCGCAGAAAGCTTAAAAAGGTGCTTGAATTTTTGAAGCCCTATGAAAAAGAACTGGGCGTCATCAGTACATATTCCGGTTTTTATATTGTGCTTGTTGTACGTAATGGAATGAATGGAGAAGAACTTGTTAAAAAGGCAATGGATTATAATTTGAAAGTATATCCGGTTTCATCGTACCGGATTGCCAAAAAGAAAGAAAGGTTTCCTGAAATTGTCCTCGGCTTTGCCGGGATCCCTGAAGAAGAGCTGGGGAAGGCGCTGTCATTATTATTAACAAGCTGGGGAATCCTGTAAAGAAATCATCGTTTCCGGTAAACACAAAAAGGACTTCTTTCCGAAGTCCTTTTCCCGGTATTACGTAAACCAGAGAGTTTTTTCTTCCGCCGGTGTGCGCACTCCTTTGATGTTCATTTCCTTTTTCGGATATCCGATGTAAATCAAGCCGATGATTTTATCTTTTTCCTCAAGTTTTAAATACGGTTTTAATTCCGGATAAAACGCAACTTCACCGGTACGGACGATTGTAGCCAATCCTTTTTCTTCGGCGGCGAGAAGCAAGTTTTGCATGGCGCAGCCTGCAGCGACGATTTCTTCAATTTCCGGTACAAATTCCTGTCGGGCTGACAGCCATTGCAATAATCACCGGTGCACGCAACGGACCTTTTTCGGCCTTTTCAATTTTTTTCTGTGCTTCTTCCTCGCTCAAACCAGATGTCTTTTCTTTTGTAATCCGTGCCAATTCTTTACCGAATTTAATCCGTCCTTCTCCCTTAATAACCCTGAATTTCCACGGTTCCGTTTTTCTGTGGTTCGGTGCCCAAATGGCAGCGTCCAACAGCTCGCGGATGACTTCATCCGGCACATCCTTTTCATCCACAACTCCGATTGAACGGCGGGATTTAATTAAATCAATGACACTCATAAATTTTCCCTCCCCGCATATTTTCAATAAAAGTATAAAATGACAGAAAAAATAGTTCAAATAAATTCCATTGATTGATAGAATTGGTTAATTGGAAATGACAAAAACAAAGCGGTAAAAAAGACTGCTTTTCAGTTCAGGTCACAATTTTTCGGATTCCAAACAATTTGTGGTAATATGGATAAAAAGCTTCAATCTGTTGTTTAAAGTTGATTTTACGCAGTGAACAGAGAAGGTGCAATTGTATGAGAGATTCGGAAGTTTCCCAACAACTTGTTCAATATGAAAGTTTGACAGCAAATGAAATTAAAGAGCTCATTGATATAAAACATGCCCTCGATCAGTCAGCAATTGTAGCCATTACAGACGAAAAAGGCAGAATTACTTACGTTAACGATAAGTTTTGCGAAATTTCCCAGTACAGCCGGGAGGAATTAATCGGAAAAAATCACCGGATACTGAATTCTGGTTATCATCCGAAAGAGTTTTTTAAAAATATGTGGTTGACAATCGGAAGAGGGGAGATTTGGCAGGGAGAGATCCGGAATAAGCGGAAGGATGGTTCCTTTTACTGGGTTTATGCAACAATCGTCCCATTTTTAAATGAAAAAAGGAAACCCTATCAATACATTTCCATCCGTACAGATATTACAAAAAAGAAAGAATTGGAAGAAGAGATTAAGAAAAGTAATGAAAAATACCGTTTAATCACAGAAAACTCATCTGATTTAATTGCATTGATGAAAAAGGACGGCACATTTCTGTATGTTTCTCCGTCTTTCAAACCGTTATTCTCCAAGGATTTAATCGAGATCGAAAACAGCAACTTTTTCGACTGGGTTCTTCCAAAGGATCTAAAATCCGTAAAACAACAACTTTCCGATTCTTTGGAAAACAATAAAATGCCTGTACAGATGGAATTTTGCCTGCGCACAAATAGAAATACCTTTGTGGACATGGAGGCAAATCTGAATGTCATCCACAGCCCGCCGTTTTCGAAAGAAGAGCTCATTTTGATCGTCATGCGTGATATCCGCACCCGCAAAAAAATAGAAAAACAAATTTACCGCCTGGCTTTTTATGACTCTTTAACGGGTTTGGCCAACCGGAGGATGTTCATTGACCATTTGGAAAAAGAAATCATGTACAGAAAAATATCCAAATCAAAAATGGCGGTCTTTTATATTGATGTCGATAATTTTAAAATCATTAACGACCGGTGGGGACACGAAACGGGAGACCACATTTTGATGGGTGTCTCGAAAATTTTAAAGTCTATTGCCGGACCGGATAATCTTGTAGCCCGCCTGGGCGGTGATGAATTTGTCATTCTTATAAAAAATATAGAAAGCGAGGCGCAGGTTGAAGAATTCGCTAAACAGATCACAAATGATATACAACAGCCGATCACGTATGATAATCAACAATTTTATTTAACCGCCAGTGTCGGGATCGTAATTTATCCGGACCACGGCACGGATGTAAAACAGATTTTAAAACATGCGGATACCGCCATGTACAATGTGAAGGGAAACGGGAAAAATAATTATAAACTGTTTAACCAGGAACTGGAAATTACATCTTTTGAAAATGCCTTATTGGAACATGCCCTGCGCAAAGCATTGAAAAAAGAAGAGTTTTATATCGAATACCAGCCGAAATATAACATCGTTACCGGGGAACTTTTCGGGATGGAAGCCCTTGTCCGCTGGCAACATTCGGAATTGGGCAGGATATCACCGGGTAAATTCATTCCCCTGGCTGAACAAACAGGGCTGATTGTTCCCCTGGGTGAATGGATATTAAGGAAAAGCTGCGAACAAAATAAAGCATGGCAGGAAAAAGGATATCCACCGATGAACCTGTCTGTCAATGTGTCGATCCGCCAACTGGAGGATCCGCGTTTTTTAGAAAAGGTGCAGCAGATTTTAAACGAAACGAAACTGGATCCGAAGTTCCTTGAACTTGAAGTGACAGAAAGTGTTTTTGCCGATGTCCGTGGCGCAGCATCGATCCTTAGGGAAGTCCGGAAGCTCGGCATCAGGATCTCCATTGATGATTTTGGCACGGGTTACAGTTCATTGAGCTATATTAAACATTTACCGGTGGATGTTTTAAAAGTAGATGCCTCCTTTGTTCGAGATATTCATAAAAATGAAGAGAGCCGTGCTATTGTTAAAGCTGTGATTACGCTCGCAAATACGGTTGGTTTGAATGTCATTGCCGAAGGTGTGGAAATGCAGCAGCATTTGGAAGAATTGAAAAAAGAAGGTTGTAAATTTGGACAGGGTTACTACTTCAGTAAACCACTGTCTGTTACCGATTTTGAAACCATGTTGGAAAAAATGATGCAGAAAACAGAATAGAGGTGGACAAAATGAAAGCGACTGTTACTTGGACGGGAAAAATGGGATTTTCCGGTGAAGTTCCTTCAGGTCATACAATTAAAATGGATGCAAGCCCCGATCTGGGAGGAGAAAATACCGGTGCCCGGCCGATGGAATTGCTTTTGAATGCGGTAGCGGGTTGTACGGGGATTGATATTATTTCCATTTTGCATAAAATGCGGCTGAAACCGGAACATTTTCATATGGAAGTTGAAGGAAAACGTGCAGGAGATCATCCAAAAAAATTTACGCATATTCATATTCATTATGTTCTCGAGGGGGATTTACCGGAACATAAAGTCGCCCGGGCAATTAAACTGTCGAAGGACAAATACTGTTCTGTTACCCATTCTTTAAATGCTGAAATTACCGCAAGTTATTCCATAAACGGAGTAAAGGGCGAAACGGTATTGTAATAAGCTGAAGAGGAGACTGGCAATCAGTCTCCTCTTTCATCCGTCCGGAAAAATTTCCGGGCTTTTGTTCGTTTTATATCTGTCTTTTCTTTTTTGTTGTATGATTATATATAAAAACCGGAATTAATTGAAAATTGATATTCCGGAACAACCGGAGGAAAATGATGAAGGCAAAATTAAAAATGATCACCGCAATGCTTATATTCGGCAGCATTGGAATATTTGTAAAAAACATTAATTTGGGCTCCAGTCAAATTGCTTTATTCCGCAGTTTAATCGGAACGGTTTTTTTAATTGCTGCAGGATTATTAATAAGGAAGCGTTTTGATTTCCGTACCACAAAAAGAAATTTGCTGCTTTTGATTTTGTCAGGAATTGCGATCGGGCTGAACTGGATCTTCTTGTTTGAAGCATATCGTTATACGACCATTTCGAATGCGACATTGAGTTATTATTTTGCACCGATCTTTGTGATCATGCTTGCGCCCTTTGTTTTAAAAGAAAAACTTACCTGGAAAAAAGTAGCAAGTATTATCGGGGCTATGACCGGATTGGTTCTCATTATCGGAGAAAACCCTGAAGCAGCGGGAACGTATGATCATGTAACAGGGATCTTTTACGGACTTCTCGCTGCCGCATTATATGCCAGTGTCATAATAATGAACAAATTTATTAAAAACTTATCCGATTATGATACGACCGTAGGCCAATTGGCAACTGCAACGCTTGTGCTGCTCCCTTATGTTTTATTAAAAGAACCGGTAAATATGGGAAACATCGGCTTTACAACGGGTCTTCTTATTTTAATTGTCGGGATCATTCATACGGGCCTCGCTTATGTGTTGTATTTTTCTGCCATTAAAGAACTGGAAGGCCACACGATTGCTGTGTTTAGTTATATAGACCCGATTTCTGCTGTCATTATGGCAGCCGTTTTTCTCGGTGAGGGAATGACGCTCATGCAAATCTTCGGAGGAATATTTATTCTGGGTTCAACATATTTAAGTGAACGGAAAAAGAAAATACCCGGTACGGGAAAAAGTTAATTTAAGTTTCCAGTAATATATAAGGAGTTTATTATTTTGTATATCAGTCTTCTTTTTATAACATAAGGGTAGGGAAGAAATTTTTGTTAGGGGTTTTTCGATGATCAAATTCATCATCAAAAGAGTGATAAAAAATTATCATGAAGTCAACAATGGGGATGTGCGGAAGGCTTATGGAATTTTATCAGGTGTAATCGGGATCATTTGTAATATTATTTTGTTTGTTATAAAGCTTGCAGCCGGAATTGTTATGAACAGTATCGCGGTTATATCGGATGCATTCAATAATTTGACGGATTCCGGTTCATCCGTGATTACGATTATTGGTGCAAATTTGAGCAACAAACCTCCTGATGAGGAGCATCCGTACGGTCACGGACGTATTGAATATATCGCTTCGCTGATTGTTTCTTTTATTATTTTCGGTGTCGGGATTGAATTGGTCCGGAATTCGTTCAAAAAAGTTTTGCATCCCGAACAGATCGAATTAGATTTGCTCGCCCTGATCATTTTGGGAATTTCAATTTTAATTAAAATATGGATGTACTCATACAGCAAATATATCGGACGGTTTATTAACTCTTCGATGAACATGGCAACGGCAAAGGACAGTTTAAATGATGCCATCGCAACAACAGGAATTGCGGCAGGCATGATATTCGGGACATATGTGGATTTTCCGGTGGACGGAATTCTCGGTTTACTCATTTCCTTATTAATTATTTATAACGGCTTTACAACTGCAAGAGATTCGGTTCATTTCCTGCTCGGTCCGTCCCCGGATCCGAAATTGCTGGAAGATATTGAATCCATTGTCTCTGAGAATGGACTGCTTTACAATGTACATGATGTGAAAATCCATGATTACGGTCCGGGCCGCCTGATCGCATCCATGCATGTGGATGTTCCTGCTGATATGACCGTGGAGGACGCCCATCGCATCGTCCATGAAACGGAACAGAGGATTAAAAAACAACTGGGGATCGACATCGTTATTCATGTTGATCCTTCCAAAGAAATCAGCCGGAGGAAAAATAAAATGTAACCCGGGCTTTTTACACCGGAAAAAATTTCCGCGTTTTTCCGGGAATATTTGCAGAAAATATTACAAGTGACTGCCGGCTACCGGTAACGCTATTTCCAATGACTATCTTTTCATAAGAGGTGTGGTCCATGGAAAAAGATGCCGATGTAAAAAAAGAAGAGACAAAAAAGAAGCGGATAACGAAGGCAAAAGTAGGGGACATCATTGAAGTAAAACGGGGTCCATTTAAAGGAAAAAAGGGAGAAGTATTAATTGTAAGGGAAAACTCCGTCATTATTCAGACTGGCATTAATCCGAAAACGAGTGAACCCATTAAAACTGTTGTGAACCATAAAAATTACAAACGGGTACGTAAAAAGAAAGATTGACATCCATCTTTGTCCGGAACATGGCACCGGCAAAACGACCGGATCTGACAGTGGAACCGGCTTCCGTTCATTTCTTATTTTAATGCGGGAAAAAGCAAAAGCGGTCTGCAGCAGCTTTCCTGCCGTGATTGCAGACCGCTTCAATCTTTTTCTTTTGTTTGTAAGTAACCAGTTACGATTTGCTCCAACTCATTCAGTGTTTTTTCATCAAAATACGAAGAGTTGGCTTTCAGTGTTTGTAAAGCCATTTGGATCAGATAGGAGCGGGGGGCGTCCTCCTTTTCTCCCAAAAGCTCATCGTAGATAAAATCCAGCAGTTCTATGTATTTCTCTTCCTCTTTTCTATTTCTAACCGATTTTTTCAACGTTAAAATTGTCCGGTGCAGCCGCTTTTGACAGTCTATTTTATCAACTTTCGCTTCGGGAAGCCATTTTTCCAGCAGATCCGGCCGGAATAATTGTTCCTTTTTTTCATCCACTTTTTCCACGAGATCCGTGATCCGGTTTACACTGTAACGGACAACATCTCGTACATGCAATTGTTTTTCCGTTCCGGCAATCATCGTATAATAGTTCAGAAAATGATTTAAAATACCGGTGAACATAATTGCGTAATCCAGCAAATACGGTTTATATTTTTTGCCAAAAAGATCAATGAAACGGCTGTACAGCCATTTCAACATTTTTAACTGTCCTTTTTTAAAAAACAATTTCAATTCTTCGTCATCAGATATGACAATTTCTTCAAGCAAGGAAATAAGGTTGTTTTTCCGGTTTGTTAATATTAGGAGTTCAATTTGTTTAATAAATACTTCAATATCGGACCGGTCCTGGCCGATTAATAGCTCGTCCCTTTTTTTCTCCATTTGCTTAAAATTGGTTTTAAACAGTTCCATCAATAATTCATTTTTCGATGAAAAATAGTTGTAAAAAGTACCTTTGGAAATATCGCTGTATTCGATGATGTCGTTGATTGATGTTTGATGAAACCCCTTGTCAATGAAAAGTTGATGTGCCGCTCTTAAAACTTGCTTTTTCCGCTCGTGCATTTTTATCTCCCTGATTTTATTGTTAAAACCGTTCAATATAAAAAATTATATAAAAATTTGTTAATTGTTACAAATGGCACTCCGGCTTTTTTATTGCAAAAAGAAGTTGTATCGTATAATATATCACTTATGTGAAATACAGGTATAAATTATTGAACCGGCGGTACAGTTGAGACAGACAAAGGAGGAAGATTTTATGGCCGGCACTTCAACACAGAAACCTCCGTACGGCATTATTGCAATATTGATGATCGGTGCTTTTATTTCGTTTTTAAACAATACTTTTTTAAATGTAGCACTAAATTCAATCATGAAAGATTTACATGTAAATATGGCAACCGTTCAATGGCTGACGACCGGTTTCATGCTGATTAACGGAATCATGATCCCGGCAACGGCATTTTTAATCCAAAGATTTTCCGTCCGCCGGCTGTTTTTGTCGGCAGTTGGTTTGTTTACCATTGGTACGGTATTGGCCGCTATCGCTCCCGAATTTCCCATATTATTGATAGGCCGCATGATTCAGGCATCTGGCTCTTCGATACTTATGCCCCTGTTAATGAACGTAATGCTGGTCAGTTTCCCTGTGTCCAAGAGGGGAACGGCAATGGGAACGCTCGGTCTGATTTTATTGTTTGCCCCGGCCATCGGTCCCACACTTTCCGGATGGATTGTGCAGCAATTCAACTGGCGTGCCCTTTTCTACTTAATTGCCCCGATTGCGGCAACAGTTTTTATACTCGGGTTTTTCTTGTTAAAGGACAATAAAGGAAAAACGGATATCCGCTTTGATACTTTATCTTTCATATTGTCATCATTGGGGTTCGGCGGGCTTTTGTACGGCTTCAGCATGGCGGGCAATGCCGGATGGACAAGCATGGAAGTGACCGTGAGCCTCATAGTCGGGTTTATTACTTTAATCATTTTTATTTTCCGGCAATACAAGCTTGAGCAGCCAATGTTAAACTTTCGTGTATTTCAATATCCAATGTTTTCCCTGGCTTCCGTTATAACAATCATTGTAAACATGGCGTTATTTTCCGGATTTATGCTCGTTCCGGTTTATTCCCAATCCGTTGTCGGACTCTCCCCGATGGAATCGGGACTTGTCATGCTGCCCGGAGCGATATTAAACGGAATCATGTCCCCCATTACCGGAAAATTATTCGATAAGTACGGGGGGCGTATATTGGCTGTCAGCGGTTTATCAATATTAGCCGTAACTACTTTTCTTTTCAGCCAGTTAAGTTTTGAGACCACGTTTACTGAAATTGCTCTGCTTCATATGGCAAGGATGTTCGGCATGTCCATGGTGATGATGCCGACGACGACAAACGGATTAAACCAATTGCCGTCTTATCTTTATCCACACGGAACCGCGATGAATAATACGTTAAACCAGGTATCCGGTGCTGTTGGAACGGCTTTATTAATTACGATTATGTCAAACCGACAGGAATCTTACGAAAAAATATTGTTAAACCGGGCATATGATAAAGCAAACGGGATCATTACCGATGACCAAAAGGTCCATATCCAATTGGAAGCATTGCTTGAAGGAATCAATTATACCTTTTATATTTCCACCTTTTTCATCATAGCCGCCCTTTTCCTGGCTTTCTTTATGAAAAGAGCGAAGCCGTTAAAAGATTTAAACGGAAAAAATGAAAACTCAAAACAGCATACGGCAAAGGCTGCCTCTGAACATTAAATCTTCGCTGACATTCCTGTTAAACCGGATTCACCGGTTATTAACAGGAATTTTTTTATTTTTAGCAATCGAATCTCTAGACAAGTACTGGCACGTTTGTTACAATAAAATCGTTGTTTTTCAACATCCAACTTCAATAGTGAATAAGAGTTGTTACTATGCCGTTCTACCGCTGATTGTCATGGTTGAATTGTTGAATACTTTATAGACAGCCGTGAAAAATAATACTGTTCACGATTAATGCTTTTTTATAAATTTAGAGGTGAAATAATGAGTCAGCCAAAAATATCTGTAAGAAATTTAACAAAAATATTTGGTAAATCGCCACAGCAGGCATTAAAAATGCTGGAGAATGGGAAATCAAAACAGGGTATTTTAAGAGAGACGGGAATGACCGTGGGTGTCAACAATGCAAATTTTGATGTTTATCCCGGGGAAATATTTGTGATCATGGGTCTTTCCGGAAGCGGAAAATCGACTCTGGTCCGGATGCTGAACCGGTTGATTGAACCTACCGGCGGTGATGTGTATATTGACGGAATAAATATTGTCCGTCTGAGCCCGGCAGAATTACGGGAAATCCGGCGGAAAAAATTAGGTATGGTGTTCCAGCAATTCGCTCTCTTTCCTCACCGGACCGTATTAAAAAATGTAGAATACGGTCTGGAAGTTAAGGGAACCGGAAAAGCCGAGCGAAGGGAAAAAGCATTAGAAGCCCTTGAGCAAGTCGGTTTAGCCGGATATGAAAACAGTTATCCAAAAGAACTGAGCGGGGGGATGCAGCAACGGGTCGGACTGGCACGGGCACTGGCCAATGATCCGGATATATTATTGATGGATGAAGCGTTCAGTGCGCTGGATCCGTTAATCCGTAAAGATATGCAAAATGAATTAATTGATTTGCAGGATAAATTAAAGAAGACAATTGTTTTCATTACCCATGACTTAAATGAAGCTTTACGGATCGGTGACCGGATTGCGTTAATGAAAGACGGTTCCATCGTTCAAATCGGAACGGCGGAAGAAATTTTAACAAACCCTGCCAATGATTATGTAGAACGATTTATCGAAGATGTCGATTTTTCAAAAGTATTAACAGCCGGCCATATTATGAAGCGTCCGGAATATATCCGGATTGACCGGGGACCGCGGGTGGCTTTACAAATTATGAAAGATGCTGGGATTTCAAGTGTATATATTGTTGATAAAAAGCAAACGTTGCTCGGGGCGATCACTGCCCAGGATGCAATGGATGCAGCAAGAAAAGGACAAACTTTGGAAGAAGC
>CALGYZ010000061.1 GCA_937934645.1 uncultured Bacillaceae bacterium | reverse complement strand
ACGGTTCTTCTTGATAGGGAGAATATGCGGGGATGTATTTTTAGGTAAAATTTTCATTTCCGGGAAAAAAGGAATCTTATGTTGTACCGTTTCAGTTTATTAAAAAGCATTACAACAGAATGATTCCGCAAAAAATCCGCATTTTATCCTTTTTTTAATAATTCCCACCGGTAATATTCTAAAAGAAGTCTTAACCTGATAAACGGATTCGAAAGGTCATTATCAATCAATTTCGTAATTTTGTTGATATGGTACACAACATTGTTGCGGTGCATGTTTAGTTTTTTTCCCACATCGCTGGCCCTTCGTTCGTACAAAAGATAGTAATAGAGAATTTTCATATATTCGAGGTTATTTTCTTCGTCATATTCATTCAGTTTGGATAAAGCTTTCATGGCAAAGCTGTTGTCCATGATGTCTTTGCCGGCCTCTAATGTTTTATCCAAATGCCAGTAAATGATATGGTCATCAAAGAAGAAGAAACGTTCTTGGTCAATGTTTTTTTCCGGTACTTTCCACGGAGGAGTCTTTTTATTAAAGAATTTTTTTCCGAACTGTATGGCAATTTTTGTTTGTTTATAGGCTTTCTGCAAATCGGACAAATTGGTAAATACATTGCTGACCCCGCAAAATGCCTCATATCTTTTCAAAAGGGTTTTGATATCGCGTATGTTGTTATTAATTTTTTTCTTTAAATTTCCGTTTTCATATATATTTAGTGCAAGTATATATTCTTGATAATTTATTACTGTTGATGTAAAAAGAATTTCTGATATTTCTTGGGCTACTCGTTTTTCAGGAATATTTTTATAATCTGAAAATGTAATATTAAAGAGGTTGAATTGAGAATGGAAAGGGATATTTACATACTCGGCCCTTTGTTCAATCTCTTTGATATTTTTAGTTTTTCCTTCAATGATGTCGGTCAGCAGGGATGTAGCGGGGCAGGATGTCAATTGTTCGGAATAAAATTTGTCCACGTAAATTTTGATATAATCCGTTAAAATCTTAAACAATTCAACTTGGCCATTGGAAAATTCCCGGTTGCAGAATACCATGACGACTTGTATCGTGTATGTGCCTTTGTATCGGAACGTTCTTTCGATTGTTGCATAATCGCAGACATTTTGTTCTTTATTAATAATGATATCGTCGGTCTTCTTATATAACTTGTAAATTCCCGCATTTTGAATCTTTTTTATGCTTCTTTCACTGAGATATCCAAATTGAACAACTTCTGTGACGATCGGATCATCAAACAGCATATTTTTTGTATAAGCGAGGACTTTAAAAGTCGGATCAAGAATATGGACATAATTTTGAATAATCGGTTCGCTCAAATCAAGCAAATCTTGAATGCCTTTATTTTGCACAATAGATTGCTGCATTAGCATAATCCAATTATTAATTTTGATAAAGATTTTTTGCACCCGGTTGAATAATTCCCGCAGATTTAAATTTTCATTGATAATAACCATGCCTCGGAGCGCTTCTTCTGTTTCGCTTTCATCAGCTATACGATCCCTTATACAAAGATAATAAAAACCTTTCACTTTTGAAGAATATTCAAGAGCTTCTGAAAGAGTGCAAACGTGCAAGAAATTTTTGGAAGGAGTGGACTCCTTCGGCACCAACAGTTTTGCCCACTCAAATTGCGGGTGATCATGTTCATCCAAATGATAGGTATACTGCAAATTTAACTCATCAAGAATAATACTGAAAGGTATGCGCATCCGCATATTCCCTCCTGTAAGGAACAGCATTCAGCTTCTATGAACAATTTTCAAGAAATAAACCAGTTAATCAGGGTTGTCAATAAACATAACCGTTAATGGGATTTCGCCGGAATTTAATCCCTGCTTTTAGGGCACGATTTTTCTTTAAAAAATGATTTTTATCCTGTTTTATATAATAATATTCCGAAAAAGTATTTATTTGAATAATGATTTGTTAATTTTATGTTACATTAAAAATCAATCAATTGCCAAAAGTATTTTTTTGCTAAATCTGTGCAAAAGCGCGACAAGTTTGTGGCTATATTTGTGCGATTTAACAAAAAAATAACCCTTTTATTGCCCGAATAACAAAAATACGAATTTTTTGGCATATTAAATAAAAATCTATGGAATAAAAGTATTCTATTTTATTTGACTATTAGTAGTTTTTGTAGAAAATTTAAACTTGTTTTTGTCAGTTAATAAAGATCAATTCTCCAGTTTAGTATGAACTGCCAGTCTAATTGGAATTCATTTTCTTTCACGTTATTAATTTACAATAATCACATTGTGATTTAAGTTTGCTTTAACTCTTTTATCAAAACCTCCTCATCGAAATTTCAATTTTCTATAATGTTTGCACTGTAGTTAAATGTTATGATCTATTGTGAAAAGTTAGCATTTTTTTATAGTAATAAACTTTTTTGTTAGGAAAATTCAATTAAGAGGGGGGAAAAAGTTTCTCAAAAAACGAAACTTGCAAAAATATTGCTAAAAGTTGTGGTGAGGAGAGAATGTCAATGGATGCTGCAACAGAAAAACAAGAACAGCTTACTTTAGAAAAACAAACGGAAAATATTATAGAAAGGATTAATAACGAACCGGCATACAGAACGGTTCTTTATAAAATTCTTGCCCATTGTCAGACGCCGCGTTCCAATGAAGATTTGGAAAAAACGGTACTTTCTTTTCCGGAAATGAAAAGGGCCATGCATACACCGCAAGAGATTCTTTTTTGGCTTGAAGATTGCGGCGCACTTGAAAAGGGTAAAGAAAATGATATCGTCATCTGGCAAACGACTGAAGCAGGGATAAATGCGGCTGAGAAGGAAAGTTTTCAAAATCAGTTGACTCGGCTTTTCATCAATGAGGCCGAATATCAAGAAATATTTCTGGAAATTTTGAAAGCTTGCCTGAAGCCGAAATCCCGCTCTGAAATTGAGTCATTATTAATGGATAACCCCATTATGAAAGAATCCGGTATATTAGCAAGTTATTTCATTGATAGACTGGAAAGAGCGGGAGGCCTTGTATGGGATGGAAAGTGGAAAACTACGAAAGTCGGCAAAGAATTTATTAGCAATTATTCTTCTCATGAATGACTGTATTTAAAAAGGAAGGAGGAAATAAAATGGAACAACCGGTACTGACAAGGAGAAGCTTTCTGAAAGCAACAGCTGTAACGGGTATGGCAGCTGCTTTTGGAGGAACCCTCGGATTAAA
>CALGYZ010000060.1 GCA_937934645.1 uncultured Bacillaceae bacterium | reverse complement strand
AAGACGGGGAGTTCGCTTTTATTTAAAAGAGCATTTTTGATATGATAGTAAGGAACATACATATGGATTTATTTGCTTATTTTTCCCTTTATATAACATTTTTTAACGTTTAGAGACATGAATGGAGAAGTTATATGAAAAATGTTATCGCTGGTTTTCAATGGATGGCTTTTATGGTTGCCGGCTCCATCGTGGCTCCGATTGCCATTGCCGGGTTGTTCGGATTGAATGCCGAAGAAAGCGCCGGCTTTGTACAAAGGACGATGTTCATCCTGGGGGTTTCCGGTTTCCTGCAAGCGGTTTTTGGACATCGTTTGCCCATTAATGAAGGGCCTGCCGGCTTATGGTGGGGAGTGTTTGTTTTATACGGGGGATTAAGTACGGCGCTTTTTTCTTCGGAATCGGAAACTCTTATGGCTCTTCAAGGAGCGATGATTGTCAGCGGGCTTGTGTTTATTATTTTGGCTCTCGGAAATTTTGTCGATAAATTGGCAAATCTTTTTACTCCGGTAGTTTTAGGAACATATCTGCTGCTTCTCGTCTTTCAATTGAGCGGATCCTTTATCGGCGGAATGCTTGGCATCGGCTATCGGAAAGAGGGAATTGACATTCCTGTTGCCGTTTTCTCACTTGGGCTTGTGTTATTGACCTTTTTGTTATCGCATCACAAAAAGCGCATTATCAGCCAATATTCCATTTTGCTCAGCTTGGCTATCGGATGGTTCTTTTTTTATTTGCTTGGATTGATGGAACCGGCAGAACAAAATGCAACCGGGCTGATAACGATTCCCGAGGTATTGGTTTTTGGAAAACCAATCTTTGATTTAGGAATGAGTATTACAGCAGTATTTGTAACATTGCTGTTATTGACAAATATGGTGGCGAGCATTCAACTGGTTGATAAAGTGAGGAACGTCAACACAAATGAACGGGCCGACAAACAGAGCCTTTACAAACGTTCCGGATTTGTTGCCGGAATTAATCATATATTGAGCGGAATTTTTTCCGCGGTCGGTTCTGTGCCAATTTCCGGAGCGGCTGGATTTATTGCCACTATTAAAAATGCACGGATGATTCCTTTTCTAATCGGTTCATTGCTTGTCATTGGCGCCAGTTTTTCCCCCCATATGATGGCCTTTATCGCTTCGCTTCCGATGCCGGTGGGATATTCGGTTATGTTTGTTGTATTTGCCAATATGATTGGAATGGCCTTTTCAGAATTTGACAAAGAGAAAGACAAGGTACGCATTCGTTTGGTCATCGGTCTATCTTTGCTCGGAGGAGTTGGAATCATGTTTGTTCCTTCCGAAGCTTATGCCGGGTTGCCGCCGGCGCTTACTTCAGTCATCAGCAACGGCTTAATAGTCGGTTCATTGATCGCCATTGTCCTTGATCAATGGACAAAACAGGGGGCTAAAAGAAGAACGGAAGGAAAAAATAAGGAAAAGAAGAAAACTTCAAGAAAATGAGCATAATTCTGGGTATGAGAGTTAAAACAAAGTAGAATAAAAGATATCCGGGAGCAAAATGTAATAGAAAGATAAAAGATAAAGGGAGTGTTTTTCATGCCAGTAGAAAACCCGAGCAGGGAAGAGATCGGAAAAATTTTAAAAAACGCAAAACGGATCGCTGTAGTGGGATTAAGCGATAATCCGGAAAGAACGTCCTACATGGTTTCCAAAGCCATGCAGGAAGCCGGCTATGAAATCATCCCGGTAAATCCGAAAGCGGATCAAGTATTGGGAGTAAAAGCCGTTCCAAGTTTGAAAGACATCGAAGGCCATGTGGACATTGTCAATGTTTTCCGCCGCCCCGAATATTTGATGGATGTGGCTAAAGAGTTTGTGGAAATTGATGCTGACGTATTTTGGGGCCAGCTTGGCGTTGTAAATGAAGAAGCCTACAATTTTCTGAAAGAGAAGGGTTATACAGTCATCATGGATCGCTGCATAAAAGTTGAACACGCTTTAACAAAACATACTTTTTCCGAAAACTGACAACCGGCGCATGAAATTTTCATGCGCCTATTTCTTTTTTGGAGGCGGATTCCTCTTTTTTTTCGTGTTTGCTAAAAAAGATTATTTATATACAATTAACCTTAGGGCTTTGTCTGTGTTACAATAGAAAAAGAACATTCGTTCTCATTTTCTCTCATATCCGTTTAACTTGCGCCTTTTGACTTGTGTTAGGGATTTTTTACATATGACAATGCGGATTTTCAAATGTTAACCGAAACAGAAAGATAAAAGGGCTTTTGCTTATGTGAAAGGGGAATGTCTGTGGCAAAAAATCAACAAGCGTTTCAATTTGATTATGATGATGATGCCATACAAGTACTGGAAGGCCTTGAAGCGGTCAGAAAACGTCCAGGAATGTACATCGGAAGCACGGACGCGAGAGGTCTTCACCACCTTGTATTCGAAATCGTCGATAATTCCATTGATGAAGCGATGGCCGGATTCGGTGATCATATCACCGTGAAAATACACAAAGATAATTCCGTCAGTGTTGCCGACCGGGGAAGGGGCATGCCGACCGGAATGCACAAACTCGGAAAACCCACTCCGGAAGTCATTCTGACTGTTTTGCATGCTGGAGGTAAATTCGGTCAGGGAAGCTACAAAACAAGCGGAGGCTTGCACGGGGTAGGGGCGGCGGTGGTCAACGCCCTTTCCGAATGGCTCGTTGTCAACATTAAACGCAACGGATATATTTACGAGCAAAAATTTGCTGACGGCGGCAAAGCTGTCACAACATTAAAAAAGATCGGAAAATCAAAT
>CALGYZ010000059.1 GCA_937934645.1 uncultured Bacillaceae bacterium | reverse complement strand
CCAGCGTTCGTCCTGAGCCAGGATCAAACTCTCCAAAAAGTTTGATTGCTCTGACGACTATTAAAACACTTTGCCTTGTTCAGTTTTCAAGGTTCAAAACTGAATCTTATCTCTGTAAAAGACACTAAATATTATATCTCATTTCAAAGGATTTGTCAATATTCATTTCGTAAAATTGTTTAGGAATTTGTTCAATAGCGTTTTTCTCAACGACAAATACGATTATATCAATTGTTTTTTATTTCGTCAACACCTTATTGAAAAAATTATTTCCCGGATTAAACCATAAGCCGGAATTACGGATTTCCAGTGTCAAAACACTCCTAGTATAACGCCGGCAGCTTTACCGGCTTATATCTTCCAATATTATTATATCAATATGAGACGATAATTTAAAGGTGAGCGGAAAGAGACTTGAAAAATAAAGCTCTCTGAACAGCCTTTATGGACATGACCGGGTCCATATTATTCAGAGAAGTCTTCTATCAAATTGTTTCACATATTATTTTTTACTGTGTAATATCTGTGAAACAAATGTTTCCTTTTTGATTGTTCCAGACATATATTTAAATATCCTTTTTCAACAAGGTATTCAAGTAATATGGCAAGATCAGACGCATACAGCTTTAATTCAGGGTGTTCCATGACATCCTGTAAAGACCAGTATGGCTTTTCTCTTAAAATTTCAAGTAAATGGGTTGTCCCTATTTCAGTACGCTTGTGAATAAAAAATTCACTCGCCAAAAAAAGTAGTTCAATCCGTTTTTCCAGTGACTCTTTGCTGTTAATCAATTCATCATACATTTTATATATTTCCGGTTCAACCGTTTTTACTTGTTTCCATAAAGAAACTTCAGGATGGTATCCTTTCTCGATCAAAGCCAATCTCGCCAGGTAATGAAGAGAGTGCAGTGTGTGAATATATGCATCAAAATATTGTTTGCTTTCGTAAAATCTTCTTCCCTCTGTATATTCACGGATAAGTTTTGCAAATTCCAACCCGATTTTCAGCTTTCTTTCATGAAAAGGAAAGTCTTTTAATTCACGCAACAAGCGGTTCAAAAAATCATTCCGGTCAAACAAAGGTTTTCCGTTCAATATCCAATAGAATATTTTTTTATTCGTCCCGGAAATTAGCCATTCATTTAATTGTTTTTCATCAATTAAATAGAGAGCCAGAATTTTTTCATTGTAACTATAATACTTTATATCCAAGTCTTTTTTACCGGTATTTGTAATAACAAAAAGCAGGGTGTCGAAGAAATCCGGTGAAAAAAAGTTTTTTTCGCAGCCCTCAATAAGCAGTACACCCAAAGTTGCAGGATTACTCGCCTGTTCCTGATATAAAGAACGGATTACAGAGTCCATGCTCACTTCCCCCAAGTATAAAATTCAACACGTTCTATATTCGACAAAATACGGGGAGTTCCTTCTTTTTTTTACATTTTTCTACAATGGTGTTGAAAAAATAGCCTCTAAATATTATTTCAATTATCTTATTTTTTAATATAATCTGTAAATTATAATATATTCTTTTGGTAAGGGGGGATTAAATGAAATATTCAAGCAAGATCACTAAATTCCGGACATTCGCTTTATGTTTGATTTTTGCCGGTATTTTAATCATGTATATCGGCTTGCTTTTTAAATCCCGAGCTGTGCTAATGACAATCTTTATGTTTGCAGGTTTTCTGGCCATTATTTTGAGTTGCGTCATATACTTTTTGGTTGGTATGTTATCAACGAAAGCTGTACAGGTCGTTTGTCCGTCATGCAATAAAATTACAAAAATGCTTGGCCGGGTGGATATTTGCATGTTTTGCCGGCAACCTTTGACACTGGATAAAGAGCTGGAAGGAAAGGCATTTGATGAAAAATATAACCGGAAAAAAAATAATGCTTCCGAATGACTTCGGGAGCATTGTTTTTTTATAACATCAGAATTTGGTACAATAAAATCAGTGTGCTTCCTTTTTGGAGCACTCAGGACATAAGCCGTAAACTTCCAAACGGTGGTGGCTTACTTTAAATCCGGAAACATGAGCAGCGAATTGCTCTACTTCATCAAGTCCAGGGTATTGGAAATCAACAATTTTTCCACAACTCTCACAAATTGCGTGATAATGTTCTTCGGTGCTGAAGTCAAAACGGCTTGATGAGTCGCCATATGTCAATTCTTTTACAAGTCCGACTTCACGAAAAACACGCAGGTTGTTATAAACTGTTGCGACACTCATATTTGGAAATTTTCCCTCTAATGCCTTATATATTTCATCAGCAGTTGGATGTGACATAGAATTAATCAAATATTCGAGTATCGCATGACGTTGTGGAGTAATACGAACCCCGGATTCTTTCAATGTCTGGAGTGCTTCCTTCAGCTGATTCGATGACACCGCCATGCACCTCATTTCTATTTAAATTATTATTATATAATAATTCTTATAAATATTGTAACCACTTTCCTCAGGGTTTGTCAATAAACTTGGCCGTAAAGCTTTTTTATTACAACACAGCCTCATATTTCTTCGTGTAGACCTTCCTCTTTTTCACCGAGACGGTCATTTACCGTTCTTGCCGCAATAAACAAAAAATCAGAAAGCCTGTTTAAATATGAACCGACAGCAGGATTTAAATTCTTGATTCCCACTGTGCATCTTTCTGCCCTGCGTACAATTGTCCTAGCTGTATGCAATGCACTTCCCGCCGGATGTCCGCCCGGCAATATAAAATTATTTAAAGGAGGAAGTTTTTCATCAAGTTGATCAATATATCCTTCCAGTCTTTTTACATGCTTGTCCGTTAACTTCCATTTTACCTCTTTTCCTTCCGGTGTGGAAAGCTCCGCTCCCACATGGAACAACAGCGTCTGAATTTCATGCAACATTTTTAACAGTTCTTCTTTTCCTTGAAACTCTTCATTGTTCAAAAAGCTTTTTGCCAGGCCGATAAATGAGTTGGCTTCGTCACATGTACCGTAAGCTTCTACCCGGATATCATTTTTTGGCACGCGGACACCATATACGAGTGAGGTTGTCCCTCGGTCCCCGGTTCTTGTATAAATTCTCATTTTAATACCCCCTTGATATATCGACAATATTTTTAAAATTCTTCTCTTTATTCAAATAAATTTTCAAGATTTCTGCAAATATTTCATACGCTCTGGGTAAATACCTGTCAGTAAGGCCTGTCACATGCGGGGTAACCGTTATTTTCCCGTGTTCCCAGAACGGATGGTGATCCGGCAACGGTTCATCTTCAAAACGTCCAAAAATGCATAAGCCAATTCTCCCTCATTGAGGACATCAAGCAAGTCCTGTTCACTCATGGAATTGCCCCTGCCGACATTAATAAAAACCGTACTGTTTTTCATCCGCTTAAATTGCCTGCGGGAAAAAAATTGATCGGTTAGCTTTGTTCTATACAACATAGTCAGCACTGGGTATATAATGGCTCTTGCCGGCAAGTCTTCAATTCCGACGGACATAACCATAATCAAGCTCAAGTTTTCAGCGCCCCGGATGAATTTTTCCGTGACATCCCTGCCAAAGGTGAAGAGCACTTCCATTGTTTCTATTTTACTGCCAATCTCGCTTATATTTGATATGTAAGTTAAGTTCATCGACAGGAATTATCGACAGGAATTGCTGCATGATTTTTCTTTCCGCTTCCTCGTCCCTTCTTATGGTCAGAACAATCTCCAACACTAACACCTCTTTATTAACCCTCAATTTTTTACTATTCAAATATGAAGGAATAAATTCCGGTTCATTATAACATATGCAATAAAAAATCCGGCAAAGTACGGAACTTTGCCGGTCAAACGGGGAGAGAAAATATTTGAGGAGGTATGCCCTGCTATATATTATGCCCCAGGATAGTCTTTGCCTGGTTATCAGCCTGTTTCAAACAAACCGGGCTATCGTTTATTCCAAATGCTCTTTTATATATTGCAATACTTCGTCCGCATGCCCTGCAACTTTAACTTTTCTCCATTCCTTCACGAGAACGCCGTCTTGATCAATAATAAAAGTCGACCGTACAATTCCCATTTTCTTTTTCCCAAAGACATTTTTCTCTTTCCAGACATCAAAATATTTGCTTAATTGGAGCTCATCATCAACCAGCAGCAAAAATGGCAAATCATGCTTTTCGATAAATTTTTTATGTTTTTCCAGGGAGTCTGCGCTCACGCCCAATACAACCGTGTTCAATTCCTCGAATCCGCTGTGAATGTCACGGAAGTCACAAGCCTCTTTTGTACATCCCGGTGTCATATCCCGCGGATAAAAATACAAAACAACATTTTTCCCTCGGAAGTCGGACAGCTTTACTTTTTCGCCGTTGCTTGCCAACAACTCAAAGTCTTCTACCTTTTGACCAACGGTTACAGTCATATACACCCCTCCATTTGGTTACTAGTTTTACATTACCGAATTTAGAAAAAAATTACAATCTATTGCATCCGAAAACAGGAACAAGTATACGGGCCGAACATGTTTGGTCCGTCAGAAGCGTATATTAGTAAAAAAGTTTAAAATGATTTTAAAACCGGGGTGCATGATGTTCGGTTATGTATTATTATTTGTTATCATATTTGTAATCGGAATGAGCATACGCACACTTTTTATTCCGTATGCTTTGCAGAAAAAGTTTTTATCATGGGAAAGTTTCATATATCTGATCTTCATTTATGTGACAATTTTTCTCGGCTTCGGGCTTATTTATTTTATTTTTCTACAAAACGGCTATTCGGTTCTGCTGGAGAACGGAAAGGAAGTGAAAGGTTTCACGAAGTCAATCCAGACAAGCTTTTATTTCAGCGGAATGACATTGTTTTCAGTCGGATACGGTGATGTTACGCCTGCGGGTTTTGGAAGGTTTATTGCCGTTATTGAAGCATTAATCGGTTATACAATTCCGGCCTCCTTTGTTGTAAGGACGGTTATTGACTTCCGTAAAGAACGGAATCACAATATTTAATAATAAATTCCTTTTCATGCAGGTATGTCAGAAATAAAAATATCCTGTTGAATTTTTGGATACATTCCAATACAATTTCAAGAGTGTTTGAAAAGAAGCGTTGAATCATGAAAGAAAGGAACATTAACAATGAAACTCGGTGCGCGGATCTTTAAAACGGGGCTTGCCGTTGTATTAGCATTGATGCTGGCTGAGCTGCTCCGGTTACCTACACCCATGTTTGCCGGAATTTCAGCTGTTTTTGCCATACAACCTTCGATTTACCGCTCTTATTTGAAAATTCTTGAGCAAGTTCAAGGAAATTTAATGGGAGCAATTATTGCGATTGTCTTTACTCTTTTGTTCGGTAACCACTTTCTGATTATCGGACTTGCAGCGGTCATTTTGATCATGATTAATTTACGCTTGAAAATTGATACCATTTCCCTTTCAGTCGTAACATTAATCATCATTATGGAAACACCGCAGGATGAATTTATTACATTTGCCGTCTTACGTTTTTTAACAATCATGCTCGGAATTTTTTCCGCGTTTATCATAAATTTGATTTTCCTTCCGCCAAAATACGAAACAAAGTTGTATCAGTCCATTTCCGAAATCACCGGCGAAATTTTAAAATGGATCCGGATTACGAATCACCAGGGGACGGATACAACGTTACTGAAAAAAGATATGGAAGCATTGAAAGAACGATTGATCCGGCTTGATCAAATTTATTTGCTTTATAAAGAGGAACGGACATTTTTAAAAAAGAAAAAATGGAGTAAAATGAGAAAGCTTGTCGTCTACCGGCAAATGATCACAACTGCAAAAAAAGCATTGGATATTTTAAAAATAATGAACCATTATGACCATGATTTCCTCCGGCTGCCGGAAAATACCGCCAACAACATTATTACTGTATTGGACGAGTTAATTACCAATCATGAACATCTGTTAATACGTTATATCGGAAAGGCGATTCAACATCACGAAAAAGAAATGAAAGAATACGAGAACAAAAGAACCAAACTGCTAAAGCAGTTCGAAGATTATCAAAAACAAGCTGCGGACGATGCAGAAACCGCCCATATTTTCCTGTTGATCGCAGAAATCATCGATTACAATGAACAATTGGAAAAGCTGGAAATCCTGATTAACAGCCTGGAAGAATATCACAGCGAAGAAATACCGGAAAAGTTATTGGAAGGAAAAATATGAAGAAGGACCGTCTGAAAAGACAGTCCTTTTTTATTCCAATTGTTGCACTTGGAAAAGATTATAATAATTTCCTTTCTTCGCCATCAATTCTTCATGGGTACCCATTTCAACAATTTTTCCATGTTCAATGAGGACGATGCAATCCGCATGAGTGATGGTGGACAACCGGTGGGCGACGATTAAAGTTGTCCGGTCCTTTGCCAGTTTATCCAGAGCTTCCTGGATTAAATATTCACTTTCCAGATCCAGTGCCGATGTCGCTTCATCTAATATTAAAATGGGCGGATTTTTCAAAAACACCCGTGCGATGGCGATGCGTTGCTTTTGACCCCCGGACAATTTCACTCCCCGTTCTCCCACTTTTGTATCGAATCCTTCTGGAAGTTCCATGATAAAGTCATAGGCATTGGCCAGTTTTGCCGCCTTGATCACTTCTTCATCAGTCGCATTCGGTTTTCCCAATAAAATATTTTCTTTTACCGTATCACTGAACAAAATACTGTCCTGTAATACCATACCAATCTGGTCACGGAGATCTTTCAGTTTATAATCCCGAATGTCTGTGCCGTCAAGCAATATTCTTCCTTTTTTTACATCGTAAAACCGCGGCAAAAGGCTGACCAGCGTTGATTTTCCCCCGCCGCTCATACCGACAAAAGCAACCGTTTGTCCTTTCTCAATCTTTAAATTAATGTCGTGAAGCACATCATTTTCATTTTGATAATAGGAGAAATAAACAGAATCAAAAATAATTTCTCCCTCTGCTTTTTTCACCGGAACCGCATCTTTCCGTTCTACAATGTCATACTGTTCATCCATTAAATCAAAAACACGGTCCATTGAAGCAATGGACTGGGTTAAAACGGTAGATGAATTGACGAGCCGTCTTAACGGATTGTATAAACGTTCGATATATCCGGTAAAGGCTACTAAAGTACCGACCGTTAGATCCCCCTGAATGACCTGATAACCGGCATAGGCGATCACTAGAAGGGGGGAAATATCCGTAATCGTATTTACAACTGCAAAAGCTTTCGCATTCCAGCTTGTATGTTTTAAAGCTTTTTTTAAAAAGTTTCCGTTTGTTTTCTTAAATAACTTTTCATCATGCTCTTCAATAGCGAACGTCTTAATGACAGCAACTCCCTGGACCCGCTCATGCAAGTAACCTTGCACTTCAGCCAGAGCCTGGGAGCGCCGGCGGGTCAATTTCCTTAAATTTCCAAAAAAATATTTTACTGAAACGGCATAAAACGGAAGCATAATGATCGAAACGAGTGTCAGCTTCACATCCATTGTAAACATGATCGCAGCAGTAATGACAATCGTCGTTAAATCAATCCAAACATTCATTAAACCGGTGACGACAAAATCTTTCGTTTGCTCGACATCGTTTATCACCCGGGAAATGATTTCGCCAGTTTTTTTATTGGAATAAAAATTTAATCCCAGTTTTTGTAAATGAGTATATAATTTTTGCCGGATATCAAATAATATTTTATTCGCTGTCCATTGGGCAAAATATTGCCGGTAGTATTCGACGGGCGGCCTGATGATCAGAAAAATAAAAGCGGCAATTCCGACCGCAATGCCTAAATGAATGATTTTTTCATCCTGTGTTAATTGCTCATTATAAATCACATCGTCAATGACATATTTAATCAGCAAAGGAATTAGCAACGGAATTGCAAACTTAATAATTCCGATGATGAGCGTTGCAATTATTTGCATCTTGTAAGGCTTCACAAACTTCATATACCGCTTTATGCTCTCCATAAAAATTCCTCTCCCTGTACGTTCACCGTTATACTTAATATTTGCAAACCCTAATATTTACGGATAGATAAAAATTCATCATACCAAAAATCGATAAAATCCGGTGCAAACGGTCCTTTTCTCTGACAAATCCAATCAATTAAATTTTCGATATTCTTCTTTAAAATTTTGTCAATGACATCCGGATACCCCATTTGTCTACGATGTTCCTCATATTCATCCTCATCAAGCAAAACGTAAGTCATGTCGGGAAAAACTTTTATATCCAGATCATAGTCGATGTATTTCAATGCTTCACCGTCATATACAAAGGGCGAACTCAGGTTGCAATAATAGTAAACACCGTGACTCCGCAACATTCCGATAATGTTAAACCAATATTTAGAATGAAAATAACATATGGCCGGTTCACGGGTAATCCATGTTCTCCCGTCCGACTCTGTAACGGTCGTCCGGTCATTGGCTCCGATTACAATATTTTTTGTTCCTTTTAAAACTGTCGTTTCTTCCCATATCCGGTGAATTTTACCGTTATGTTTATAACTGTGAATTTGAATACAGTCTCCCTCTGTGGGAACACCCATATTTGATCCCCTGCTTTCTATTCCGAACTTTTAAATATATACGCACTTACGGACAACCGAAACTGCGTATCAGGACATTTTGCGCTATTTCTATATTATAACGATTTTCCTTTCGTTTTTAAAACAATCGATTTTTTCTCATACACACCGTCTTGGGAAAACCGGCAAAAAAGAAGACGCTTCAGTAAATTGAAGCGTCTTTAGAGATATCATTCACCCGGGTAGTTTTTATGAGTTTTGTTGTTTCTTTTGTTCTGCCTGTTGATTTTGCTGGCGGACATGTTGTGCATCCGTTTCGCTGGCAAATTCAGTGCCGTATTGACCTTGTCCGCCTTGAGCCGCTTGGGCATTTTGTTGTTTTACATGTTGGATATTTGTGCCGGCAGAAGTTTTACTCTTTTTAGCCATTCATATCACCTCCACAATGAATACTTTGTCCAATTTGAGGTGAATTATTCTTGCATACACTTATTGAATGGAAACACTCAGACTAATAGCGAGCGGCCGCCGTCGACAACGATCGTCTGCCCCCGGATCATGGAAGCTTCGTCAGATATTAAAAACATGATTACATTAACAATATCGTCCATCTCCACCATTCTTCCAGCAGGAGTATTTCTTTTTGCATCTTCCAACAAATGTTCCCGGTTCGGAAAATGTTTTAATGCCTCTGTATCAACGGCGCCGCCGGAAACAGCATTAACAATAATGTTTTTCGGAGCGAGTTCAACAGCTAAATACCTGGTGAGTGATTCAACAGCCGCTTTGGAAGTGCCGACCAGGGTATAGTTTTCCAAATAGCGGCCGGCACCGATCGAGCTCAGATTAATAATTTTACCGCCGCCGTTTTTTTCCATCCGTTTTGCCGCTTCCTGTGCACAAAATAATAATCCTTTGCTGTTAATATCCATCGTCCAGTCCCAATGCTTTTCTTCAATATCCATCACCGGACGTTGCACGCCTGAGGCGGCGTTATTAATAAGAACATCGAGCCGTCCGAAAGTTTCGTCAATTTTTGTGAACATTTCCTTAATTTTATCCACATTGCCGATATGCGCTCGGACCACTAAAGCTTTTCTGCCTAGCTTTTCAATTTCTTCCGCCGTTTCTTCAGCCTTTGATTTGCTTCTGGCATAGTTTATAACTACGTCATATCCTTTCTCCGCCAGCCGGAGGGCCGTTTTTTTGCCAATTCCCCTGCTGGAACCAGTGACTAAAGCGACTTTGTTGGCCATATTCTCATCCCTTTCTTTTGTTTTCCAATTATACCTGTAAAAAACGCGCATGTCCGTTTCATATTTTGCCACGATAAAAAACGGGGTGTTAATTATGTACTCTGGTAGGGATTTTACCGAACTTTCAATGATGTCCCTGAAAAGCTGGGAGAATGATGAACTTGCCTATTTTCATCATTCCTTTCAACAAATTATGCCTTATTTAAATCAAGAAGGTCAATCGATATATAAGGCAATTGTGAAAGAAATCGAATCCAGGGACGGGTTACAAGGAATCGCTTCTATAAACGGCACATATACTGCTGTTGATCAATGACGGCAAAAAAGGGAGTAACGAAGCATTAATTACTCCCTTCCTCTTTATATGCTTGCCAAATTTTTTGAAACGGGACCGGAAACGGATAGGTTTCCACTTTTTCAGTCGGAACAGCTTTTAAACGGCTGTTTTCCTCAATTTCACCTGTGTATGTACCCTGGTATGCCTGAATTCTCCAACTTAGATGGGAAAAGACATGTTCGACCATACAAAGCGGTTTATCTATACGGATTTCTGCCCCATATTTATTAAAAAACTGCTTTTCCAGTGCAGGTAGAACGTTTTTTGACAGCTTTTCCGCCTCAATCATTGGAAACTCCCACAGACTGGCCAGCAGTCCTTCATCCGGCCGCTTGCGGATCAGGATCTTTCCGGTCTGATCCTTTAACACAACAGCAATATAGTCAATTTTTTTGCCTTTCTTTTGTTTTGTTTTTACGGGTAAATCCCTTTCCGTACCTGCGTGAAAAGCACGGCAATACTCACGTACGGGACATAACAGGCAGGAAGGATTTCTCGGTGTGCATACAAGAGCGCCGAGTTCCATCATTCCCTGGTTAAAACTTGACGGATCTTTCACCGATATTATTTCTGACACGACTTTTTCAATTTTCCTCCTCGTAGCCGTTTTACTAATATCATCTGTCAAATTAAAAATTCTGGATATCACCCGCATGACATTTCCGTCTACAGCCGGAACCGGCTTGTTATAGGCAATGCTTAATACTGCCCCAGCTGTATAAGGGCCTACCCCTTTTAATTCACGGAATTTTTTTTCATCATCCGGAATAACCCCGCCATACCGCTCCTGAACTTCTTTTACGGCAGAGTGCAAGTTTTTTACTCGGGAATAATAACCGAGTCCTTCCCACATTTTTAATAATTCCTGCTCGTCGGCTTTAGCCAGGGATTCGACATCAGGATATTTTTCAATAAACCGGTTAAAATACGGAATTACTGTGTCCACCCTTGTTTGCTGCAACATAACTTCCGAAACCCAGACTTTATACGGATCTTTATCTTTCCGCCATGGAAGATCCCGCATCTCAGCTTTGAACCAGCTGATGAGCGCAACCTGAAATGCATTTTTATCAAAGTTTTTTAAAATATGGTCTACGTTATCTTTCACAACATAACCCTCCGCATGGTAAAACTATATTTAAACAAAAAAAGCGAATAATAACAGATGGCATGTCCGGTATTGAAAAAATCCCGCAACAATTTCTGGAGGTATTCAATTGGACACTGGAACACATTTATTAATGGGTGTCGCAATCGGCGGGTTGGCAACCATCGATCCGGCCGTATACCATCACTCCGAAACGTTTCATGCTGTATTCATCGGAGCGGTAGCCGGGTCCCAGATTCCTGATATTGATACAGTTTTAAAACTGCGGAACAATGCGGTTTATATACGCAATCACCGCGGAGTTACCCACTCTGTACCTGCTTTATTTTTATGGCCGCTCGCCATTACGGGCATTTTAGCTTTATTTTTCCCGGAAGCAAATTTATTCCATCTTTGGCTTTGGACCTTCATCGCTGTCTTCCTGCACGTGTTCGTTGACATCTTCAACGCATACGGAACCCAGGCATTGCGCCCGTTTTCTTCAAAATGGGTGGCACTAGGCTGGATCCATACGTTCGACCCGTTCATTTTCGGCATTCATCTTGCCGGCATTGCATTATGGTTTTCCGGCAGAGACCCCCGCATTATTTTTCCGGTTATGTATATCATCATTGCCGGTTATTATTTATACCGGTATATCATCAGAAAAACCCTCATTTCCGTCATTAAAAAACGAATACCGGATGCAGAGCGGATTATACTAAGTCCGACGGTGAAGTTTTTCCATTGGCGGGTTGCCGTGGTTACGGAAAATAAATTTTACGTCGGCCGTGCATATCGCAATTCCTTTCATATTGTGGATGAATTTGACCGCATCCCATTACCGGATGACCCGGTCATGAATGCGGCGGTAAAGGATAAAAATGTTGCGGCCTTTCTGTCGTTTTCTCCCGTGTACCGTTGGGAAATCGAAAGAGACCGGCACTATACCGAAGTGCGTTTTATCGACCTGCGCTACCGGAGCAAAGATCATTATCCGTTTTTTGCCATAGTCAAGCTCGATCATAATCTAAATGTTTTAACATCATATACAGGCTGGATTTACAATAAAAAGAAATTGCGCGAAAAATTGCAAGTTTTGCCCCACTAATTACAAAACCAGGAACCGGAACCATAAATATTTCAGTAAATAACGGCGACTTTTGTTCAAAATAAAAGTGCGTATATATTTACGCACTTCTTTTGTTTTACGGTAATTAAGGGGGAATGAACATGGTCCGCAATAAAGCGAAAAATTTTCCGATCAGAAAAAATAAACTTGACGGAATGCCCCATGCACAGGCAAAATTTTCATCTTTACGTGCAAATGGTACAATCAATACGAAACCGCAGAAACGAATGCGCGCTTCGACGTTAAAAAATGAAGAAGAGGAATAAAAAATTAATGCCCGGCTTTGCAATGCCGGGTAAAAAATTCACCATTATTCAATTTCTTCCAGCAACGAAATCGGGATGCCCTCTTTCTTACCGTCGCCATTTAAGCGGTAACCCCAGGCAAACACACCTTTAAAATATTCAATCCGGAAAAAGTGATCCGGTTCATTTTTAATCCGGTAAATTTCACCCGCTTGAAAATCATCAGGATCCATTAAAAAAGCTTCCGCCATAACCGCTTTCCGTTCATAAACCGCATATTCATTGATAATCCCCATTTGTTCCGCTTTCCTCGCCTTTTCGCGTAATGCGGCGATTTCTTGTTTTAATTCATACTCCGTCATCTCGCTATAGCGTTTTTCAATCATTGTAACACCCTCTTTTAGACATTCTCTTCTCCGGTTTTTCCTGCGATGAAATGTTCGATTTTGTCAAGCGGAAAACCTCTTCGGTATAATGCCTGTTTCACTTTTAACACCCGTTTTTCTTCCGTTTCGTTCCGGTATTTGCGCCAATATTTTTCCCCCTGAATCATCAGCGCATCATTTTCCGCATCTTCATCGATTCGGTCCAAACATTTTTTTACTGCTTCATCGACTATCGCTTGTCCAAATCCTTTTCGCCATAAAAACATCCGCGTTTTTTCTTTGATTTGTGTAATGGAATCATGTTTCTTTCTGGCGACATATTTTTCCGCAAGTCGTTCCGCTTTTTCCAGTTGCTCTTCATCCGTATACAATAGTAAAGCACGATCAATGATCGCACTGCTGATTCCTTTCTTTTTCAAGCCTTCTTCAATCAGCCGCGGACCTTTGTCCGTTGTCCGTATTTGGGTTAATACGAACGCTTTGCTGAATTCAAGATCATTGACATATCCTTTTTGTTTTAACCTGTTTACCGTTTCATCAATGATATGGTCCTCAAACTCTTTTTTCCTTAAGTATTCATAAATTTCTTGCTCGGAACGCATTCGGTAGCTTAAATATTGAATAGCCTGGTTAAATGCTTTTTGTACAGCTTCCTGGTAAAAAATTTCACCTATTTCCTCTTCTGAAAGTTCTTTTCCTTTATGCAAATGATACTTTACTAAAATATCTTCACCGACAACAATGGAGAAGTTGTCTTCCCGGTCTTTGAGAGTAACTTGAAACTGCTTTCCTTTCCTTTTCAGTAAGGAAATCTTTTGTATTACGGCCATTTTACACCTCTTTGGTATAACTTATATCTTTAATTTACCATAAAGACGGTTAATTTGGTAAAATTTCAACCTTCCGCCACATGAATTTTTACCGACGGGAAAATATATAAATATACGTTTATTGACAATGGAGGTGGTTCCATGGCTAAGTCAAAACGCAGGCCCGGTGATGAAAGGGAAAAATTAAAAAAGGCCCAGCAAATTATATATGGAAGGGATTTTAAACGGGCTGACCGGGCAAAGGAAAAATAATTCAATATCAAATTGCACCAGAAAATCATTTCCGGATCAGCATTTCCATTTGCCTCACAGGGAAGCAAAAATTCAGGGCATCCGGGTATTGCACACCATGGATGCCCTTTCACGTTTTATTGAAATAATGGTCCCCTTCAGCCTTCCTCTGCATCCGCCTCTTCCAGCGGTTCCATTTTTTCCACCCGCACTTTTTCAATCCGGTGTTTTTTAACTTCAATAACAGTCAGCTTTAAATTTTCATAAATGATTACTTCTCCGACCGACGGATCCCGGGACAAATGCTCGAAAATCCAGCCTCCCAAATTATAATAGGAAGTTTCGGGTACTGGAACATTCATGATTTTCGCGAAATCGTCAATATGAAATTGGGCACTGAATTCGTAAACATCATCAGACAGTTTTTTCATCACACTGACTTGCTCATCATGTTCATCCCAAATTTCTCCGACCAGTTCTTCCAAAATATCTTCCATCGTCACAATACCGGCAGTTCCGCCAAATTCATCCAAAACAATGGCCATATGGCTTTTCGTCCGTTGCAATTCAGGTAAAAGAGTTGCGATTTTCATTGATTTAACAACAAACAAAGGTTTTCGCAACAGTTTCCGTATATTAACTTCTTTGCTTTTTAGAAGTTCGGCAAAAAATTCCCGTTCCGATAAAAACCCGATGATATTGTCAATATTATCTTCATATACCGGAATACGGGAGTACCGTTCTTCCAGCAAAATGTTTTTGATTTCCTCGACCGGCTGGTTCACTTCTACGGCTACAATATCGAGCCGGTGTGTTAAAATTTCACCGACAAGAATTTCATTAAATTCCAATGATCTGTGCAACAGTTCTTTTTCACTTTTATTGATAACCCCTTCCTGTTCACCGATTTCTACTAATTCTTTTATTTCTTCTTCTGTTACGGAAGGGAGCGCTTGTTTGTTCCCGGAGAAGATTTTCATGATGACCTCTTTTAATTTGACGAATAAATAGTTGGCCGGCGTTAGCAACCGGACGAGAAATAACAGGATACCCGATATTTTCATCGCATATGTATCCGCAAAATTTTTCACAATCAATTTTGGTAAGAATTCCCCGAAAGTTAAAATGATAAATGAAATCAATAGTATACTTAAAACAATACCACCTTCCGGACCGAAAATACCGGTCAACATGACCGTTGCAATTACAGTTGCTGAAATATTCACAATATTATTCCCGATCAGGATTGTGGAAATAACGCAGTCAAAGTTTTCTGTAATATAAACCGCCTTATTGCTTCCTTTTCTACCTTCCTTAGCATAATTACGCAGCCGGATAGAATTTATACTTGAAAACGCCGTTTCTGCGGATGAAAAAAAGCGGACAGAAGGGCCAAAAAAATGAAAACTACTAGCATTCCTAAGGGAACCTCAGCCAAAATGTCCACTCTCCATCCCTAAATTATTGTTCTTACTCGTTATTTTACCATAAAACCTGTTGTTTTAATTGCATTCAATAGAAATAACCGGGATCGGGCTACCGGGAAATGACAATACATCCGCAAATAAAAAAAAGAACGGAGGAAGAGTGCTTTCTCCGTTCATTAATGAAGATGGAGAATCTGTTTAATTTTTTATATATGTTAATGTTTTTCCGGTAAATCCAAAAAGAATCGTCAAAACCGGTGATAAAAGGCAAAAGAAGGCAAAAGGAACATACTCCAAAACAGAAATTCCCAATACGGAAGAAATAAACACGCCGCAAACGCTCCATGGCACAAGGGGATTGACTACCGTACCGGCGTCCTCCAGGACCCGGGACAAATTTTTGTTGGCAAGGCCGAGCTGCCGGAACTTTTCCTGGAATGATTTTCCCGTCAACAAGATTGATAAATATTGTTCACCAATAATTACATTTATACCGATGGCCGTTAATGCCGCCCCGGTAATACTTGATTTAACGGTTGACAGTACGTCATCAAGCCATTCGATCAGCCGGGGTAAAATACCGAGCTGAAAAAGAAGCCCGCCCATTCCCAGGGCAAAAAGTACAAGGGACATGGTAAAAAACATACTCTCAATCCCGCCTCTTGTAAGCAGGGCATCCACCGCTCCATTACCGGTATCCGATACATAGCCTGAAAACAACATCCAGGCAAAATCCGCAGCATTTATCTTTAAATGAAAAAGAGATAAAATCAATGCGGTGATGGAACTCAAAGCCAAAGATAAAAGTGCCGGGATCTTTTTGATTGAAAAAATAACCATTAATATGATCGGAATCCAGCTGTACCAATGAATCAACCCACTTTCCGCAAGCGATGAGCGCAAATGGGAAATTTGGGAAAGATCGGATTCTCCAACCGACGGTGAAAAAACAGCAAATAAAATTAAAGAAATAATAAAAGCCGGTATGGTCGTCCACCCCATATTCCGGATATGATCAAAGAGATCTACGTTCAGTACAGCCGATGCCAAGTTTGTCGTATCCGACAGGGGTGACATTTTATCGCCGAAAAAGGCTCCGGATACAATAGCTCCGGCCATGACGGGCAATGACAAACCCATCGTATCTGCAATCGCCATAAATGCAAGTCCGATTGTTGCGATGGTTGTTAAAGAACTGCCGATGGCAATGCCAGCGACAGATGTAACAACGAAAGCAACTGCATAAAAATATTTGGGAGTAACAATGGCAAAACCCGTATATATTAATGTAGGAATCGTTCCGCTCATCATCCAGCTTGCAATTAAAAGACCGATCATCAGCAATAAAAACATCGCCCCGATTCCGGAACTTGCCCCGTTTGTCAAACCGAGATGCAATAATTTAAAAGGTATCTTTTTAAAAAGGCCGAAAAAAATTAATAATATAATGGAAAATAATATCGGAATATGCGGTGTTATTTCCAGTTTAATAATTCCAAAACCCATAATAAACAAAACAACAGCGGTTACGAATACCGCTTCCGGCAACGTCGGTTTATAATTTGACTGGTCCGTGTTCATGTAATGGATCCTCCCGGTTGTATGTTTCAATAATTATTATATTTATATATCACTTTAACGCTTAAAAGCGTTTAAGCGTTAAAATATTGTTATGTTTATATAATCATAATTTTTTTATCCGGTCAAGTTCATAAAAGCAAATAAAAAACTATTCCATTCACATATTAACGATGTCCCCATGACCGTTAATATGATATGGAATAGTTTTTTCTAATCGTTCAAATCATAATGTTTTCCTTTTTCCAAATAAATCACGTTTTCCGCGATATTTGTGACATGATCTGCCGTTCTTTCCAAATAGCGGCAGATTAATAAAAATTGTATAATCTGATCTATCTTCTCCGGATTTGATTTATTTAGGGCAAAAAGTTTGAGAATCGTTTCACCGTAAAGCCGGTCCACCTCATGATCCATTTCAGCAATTTTTTTCGCCTGCTTTAAATCTACATCAATAAAGGCCTGGATACCTGTATTAAACATTATTTCCGAAATTTGATACATTCGTTTGATATTTTCAAGCGGCCGCTCCAGAAGCTTTGCATCTTTCCCAATCCGGGTAGTGGATTTAGCAATATTCACGGCAAAGTCTGCGATTCTTTCTAAATTTGTGGCAATCTTTAATGTCATTATAATCTTCCGCAAGTCAGTTGCCACCGGTTGCTGTTTGGCAATTAATAATATCGAAAAATCATGAATTTCTTCATATAGTGCATTGGCTTTCTTGTCTTTTTCAATAATTTGCAATGCGAGGTCGATATCTTTTTGCTCCAGGGCGGTCATCGATTTACTCAATGCCGAAATTGCAAAGTCACTTAGTTCCGTCAGTAAATTTTCCAACTTTTTCAACTCTTGATCAAATCGTTCCCGAACCTTCATCCTTTTCTCTCCCCGCACAATATTTTTAACCATTCCATTGGTACACTTGAAACATCAATCAACCAAACCGTCCGGAGATATAATCTTCTGTCCGCTGGTCTTTCGGTGTGGAAAAAATAACATCTGTCTCGTCGTATTCAACAACCTCCCCGTTTAAGAAAAAGGCAGTTTTGTCAGAAATCCGGGCAGCCTGTTGCATATTATGGGTGACGATGACAATGCTGTAATCCTTTTTCAATTGTTGTACGAGTTCTTCTATTTTCAACGTCGAAATCGGGTCCAGTGCAGATGTCGGTTCGTCCATTAAAATTACGTCCGGTTCAATGGCAAGACATCTGGCGATGCACAAGCGTTGTTGCTGTCCTCCGGAAAGTCCGTAAGCATTTTCCTTCAGCCGGTCTTTTACTTCATCCCAGATCGCAGCACCGCGCAAACTTTTCTCCACAATTTCATCGAGTATTTTTTTGTCTTTAATTCCATGAATCCGCGGCCCGTAAGCAACATTGTCATAAATGGACTTCGGGAACGGATTCGGTTTTTGAAAGACCATACCGACCTTCGTACGTAATTCTTCCACCTGGAAATTTTTATCAAATATATTACGTCCGCGGTAAAAGATTTCCCCGGATGTTTTTACCCCCGGAACAAGTTCCACCATCCGGTTTAATGTTTTTATATAAGTAGACTTCCCGCAGCCGGACGGACCGATAATAGCGGTGATTTCATTTTCATGAATATCCAGATAAATGTCTTTCAAAGCATGATGATCCCCGTACCATAAGTTCAAATTGCGGGTTTTATAAACAACGCTGGAGCCGGGCTTTTTTTTCAAAGCCGGTTTGTTTGCAAGTTCTTCCCTTTTCCTTTCCAGTACTACCGTCAATGTAAACCCTCCGTTTCTCTCATATGTTAATAACGTCTGGAAAATTTATTCCGGATCAATACGGCAACAGAGTTCATAATGACTAACAATGCGAGCAAAACAATAATTCCGGATGCTGCCAGTTCATGAAATTCAGTCTGCGGCCGGCTGGTCCAGTTGTAAATTTGCATCGGCAAAGCAGTAAACTCATCAAAAACTGAATTCGGCAAAAAGGCCAAAAACAAAGGAATTCCCAATACAACAAGCGGTGCCGTTTCACCAATGGCCCGTGATAAGGCAAGGATTGAACCTGTCAATATTCCGGGCAGTGCAGCCGGAATGACAACCCGGTAAATCGTCGTCCATTTTGTTGCTCCCATGGCGTAGGATGCATCCCGCAATTCTTTTGGTACGGCACGGATGGCTTCCTGGGCACTCACGATGATTACCGGAAGAACTAATAAGCTTAATGTCAGCCCCGCAGCCAATACACTCCTTCCAAAGGCAAAAGAGCGGACGAACAACGTCAAACCGAGCAGCCCGTAAACGACCGACGGTACACCGGCCAAATTTGATATATTTATTTCAATAAAACGGGTAAACCGGTTTTGCTTTGCATACTCCTCCAAATAGATCGCCGCGGCAACTCCGATAATAAATGTGACCGGAGCAACAACTCCCATCAACCAGATTGTTCCGTTCAGTGCGGTGTAAATTCCCGCTTCCTCGGGCTTTCTCGAAGGCAAGCTGTTTAAAAATTGCCAATCCAGATGCGGCAATCCCTGGTAAAGAATACGGCCGAATAAAATGGCCAATACAATTAGGCAGAAAACAGTTGCGCTTAAGAATAAGTACTTATAAAAACTGTTTTTCAGTAAACGCGGCTTCATCCGCCGGACAATTAGATTTTGATCGATTAGTTTTTTCAATAATATTCCTCCCTGACACGACGAGAAACCCAACGGGCAATCAGATTCATAATGAGTGTAAACAGGAACAATGTGAATCCTACTGCGTAAATGCTATAGTAAATTGTCGTTCCGTAACCGGCATCCCCTTGGGCTACCTGAACAATATAAGCCGTCATCGTCTGGACCGAGCTTGTTACGTTCCAGTCTAAATTCGGTGTTGAACCCCCAGCAATGGAAACGATCATTGTTTCACCAATTGCCCTAGATATACCGAGAATGACTGATGCCACGATACCTGAAATGGCTGCCGGCACGACAACTTTAAATGTAACTTCTAGTTTCGTCGATCCCAGCGCCATAGCCCCTTCACGGACCGCATTCGGAACTGAACCCAGGGCATCTTCAGAAAGTGAAGCAATGGTCGGGATCATCATAATTCCAATGACAATTCCCGGACTCAACGCGTTAAAAATCTCCAGGGAAGGAATGATCTTTTGCAAGAGCGGTGTAACAAAAGTCAAAGCAAAAAAGCCGTAAACAATCGTCGGTATACCTGCCAAAACCTCTAATATAGGTTTTATGATCTTGTTTACTTTTTTCGATGCAAACTCGCTTAAATAAATAGCTACCGCCAATCCGACCGGAACGGCAACGATTGTAGCAATGCCGGTAATCCTCAACGTTCCGGATATCAAAGGCAATACGCCGAACTGTCCTGGCTCAGAAAACGGGTACCAGACTTTACCGAGAACAAACTCCTTTATAGGAACGCCTTTAAAAAAATAAAAAGTTTCCGTAATCAGGGTAAAAAGTATACCCAGCGTAGTGAGGACGGAAACAATTGCAGCGAGCAATAAAAAAACCGGCATCACCTTTTCAGCAACATTTTTTCGTCTTTTCTTTTTTTCAGCAATCATTTGTTGCACAGAAAATGCTGCCGTATTTTTTTGCAAGGACATATGTTGAAAACTCCTTTCATCCGGCAGAAAGTATGTTCTTTACTTGGGCTTTTTATATTTTCCCTCACAAACTTTGCATGGGAATTCACCCATACATTGAGGGGGATCATCACGAACCCCCGTTTCAGAATGCATGTTCCTTATAACGTGTAATGAGTGAATTCCCTGTTCATGTTTAATTAGTTATTCTTTCAAGCTTTCCAAGGTTTTTATAGCTTCTTCATATTTTTCATCCGGCAATTTCACATAACCGACATCTTGTGCCAATTCCCCGACATTTTCAAGGGTAAACTTAACAAAGTTATATACTTCTTCTTTTTCTTTCACTGCTTCATTGTTTACATAAATGTAGAGCGGACGGGAGAGCGGTGTGTATTCACCGTTTTCCACCGTTTCATTTGTCGGTTCAACCGGACCGTTTCCACCGTCAATCGGGACTACTTTTAATTTGTCTTTATTCTCTTCGTAATATGCATAACCAAAGTAACCGATGGCGTATTTGTCTCCGGTAACACCGGTTACGAGTACGTTATCGTCCTCTGATAATGTTGCACTTTCTACAATCGGTTCATCTTCCAAAATAACTTCGTTGAAATAGTCAAAGGTACCGGAGTCTGTTCCGGGTGAATAAAACTTAATTTCTTCATCTGGCCATTCCGGACGGATATCAGACCATTTTTTAACCGTGCCGTCTTCTTTCCAAATTTCCTTCAGTTCATCAATTGTCAGAGAATCCACCCAGTCATTTTCTTTGTTCACAACGATCGATAACCCGTCATAGGCAATTTCAAATTCGGTGTATTCAATTCCCTTTTCATCCAATTGCTGTTTTTCTTCCTCTTTGATCGTCCGGCTTGCATTACTGATATCTGTTTCACCGGCAATAAAAGCTTCAAAACCTCCGCCTGTTCCGGAAACACCGACGGAAACTTTAACACCGGGCTGTACGGCACCATATTCTTCTGTGACAGCTTCCATAATCGGATATACTGTGGAGGAACCGTCAATAGCGATGCTTCCCTGCAGCTGCTGGTCACCTTGTTCCGCCGTTTCATTTCCGTTTGTCTGGCCCCCGTTGGACTCTTCCTGCGGTCCGCAGGCGGTTAATGCAAGCGCTCCTGTGAGCAATGCTGAGATGGCTAGCTTTTTATAGTTTTTCATATTCTTTATTCCCCCTGATCTTTTGATTGGTGTTTTTCGTTCTGTAAATAGCTTAATTGATCGAAATTAATCCAAAATAAAAGGAGGGTAAAGCTTTTGTAAATTGAAATAAAATTCCCTTTACATTTTTTACACTTTTTACAAAAAAAAAGAGACTGCCTGAAGAGACAGTCCCTTAACAAATGAAATATTAATATTTTCCGGTGTCAAGTTCATACAATTTTCTGTACCGTTCATCGGTTCTCATTAATTCTTCATGGGTGCCGTGCATCGAGATTTCCCCACGGTCAAGAAAAATGATTTGATCCATTTGCTCCAGTTTCATTAAATGATGGGTAATTAAGATTAATGTTTTTCCTTCCAAAGCTTCAAAAATCGTCTCCAACAGTTTCCTTTCCGTAATCGGGTCCAATCCGACGGTCGGTTCATCCAAAATAACGATGGGCGTATCTTTTAACAAAATTCTTGCTAATGCCACCCGCTGTCTTTCACCGCCGGAAAACCGCTGTCCGGATTCTTCCATTTGTGTATTGAGGCCATACGGTAAAGAGTGAATGTATTGATCCAATTTTACTTTTCTGATCACTTCTTCAACTTCTTCCCGGGATGCGGACGGATTTCCAAGCCTGATATTATTTTCCACCGTTGTTGCAAACAAGTAAGGTTTTTGGTTTAATATACTGACTACGTCAAAAATATTTTCCCCATAGTCTTTTGGAGCTTTTCCACCGATCCTAATGGTTCCGGATGTCGGCGAAATTGCACCGATTAATAAGTTTAACAATGTTGATTTTCCTGCCCCGCTTTTACCGAGGAGGGCTATTTTTTCACCCGGTTGAATGTTTAAATGAATATTGTTCAAAGCGGGACGGTCCTTTTTATCATAATAATAAGTGACATGATCAATGATAATTTCAGGTTTTGGTCCGAGAGTTGCCGGCTGTTTTTCTGGTTCTTTCACAACATATTGCTCTATATTTTCAATCCGGTCGAGCGACTCTTCATATGCGGGGATTTTTTCAACGGCCGTGGAAACCGGGACCATTCCTTCGAGAATCGGCAGTGTCGCAAGGGTAAATGCAGCGATAAATGCCGGCGCAATATCTCCTTTAGCCGCCTCAGTTCCCGCCCAAATGCCGACAAATATTAAAATGATGCCACTCAAAACTTGTAATTGAAAACTTCTTGAATGGTTCCAATGAGCGAGTTTTTTCTCAAATTTATCGGCCGCAGAGCTTTCTTTCATGAATTTAGAAAGAAAATGATCTTTCTTTCCGCTGATAATCCAGTCACTAATTCCCAAAACAGCATCCGTGAACATACGGTAAAGTTTGTTTCGCTTTTCTTTCACGGCGATTTGATGTTTTTTCAGCATGTACAAGGAGATAAGCGGATAAACAACAATGATAATGATCAGACATAAGGCGATCCATAATGCAAAAAGAGGTTCAAATACCGCTAAAGAAATCACCATAAATAAAAACAGGAATAACGCTACAACCGTCGGAAAGATCGTCCGGATATAAACATCTTGCAAATGTTCAATATCGTCGGCAAGCGTCCCGACAATATCACCGGTTTGAAAACGGCTCCGGATGAAAAGCGCCTGGCTTTCAAGGGCATCATACAGCTTTACGCGCATATCCGCCAATATCTTTAAAACAGTATTATGACCGATTAACCGTTCAATATAATGAACAGTCGGCCGGGCAATCCCGAAAGCCCGGACAAGGACAATCGGGACATAGAGCATAAGTATATTGTACGGTCTTTCTGCTGCCCTGGTAATTAAGTACCCTGCTGTGAAGGTGAGCATGGAAGCGGCCAGAAATGTTAAAAATCCTAGAAAAATAGCAAAAAACATGATCCATCTATATTTTTTCAAATTAGGTAGTATATATTTTTGGAATGCTTTCATGCTCAACCCTCCCTCTTTGGGCCTCAATAAGCCTTACAAACGCACCGTTTTTACGCAATAATTCCTCAGGTGTGCCTTGTTCCACCAGTCTTCCCCGGTCAATGACGAGAACATAATCCATATCATTCATCCAGTGAAGTCTGTGGGTTGCAAAGAAAACAAGTTTATTTTCCATCAGCGGCAACATCATTTCTTTAATTTCATGCTCCGTTTCAATATCCAAATGGGCGGTCGGTTCGTCAAAAAACATAACCGGTCTTTTTGTTAACAATGCCCTCGCAAGTGCAATCCGCTGTTCTTCTCCGCCGCTCAACGCCCGTCCTCCCTGTCCGATCTGTTCATTCAATCCGCCGGGCAACTCCCGGATTAACGGCATCAGTCCTGTTTTCCGCGCTGCCTCCAATATTTCTTCTTCTGTGGCATCCGGTTGATACCAGGCGATATTTTCCGCGACGGTTCCTGAAAAAATGTAAGGATGTTGCGGGATATACGTAATTTGTTTCTGCCAGGAAGGAATGGTAAAAGCGGGAATCTTTTTGCCGTTTATTTCAACCAAACCGCTTGTAAAACCGGTAAATCCCGACAGAACATCAATTAAGGATGACTTTCCTGCACCGGATAATCCGATAATGCCGACTTTTTGATATCCCTTTACCGAAAAATTAATCTGATCCAATACAGTACGGCCTTCTTCGGAATACACTTTTGTTAAGTCGGTGACTTTTAATTCGCTTTGTCCGTTCCAGAACGGCAACGGGACATCCGCTAAATTTGTCCGCTCGTCCGCAGTTTCTAGAACTTGATGGATTTTTTTACCTGCTTCTTTCCCGTCCATGGTCGCATGATAGTCATTTCCGAGCTCCCTTACCGGTGTAAAATATTCAGGTGCCAAAATTAATATAATTAGTGCATCTAAGAACTCCATATTTCCATTAATCAAACGCAAACCGAGTTCTACGGAAATAACTGCGATGGACAGACTGGAAAAGAAGTCCAATGAAAACGTGGATAAAAAAGCGATACGCAATGTACGGATTGTGGAAATGCGGTATTTATTGCTTACATCATAAATGGCGTCCCGGTGGCCTTTACTCCGTCCCAAAAATTTTAACGTAACAAGCCCTCTTAATGAGTCGACGAAATGTCTGGAAAGCATCAAATAATTGGCCCATTTTTTGTCTTTTTGCCTTTTGGCCACAAGGCCCAGCAAAATTAAAAATACAATCAATATCGGCATGACAACGATAAAAATAACCCCGGACAATAAATCTGTATAAAATACATAAATTAAAATGCCGACCGGTGTAATGAGACAGGCAAGAAATCTCGGAATAAATAATTCCAGATAAGTCCGGAAGTTGGAAATTCCTTCTAAACAAAGGGTGATAATATTTCCGGAACCAAATTTCGTGATCGGCTTCGGTCCGAGGGCAAAAACTTTTTCAACAAACTGTCTTTGAAGTTGTGATGCCGTTTCTTCCGCAAATTTATACGTAACTCTTGACTTTAACCATTGCAAGAAATGACGGCTGATGTGAGCTGTCAAAAAAATAGAAAAAAAGGAAAGGGCAACCGACCAGTTTGCCCCTTCATATATGGTGATGATCGCCTTCCCAAGATAGAGTGCCTGGATAATAATAGCAATCGTTTGGAAGACCGTGATCACACCAACCGTTGTCAATGTTCTTTTACTGTTTTTATATTTGAATAAGTTTTTGTCCATCAGTATTCTAAATGCTCCTTGCGCGTAATACGTTTTCTAAATATATAGTAACTCCAGATTGTATACGCAAGAACAATCGGAACAAGAATTACGGCAACGATGGTCATCACTTTCAATGAGTATGGACCGGATGCTGCGTCATAAACACTGATACTGTATGCCGGATCGATGGAACTGATCATAACGTCCGGGAACAGAATGACAAAGAACGATGCTGTGACCAGGATTAAAATCAATCCGGTAAAGGTAAAGCTGAGACCCTCTTTTCCGTTTTTAACAAGGCTGTAAAGTGCAAGGTACAAAATCACTGCAATGGCATAGATCGGAATGATAAAGGTTCCGCGTTCAGTAAATGCATCTGTGTAAACTGCAGTTAATGCGATGAAAAGCAGGATTCCGATCAACGTAATCCAGTACAGCTTCAGGGCTTGTGCTTGTGCCCGCTTGCGGAGAACGCCGTTTGTCTTCAAGGTCGTAAACATCAGACCGTGCAAATAGGACAACAGCACAAAGACGATGCCTCCGATCAGCGTGTACACATTGACGATATCCCCGAAGAATGATGCATGCATGTTCATGTTCTCATCAATCGGAAGACCTTTAATTAATCCGGCAAACAGCACCCCGACCAAAAACGGCGGGATGATACTTCCGATAAATATTGACCAATCCCAGGAGCTCTTCCACTTTTTCGTATCATGCTTGCCGCGGTATTCAAAGGAAACGCCGCGCACTATCAAAGCAAGCAACAACAGGACGAACGGCAGATAGTACCCGCTGAACAAAGTTGCGTACCAGTGCGGGAATGCCGCAAACATGGCCCCGCCGGCCGTCAGCAGCCAGACTTCATTGGCATCCCAATGGGGACCGATTGTATTAATGAGTACCCGTCTTTCAAATTCGTCCTTCGCTAAAAACTTCACTCCCATGCCGACACCAAAGTCAAAACCTTCAAAGAACAGGTATCCGATCCATAAAACTGCGATTAATAAGAACCATAATTCGGATAATTCCATTCTTTATACCCCCCCTTGCATGGCCTTCGAATCGAACGGGTCTGTTGCTTCCGTATCTTCTCTCACAGTTTCAGTCGGCCCTTGCTTTGCAACTCTCACAAAGAGGAAGATCATGACGGCTAATAGGATTCCATAAATGAGTGAGAATGCAATAAGCGAGAACAAGATTTCACCAGCTGAAACGTTTGGTGATACTCCGCTTTCCGTCAACAATAACCCATTAACGACCCACGGCTGACGGCCGATTTCCGACATGATCCAACCGGCAGTATTCGCAATATACGGCAAGAAGATTGCCGGGAATAACCACCATTTCAAGAATCCGTGGCTGTTTTCTAATGTTCCTTTGCGGTATTTATACAATCCGACAATACTCAACACAATCATGAGCAAACCGGCTGCAATCATGATGCGGAAGCTCCAGTACGTTGTTTTAACAGGAGGTATATAATTGCCCGGTCCGTACATTTCTTCATATTGTGCTTGTAAAGCTTTCATGCCAGGCAGGCTTCCGGAAAATTCACCATAAGACAAGAAACTTAAGACACCCGGAATTTCAACATTCCATTTGTTTTTCTGATTTTCCACATCAATGTTTGCGATCACGGACCATGGTGCCGGATCAGGTGTATCTTCCCAAATTCCTTCAGCAGCAGCAATCTTCATCGGTTGTGCTTCGACCAAGTAAGATGTTTGGGCATGTCCGGATAATGCCACTCCAATAGAAGCGATCAGTGCAGTAATTAAACCGATTTTCATGGAACGTTTATAAAAGTCTGTTTCCTTCGTCTTCCGTAACCCCCATGCGGAAACACCCATTACTAAGAATGCGGCAGTCGCAAAACTTGCAAAGAGCGTATGCGGTAAGGCCACTAGTAATTTACCGTTCGTGATCACTGCCCAAAAGTCAATCATTTCCGCACGGCCATTGGCAAGTTGATAGCCTACCGGGTTTTGCATAAATGAGTTCGCAGCCATAATCCAAAGAGATGAAAGAACTGTTCCCAGTGCTACCAGCCAGATACTTGCCAAATGTACCTTTTTCGGTAAACGTTTCCATCCAAAAATCCACAGTCCGATAAACGTAGACTCCATAAAGAATGCTAAAAGTGCTTCAATTGCAAGCGGGGCTCCGAAAACGTCACCGACAAACCGTGAATAATCAGACCAGTTCATACCAAACTGGAACTCCTGGATAATACCGGTAACAACCCCGACGGCAAAGTTGATGAGGAAGAATTTCCCCCAGAACTTTGTCATCTTTTTGTAGACATCTTTCTTTTTCACATAATAGAGTGTCTGCATGATGGCGACTAATGTTGCTAGCCCAATCGACAATGGAACAAAGAAGAAGTGATAAATCGTTGTGGCAGCAAACTGAATGCGCGCCAACAGCAACTCTTCCATTCCTGGTCCCCTCCCCTGAGAATATTGAAATTGAAAAGGTCCTGTTTTAACCCCGCTCAATCGTTGAATAAGAATTCCCGTTTTTAATAAATAGTTTTTCACTATATTCAACGTGGATATAAAACAGAACCTTGCACCCTGGCTGCTAATAACTTCTTTCACCTTTATAATACAGGTTTTTCCTATGTCAGTGGTGGAATTATTGTGGAGGTATTATGGAAAAAGTGTTACATTTCCAATATAATAATTAGTCTATTTTGTGAAATTATTTTTCCAATCATTCCCGCATTTGAAATTATTTGTCAGAAGTTTGACATAAACTAACATAATCCATTCTTTCTTGGTTTTTCCTTAAATTTCCATTCAATTATAAATTAAATGAACAGATGGAGATCTGAGCATACCGGCAAATTGTGTCTTTTTTATCACAAGAGATATAATACCGGGAATATTCTGTAAAAAAAGCATACCCGGAGTTTGTGAGAAACTCCAGGTATGCCCTGACCGACTAAGCCGGTGTATGATGATGTTCTTTATTCAACTGGAATGTATGTAAATCATTTCTCGTTTTCCGGCTTGCCCTGCCGGAAGACTCCAGATAAATGAGCCTTGTCAGTGAAGCCATAAACGGACTGAGAAATGCTTTTCTGGACAACGGGTCATAGTTGTAAAGTTCCCGGCTGACTTCCAAAGCCGTCTTATCCCGGTTTTTAATAATTTCTGATACTTGGTGCAACCGCAATCTGTGGTTTTGAATGATTTCTTCCACTCTTGCACTGAAATTTTTAATCATTCCTCCGTGTCCAGGTAAACCCAACCGCACCGGATAAGTTCTTATTTTATCCAAAGACATGAAATACTCTTTCATTACATTTCTTTCCACACCGTTCCATAATCCGATCACGGGAGAAATATGTTGCAATATGTGGTCTCCCAAAATCATTATCTCTTTTTCCCAGCTGTAAAAGCAAACATGATCATAGGAATGTCCGGGTGTCCAAATCGTTTCATATTCATCGGAACCGAAGAGGATCCGGTCACCTGTTTTAAAAATTTCATCCGGTTCAAAATCATACAATTCCTGAAAGTCCGTTAAATGGGGAGGCGTGCGCAGAATGCCGTGATTGTTTAACAATTGCCGGAATCGGTCTTTAAACTGAGGATGCCGGTATTGTTTCATCTCCTCATAACCGAAATTTGAAACAACTACAGGGATGCCAAAATTTTGCTGAAACCATTTCGCCAAACCGATATGATCCTGATGAACGTGGGTTAAGACAATCTTTTCAATCCGGAATCCCCGGCTCATCACATCCTTCCATAAGCCGGTCCCTTCCTCCGAAAACAATCCTGTATCAATTAAAGTACAGCCATTTTTCCCCTCTATTAAATAACAGTTTGTCGAGCCCGTACCCCGCGGATCATTTACACGGACAAGAAATATTTGTTCCGTAACTTGTCTGATCACAATCGATACCCCTTTTATTGCCACACTTATTTCTGTTCTCCAAGGATAAAATTTTCTTATTATTCTATCTGAACGGATGAATTTTTTCAAAATTTTTACTTATTAACGCGTTTCCTCTCCCAAAATTCGAATAAAAAAGCAGGAAAGCGGACCCCTTCCTGCAGGACAAGTTTTTATTTTAATTCCGTATAAAATTCGTCAATCAATTGTTCCTGATATTTTTCTTTAAAGCTGCCGTCCAGGAACTTTTGCAGTGCCTCATTGGCCAAACGTTCCCAGGAAAATGCTTCTTTCCCGACGATAATCGGATAAAAAAGAACATGGTTCTTTTTTGCCGCTTCCAGATCCCCCGGTGCATCGCCGACCATTAACACCTGATCATCGGAAAAGCCTTTTTTCTTTAATTCTCCGATACAATATGCTTTCGTTCCCGCTTCTTGTCCGCACATGACAGCAACATGAGGGGCTAGATCGTGTCTTGACCATTCTTCTGCTACAGCACGGCTGTTAGCGGAGGAAACAATCGCAATATCCGCAACTTCTTCAATCTTCGCCAGCCCTTCTTTTACTTTCTGAAC
>CALGYZ010000058.1 GCA_937934645.1 uncultured Bacillaceae bacterium | reverse complement strand
CAGAGATACCCTATCTATCTTACATTACACAAAATTCTTGACGGTACCATAAATGGGATATATTTTATTTAATCAAAAACCGGAATTATTATAAAAACTTTATATTGAAAAGTTAGTGTGAAATTGCAGGTGAATGATGATTCAAAAATGCATTCATTTCTCTAATGGATTTGATTACTTCCAAGGGAATGATTTTGTCCCATGTATTCAGTACAGTGAATCGGAACGATTCAACCGTAGCGCCGGAATTGCTTACTTCTCTCAAACAATAAGAAATCGAATTTTCTTTAGGTGATGCCGCATATGACAGCGAAAAGGTTCGACAAACCGCTGAGTAGCCTAGATCCCTATTCATTTCTTCCATCAACGGCCACAATAGCGAGATGCGGAAGGATGCTTATAGCCGAGTTCTTCCCGTCTTTTTGAAAACAAGAACAGGTTGGAAAAACCGAGATGGTACGGATTCCATCGGTATTTACTCCATGTGTTATGTTGCATCTTTATGCATAATTTTCGAGTTTTTACTCTAGTTTTGCAACACCATCCAATACAATACCCAGAACATGGTATATAAAAACTTTAAAGTTTTTTAACTTTGAAAGGAGAATAAAAATGGAAGAGTATTTTTTGGAAACCAATCATTTAAGCAAAGCTTTCGGCAAACAACTTGCGGTTGACAATGTATCTATAAGAGTCAAGGAAAATACTATTTATGGATTGCTTGGACCGAATGGAGCCGGAAAATCAACAATCTTGAAAATGTTAACAGGGCTTTTGCGTCCTACAAACGGCGAAATTATCATTAACGGTCATCCATGGAGCAGAAAAGACCTTAAAGATATCGGTGCGCTTATCGAATCACCGGCTCTTTACGGCAATTTAACGGCCTATGAGAATTTACTTGTTCATGCAAAATTACTAAATTTGCCTGACTCAAGAATAAAAGAAGTACTGAAAATTGTTGGTTTGGAAAATACAGAAAAAAAGAAGGTGTCTCAGTTTTCCTTTGGTATGAAGCAGAGATTGGGTATTGCCAAAGCACTTTTAAATCACCCCAAACTTCTTATTCTCGACGAACCGACAAACGGACTTGATCCGCTGGGTATACAAGAATTGCGGAAACTTATCAGATCTTTCCCAGAACAAGGAATAACTGTCATCTTATCAAGCCATATTTTGACGGAAGTAAAACAATTGGCGGATTATATCGGCATTATTCAAAATGGGAAACTCAAATATCAAGGCGAAATAGATGAAGACCAAGATCTAGAAAAACTCTTTATAGATGTAGTCAACGGATTATGAAGGAGGATGTGAATAATGCTGAATATGATACAGTCTGAACGTTTAAAATATAAGCGGACTTTTGCCAAAAAACTCGTATATATTGCTCCTTTTTTCTTTGTACTGTACGCCATTATTACCATGCCTACGATTAATTCAGAATATAATTATTTCGAATACACCGTATTTAATTGGTGGCCGTTAATATTTGCTCCGTTAGGGACGTCATTGATCGCATCGCTTTCGGCAATGAGAGAAAAAAAGTCAGGGAACTATAGAGCCTTACGTTGTCATGATATCAGCATTATACGTATGTGGTTCAGTAAAATCATTGTAATTGCCTATTATACATTGCTCTCTACAATTGAACTCATTCTATTGCTAATCATATTAAAATTATTTTTGCCCAACAGCATTTCATCAGCAACTGTCGTCATATTGGCCAGCCTTACCATTTGGATCACATCTTTAGCATACATCCCTATAGGGTTGTTTTTTGCAGAACGATTCGGAACGGTGATTTCCGTTATTGTCAGTGTGATAGGGATTGTGTTAGGAGTAGTAATGGCTCCAGAATCGTACTGGATTTATATTCCGTGGAGCTGGGGAATGAGACTGATGTCCCCGATTGTGGGTGTTCATCCGAACGGAGTCCCTTTGGAGAAAGGAAGTCCTTTATTGGATCCTTCCGTTATTCCAATAGGAATTGCTGCCTCCATTGTCATTTTTGTTTTATTATCTTTTGTTACAGCATTTTGGTTTTCGAGAAAAGAGGTGAACTGAAATGTCTTTTCTGCAGGTTCTGTCTTCCGAATGGTTAAAGACAAGACGTACAACAATCAGACTGATCGTGTTAGTAACACCGGTCATTTATCCAATCTTTATGTTATGGTATTTTTCCAGATACAATGATCCTTCTTCTTGGCAAGTTAAAATATACGGAGGCTTTTTTGAGGTATTGACTGTCTCTTTACCTATTATTATCTCGCTGCTTACCGGTTTGATCTCATACCAGGAAGAAAAATCGGGAAGTTTTATGAACTTGTTGACCGGTCCTGTTTCAAGAGCGAAATTTTACTTCGGTAAACTTTTTCTGCTGATTTCTGCAGCAATTGCGGACATATTCTTGTCAACTTTCCTCATGTTGTTAGGGATGAGGTATATATTGAACGTAGACAATGTTCATTATGATTTGTTTTTGCAGGGAGCGATGTTGTCCGTTGTTGGCTCACTAATTCTTTTTTCCATGCATATGCTTATCAGCTTTGCATTCGGGATGGGTGCATCTATAGCGATCGGAGGCGGAGGATTCCTTATTTCGGCTATCATCGGGGCAACTGTCTTGGGAGATAATATATGGTATTATATTCCATGGACTTGGGCCGTTCGCCTTTCGCAAGTTCCCATGTTATTGATGCCCGAGGTAAAACATGCCTTTGGAATGCAGTTGTCAAATCTCTATTTTCAAGAGTTGTTGAAAGGGATTGTGCCTGCGATTATATGTTTTATACTCGTAACTATAATCGGTTTAATCTGGTTTAATCATTGGGAAGGGAATAAGTCATATGAATAACACGTCCATGAGTGAATTTCGCTCTCCACCCAGGTATAAAATCATCACTCATGGACTGAAGATTTTCACAGAATAATGGAAAAAGCAGGGGAAGGAGAAGAATAGAGCAGAAATGAAGAATTCCATCTTATTTCTTATACTGATTGGGGCAATTCTCCTGGGGGGCTGTTCGCTTTTAAGTGACTTAAAAAAAACCGCATCAGAAAATATGGCTATTGATAAAAAATTACCGAAATATGAATTGAACAAAGAAAACTTTAAAGAAATAAGCTATGCGGGCAAAACATATATTATTCAAGAATCAGAAGTAGATCGTGACAATTTGGATGAACCTATTGGGAAAGTCTCGGAAAATATTACGATTAATGAAAATAATGAGATATTAAGCAAAAAAGAGCTCAGAAAAATTGAAGTTGTTCCAAATAAGAAAGACGAAAAAAGAACTCATTTAAACTTTGGTTGGGTATACAGCATAAAAGGTGTAAGCCCGGACGAAGAAGTTGCGGTAGTTATTAACAATAAATTTCATCTTGCAAAAATAAAATAATCATAAGGTTCATATCTTGATTGAAGCAGAAATAGCAATGGATATTTGCAAAAAAGTACTTTTTTGTGAAAACCCATAACCCTCAGCCATCCCTGTATACGCCTCGATCTGGCCGGGTATACTGGCAAATGGCTAAAGAAGGCAATAGGAAAGCAGAGGTGCCTGATTTTTTCGTTTCGGCACCTCGTATATTCCGTACGCCTTTTGGCTATACTAGTTCATTTGTGGTTCGCGGAACGGTTCCTTTCGGGTGATCATGTAAAACATGATCGAAAGCATCCGTCGCGCAGTCTCGATGAGTGCTTTCTTTTTTCCCCGCCGAGCCGCCAGAGACCAAAATTTCGACGCCAATGGTTGATTCCTGCATCGGGATAACGCCCATGCCGTCTCGCATAACGCCGATTGGAGATGGGGATTGCCTTTGCCAATCCCGCCCATGAAGCAAGTGCTCATATCCGTTCCGATTTTGGCGATCACCACGGTGGCGGTTTCTTTTTTCACTCCTGGCATCGTCATGAATAGTTCCACTTCCTGTTGATACGGTTCAAGCAGGTGGTCGATGCGCTGGTCGATCTCGGCAATCAAACTCAACTTGACATGGAGCCTCTGCGGGTGTGATCGAAAA
>CALGYZ010000057.1 GCA_937934645.1 uncultured Bacillaceae bacterium | reverse complement strand
TCTAAATTCCGCAATTCTTTTTCGATCAGTTCTTTTCCTCTGTTGATATTTTCTTCCTTCAGCTGGCGTTTAAAAAACTGTTTAATTTTATTTTTCGCCTGGTTCGACTGGCAGAGTTTGAGCCAGTCCCGGCTTGGTCCGTATGAATGTTTGGAGGTCAATATTTCTACAATATCACCGGTTTTTAATTTATAATCAAGCGGGACCATTTTATTATTTACTTTGGCACCGATTGTTTTGTTTCCGATTTCCGTATGAATTCTGTAAGCAAAGTCAATCGGGACTGAACCCGCGGGTAATTCGATGACATCACCTTTCGGGGTAAATACATAAACCATGTCGGAAAACAAATCAACTTTAAGGGATTCCATAAACTCTTCAGCGTTGGAAGATTCGTTTTGGAATTCCAATATTTCCCGGAACCAGGTCAGCTTTTTCTCAAATTTATCCCGCGGATTCACTTTCTTCCCTTCTTTATATGCCCAGTGGGCCGCTATACCATATTCAGCAATTTTATGCATCTCAAAAGTGCGGATTTGAACTTCCAAAGGTTCTCCCTTGGGACCGATCACGGTCGTGTGCAATGATTGATATAAATTTTGTTTCGGCATGGCAATGTAATCTTTAAAACGGCCCGGCATCGGTTTCCAGCATGTATGAATAATTCCCAGGACGGCATAACAATCTTTTATACTGTTAACAATAATCCGGACAGCCAGCAAATCGTATATTTCGTTGAATTGTTTATTTTGGTGGACCATTTTCCGGTAAATGCTGTAAATATGTTTCGGCCGTCCGGTAATTTCCGCTTCAATTGAAACTTCATCGAGTCTTTTACGGATTTCTTTGATTACTTCGTGAATATATTGCTCTCTTTCTGCACGTTTCCGTTTCATTAAATTGACGATGCGGTAATATTGCTGCGGATTTAAATAACGGAGGGCAATATCCTCCAGTTCCCATTTAATTTTTGAAATTCCCAGTCTATGGGCAAGGGGAGCAAAAATTTCCAAAGTTTCATTGGCAATTCTCCGCTGTTTTTCCGCCGGCAAATGTTTTAAGGTACGCATATTATGCAGACGGTCGGAAAATTTAATTAATATGACCCGGATATCTTTCGCCATGGAAACGAACATTTTCCGATGGTTTTCGGCCTGCTGCTCCTGGTGTGACTTATATTTTATTTTTCCGAGTTTCGTCACACCGTCTACAAGCATCGCGATTTCTTCTCCGAACTCTTCTTTGATCTCCTCGAGCGTAATATCAGTATCTTCTACAACGTCATGCAAAAAGCCTGCTGCGATCGTCGCCGGATCCATCCTTAAATCCGCCAAAATCCCTGCTACTTGAATCGGGTGAATGATATATGGTTCGCCCGATTTCCGGATTTGATTATGATGGGCCTTTTCGGCGAATTCATACGCCTGCCTGACGAGCGCCACATGTTCCTCGTTCAAGTATCTACTTACTTTTTCCATACATTCGTCTATTGTAATTGTTCGATCTGAACTCATCATAATCACCTTTGGTAAAATGCATCTGATCATTCCTTTGACAGCCGAAATCTATTATAAATTTTAATTATTCATGAAAACATCTAAAAAGTAAAGTTTTTTGATGTACCAGCTCTTTATACCCGCTGGTTTGCTTAATAAAAAATATTTCACGGGCTTTTTCAATTGTTTTTATTCTTCTAATAAATGAACAGCTTGGCAAATGGAAGCCAAGCCGGTTTTTTGTATTTATTAATATTGTACCAAAGTTTTTAAATCGATGTCCCGTAATTTATTCCGGCCATCCAAGTAGGTCAATTCCACGAGAAAAGCAGCTCCGACGACAACGCCGCCCAGCTCTTCCACCAGTTTTCGGGTAGCTTCAATTGTACCTCCCGTTGCCAGTAAGTCATCAATAATTAATACCCGTTGACCGGGCTTAATGGCATCTTTATGAATGGCAAGTACATCCTTGCCGTATTCCAATCCGTACTTCATTTCAATCGTTTCCCTTGGAAGCTTGCCTTTTTTCCGGACCGGTACGAAACCGACCCCCAGGGCATATGCTACCGGACAGCCGATGATAAATCCCCGGGCTTCCGGGCCCACGACAACATCAATTTTCTTTTCTTTCGCATATTCAACGATTTGATCTGTTGCATACTTGAACGCATCTCCGTTGGCCATTAAAGGGGTTATATCTTTGAAACTGATACCCGGGGTCGGCCAATCTTCCACAATCGCTATATGCTCTTTTAAATCCATAATTTTTCCTCCTCAAGATTACCTGTCCCGATATAACGGTCTAAATTTTCCTTTAGTTGTTTATATGACGAAAAAAGCAGTTCTTTTTCAAGCTCGACCATTTCCTGCCGGCGCTGATAAGTTTTCGATTCGGTCAGTTTACGTTTGGCCGGATTTTCAACAATGGTCAGAACACCATTATTCATTTTAACAAAATTCAGTTCGAAAAACACTGTTGTCATAAACTTTATTGTTTGAAATGTCCAGCCCTTATATCTGGCCAAATCTTTCCCATATCTTTTCAAATCATATACGCCTTTTTTGCGCAGAAATGCATAGTACCATATAAAATGATCTCTTGTTGGCATTGAACTGAGCAATTCGGAATTTTCTAGATAAAAATGAGCATAAATCCGTGACACATTTTTTCCATATAATAATTTTTCCAATTGTCCGCGGGATTTTGGAAAATCGACCAAAACAACATTCATTTGATCCAGCTCACAGGAAGCTGCATCATCTTCAGAAAAAACCGGTTCAAACTGGTACAAACCGGAGGCCGGTTGCAGCATTTCCAGCGTTCTTTCGTTAAAAACAACTAATTTACGGTTTTCTTCCGGTACTTGTCGAATCCAATCATAAATTTGCCGGTTTCCCCGGTAATCAAACAGCTGCCACTCGTCCACCGCAAGATCTTTTAGAATAATTTGCGGCTTGCGGATATTGTTCCACTCATTGATCTCTACTTCCCCGACAACGGAAACGGGGGAATACGGGGTAATATGATCAGCTACTTCCCCCAGCCGGAAACCGATACCATCAAGGGTGCGATCATCTTCTTCCATCGTCACTTTTAAATGGGTTGAATCCGCTCCGACTTTGCGGATATGGGGAAAATAAACATCTTTAATTAAAACTTTCGGCTTCGGGTTTCCCTCACCAAATGGCGCCAACATTTGTACCTCTTCAATGGACTTGATGCTGATTTCATCGAGGGAAACGACACTGTCAATCTCCGTGCGCGGAATTAAGTCTTCTTCCGTAAGCTGCTCGTGTGCCAATTTATTTAATCTTTCCCTTAATAAATCTACATCACTGACTTCGAGTGTCAAACCGGCAGCCATCGGATGACCGCCAAAATGTGGAAGTATATCCCTGCATAAAAATAAATTCTCATATATATTGAACTTTGGGATACTGCGTGCGGAACCTTTTGCCAATCCCTGTGAAGACTCATAGGAGAAAACTATTACCGGACGGTAAAATTTCTCCACTAGACGAGAGGCAACGATTCCAATCACACCCGGGTGCCAATGCTCTTTACCAATCAAGATAACCCGGTCCTGTTCCGCATCAAAAAATTTGTTAATCTCTTCCACCGCTTCGTTATAAATATCATCTACGAGTTTTTGTCTTTCGATATTATACTCATTGATCTCGCCGGCTATTTCCTGTGCTTTTACCCTGTTTCCGGACAAAAATAAATCCACAACAATTCCTGCATGTTCCAACCGGCCGGGAGCATTGATGCGGGGGGCAAGCCCAAAGGCTACGGAGTCTTCATCCGCTTGACGTGCTTCTATACCGGAAGCATCCAACAAAGCTTGTAAACCGATATGTTCAGTCGTTTTTATATATGGTAAACCTTTTTTAACAATTAAGCGGTTTTCATCATGCAGAGGAACGAGATCGGCAATTGTACCGATCGCAGCAAAGGGAAGCAGCTCAACAGGAGGCTTTCCCAGTAAAGCGGTTGCTACTTTAAATGCAACCCCGGCACCCGCCAAATCCCGGAAAGGATATTGTGAATCTTTTCTTTTCGGATGAATAACAGCGAGACAGTCCGGTAGTTCTGGTCCGGGTTCATGATGATCCGTCACGATCAAGTCGATTCCGATCTCTTTCGCTACTTTTGCTTCATGTAGAGCAGAAATTCCGTTGTCGACGGTTATAATTAAATGAAACCCTTCTTCTCTCAACCGCCGGAACGCTTCTTCATTCGGACCATACCCTTCTTTAAAACGGTTCGGAATATAATAATCGCAATCGGCACCCAGTTGATGCAAGGTTTCTAACAAAATATATGTACTGCAAACACCATCGGCATCATAGTCCCCATATATGACAATCCGTTCATTGTTTCTGATTGCCTGGAATATCCGTTCAACACAACGATCCATGTCATTGAGCAGAAATGGATCGTAAAAGTCCTGTTTAAAAAATAAAAAACGCTCTGCGCTTTCAACGGTGTCGATATTCCGATTGACTAAAAGATTTGCGACCAGAGGTGTAATATTTAACTCTTCAACCAACTTTTCCGCTTTTTTATGGTCGGTTTCCCGGACGACCCAGCGGGTTTTCGCCTGTAACATGTACGGTCTCACCTCTCAACTCTACCATTATACTAAAGTAATTTATATGAATCAATGAAGCCAAAGCAAACAAAAAAAGACGGTGCAATAACCGTCTTTTTTATACTTGCGGTTCGCCGGAATACCGTTTCTTTTCCTGATACGTAATAAGCTCACCTTTTTGCTTTAATTCTTTTCCTTTCCATACAAGCCAGAGCTGGGCAGCGATGTACAAGGAAGAGTAAAAACCGCTTAACAGGCCGAGGAACATGGCAAAGGAAAAGTTCCAAATGGCCTCGCTTCCGATCAAAAGCAAACAGAATACCGGTATAAGTGTTGTCAATACCGTATTTACCGACCGGGTGAAAACCTGGCGTAAACTGCTGTTGACAATATGCACCAATTCATCGAATCGGCGGATCTTTCTTCTTTTTCTCAAATGTTCCCGGATCCGGTCAAATGTAACTATCGTATCGTTAATAGAATAACCGACTATAGTCAGGATTGCAGCAACAAAGGTCAAATCGACTTCAAGCCGAGTTATGCTGAATATGGACATCGTGAAAAACACATCGTAGAGAAGAGCAATGACAGCTGCTACACCCATCCGCCATTCGAACCGGAAAGCGATATAAATAATCATGCCGGCGGCAGCGAGCGCAAGGGCCATAATAGCATTTTTCACAAGTTCTTTTCCGACGGTCGGTGTGACGACACTGACATTGGAATCAGCACCATAATTTTCATAAAAGTAATTTTTTATTTCATTAATTTCACTGCGATCCAATGCATCACCTTTATATCTTGCCACTGCACGTTGGTTATTGTCACCGGAAAATACAATATCGTCGGTTTTAATTTGAAATGTTTCCAGATCTGCTTTGATTTCTTCTGCAGATAACGGCTCGTCCGACATAATTTCAATACGTGTCCCGCTTGTAAAGTCAATCGACAAATTTAACCAGAAAATGGAAAGAATAATGATTCCGGCGGTAATCACCATTCCTGATGCCAGGAAAAATTTATTTTTATGTTTGACAAAATCAAACCGGTCAAACCGGGTAGTTAAATCAATCGTATCAATTCCTTCTTGAATGTCATGAACATCGTCTGCTTTTACGCCGAACCAGCTATGTTTTTTATTAAACCAATTGCTTTTTACCAGCAGGCCTAATAACAGACGGGTTAAATAAACAGCGGTTATAAAGTTGACCAGAATGCTTACGATTAACATTGTTGCGAAACCTTTTACCGAACTTTCACCGAAGAAAAACAGTACGGCGGCGGCGAGCAGTGTTGTCAGGTTCGCATCGATAATGGTAATGATTGAATTTTTATTGGCTTTTTTAAAAGCTGCCGGAAGGGACCGTCCGACACGAAGTTCCTCTTTTAACCTTTCATAGGAAATAATGTTGGCATCAAGAGCCATTCCGATCCCAAGCAGCAACGCCGCAATTCCGGGCAGGGTAAGAACGGCATTTAAACCGTTAAACACGGCTAAAACGAGCCATATATACACACAAAGGGTGATACTGGCAACAAGTCCCGGAAGACGGTAAAAAATAACGAGGAACAAAATTATTGCTATAATCCCGATGATTCCGGCACGGACCGTTTTTTCAAGGGCATCCTGGCCGAATTGCGCACCGACAGAAGTTGAATAAACTTCATCCAATTTCACCGGCAGAGCCCCGGCATTTAGCAGTTCTGCAAGCGTCTGGGCTTCTTCCACCGTAAAATTGCCGGTAATTTCCACGTCCCTTGAATTAATGACTTGGGAAACCATCGGTGCGGAAATAAATTTCGGATTTTCTTTTTTGACCTCTTCAGCAAAGGAATCGGCTTCTTCATCAAAATCCAGCCAAATAACCATGACGGGCGGATCTTTTTGCATGGCTTTTTTTGTAGCCTCAGCAAACTTAGTTGCTTCTTTTAATTTCAAAACGACATTCGGATTGCCGTTCTGGTCAAAGGATTGCTTAGCACCGCCCTGAACAAGATCCGTTCCGTCAAGCAGCTTTTGGTCTTCTGCATCACGGAAAGATAACTCAGCAGTCGTGGACAACATTTCCCGCGCTTGATCCTCATCTTCCACACCGGCAAGCTGCACGCGGATCCGGTTTCCTTCCTCAACATCTATTCTCGGTTCACTGACACCAAGCGCATCAATTCTTTTGCTTAAAGCCTGGGCCGTGCTGGCCAGCGTCTCTTCGGTAATCTTATCTCCTTCATTTACCGGACTTACTTCATATAGAACTTCAAATCCTCCCTGAAGGTCAAGACCGAGCTTGATCCGGTCCAATATGGGGCTTGTCGTGGTTCCAAGCAGGCCGGCAAATAACAGGACGATTAAAAAAACGGCCAAAATTCTGCTTCGTTTTACCATTAGTAAAAATCCTCCTCTGAAAGAGAACACTTGCAATTTATGCAAGTTTACAAAATTTACCCGATCTTGCTCAAAAACATACAAACATATGCACAAAGGAAAAGATTTATTTTTTCAGTAACTCTTTCCACTTATCCGAGTTTTCGTCTGTGAACCAGTCGGGTCCTTTTAATTGTTCCACTGTTTGAAAGGTAAAAAAATCACTGACTTTTAATTGCATAATATCAGCAACAATTTCGTATATATGTACATTTTCTTTCGGTTTTGTCCATACTTTCGCTGTTAAAAAATTCCATAAATCGTCCTCGGTAACCTGGTTATAGTCAAATAACCTGAACTCCTCAAGCTTCGATTGAAGTACAATTTGAACGTCTTTCCTGAAACGATCATAAAGATGGCCTGCCATGAACGGATTCTCCTTTTAATAAAACTGGTCAAGGTTGTCCACTTGTTTGCATATATATCATTGTATAAAAAAATTGGTTATTTGAGAAGGCAGGGAAAAGAAATGTCCAAATTTTTAAAAGGAACGATGATTCTTCTGGCTGCCGGATTAATCACCCGTATTTTAGGTTTTATTAACCGCATTTTAATCGCCCGTTTTATCGGAGAGGAAGGGGTCGGCCTGTACATGATGGCATATCCGACATTCATACTCGTTGTTACTTTAACCCAGTTCGGTCTTCCGGTTGCCATTTCAAAGCGGGTAGCCGAGGCCGAAGCGCTTGGTGATATGGCAAAAGTTAAAAAAATCCTGGCTGTTTCTTTGTTAACAACATTAACATTATCATTCATTTTTACACCTGTTCTTTTTTTCGGTGCCCCGGTTTTTGCCGAACAAATTTTTACGGACAATCGGACGATTTATCCGCTTTTGGCCATTACTCCCGTTATACCGGTTGTCGCTGTCAGCTCGGTTCTCAGGGGGTATTTCCAAGGAAAACAAAATATGAAACCGGCAGCCGTATCCCAGTTAGCCGAACAGTTTATCCGGATCATTTTCATCGCTGTTTTAACGAAAATCTTTTTGCCGTACGGAATTGAATATGCCGCAGCGGCGGTTATGGTCGCAACCATAATCGGTGAACTCGTTTCATTATTGTATTTAATGGCGATGTTTAAAATCCGAAAAGCATTTCCATTCAGAAAAAACTTCTTTAAAAGCTTAAAAAATACTGGGAACATTTTCCGGGAACTGATGGAAATTGCCGTTCCGACGACAGGAAGCAGGATGATCGGTTCCGTTTCCTGGTTTTTTGAACCGATTGTTGTAACAAGAGCCCTGGCTTTAGCGGGCATAAGTACAGCCGCCGCAACGAAACAATACGGTTCCCTGACCGGCCTGGCCATGCCGCTGTTGCTTCTTCCATCTTTCATTACGTATGCTTTAAGCACATCCCTCGTTCCGGCCATTAGCGAAGCATATACGCTAAAACAATATGCGGTTGTGGAAAAGCGGCTTCAACAGGCGTTAAAGTTTTGTATCCTAACCGGTGCCCTTCCGGTAATTGTTCTGTATATTTTATCCGCTCCATTGATGGATATATTATATAACTCAACCGGCGGTGCAGTATTTATTAAATTAATTGCCCCGTTTATTTTGCTGCAATATTTGCAACCGCCGCTACAGGCTGCGCTTCAGGCATTGGATCTTGCCAGGGCGGCGATGATGAACAGCTTATTCGGTGCAGCGGTAAAGCTTGCGGTCATTTTTATCCTTGCTTCAAAACCGGAATTCGGTATACACGGTGTGGCCATAGGTATTGTATTCGGTTTTGTATTGGTGACTTTGCTTCATTATGCTACAATTTTAAAAGTAGTTCCGCTTACGTTTTATGCTTCCTATTATGGAAAAGTGTTGTTAACGGTTATCGTTACAGGAATTTCCGGACATTATTGCTTTGATATGCTAGCCGGCTCTGCAGGCCTCCTGAAAACGGTATTAATCACAGGAACGGCCATGGGCACAGCCTACATATTTCTGTTATTTGTATTAAAAATCATCCATTGGAATGATATTTCAAAGTTCAAAACCTTACTATTTCCCGGAAAAGCTTAAAACAATGATAGGGCTGTCCAGCCTGACAGCCCTTTTTGCAAACTATTCCTGATCAATGAAGTCAATATACAATTTACCGTCATCGTAACTGCAAAATGATATTTTCTTTAAATCTTTTATCCCCCGTTTGTCAAGCTCTTTAAACAGCCATTTTTTTGTTATATTCAGATCATTCAATTTATCCTCTTGGACTTCCCCGTCAACAATCAACCCGATGGAAAATTTTTGCGGTTTTTTCTTATTTTTATCCTTTTCGAATACAGATAATTTTCCTGTAGGTTCCAAAATCGCATACTCGACATCGGAAATATACCGGACATTTTTTTGTCTTAATTGCATCAGCAGATCATCATAGTTGTAACGTTGCTTTTTCATTATCCGTTCATTGATCTTCCCATTTTTTATAATAATGGACGGTTCACTGTCAACCAGCCTCCTGAAGCTTCTGCTTTTCAACGACAGCCAGGAAGAGGCAATCTGGATGAAAACAAGCGCACCCATTGGCAGTATAAATTTCCACAAGGAACCATCATAATTTTCAATCGCGATCACGGCAATATCGGCCATCATAACAAATACGACAAGATCAACAATGCCGAGCTCACCAATTTCCCTTTTACCCATTATACGGAAAATCACGACAATTAAAAAATAAACAAGAAAACTCCGGAAAAGAATTGTTCCGTAAACTCCCATTTTAATTCCCCCGTTTCTTTCCTATTTTTTACCGCAGATGCTATTTTTATGCCATCCCCCCGTAATTGTTTTTCAAAAATTATTAATTTTCATTCTAAAACCGAAAAATCTGAATATGCTTGTACTGATATCATTCAGGGGCAAAGGTGTGTAAGTGTTCGGGAGGAAAACCGGAGGAGGAAAAGCGATGGATGTGCGGAAGATGTTCAGTTCGGTGTTATTAGGCTTAGGAGTCATTTATGCCATAGCTGCCCTTTGCAGTTTGATTTTTGCTACCATACTTAAATTCACCGCCGTTGAAGAAAGTCAGATCAAAATCTTCATTACAATCATTTCATTTATCGCATTGTTTTTAGGTGGTTTTACCGCCGGCGGCCGGGGTAAAGAAAAAGGATGGATGCTCGGGGGATTAACCGGTCTTTTATATACGGTTATTCATTTTTTATTCGAGTACTTGGGGTATGACAGCGGTTTTTCCACAGAGCAGATTGTTTATTACATATGTTTTACCATCACGGCGGTTATGGGCGGCATTCTTGGCGTAAATATTGCGGGAAACCGGGCGGAACAAACATAATAATATGAAGATGAAAAGAAGCCGGGACGAAATCCCGGCTTCTTTTATTTCTTGTTTTACTTTACTGTTTCTTTTGTCAACAGCGAACGGTACTCCCCTTTAAAGAAAATAAGGGGGTCTTCGGCATCTTCATCAAAAGCAATGTCCAACACCTTGCCGATAAACAGCGTGTGATCTCCTTCAGTATGTTCATTAACCACTTCACATGTAATTTTTGTCATTGCGTCCTGCAAAACCGGTATGCCGCTTAATTCATCAAATGCAATATTTCCTTCATCATTTTTCTGCCCGGCAAACACCATGGACAAATCTTTTTGTCCTGAACTTAATATATTCACGGCAAACCGCTTGTTTTTTCTTATTTTTTCAAGCATCCTGGCTTTTTCCCCGATTGAAATCACAATTAGTTTAGGGTTCAATGAAACGGACATAAAAGCGTTCGCCGTCATTCCGTGTATCCCGTCTGTATCCGGATTCCCGGCCGTTATCACGGTTACACCAGTGGCGAAGGTGCCCATGGCCCTTCTGAACAAGCGATCATCCATTCTAAAGACCTCCTGTTTACAGCTTGACCTTTTCAACTTCAGACGGATTGATCCATGTTTCGTTTGTCCATCCTTCCAGATCATAATCATCTAAAGCAGAATCCGCAAAGTTTTTATATGCCTCTGCAGCCCCGACTGCTTCAGCATGCTTTAATGCTTCCAAACGAATATTCTCATGGTTTCCGGCGTAATTCACTTCATACAGTTCGTGACGGCCGCCAAACTCTGTACCGATGGCATCCCATACCATTTTCAACAGTTTTATCCGCTCTTCGGCGTTCACGCCGGTACCTCTGTAATATCTGTCAATATACGGCCGGATTTCCGGATTTAATAAATCTTTCGCACCGGAAGGCAATTGGATGAGACCGCCGGCAACGATTTGTTCAAAGATATTTTTCACCCGTACCCAGGTGTTCGGTGCCAATACACGATAAGCATGGGAGTAATAACCGTTCGGGAGTACAGCGCCGTTTCTTCCTTCTTCCGGCTGGGTTGCCATTGCCGTTGCCAGACCCCAGATCATATTCCGGAGAGCGATGACTTCCCCGATATGGGCCTGAACACCGCGGAATTGTTTTGTCCCGGCCGCATCTGTTGCTTTTAACAGCA
>CALGYZ010000056.1 GCA_937934645.1 uncultured Bacillaceae bacterium | reverse complement strand
GAACGTAAGCATCTTCAAAGGCCTGAACTCCGCCCTGGGCAAGATATTGCAGCATCGCCGAGCAATGTAATATTTCCTTTTGTCCAGTTTTCAATTGGTTCACGGTCAAACATCGGCCAGCGGAATTGACGGTTAATAAACTTCAAAGCGTTTTCAACTTTTGGATGAGCACCTTCAAAACGTTTGGCCATTTCTTTTGGGTTGCCCCAGTCTTCTTGTGTCGGATCATATGTTTTAAATACAACAACCTGGTTATATAATTCACCGCGGCGGACCGGATATTGTACCAAGTGCAGATTCGGACCGATCCACATGATCACATCGTCCATTTCAACATCGCCGACTTCTTCGATCGGGATGGTTCCACGATAAGCAACATAGTGGGAGTTCACCGGTTTATCATTGGATACCACTTTTCTAATTTTGGATTTAATTCCGTCAGCACCGATAACTGCTTCAGCAGAATATTTTTCTCCGTGTTGGTTCGTGATTGTAACAGTGTTTCCCTCTTGTTCAGCTGTTTGGATTTGCTGGTTTGTAAAGAATTTGATATTATCAATTTTTTTGCATGCTTCCAGCAAAACGCTATGTAAATCAGAGCGGTGCATGACAATGTACGGATGTCCGTAACGTTTTTGGAATTCTTCTCCTAAATCCAAACTTGCCAGTTCCTTTGCAGTGTAAACATCTTTAAGAACAAGACGTTTTGGTAACACTGCATACTTTAATACTTCTTCTTTCACTCCGAGGTAATCCAGTACATGCAGTGCGTTCGGTGCTAACTGAAGACCGGCGCCTACTTCTCCAAACTCTTTTGCCTGTTCAAAAACGGAAATGGATTTACCGGTATTTTTTGAAATGGATAAAGCAGCTGCGAGACCGCCGATCCCTCCTCCGACAATAATTACATCGCTTACATTTGTCATTTTGCATACCCCCTGTTTGTTTTTGTCTCCTGTTGTCCATTTTTAGAGAACATAGTTCTCTTACTGAAACTTTATAACATTTTAGATAATTAAGTCAATATCAAATTTAAAAAAAATAAAAAATTGAATAAAATTTGTCTTTTTCCTATAATGAAATTTATTAACAACACAAGGGGGGGCGATCTTATGGCTGAAGTTACAAAATCTTCAGTGATCCAGTCATTGCAAATCGGCCTTGACTTGCTTGATATACTGGCAAACGAGAAAGAACCGATGAAATTCACGGATATTCAAAAGGTCACGTCCATGTCGAAGAGTAATTTACATAAATATCTTGCAACGCTTTGCATGCACGGGGCAGTTTACAGAAATCCCGAAACGAACACATACAGCCTGGAACCGAAATTAATCCGGCTTGGAAATGTTGCTCTGTCCCAATCTTCATTAATTGAAACCGCTATTCCGTTTTTTAAAAAGATAAACGAGAATACAAATTTAACTGCACTTTTAGCAATCCCGACACCCAATGGCCCGCTTGTCTCCTATATATTGAGCGCGCATTATGGAATTAATATCGGTGCCCAAATTGGAACGACTTTGCCGCTGAATTCATCAACGGGAATTGTATTTTCATCGTTTAAGAAGGCCGAGCCGATGAAGGAATGGAAAGAGAAGGAATATGAAAAATATGATGAAGGGGAATTAAAAAAGATTCAAAAACAACAGGAACAGACGCGGAAAACATTATTTGCGTCGAAGGTTGAGCCACTTGTTAAACACGTTTCATCTTTCAGTGTGCCGATTTTTAATTACAAACGGGATTTAATTGGTGCCATTACGGTTGTCGGCCATACAGAAACAGTGCCGAAATCATGCGATGATCCGGTCAGCAAGTATGTCCTTAATGTTGCTCATGAAATATCTGAATTTTACGGTTATTACAATTAGTTTTTATTAATATTTCCATAAATATTGCCGGGATTTTATCCGGAGTGTTCACGGCTTCTGATGTGGCAGCCGTGGCTTGCATCACCGCGCTGCTCATCGGTGTGTTTTTATACAAAAAAATTAAATTGAAAAACTTGCTCGGTATTCTTGTGAACATGGCGATGACAACAGCGACGATTATGATGTTCATTGTCAGGGCGAATATTTTCAGCTGGAGGTTGTCCTTTGAACGCATTCCGCAGATGATTGCCGGATGGATGACAACTTTAACGGATCATTCGTTCGTGTTTATGCTGCTGGTTCTTTCTTATCGGAATGGTGCTGGATGGCATTTCAGCTTTAATTATTCTTGTGTCAATCTTTATCCCATTGACTGCCAATTACCAAATTGATCCTGTTCATTTCGGAATCATCATATGCATCAATTTAACAATCGGTTTGTTGACTCCGTCGATTGGTGCAGGATTATTTGTTGCTTCCGTAACATCCGATCCGAAAATCGGCAAACTGGTCTGTTCCATTTGGCTGTTTTTGGTAACATTGGTTGTTGCACTCTTTATCATTAAATTTGTTCCGGGTAATGTGACGTGGCTCCCCGGCTTGTTCAAATAAGATTTATTTTCTGAATGAATTTAATATTGACATTTTTGGAATTAAGTAATATGATATTTTTAGGATAAGGAAACCAAGTTCTCTATTAGTGAACATCCAAATGGAGGGGAATGTATGAAGCTTATTAACTATAAACATCAGGGAGAAATCAGGGCCGGGGCAATTGTTGATGACAAAATTGTCGATTTAAACTATGCTTACCAGGCTCAATTGAAATCAGAAGGTAAATACAGATACAAAGAAATTGCCCATGCTTTTGTACCGGAAAATACAGATGAGTTTTATCAGGGCGGGAGAGAATCCGTCGAAATCGCCAACAAAGCTGTGGAGTTTATTTTGAACAATCCGGACAGCTTTGATAAAAAAGTAATTTTTGACCGGAATGCGGTAAAAGTGGAAGCACCGGTTAGAAATCCGGGGAAAATCATTTGCGTAGGCCACAACTACCGTGAACATATTTTGGAAATGGGCAGGGAGTTACCGACCCATCCGGTTGTGTTTGCAAAGTTTGCCAACACGATCTTGGGACCGGAAGACGATATTCCGTTATATCCCATTTCCGAACAATTGGACTATGAGGCTGAATTTGCTTTCGTTATAGGCAAAAGAGCCCGTAACGTATCGGAAGAAGAGGCACTGGATTACGTTGCAGGTTATACCATTGCTAACGACGTAACTTACCGGGATATCCAGCGGCGGACCTTGCAATGGCTGCAAGGAAAAACTGTTGACGGTTCATTACCGATGGGACCGCATTTGGTAACAGCGGATGAATTGCAGAATCCTTCCGGTTTGGAAGTTACACTGAGAGTAAACGGTGAAGTACGTCAAAACTCCAATACAGAAAATCTTGTATTTGATGTGAAAAAGCTGGTTTCCTTCTTGTCAGGATTGATGACCCTGGAGCCGGGTGATGTCGTGTTGACAGGTACCCCCGGAGGTGTCGGAACCGCAATGAATCCACCGCAATACTTGAAAGACGGGGATGTTGTTACGATTGAAATTGATAAGATCGGGGTACTTGAGAATAAAGTGAAGAAAATAGACGTTGTACCGGCCCGTTAAATAAACATAAAGACATGTTCAGATTGGTACGGATAATAAAGGGAAAGGCGGGACCTCTGGTCCCACCGCTCCCTCTTTAATAAATAAAATCAAGTAAAGGGGTAATGCATCATGTCTGAAACAAAAGAAGATATTAAAGAGTTTATGAAAAGCTCAATTGTAACCGATTTCACAAAAGATATCCAGCAGTACAATCTTGGTCCGCTTTGGGAAGCAATTCCTGAGATTATGAATCCGACGCCGACTCCTCAGGCAGAAGCATATCTTTGGAGCAGCGAACTGATTGAAAAGAAAATGGCCGAAGCGGCTGAGATTTTTACACCAGAACGCGGCGGTGAACGTCGTGCCATTTATTTCCAAAACCCGGGCTTAACTTACCGTAAACCTTGGGGATGGGCATCTACAACCCAAACAATTTATGTTGCCGTTCAAAGCTTGTTGCCGGGTGAAAAAGCTCCTTCTCATCGTCATTCCCAAAACGCTCTTCGCTTTATTTCCAAAGGTACGGGAGCATATACAATTGTTCAGGGGCAACGTGTATTCATGGAAGAGGGCGACTTTTTGATCACACCTAAAGGCTTATGGCACGGTCATGAGCATTTGGGTACAGAGCCGATGTTATGGATGGATGCATTGGATATTCCTACTGTTTATGCTATCGGCGGTACATTTTTTGATCCGTATGAAGAAGAAGATGGATTGCAAAAACCTGAAGTTCCGGATAACTTCAGTGAAAAACGTTATCGCGGCGGTATGGTACGTCCTGTCGGTGATGCGAAATACACCATTGCTCCGCTCGCAAACTACAAATGGAGCCGTACAGTCGATGCCATTAAAGGATTGATGGAGTTTGATCCGGATCCGTACCACGGTTATGCAGTTGAATATTTCAACCCGTCAACCGGAAAATCTGCAAATCCGACACTCGGTACAAGAATGCAATTTCTGCCGGCAGACTTCCATACAAAGGCGCTGCGTCACACGCACTCAACCGTTTACCATGTGCATAGAGGTTCCGGATACTCTGTTATCAACGGCGTACGCTTTGACTGGAAACAAGGCGATTACTTCGTTGTTCCGAACTGGGCTTGGTATGAGCATAAAGCTACAGAAGATTCCTACTTGTTCTCTGTCAACGATCTGCCGATTATGGAAAGGTTCGATCTTGAGCAAGAACAAGTTTATGTTAAAAATAACGGTCATCAAGAAGTTACCGGAGAATTTAAAGCAGCATTCCGTTAATGGAATAAAAAAAGAGAAGTGCAACAACACTTCTCTTTTTTTATTCTCCGGATTTTCAAGTATGACGGTTCGTTTTATTGCAACAATCCGAATACTTTCATAGCTGCCCAGGCAATTCCTGCACCGATTAATGGTCCGACCGCAACACCTTTAAACAAAGTTACAGCGAGAATCGTACCTAATACGAGGGCTGTTGTTATATGGGGATCTTTCGCAAGAAGGACAACACCGTTTTTTGCAAGAAGGGCAACCAATATTCCGGAACCGAGGGCGATCCAAGCATAAGGGGATTTTAAAGATGCAAATAAGTCTTTAAAACCGATTTGTCCTGTAGCAACCGGGGTGAGGACGGCAATGGTAATTACCGTAACTCCCCAGTTAATTCCTTTTGTTTGCAGGATTAAAAATAATTTTTCACTATTAACAAAAATTTTTACTACCAAAAGAAAAAGAATGGAAAATATAAGTGAGTAATTCTTCACAATTAGACCGGCTGCAAGCAGCAGCAGTAAAAATAAGTATGCTTCCATTGTTGTCATCCTTTTATGCTTGATTCTCCGGAATTGAAGAAAATATTATATTAAAAAATCATTTCAAGACAGGCTAATCTGATTATATCATTCCTTGAACCTTTAAGTAAGCTCCCCGTTGTTTATTCATATTGTGAGACCGGGCCTAAATTCTTATACAATAAGAGTAAAATTCCGGATAACCAGCAATTATAACCGGTTGAAAAAAGCAAAAAAAGACAACAAAGTGGAAAGTATACTCACGGAAGTGAAATCTATTATAAAAACCAGATCTGCAATACGTCCTTGAGGTTATGGAAGCAAAACGGGAATAAACTAACGGACAATAGAAAATGGTTATGATTTGGCCAGCTGTTTATTTTCCGATTCTTCTGACTCCGTAACATATCTCTTGCTCAATTTCCCGCAAATCAGACATCTGTGGGTATAGATTGAGCAGCGGTGTTTATTGAATATGCGGCAATCAATCCACCACTTGAGCCGTTTCAATTTTCTCCCTCCAGATTTTGATCAACTCCAGTATAGATACATTCTATTATTGTCTACACAACATTATCAGAAAGATTTATTGACATAATCTGAAGAAAATATTTACAAAAACATAAAATGAGAAAACAATGCTTAAAATGCTTAAATGCCATACACTTCACTGTTTTGATAAATGTATTATGATTCAAAAATCCCATATACTGATTAATTCTTATGACCTAATCAATTTATATAACAGAGATGAATTAATTTTTGATCCTTTTGTAACCGGAAAAATTCCAAGTATTGACGGAAGGAAGTAAATCAATCAGATGAAACTGAATGAATGTAGAAGCAAAGCGGTGAAAGTATTTGAAGAGGGATCAATTGAACGGCTGTATTCTATATGTGGGAAATGTTATATAGCGGGGACAGAAATTCATTTTATTTTGGTGATTGAACGGATCTACTTTATTTTAAAAAATGAAAAAGCCTTTAATCCTTGTAAAGATTAAAGGCTTTTAATGATGATTCCGACTGGGCTCGAACCAGCGACCTCTACCCTGTCAAGGTAGCGCTCTC
>CALGYZ010000055.1 GCA_937934645.1 uncultured Bacillaceae bacterium | reverse complement strand
TCCCGAAAGATCAAAGAACCTATGATAATTAGCGCGATGATGATCCAAACCGCTTTTTTCAGGGGAACAAGCTTTGGGTTTTTTGGGTATAAAATTCCTTCATTGGCTTTGAGAACATAATTTGGTTTTTCTGTAATTTCCATTGATTTATCTCTCCTAATGCTTCATTATGAAGTTTTTCAAATCGGGTACTGAAAATAAGACTTAGGGACGGGTGAGGATGGAACCTTGCAGCGAACGTTTTTATTATTGGGGAATGGTCAGGAGAACCGTTTTTAGATGATGGGAAATGTGGTATTTTTCAGCGCGAGCCGTTTTGCCAATAGATATGAGGGGGGCTGCCCTGTATTCTATCAGCCGATGAACCGAATCAATTGTCATTTCCGGTACATTGTCGTTGATTTGCTTTACATTTTCAAAATTCTCCCGCGATAGTCCGTGTAGAGCCTGTAAGCAGTAAGGTTTGCTGTCCAAAGTCCATATCTCTCCGTGCTCCAAGCCAATTTCAGCAAAATTTTTGATCTATTTTATTTTATCTTAAGATTGGCATATATTCGACATTTTTCTTTGTATAAAATTACTCGCAAACATTTGCTGTAAAAAACTGGAGGCGGCCGCAGTGACGCGATTGATAGGAATAAAATATGGGTTATGTGGCTCCGCTTTCCTGAAATTTAGGTTGAGGGAGAAAGAATTTGCGGTAGGTTTTTTGGTGTGATGGCATTTGGCTTCTGTGGGAATTTATAAACTGCGGGAGGGGGAATTTTGGATAAGAGTGGGCTTGCTTTTTTATTCATAAAATTGTAAGGTTCCGTAAAATTTAAAAAATACTTACATGATAAAATGGGGTAAGAGAGAAAAAAAGGAACTGATTCAGCATGGGAAAAAGTGGCTTGCTGCAGTTATGCTCATCTTTTCACAAAAGGGGTGTACAGTTTTATATCATTTTGTAAAGGATGGATAGATGATGAACTTTAAAAAGCTTTTTACGCCGTTAAGAGTCGGTTCAATGGAGTTAAAAAACCGAATTGCCATGGCACCGATGACATTAGGATTGGAGTCACCGGATGGTACGATCAATGAGAGACAGACCCGTTTTTGGGAAGAAAGGGCGAAAGGTGGGGTTGGTCTTATCATCGTTGATGTGGTCACAGTCGATGGCAATGTACCTTATATGGGTCCTACGATCGGCTTACATGATGATAAACTTATCCCATCTTTTCGAAAATTCACGGACCGAATTCATGCGGCAGGAGCCAAAGTAATTCCTCAAATCACCCACCCGGGACCGGAATCCATATCATGGACTTTTGGCGTGCAACCGGTAGGCCCCTCTGCCTATCCGAATCAATTTGGACAAATGGTAAGAGAATTGACTGTGGATGAAATTAAAAAGATTATCGGATTATATGGTGATGCGGCAAGGAGAGCAAGAGAAGCGGGCTTTGACGGTATTGAGTTCCACTGCGCTCATGCTTATATGTTGGCCGGGTCATTTTTGTCACCATTGCGAAATAAGAGAACGGACGCATACGGTGGAGATTTGGATGGCAGAGCGAGATTTGCTTTGGAAGTGCTTAGAGATATGAAAGAAAAAGCAGGGGAAGATTTTCCCATTATGATGCGGATTTCAGGTGATGAAAGAGTACCCGGCGGAAATTCTTTGTCAGACATGCTTTATTTGATTCCAAAATTCATTGAGGCTGGCGCAGACGCCTTCGAAATATCTGGAAGTTCTCAATATGAAAAGCCATGGAAGATCATACCCGGAAATAGTGTGAAAATGGGAGTGAACGTGAAAGAAGCAGCAGCCATTAAAGAAATTTCTTCCGTTCCTGTATTTGTTGTCGGAAAAATTTATGATGCTAGATATGCTGAACACATTCTCACTCATACCGGACTGGACGGGGTTGTGATGGGCAGGGCTTTACTTGCGGATCCGGAATTGCCTAACAAAGCTTTGGCCGGTAAATTTGATGAAATTGCTCCTTGCACCAGTTGTGGAATCGGCTGTACCACCCGGGAAGAAGGAAGAATGGAAGCCACCTGTATTATAAATCCGGCTGTTGGAAAAGAAGCTGAAATGGGGTATGAACGGACAGAAAAGTCGAAAAGGGTTTTGATTATTGGCGGCGGTGTTGCGGGTCTTGAGGCAGCCAGGGTATTGGCTAAAAGAGGACATCATGTGAAAATCATTGAAAAAGAAAAAAAGCTTGGCGGCCAAATCAATATTGCTTCAGTTCCGCCATTTAAACAGGAATTGACAAAATGGGTGATTTATTTAGCAAATGCAGTGCAAAAGTCAGGGGTTGAAATTGAACTGGGGATGGAAGTTACAGTAGAGCGTGTCAAAAAGGAAAATCCCGATACAATTATTGTAGCAACAGGTGCGGAACCAATGATCCCGGATATAAAAGGTATTGAAAATGAAAAGGTGGTTACCGGTTTTGATTTGTTGTCCGGAAAGGAAAACGCGTATTCCGGAAACATTTTAATTATCGGCGGAGGTATGGTTGGGGCAGAAATTGCCGATACGATTTTTGCAAACGCAAGAGGAAAAGTGTCTGTCACCATTGTTGAGATGTTGGATGATATTGCTCCGGGGATTCCGGATATTAACCGAATCCCTTTGTTGAACAGATTAAAAGCCAACGGAACAAAAATATTCACGTCTTCGACAGTAAAAGAGATTTCAGCAAATACGGTAATCATTGAAACAGAAGGCCGTGAAAAGGAGTTAACTAATATTAATAAAATTATTCTGGCCATGGGTGCTAAAGCAGTAAATCATCTTTATGAAGAATTGCAGGATCTTGGAAAAGAATTATACATTATTGGGGATGCCAAAGAACCAAGGAATGCACTCCATGCCATCCATGAAGCGTCAATCCTTGCCAGAAAAATATAGAAAAAAAGAGAGTCAATAGCAGGAAAAAAAAGAACCGGGAAAGGGCTTTTTTATTAACGGGACAAGGAACACATCCTTGTCCCGTTTCATTTTATTATAGTTCCGGTACAAATGTTTTGCAGTCGGTTTCCTTGCTGTCGGAAGCGTGTTTTCCTTTATGGCTGACTACGTAAATGGTATCGGCGTTGCATTTGTTTCCTTCATCCCAATATTTGCAGTTGCTTACTTCGCAAAGTACGTCTTGAGCCAATGTGTCCACCTCCTGCATCTATCCTTAACAAATTTCAGGGAATTTATACGGCGAAGAAATTTTTCCTTTGGTGAGAAAGGCATATGGGATATATGGCAGACGGGGGTAGGAGAAAGAAATGATTGGATACTGCCGGTGCCATTTGTTTACAGTTAAGCGTGAAAGTGGTTGGCGGGTAAGGCGTCGGGAAAGTAAACCTGTGTATTTGTCCAACGTTTGGGACAGCGAACCTGTCCCCCTGTCCCATTTCCCCCTGTCCCATTATATTTGTTTTGTTTTTGGTGAATACTTTAAGGTGTGATTGTGTGAAGGGGAGATGTAGGGTGGAGAATTTTTCGGATAAGGTTCATATTGGTGAGTTGATTGCGGTTTCGCAGGTTTTTGAATTGAATCCTTATCGTATGTTAATTATGTTGGAGCAGGGTTCGATGGAGGTTTTTGAGGATAAGGAAACGTTTTTGGATAAGTACGGGGATCGTGAAGATTTTGAGGATTTGGACTGGTGCGAGTTAAATAACGGCAAAGTTTTTGTAAAATTGGATTAAGCGGATGGGGCTTGTGTCCGGATGGTTGGGAAGGCGGCTGTTGCCGTTTTGTATGGATAGGGTGTATTTTTTTAGTCAAGCCGTACGGGGTATTCTAAAATTCAAGAATGTAAAATATGTATTTATTTAATGGTCTTTTTGTCAAATGTACTTTTTTGCATCACAATTTGTGAGAAAGATCTTTTCACCCATGGTTGCGGGTTGGGGCTCATGGGTGTTTTTTGTGAAATTTTTCAATAAGGACGGGAGAGATAAGAAAGGTCTCCATAATTAAGAGGAAGAGAAGTTATCGTTGAACAGGATCTTTCCATGCAAAACAAGGCCTGCCCAATAATGGGTGGATTTTTTTTAATAAATGATAGAAAATTTTTATAATTACGTTTAGAAATGAATGAAGGGAGGAAGAACCGTGGGATTGCAGATAGTCCGATTTGAAAAAGATTCCCGGCAACACTGGGGAGTGGTGCATGGGAACGACATCATTGTCTTGCAGGAAACTTTCGGCTCACTGGCTCAATTTTTACAAAAAGGAAAAGAAAAAGCAAGACAACTGTATGAGCAGGGGGACGGCGAAACGGTTTCGCTGCAGGATGCAACGATTTTGAGCCCGGTTACCGCTCCGGCAAAAATCATTTGCCAAGGGGCCAATTATGCTTCGCACAGAGAGGAATCGGGATTTGAAGCAAAAAGGCCGCCGTTTAATTTGATTTTCAGCAAAGCGGACAGCTGCCTCTGCGGGGCTTATGCAGATATTATCCGGCCGCCTCACGTGCAGCTGTTGGATTATGAAATTGAATTGGGGCTGGTGATTGGTGCGGATATTACGGAGCCCGTGGAGGTTACTGAAGAAAATTTGCATGAGTATGTTGCCGGTTTGGTGATGTTCAATGATGTGTCGGCGAGGGATGTGCAGCTGTTGCAGGGGCAGTGGCTGAAAGGGAAAAGCTACCGCACGTTCGGTCCGACCGGTCCTTACTTATATTTATTGGACCCGGAGGAGATTCCGCTTATTCATGATTTGGAATTAAAATTGTGGGTGAATGATGAATTGCGGCAATCGGCCAATACGAGTCAGTTGCTGTTCAAGCCGCATGAGACTCTTACTGAATTGTCCGGGATTATGGACCTTTCCATAGGCGATTTGGTGGTGACGGGAACAACAGGCGGCGTCGCTTTGAATCTTTCTCCGGAAGAGATGGGGTTCGTGTCCAATTTAACAATTTCCTATGAGGAGAGGGCGAAAAAACTGTTTGAGAGCCAGTTGAAGATTGACGATTATCTGAAAGACGGTGATATCATCCGCGCG